>NZ_JBQSUN010000005.1:0-213486 GCF_052384325.1 Streptococcus sp. cx1 | reverse complement strand
TTTATGCCGGCTACATGACTTGAACACGCGACCCTCTGATTACAAATCAGATGCTCTACCAACTGAGCTAAGCCGGCTAACTTTTCTAATGCGGGTGAAGGGACTTGAACCCCCACGCCGTTAAGCGCCAGATCCTAAATCTGGTGCGTCTGCCAATTCCGCCACACCCGCATATATGACCCGTACTGGGCTCGAACCAGTGACCCATTGATTAAAAGTCAATTGCTCTACCAACTGAGCTAACGAGTCTCAAATATTTCTACTTGACGGTCCCGACGGGAATCGAACCCGCGATCTTCGCCGTGACAGGGCGACGTGATAACCGCTACACCACGGGACCTATGGGAGTTAACGGGATCGAACCGCTGACCCTCTGCTTGTAAGGCAGATGCTCTCCCAGCTGAGCTAAACTCCCTATGCGCTAAGCGACTACCATATCTAACAGGGGGCAACCCCCAACTACATCAGGCGTACTAGGGCTTAACTTCTGTGTTCGGCATGGGAACAGGTGTATCTCCTAGGCTATCGTCACTTAACTCTGAGTATTCTCAACTCAAAATTGAATATCTATACTGTATCAAGAAACCAAATCGTTGTCAATATGTCTCAGTTACTTTCTTTGGATAAGTCCTCGAGCTATTAGTATTAGTCCGCTACATGTGTCACCACACTTCCACTTCTAACCTATCAACCTGATCATCTCTCAGGGCTCTTACTGATATAAAATCATGGGAAATCTCATCTTGAGGTGGGCTTCACACTTAGATGCTTTCAGCGTTTATCCCTTCCCTACATAGCTACCCAGCGATGCTCTTGGCAGAACAACTGGTACACCAGCGGTAAGTCCACTCTGGTCCTCTCGTACTAGGAGCAGATCCTCTCAAATTTCCTACGCCCGCGACGGATAGGGACCGAACTGTCTCACGACGTTCTGAACCCAGCTCGCGTGCCGCTTTAATGGGCGAACAGCCCAACCCTTGGGACCGACTACAGCCCCAGGATGCGACGAGCCGACATCGAGGTGCCAAACCTCCCCGTCGATGTGAACTCTTGGGGGAGATAAGCCTGTTATCCCCAGGGTAGCTTTTATCCGTTGAGCGATGGCCCTTCCATGCGGAACCACCGGATCACTAAGCCCGACTTTCGTCCCTGCTCGAGTTGTAGCTCTCGCAGTCAAGCTCCCTTATACCTTTACACTCTGCGAATGATTTCCAACCATTCTGAGGGAACCTTTGGGCGCCTCCGTTACCTTTTAGGAGGCGACCGCCCCAGTCAAACTGCCCGTCAGACACTGTCTCCGATAGGGATAACCTATCTGGGTTAGAGTAGCCATAACACAAGGGTAGTATCCCAACAACGCCTCACTCGAAACTGGCGTCCCGAGGTCATAGGCTCCTACCTATCCTGTACATGTGGTACAGATACTCAATATCAAACTGCAGTAAAGCTCCATGGGGTCTTTCCGTCCTGTCGCGGGTAACCTGCATCTTCACAGGTACTAAAATTTCACCGAGTCTCTCGTTGAGACAGTGCCCAAATCATTACGCCTTTCGTGCGGGTCGGAACTTACCCGACAAGGAATTTCGCTACCTTAGGACCGTTATAGTTACGGCCGCCGTTTACTGGGGCTTCAATTCATACCTTCGCTATTGCTAAGCACTCCTCTTAACCTTCCAGCACCGGGCAGGCGTCACCCCCTATACATCATCTTACGATTTAGCAGAGAGCTGTGTTTTTGATAAACAGTTGCTTGGGCCTATTCACTGCGGCTGACCATAAGTCAGCGCCCCTTCTCCCGAAGTTACGGGGCCATTTTGCCGAGTTCCTTAACGAGAGTTCTCTCGCTCACCTGAGGCTACTCGCCTCGACTACCTGTGTCGGTTTGCGGTACGGGTAGAGTATAATTAACGCTAGAAGCTTTTCTCGGCAGTGTGACATCACTAACTTCGCTACTAAACTTCGCTCCCCATCACAGCTCAATGTTATAGATATAAGCATTTGACTCATATCACACCTCACTGCTTGGCCAGACACTTCCAATCGTCTGGTTTAGTTAGCCTACTGCGTCCCTCCATCACTATATACTCTAGTACAGGAATATCAACCTGTTGTCCATCGGATACACCTTTCGGTCTCTCCTTAGGTCCCGACTAACCCAGGGCGGACGAGCCTTCCCCTGGAAACCTTAGTCTTACGGTGGACAGGATTCTCACCTGTCTTTCGCTACTCATACCGGCATTCTCACTTCTATGCGCTCCAGCACTCCTCACGGTACACCTTCTTCGCACATAGAACGCTCTCCTACCATACCTATAAAGGTATCCACAGCTTCGGTAATATGTTTTAGCCCCGGTACATTTTCGGCGCAGGGTCACTCGACTAGTGAGCTATTACGCACTCTTTGAATGAATAGCTGCTTCTAAGCTAACATCCTAGTTGTCTGTGCAACCCCACATCCTTTTCCACTTAACATATATTTTGGGACCTTAGCTGGTGGTCTGGGCTGTTTCCCTTTCGACTACGGATCTTAGCACTCGCAGTCTGACTGCCGATTATATCTCGTTGGCATTCGGAGTTTATCTGAGATTGGTAATCCGGGATGGACCCCTCACCCAAACAGTGCTCTACCTCCAAGAGACTTAACATCGACGCTAGCCCTAAAGCTATTTCGGAGAGAACCAGCTATCTCCAAGTTCGTTTGGAATTTCTCCGCTACCCACAAGTCATCCAAGCACTTTTCAACGTGCCCTGGTTCGGTCCTCCAGTGAGTTTTACCTCACCTTCAACCTGCTCATGGGTAGGTCACATGGTTTCGGGTCTACGACATGATACTAATGCGCCCTATTAAGACTCGGTTTCCCTACGGCTCCGTCTCTTCAACTTAACCTCGCATCATATCGTAACTCGCCGGTTCATTCTACAAAAGGCACGCTCTCACCCATTAACGGGCTCGAACTTGTTGTAGGCACACGGTTTCAGGTTCTATTTCACTCCCCTCCCGGGGTGCTTTTCACCTTTCCCTCACGGTACTGGTTCACTATCGGTCACTAGAGAGTATTTAGGGTTGGGAGATGGTCCTCCCAGATTCCGACGAGATTTCTCGTGTCTCGCCGTACTCAGGATACTGCTAGGTATAAAGACTATTTCGAATACGAGGCTATTACTCTCTTTGGCCTACCTTCCCAGGTAGTTCTTCTATAATCTTTAAGTCCACGTTGCAGTCCTACAACCCCGAAGAGTAAACTCTTCGGTTTGCCCTCTTGCCGTTTCGCTCGCCGCTACTAAGGCAATCGCTTTTGCTTTCTCTTCCTGCAGCTACTTAGATGTTTCAGTTCACTGCGTCTTCCTCTACATTACCTTAACAGTAATGAGTGACAGGCATTACCTGCCGGGTTCCCCCATTCGGACATCTCTGGATCATTGCTCACTTACAGCTCCCCAAAGCATTTCGTCGTTAGTCACGTCCTTCATCGGCTTCTAGTGCCAAGGCATCCACCGTGCGCCCTTATTAACTTAACCTTATTTTGGTCTTTCGACCTAACTCATTAAATATTCACAGCGTTTCGGTTTATTTTCTTGTTACTATCTATATGTAATTAATTACATATGGAATTTGATATAGATATTCAATTTTCAATGGACAATACTTGAATCTTTCGATTCAATGGAGCCTAGCGGGATCGAACCGCTGACCTCCTGCGTGCAAAGCAGGCGCTCTCCCAGCTGAGCTAAGGCCCCACAAGACCTCTCAAAACTAAATAAGAAACTCAAGTACATTCCGTTTTTCCTTAGAAAGGAGGTGATCCAGCCGCACCTTCCGATACGGCTACCTTGTTACGACTTCACCCCAATCATCTATCCCACCTTAGGCGGCTGGCTCCAAAAGGTTACCTCACCGACTTCGGGTGTTACAAACTCTCGTGGTGTGACGGGCGGTGTGTACAAGGCCCGGGAACGTATTCACCGCGGCGTGCTGATCCGCGATTACTAGCGATTCCGACTTCATGTAGGCGAGTTGCAGCCTACAATCCGAACTGAGATTGGCTTTAAGAGATTAGCTTGCCGTCACCGACTCGCAACTCGTTGTACCAACCATTGTAGCACGTGTGTAGCCCAGGTCATAAGGGGCATGATGATTTGACGTCATCCCCACCTTCCTCCGGTTTATTACCGGCAGTCTCGCTAGAGTGCCCAACTGAATGATGGCAACTAACAATAGGGGTTGCGCTCGTTGCGGGACTTAACCCAACATCTCACGACACGAGCTGACGACAACCATGCACCACCTGTCACCGATGTACCGAAGTAACTTTCTATCTCTAGAAATAGCATCGGGATGTCAAGACCTGGTAAGGTTCTTCGCGTTGCTTCGAATTAAACCACATGCTCCACCGCTTGTGCGGGCCCCCGTCAATTCCTTTGAGTTTCAACCTTGCGGTCGTACTCCCCAGGCGGAGTGCTTAATGCGTTAGCTGCGGCACTGAATCCCGGAAAGGATCCAACACCTAGCACTCATCGTTTACGGCGTGGACTACCAGGGTATCTAATCCTGTTCGCTCCCCACGCTTTCGAGCCTCAGCGTCAGTTACAGACCAGAGAGCCGCTTTCGCCACCGGTGTTCCTCCATATATCTACGCATTTCACCGCTACACATGGAATTCCACTCTCCCCTTCTGCACTCAAGTTTGACAGTTTCCAAAGCGAACTATGGTTGAGCCACAGCCTTTAACTTCAGACTTATCAAACCGCCTGCGCTCGCTTTACGCCCAATAAATCCGGACAACGCTCGGGACCTACGTATTACCGCGGCTGCTGGCACGTAGTTAGCCGTCCCTTTCTGGTAAGCTACCGTCACAGTGTGAACTTTCCACTCTCACACTCGTTCTTGACTTACAACAGAGCTTTACGATCCGAAAACCTTCTTCACTCACGCGGCGTTGCTCGGTCAGGGTTGCCCCCATTGCCGAAGATTCCCTACTGCTGCCTCCCGTAGGAGTCTGGGCCGTGTCTCAGTCCCAGTGTGGCCGATCACCCTCTCAGGTCGGCTATGTATCGTCGCCTAGGTGAGCCGTTACCTCACCTACTAGCTAATACAACGCAGGTCCATCTTGTAGTGGAGCAATTGCCCCTTTCAAATAAATGACATGTGTCATCCATTGTTATGCGGTATTAGCTATCGTTTCCAATAGTTATCCCCCGCTACAAGGCAGGTTACCTACGCGTTACTCACCCGTTCGCAACTCATCCAAGAAGAGCAAGCTCCTCTCTTCAGCGTTCTACTTGCATGTATTAGGCACGCCGCCAGCGTTCGTCCTGAGCCAGGATCAAACTCTCATTAAAAATTTTAATAATTGTTCGAGCGTTAACTCATTACCGTCGTCTGACGATTTATTCTTGTAAATTGACAGGTTATAATTCTTCTATCATAACCCTGCACTTGGTTTCTTATTCAGTTCTCAAAGGTCTTTGTCTCTCTTAAGACAACTTCTATATTCTAGCAAATCTAGAATGCCTTGTCAACACTTTTTTTGAAGTTTTTTTCACTTCTCGTGTCTGCTGTCTCTCGCGAAACAGCTTATTTATAATATCATCTCTGACCTGTCTTGTCAATAATTTGCATTGATTTTAATTTTCTTTTTTTTATAATACTTTCTAATAGTACTTCTTCTCTCGATTTATCTAAAAAAAGAAGAGTAAAACTCCTTACTCTTCTTCATCTTTATTTTTATTTTCAATTCTTTCTTTGACTTCATCGTAAGATAGGGCATGATTATCTTCTTCTGAATCTCCAAGAGAATCCTCCGGCATCTTACCAGTCTCATAAATTGACTTGATTTGTGCAGCATCAAGTGTTTCATACTTAAGCAAAGCTTCTGCAATGAGTGCATGTGTTTCTCGGTTTGCATTGATAATTTCAGCTGCTTTGTCATGTGCTTCAACTAAAAGTGATCGAATTTCTTCGTCAATAAGTTGAGCTGTATGAGCTGAGTAAGACTTATCTGTCGTAAATTGTCCTGGATTCATCGCATGATTACCTTCATATTGGACTGGTCCAAGTTTTTCGCTCATACCATATTCAGTAACCATTGCACGTGCTAACTGTGTTGCTTGCTCAAAGTCATTTGAAGCGCCTGAGGTTTGAACGTTGAAAATAATTTCTTCTGCAACACGTCCACCCATAAGTCCTGCCAATTGTTCTTTTAGCTCATCTTTAGATGACAACATCTGATCCTCTTTTGGTAGAGAAATCATATAACCACCTGCGCGGCCTCGTGGAACAATAGTAACCTTGTGAACATCACGAGCGCTAGAAAGTGTTAAACCAACAATTGTATGACCTGCTTCATGGTAAGCCACAACTTTACGTTCGTGTTCTGAAACTTGGCGGTCTTTCTTAGATGGTCCAGCAATAACACGATCCTCTGCTTCGTCGATATCACTAGCATCAATTCTAGTCTTACTACGTCGTGCAGCAACTAGGGCTGCTTCATTCAAGACATTTTCTAAGTCAGCTCCAACAAAACCTGGAGTTTGTTGAGCAACAACTTTAAGGTCAACATCTTCAGCCAATGGTTTATTCTTGGCATGGACTTTCAAGATAGCTTCTCGGCCTTTTACATCTGGGCGACCAACAAGAACTTTA
Organism: Streptococcus sp. cx1; assembly: GCF_052384325.1. Taxonomy (NCBI): domain Bacteria; kingdom Bacillati; phylum Bacillota; class Bacilli; order Lactobacillales; family Streptococcaceae; genus Streptococcus; species Streptococcus sp. cx1. Next base: position 206,843 of record NZ_JBQSUN010000005.1, on the reverse strand, counting down.
CGGTCAAAACGTCCTGGACGTAGGAGGGCTGGATCAAGAACATCACTGCGGTTGGTTGCAGCAATGACAATGATATTCTCATTTCCATCAAAACCATCCATTTCTATCAACAGTTGGTTAAGGGTTTGTTCACGTTCGTCGTTACCGCCACCCATTCCAGTACCACGACGACGGCCAACCGCATCGATTTCATCAATAAAGATAATAGCACGTTCGGCCTTCTTAGCGTCTTCAAAAAGACTACGAACACGACTTGCTCCGACACCGACAAACATCTCTACGAAATCAGAACCTGAGATACTAAAGAAAGGAACATCTGCTTCACCAGCAACAGCTTTAGCAAGCAGAGTTTTACCTGTCCCTGGAGGGCCTTCAAGGAGAACACCCTTAGGGATACGTGCACCAAGTGCTTTATATTTACGTGGATTTTTGAGGAAATCTACGACTTCTACAAGTTCTTCTTTTTCTTCTTCTGCACCAGCCACATCTGTGAAACGAACTTTAATATTCTCTTTTGATTGAGTCTTAGCACGGTTGCGGCCAAAATTCATTGCACCGCGGTTACCACCTTGGTTCATCATGAAAAGGAAGAAAATAGCAATCCCAATCAAAGGTAGGTAACTAAAAAGATATGAAATCCAAGCACCACTTGAACTTTCACGTATCATTTTAACATTAACATCAGCTGCTTCTGATGCTGACTGCAATTTCTGCATGGTTGTTTCATTCTGCAGCACAGTCGATGTAAAGCTACGTGTCTCTGATGATGCACTACCTAAAAATGGTAGACTAAGATCAGTATCAACCTTTTCGGCCTTTTTGTAGCTACCTTTAACTTCAATGATACTACCGTCTGGCTGATAAGTGATAGATTTTACCTTACCATCTTCAATTTTCTTAACCAACTGTGTGTAAGACAATTGTTGACTTGGGCTTTGGCTTCCTCCTGCAAAGTATTGTACTCCGGTTACAACCGCAATAATAACTATGATGTAGAGAAAAGCGTTCCGTAAGAAGCCATTATTATTTTTATTATTCATAAATTAATTAGACCTTTACTTATTTTGTATAAATTTCTTCTTTTAGGACACCGACATAAGGGAGGTTACGGTATTTTTCATCATAGTCTAGTCCGAAACCAACGATAAATTCATTAGGAACATCGTAACATACGTAATCTGCCTCAATATCAACAACACGACCTTCTGGTTTATCAAAAAGAGTTGCGATTTTGACTGAATTGGCTTTACGGTACTTGAACATATCTCGAAGATAAAGGAGCGTACGACCTGTGTCAATGATATCTTCAATAAAGATGATGTCTCGTCCTTCAACATTAGTGTCAACATCTTTAAGAATCTTTACTTCACCACTGCTGACAGTTCCACCACCATAACTTGAAACGACCATAAAGTCCATCTCAATATGGGTATCGATATGTTTGATAAGTTCTGCCATAAATGGAACAGCACCTTTCAAAACACAGACTAGTAAAGGATTTTTCCCCGCATAATCCTCTGTCAATTGTTGTCCTAGTTCTTTAGTTTTAGCTACGATATCCTCTTGGGAAAAGAGGACTTTTTTAATGTCTTTTTCTAACATTTGGGTTCCCTTTCTCGAAGTCAATATTCTGTTATTATACCACTTTTACTTCAATCATCGTTATTTGAACATGGTATTTGATTAGAAATTCTTATAAATGACTACAGTGCCATAAAGTATAGCATTTTCAGGTCTTTTTTTCAAATAGAGACGCCCAGCAACATAAAGAAAAATAATCTGACCATCTTGTTCTCCTATAATGGCTTTTTGACGATCCTTCTCTAAAATCTTATTGTCTATAAACAGTCGTCTTAATTTTTTATGGTGACTACCAAGGTCAATCTTATCGCCTTCTTTTCTATGACGAATCAGTATTGGGGAATCTGACCAAATACTAATAGTATCTGAGTTAGAAACGTCATTGAATTCTGAAAAAGTCAAGGTGTAATCCTCAAACTCAACAGATTTTCCAAATTCTAAGAGACAAGGAGGGGATAAAGAGATAGCCTCTTCTTTCCTTATTAGGAAAGAAGTCTGTGTTTTTATTAGTTCGTAACCATTTTTTAGGGGTATCTTCCCTGAACCATTTTTTCTTAGATAACTTATCAATTGATTAAATTGGCCTTTAGAAAGCTGTAAATCAGGAAAGGTATCTAAATAGTTCTGAAAAAGAAAGAGCTGGACAGGATCTGACTGTTGCTGAAAAACAGATAAATCAGTGATAGTAATATCCTTTGTTAACTCCCCTAAAGCTTGCTTCATAAGACCAATCTCCTCGGCTAAAAGACAAAGGTGCTCCTTAAATTTAGGATTTTCCTGAGATAAGGTAGGAAGATAGGATAGTCTGATGCGATTCCGAAGATAGGCTAATGACGTATTACTCCTATCTTCAAAATGGAAAGTTACGGGAAGCTGATCTTTCGTAAGATGCAAAAAGGGACGAATAATCTGACCAGTGCCAAATGGTCTGATAGCTGAAATTCCTGTCAGGTGTCTTAAACGACTTCCTCTCAACAGTCTCATAAAAATCGTCTCTGCTTGATCATCTGCATGATGGGCTGTTACAAGAGCAGAGTAATCATAATCTTTCATGACCCGCTTAAAAAACTCATAGCGAAAGGTACGGGCAGCATTTTCTGAAAACTTTCCTGAGAAGGCACTATAGTGAAAAGGGACCTTATGTTCCTCTGCCCAATGACGTAAATACGCTTCTTCATGCTCCGACTCTTGTCGTTGTTTATGGTTAACGTGAGCAATCCCCAACTGAATATCCAAATCTTTTTGATGGTTATACAAAAAGTGCAGCAAACTCATAGAGTCTGCTCCACCTGATACTGCTACTAAAATTTTCTTGTGCTGGTTAAAATAACCCTTGGCTTGCATCATTTGCAACAATTTTTGTGTCATTATTTTAAAATTCCATAAACATCATCTGCAATTGAGGTGATTTTGTCATAGCCCTCTTTATCCGTAAAAATCGATAGAATAAAGGGAGAATCTGCATAAACAATAGCGACGTCATGTTTAAAGTCGTAGGCATCACCAATTTTATGAGCGACAGGCACATCAATGTTTTTGGAAATACGTTCGCCATCATAGTCCGTACTTGAAAGATAATTGATAATATCTCCATTTTGTCTATAAACAGCCTCCATCAAAGTACCTGCGGCTCTAGCAGTCAACTCCTTTTTATCCATATTCCACGAAGTCGCTGCGGCTTTATCTACTGATTTTTGGAAGGCCTTGTCATACTGATTGGTTACATAATAACCTAATATATTTGTCGCTACATTATCTGAGTTTTGGGCTACAGCCTTTAACAGATTTTCCAAGCTATAATTCTTATCATCAGGTATCTTACTAATCTTTCCAGAACCATCTGGATCATAGGCACCTGGAAAACCATTCACAGCTGCGGTATATTGATACTCATCTGATAATGATAATTTTTTTTGAGACAGACGTTCCTGTGCATAATAGAGTACTCCAAGCTTGGCTACGCTTGCTGCATACATGCTTTTTTCGTCATTGATAGCAGCTACTCGGTCCGTATCAAGCTGTTTAACATAAACTGAGATGCGCTCTTGATTGTTATACTTCTCATTAAGGACTTTTTGAACAGCCTCGATGCGATTGTCAGTCGTTGATAAATCAGAAGCGTTGATCCACCCCTCACCGTCTACCAAATAGTAGGTCCCTGCATGCGTCTGAGCTGCTTGGCTAACCTTAATGGGTTTAAAACTAGCGAGTTTGGAGTCAGCTTTTTCAGTTCCTAAAACGTAAGGTTCTTTGTATACCGTTAAACCATCTTTAGTCCATAAGGTCATATCTACTGGTTTTTCATTATAGATACTGTCGTCTACAATTGATTTCTGACTAGCGGCTACATAATCACCATCTTGAAGTTGGAAAACAGGCTCACCTTTAGCATTCCAAAAAATAGCAGAAATTGATAGTTTGGTATCCGCTTGGATACTGGTTTTAAATTCTGTTAAATCCTTGTTCTTATAAGTTAGGATAGTTGTTATCGTTCTTGGATTTTTAGGAATCTGTTTAAATTGAGCCAAACTAGCTGTAGTATTTTGAGTCAATTTTTGGACCTGTTTTTGGGTCAGAGTTAGCTCCTTCTCCATAGGAAGTAAGACTAGGGGGCTAGAAGATACAAGCACAACAGTTGCAGCTATTAAGAGCTTTTTCATGCTTGCTTCTTCACCTCCTCTTTCCTCGGTAATTCCATTTTAAGTTGCTGATTTTTTTCTGATAGTTCCTCTAACTTGGCTTCTGAATAGGTTAAAAAAGTTTCTACAGTTTTTAGTAAATCTTTCATTAGGGTAATAAGCTTGGTACAGGATAGATTGACTCTCCTTCACGTGAATAATAGTACTTAGCACGCGCATATTTCTCGGCGAAAGCATCATCCTTAAGTTTCTTAGCCAAATCCTTTCGTTCCTTTGTCTGATCCGACAATTTATCATAGTCTTTCTGAAGCGACAAGACTTCCTTCTCTTGCTGTTTGATATTCATATAGGTCTCAACCAGATTATAGGTTGGCAAGATAAAGAGTAAAACAACCACAAAAAGAATCCACCCCATAAAGCGATTCCTTTGTTCGTGTTCGGCACGCTCTAATCGTTGCTCTTGATTGGCATTATCAATGTAATCGTTCGTAAGCTGTACAATATTAGGCTTCTTGCTCATCTGCTTCAATCCTTGTTTCACTTATAATCTCGTACATTTTTGCCGCATCTTCTTTTTTAGTACTGTCTTTCATTTCTAAAACACGGACAGTTAAAAGTTTATTTCCAAAACGAACTTCCACTTGGTCACCAATTTTTAAATCTGTAGATGACTTAGCGAGTACTCCATTTACTTTTATACGTCCTTTATCAGCTACTTCTTTAGCAACTGGACGGCGTTTGATAATTCGTGATACTTTTAAATATTTGTCTAATCTCAATGTTACTGTTTCCTTTTCGTTAGGATATCTCTTCTATGATAGCATTTTTTTGAGAAAATAGGTGACTAAAGCCTTTTCAAGTACAAAAATAAGAGAATCGACACTAGTCGACCCTCTCAGGAGATTTATGAAAAAGAAAAGTTTTAGGATATTTTATAGTATAGAGAGACTTACTTAAACTTTCCTTAAGCTTCTTTTTTTTCTTTACGTTCTTTGATTTCCATAAATGTCTGTCCAAAAATTTTTAATTCTTCAAGAATCTCATAGTCTTTCTTGTTACGAACATCAAAAGTAATCTCTACTTTCCCTTGGTTATCACTGATTTTTGCTTTTAAATGCGTTTTAGAGATGGCTTCGAAATAGTCTTGAGTCAAGAAGAATTTAAGAGAGGCTTTTTCGAAACGAACAATAATAGTATCGTTCTTACGCTCGACTAATTCTGCAAAGGCAGCATCCAAATAGGCCTTAACCAGACCAATCTCAATGAGATAGGCAACTTGGTCTGGATATTCTCCAAAGCGGTCAATAAGCTCATCTTGAAGGTCTTGATAGTCTTTCTGATTCTCAATTTCTCGAATACGCTTATAAATTTCAATTTTTTGGCGCTCGTCAGAAATATAGTCAGAAGGGAGGTAAGCATCAATCTGAAGATTGAACTCTGCATTTCCTTTACGGCGAACTTGAGTTTTACCTTGACGTTTATTGATAGCCTCTTCCAAGAGTTGCGAGTACATTTCGAATCCGACTGAGTCGATGAAACCACTTTGAGAAGCACCAAGAATGTTCCCGGCACCACGAATTGATAAATCACGCATGGCAATTTTGAAACCTGATCCCAGTTCTGTAAATCCCTTAATAGCATCCAATCGCTTCTCAGAAACTTCCGTCAACACTTTGTCAGGACGATACATGAGATAGGCATAAGCAATTCGATTACTACGCCCCACACGACCTCTCAACTGATAAAGAGTAGATAAGCCCATATGATCTGCATTCTCAATAAAGAGCGTATTAACGTTGGAGATATCAATCCCTGTCTCGATAATGGTCGTTGCTACCAAAACATCGTAATCACCATTCAAGAAATCCAAGAGGGTATTCTCCAACATAACCTCACTCATCTGACCATGAACAAATCCGATACGTGCTTCAGGGACTAGCTCATGTAGTTCAGAAACTTTTTGATCAATGGTTTCAACACGATTATAAACATAAAAAATCTGGCCGCCTCGGTCCATCTCTCTTAATATCGCTTCTCGAATAAGACCAGGATTGGTTTCCATAACATAAGTTTGAACTGGATAACGGTTGGTAGGTGCTGTCTCAATAATCGACAAATCACGAATACCTAACATAGACATATGAAGCGTACGAGGAATAGGTGTCGCAGTTAGCGTAAGTACATCAACCCTAGCCTTCAACTCCTTAAGTTTCTCTTTATGCTTCACGCCAAAACGTTGTTCTTCATCAATTACTAGCAAGCCTAAGTCAGAAAACTTAACATCTTTGGACAGCAGGCGGTGGGTACCGATAATAATATCAATACGCCCTTTAGCTAAATTTTCAATAGTCTCATTTTGCTCTTTTTTACTTCTAAAACGACTGAGTTCATCTACCTCAACAGCATGATTTTCAAAACGTTCTTTAAAATTCAAATAATGCTGGTGGGCAAGAACTGTTGTAGGAACTAGGATAGCAACTTGCTTTCCATCATTGACCGCCTTGAAGGCAGCACGCATAGCTACCTCTGTCTTACCAAAACCAACATCACCAACCAAGAGACGATCCATGGGTTTGTCTGACTCCATGTCTGCCTTAATTTCCTTGATAGAACGCAATTGATCCTCTGTCTCAGCATAGGTAAAATCATCTTCGAAATCCCTTTGGTTATCATCATCTGGTGAAAAAGCAAAACCTTTAAGTTGACTACGCTCAGCATAAAGTTTTAAGAGATCATCGGCAATATCCTCTACTTGCTTGCTTACTTTTTGTTTAGTCTTTTGAAAACGCCCATCATTGAGTTTATTAATTTTAGGCTCTTTTCCGTCCGCTGATACATACTTAGAGAGACTCTCAATCTGCTCAACAGGTAGAGAAATTGTTGCAGCATCCTGATATTGGATGGTCAAGTAGTCACGATGCACCCCTTTAATCTCAATAGTCTCAATACCTTTAAATTGACCGATACCATGAGTCTGGTGTACAACATAATCACCTTTTTCAAGTTCATTGTAATCTTTGAGACGCTCTGCATTGGAAACGTGACTGGCACGCGCACGACGTTTTACTTTTTTATGAAAAATCTCACGTTCAGTGACAAGAACAAGCTTTTCATCCGCAAAGTAAAAACCATTGGATAAGTTTCCTAAGACTAACTGAGGCTTATGAGGGATCAAATCTCCAAAACTACTAAGGGGTAAATCTAAATCATATTCTTCCAAGGTTTCCTTCAAAGATTTGAGCTGCTTCTCAGACCCCACTTGTAAAATAACTGTTGCCTTATTCTTGGTATAGCGATGTATTTCATCAACTAGAAGTGGGAACTGGTTAAAGAACTCTTGCATAGGGTATTGCGTGAATTGATACAACTTATCAAATTTAAGATTTCCCAATCCCTTATGAAAATTCGAAAAGAAACTAGCTGGCTGATAGTTACGTAAAGTCTTAAATGAATCCACTAAGTAATTTAGATGACTCAGAGACTTGCCCTGATGAAGATCCTCAGTTAAAAGATTAGCCACTTCCAACTCAAGACGTCCATGGCGGTCCACTATCTTTTGAAAATCATCAATGAATACAGGAGTTCCCTTTGGAAGGTAGTCAAATAAGGTGTAAGCTTTATCATAAAAGAGAGACAAAAACTTACGTAAATCTTTATGACGGTAACCATCAATCGTAACTGACAGAACTTCCTCAAGGTAAGCTTTATGAGGACCTTCTGCCTTCGAGACCGCACTTTCTAGGGCCTTCTCAGCACGTTGGTAATCTTCTCTTGTTAAGATAATATCATCTGCCGGAGATACGATAACATGCTCTAAATTGTCTAAAGATTTTTGACTATCGCTATCAAACTGACGAATACCATCAATCTCGTCTCCAAAAAATTCTAAACGGTAGGGGAGTTCTGCAGTCAGTTCATAGATATCTAAAATATCGCCCCTACGACTAAACTCACCAGGTGAGAGAACCTGCTCTACCCTTTGGTATCCAATATGAGTCAGATGCTTACTGAGAGCCTCTAAATCATGTTCTTCCCCTAGTGCTAAGTTAATACGAGAGTCTTTATAAACCTTAGGGTTAGGCAAATGTAACTTAGTCCCAACTAAACTCGTGACCAAAACCCCACTGGCCTCTTTATCTATTAAAAAATTAAGACTTTCGAGACGAGAATGGGTCTTTTCTGGAGAAGCGAAGATAAACTCTGCAGCTACTACATCATCTGCAAAAAAAGAATAAACCTTATCCTCTCCTAAGATAGCTGACAAATCTCCTGTTAGTTGCTCAGCTTCATTTTGTGTTGAAGTAACGATTAGAATCTTAGGAACCTGCTCAGAAAGGGCAGATGCCATGACAACTGCCTTGCTGGAACCAGAAAATCCCATAACCAACTGTCTACTCAATAAAGTTACTTTATCACGCCACTCAAGCAATTGAGGATTCTTCTCAAAAAGATCTAATAGGGTATTAGCCATTATAACGCCTCATGGTGTCTTCGAAATCATTGGTTTTAAGGTAATGATTGAGGGCCGTCTCTACCTTGTCTAAAGTCAGTAAAATTGTGGCATAATCATCTTCACTAAATTTTCCAAGGACATGATTAACGACCGTCATTCCTTTCTGTGGGCGACCAATACCAATTTTTATACGGTCAAATTCTTGAGTGCCAGTTTCAGCAATAATAGATTTAATCCCATTATGACCACCTGCTGAACCTTTTTGACGAAAGCGCAGTTTCCCAACTTCCATATCTAAGTCATCGTAAATAACGATAAAATCCTCCATGGGAATATTGTAATAAGCTAGCAATGCTCTAACAGCTAGACCAGATAGATTCATAAAGGTCGTTGGTTTCACAAAATAAACCTTTTCACCGTTTAAAAAGGTCGAAGCCACTTCAGCCTTAAAGGTCTTTTCTTCAGAAAAGGTTAATCCCAGTTCCTTAGCCATTAGGTCAATAGCCATAAAACCAACATTGTGACGTGTCTCATGGTATTTTGAACCAGGATTTCCCAAGCCAACTACTAATTTTGTCATTATTTCTCCTCTTTGATAAACAGCAAAAGGACTGAAAAATACTTTTCAGCCTTGTGCACTATTTTTTATTTTCTAAACGTTGAAACGGAATTCCATAATATCGCCATCTTGGACAACATATTCTTTTCCTTCTTCACGAAGGCGACCAGCTTCCTTAACAGCTTTCTCAGAACCATATTTAATGAGATCATCGTAAGACATGGTTACAGCACGGATAAAGCCTTTCTCGAAGTCAGAGTGGATAATTCCTGCTGCTTGTGGAGCCTTGATGCCGCGTTTAAAGGTCCAAGCACGTACTTCTTTCTCACCAGCAGTAAAGTAAGTTCCAAGACCAAGCAAGTGATAGGCTGCGCGTGTCAGTTTATCAACTCCTGATTCTGTCAAACCAAGGTCTTCCAAGAACATTTCTTTGTCTTCATCATCCAATTCAGAAATTTCTTCCTCAACACGTGCCGAGATAACAACTACTTCTGCATTTTCAGTCGCTGCAAACTCACGAATTTGTTTGACATAATCAATATCATCAGGATTTGCGACTTGGTCTTCATCAACGTTAGCCACATAAAGTACTGGTTTTGTTGTCAAGAGGAAGAGTCCCTTAACAATTTTTTGCTCTTCCTCAGTAAAATCAATCGTACGTGCAGACTTACCATCTTCTAGAACAGGTTTAATCTTTTGAAGAATATTAAACTCTGCCACAGAATCTTTATCTTTTTGTGTACGCGCAATTTTTTCGACACGCGCATAACGTTTGTTAATTGATTCAAGGTCAGCCAAAATCAATTCTAGGTTGATTGTATCGATATCGGCCATAGGATCTACAAAGGCATCCTCACGCCCTTGTTCACGCATAACATTTTCATCATCGAAAGCACGAACGACATGGACAATAGCATCTACTTCACGAATGTTCGCCAAGAACTTATTTCCAAGACCTTCACCCTTTGATGCTCCTTTTACGATACCCGCAATATCTGTGAACTCAAATGTGGTTGGAACTGTCTTTTTAGGGGTAATAAGTTCAGTCAGTTTCGTCAAACGCTCGTCTGGTACCTCAACCATTCCGACGTTTGGATCAATTGTCGCGAAAGGATAGTTAGCAGCTTCCGCACCCGCTTTTGTAATTGCATTGAAAAGAGTTGATTTACCAACGTTTGGCAAACCAACGATACCTGCTGTTAAAGCCATTAATTTATTTCTCCATAAAAAAGTAATTCAGTTAATTATAACACAAAAATTGTTAAAAATAGGCAACTTCCCTTTGAGAATCATAAAAAGGAAAGCAAGGCAAAGAATGCTATAAAGAAGATAATTAGGGACTCTAGAAAGTTTTTATATTGCTAGTAAACTAATTTTCTTAACACAAGAACCTCATTATATAGACTCCCCAATGTCTGTTATAAAACCTTCTTAAGTTTCTTTTCGAAATCATGACGACTCATCATAACCACATGATCACAATTCGTACAACGAATCTTAATGTCAGCTCCAAGACGGGTCACTTCCCATTCATTAGCTTTTTTTCCTGTTGCTTTTATGGTACAAGCATGTGGTTTTTTCATTTCAACTAAACTTCCAATTTGGTACATAAACTCCCTCTCTAGTAAAAAAGTTATCCACAGTGGATAACTTTTTCGATTTTAGTTTGTTCTTACAGGTGTAATCAATTGAATAAAATTCTCACTGTCATCTGCTGGCGTCAAAGTAAATGGACGCACCGGTGAAATGAAACGTACACGGACAGTCTCACTCTTAAGAGCTTTCAAAGCATCTATTAGGTAGGTTGGGTTGAAACTAATGACCAAATCACTACCAGAAACATCTTGCACATCAATATCCTCATTCACCTTTCCGACTTCTGGTGAATTAACATGGGCACTGACACTGCCATTGATGATTTCGAGTTTGACGGTACCACTTTGACTAGCATTAGAAATCAAATATGAACGTTCCATAGCAGAACGAAGGCTAGCAGTCTCGAAAACAACTTCTGTTTCAAATGAATCAGACAAGAGACGATTCGTGTCTGGATAATTTCCTTCAAGTAGACGTGTATAGAAAGAAATTGTTTCACTACGGAATAGAATTTGATTTGCTGAGAAGAAAACCTCTAAGTTTTCAATATCATCGCTAAAGACTGCCGATAATTCTTTAAGTGAGCGACTTGGGATTACAACATCAAAGTTATCCGCAGAATGCTCCAAAACAAGTTGACGTTGGCTCATTCGGTGAGAGTCTGTTGCTACAGCTTTGAGATCTTTATGATTTGAAAGAACAAAGTGAACCCCAGTTAAAATTGGACGACTTTCTTGTGTGCTTGCTGCGAATGAAGTTTCAGCAATGATAGATTTTAACACTTTTGTGTCCATGAGTAATGGCGTCAAGCTATCAACTTCCTGAATACGGGGATATTGTTCGACATCTTTCCCTTTCAAGGTAATTTCTGATTTACCACTTTTCAGTAAAACTTGGTATTGTTCGATTTCTTCAAAAGTAAGGGTAACATCAGGCAAGCTTGAGACAACATTAATGAAAAAGTTTGCTTCCAAAAGGATACTACCTGGCTGCGTAATTAATAGGCCTGCATTTTCTTCTGAAACTGAGATACTATTTTCAATTGAGATTTGCCCATTTGATCCTGTCAAATAGATACCATCTTTGGTAACTTCGATTTTAATCGTTGATAGAATTGGGATAGCATTTTTAGAAGAAATAGCACGGCGAGTTGTATGAAGTGCTTGTAAGAAATAAGCTTTATTAATCGCAAATTGAATCATGATGCTCCTTTATTTTATTAGTATTATTTTAGTAGTAGTAGTAGGTCTTGTGGACACTGTGCATAAGTCTACAAAACATAGTTTTATCAAGGCTTTAAACTTGTGCACAGCCTGTGGAAAAGTTTGGATAATTTTTAATAGTTATCCACAAGTGTCATTTTATCTTGTTTTTGATGGTATCAATTTCAATGCGTAAACTGTCATCTTGAGCAATCATATTTTTGATTTTATTGTATGCATGTAAGACAGTTGAGTGATCTCTTCCGCCAAATTCTTTTCCAATTTTTGGAAGGGAGTTATCAGTCATTTCACGCGCAAGATACATGGCTACCTGACGTGCCAAGACAATATTTTGTGTTCGTTTAGTTGCCTTGATCTCTTTTACAGTGACATTATAAAATTTTCCTACCTCAGTTTGGATATCCTCAATCGGAATAAGAGTTAACTTAGGACCATCCATTTTACGTGCGCGAATGGCTTCAGCAGCTACTTCAACTGTGATAGTATCTAACTGGCGAACATTGGCAACTAAGCTAATATCTTTTAAGGCTCCTTCTAAGTCACGGACATTTGAATCAAATTGGCCAGCTAAATACTCAATTGTTTCAGGAGGAAAATGATAATCATAGTCCATAATCTTATTAGTAAGAATGGCCACTCGCGTTTCAAAGTCAGGTGGTGTGATGTTGACGGTTAACCCCCATTTAAAGCGCGTGACAAGACGCTCTTCCATCTCGTTCAATTGATCTGGATTACGGTCGCTGGTCAGGACAATTTGTTTATTATTATTGTGAAGGACATTGAAAGTATTGAAAAATTCCTCTTGAGTGGCTTGCGTTGATTTTTTAGCCAATGATTGAATATCATCAATTAAGAGAACGTCCAGATGACGGTATTTAAGTTTTAGTTCATCCATTTTATCTAAACGGATATGGACAACAAATTCATTAATGAAATTCTCTGCAGTAATGTATTTGATACGTGCTTGAGGATTATCATGTAAGACCTTGTTACCAATGGCATTGAGTAAGTGAGTTTTTCCGAGACCAGGTCCTCCATAAATAAATAGAGGGTTATACGTAGCTCCTGGTGAATCAGCTACAGCTAAAGATGCAGCAACTGACCAACGGTTTTCATCCCCCTGAATAAAATTATCAAAGGTGTACTTACTATTCAAGTCAGAGTCCAATGTAGGAAGAGCAGGTGTTTGCTGTTCCTTTTTATTGCCAAAGTCATTGTTTGTTACAGTTGAATTTGCCTCGTTTAAGAGTGCTTCGTCAAAGACGTACTCAACTTTGATTTCACTATTATAGGCTTCAAAACCAGCCATCAAAATGAAAGATTGCATATTCTTTTCCCAGAATAGCTTTTTGACTTCCTCAAGCAGAATTGTAGCAACGTTATCTTGAACTTTGATGAGCTTGGTATCTAGGACATAATAATCAAAAGTGGCTTGTGTTAGTTCCTCTTTGGCCAGCTCTAAGAGCTTATTCCAAAAAAAATGCTCTTTTTCGGTCATTCCATCAATTCTCCTTCTTTATTCTTGTTCTCTGATTCTATCATAAAACAAAAAAGTTTTCCACAGGTCCGAAGATAAAAGTTCCCTAAGTTATCCACAAGGAAAAAAAGACAATTCACATTGTGCACAAGAGTTATCCACAAGTTGTGAATAAAAAAAGAAACCCTCTCAAATAAAGGGAGGGCAACCATTTTATGATGTGGATAAGTTTGTTTCTTTTTTCTCCTCAATTCACAGGTCAAATAAGCTTGTTGATAATTCTGTTAAAATCTTCTTCCGTCGAAAAGTGGATCTGAATAGTTCCAGAGTGATTTTTGTGATAACGAAGAGTAACGGGGAGACCAAGTGATTTTTCCAGTTCTTTTTCTTTATCTTTTATATGAATATCTTTTTTTGATTTTTGTTTTTTAGGAAGTTCTTGAAGTCTTTTTTCCAGGGTACGAACGGACCATTTTTCAGTAAGGACTTGATGATAGATAGTTAATTGCTTTTTTGTATCCTCAACAGCTAAAAGTGCTCTAGCATGTCCTTGACTCAGTTTGCCATTTTCGATACTCGTCTGTATCTCTTGGGGAAGTTGGAGGAGTCTGAGAGAGTTACTGATATAGGGTCTGGATTTTCCCATAGCTTTCGCCAGTTCCTCGTGACTATAAGCTAGCTCATTAATTAAACTACGATAGGCCTTTGCTTCTTCAATGGGATTGAGATTCGATCGTTGTAAATTTTCAATAATAGCTTGTTTACGGCTTTCTTGATCTGTAACTTCCTTTACAACTGCAGGGATTTCTGTCATTCCTAGACGTTTACAGGCACGTAAACGTCTTTCCCCAGCAATTAGTTCATAACCAATAATATCTGATTTTCGGACAATGATTGGCTGTATCAGTCCATTTTCTGAGATTGATTGGCTTAGCTCCGCTAATTCTTCATCAGAGAACTCTATACGAGGTTGAAAAGGATTGGGATAGATGTCACTAATAGGTAAAGCTTTGAGTTGTTCTTGCATGTTGTTCCTTTCCAAAAAAAGACCTTTACATTATTGTAAAGGTCTTTTGACAGATTTGTCAATGACTTAGTCAGACAAGTCTTCTGTAGATTTTGTTAATTTAAGTTCTTCAGTTTTCTTCTCTTTACCACGATAGAAGGTTACCTTGATTGTATCTCCGATACTATGGCTGTAAAGATTGGTTTGAATATCAGTTTTTGAGCTGATTTCCTTACCGTCAATTTCAGTGATAACATCATTTTCTTGAAGTTTACCGTCAGCTGGCATACCTTTTTGAACGCTGCCGACTACCACTCCAGATTTCACATCATCTGGTAAATCTAATTTAGAAGTTGCACTGCTAGAAAGGCTATTAAGATCGGCCATTGAGATTCCTAGGGCTGGTCGTGTAACTTTACCGTCTTTTTCCAATTGATTGATAATCTCGACAACATCGTTTGATGGAATGGCAAATCCCATACCTTCAACGGCGCTACCAGCGACTGCTGACGTTGATGAAATTTTACTTGAGTTAATACCGATAACTTGTCCTTCGATATTGACTAAGGCACCACCTGAGTTACCAGGGTTAATGGCAGCATCCGTTTGGATAGCATTTGTTGAAACAGTTTCACCATTGTCGTTTTGCATAGTTACGGTACGGCTAAGGCTAGAAACGATTCCCTCTGTTACTGAGTTGGCGTATTCGGTACCAAGTGGGCTACCGATAGCAATTGCCTTCTCACCGACTGTGAGAGAGTTTGAGTCTGCAAATTCCGCTACGGTTTTAATTTTATCTGAAGAAACTTTGACAACTGCTAGGTCAGAGTAAGTATCTTTACCAACGAGTTCACCAGTAATTTTTGATCCATCTGAAAGCATGATTTCAAGTTTTTTAGCGCCATCGACAACGTGGTTGTTGGTTACGATGTAGGCCTCTTTCCCATCTTTTTTATAGATGACTCCAGAACCTTCACCAGCGACTTGCAACCCATCAGAATCTTTTGATTTGTCTTGGTTAGAGTCAGAACTATCATCTCCACCAAAGATACGGCCATAAAGTTCATTTAGAGAATCTGAAGATGACCCTTCTTGGTAATTGATGACAGAAACAACGGCATTTTGTACTTTCTTAACAGCTTTAGTTGTATCTGTTGTATTATTGTATACGGTCTTAGCTGTTTTAACACCTGTATCTGTTGAATTGGTAAAAGATACCCCTGCTGCTGTTAGTAGGATAAAGGCACCTAGTAAACCACCTAGTAAGCCAATAACAAGCATTGCAATCGGCGCTACTATTTTTTTCCAGTTAAATTTTTTCACGTTTAGTCCTCCTTTTTGATAAACATATCAAAGTAAGCTTAATTATATCATAAAGTGATTTTAAAAAACAGTTATCAACAGTCTGTGGATAAGTTTCAAAAAGTGTAGATAAGAAGCTATTTTATAGGGATAACTAAAGATTCTTAACAGTAAAAAGGTGTGGATAAGGTGTTAAAAGATTGTGGATATGTGCTATAATAAGCCTATGAAAGTTAAATTGATTACCGTTGGAAAATTGAAAGAAAAATATTTGAAAGATGGCATTGCGGAGTATGTCAAACGACTAGGACGCTTTACAAAATTTGAGTCTATAGAATTAACGGATGAAAAGACACCAGATAATGCAAGCGAATCTGAAAATAAAGCTATCCTAGACAAAGAGGGGCAGCGTATCTTGGCTAAAGTAGGTGATCGTGATTATGTCATTGCCTTAGCTATTGAAGGAAAACAATTTCCCTCGGAGCAATTTGCTAAAGAGTTAGAGCAAGCGACTCTTAGAGGCTATTCAGATATTACTTTTATTATAGGGGGAAGTTTGGGACTCTCTCCTACAGTGAAAAAGAGGGCTAATCAATTAATGAGTTTTGGTCTCTTAACGTTCCCTCATCAGCTTATGCGCCTTGTATTAGTAGAACAAATTTATCGCGCATTCATGATTCAGCAGGGAAGTCCTTACCATAAGTAGAAGAAGGAAACAGACATGTTCAGAATGAAAAAACGCTCCTATCGTGTTTTTGAAGGATTAAGGGTAGCAACTCTAGTAAGTTATATAGGGGGCTTTATTGATGCCTATACTTACAATACTCAAGACGGACGATTTGCAAGTATTCAGACTGGTAATCTTCTTTATTTGGTTATTCATCTTGTTGAGGGGCATATTGCAAGAGCTTTCAGCTATGTGATACCTATTTTTTTCTTTGTTTTAGGTCAGTTTTTTGTTTTTTTTGTTAAGAGGTGGCTCATTAACCATAAATGGGGATGGCATTTGCAAGCGATTAGACTTGCCTTTCTCTTGATGACTATTCTCGCCATTATTACACCTTACGTTGATTCTACTATTACGATTGCAGGCTTGGCATTTTTTGCCTCTCTTCAAGTAGGTATTTTTAAGCGTGTTAGAGGGGTAAATTATGCTTCCTTCATGATGACTGGTAATATTACGAATACCTCTTTAACCGTTGCTAGGGCTATTGACGAGGGGGATCCCAAAGTGCTTAAACAAGCTTCTTACACTACTATTATCATCTTTACATTTATGGTAGGAGTTGCAGCCTCAACTTGGTTTGCTCAATATTTACATGAATACAGCCTATATACGACTTTGCTTCCCTTGTTTGTTTTAAATTACTTTCTATTTATCGAGGCAAAAGAAAAACGCAACTAGAGATTCTAGATTGCGTTTTTTATCTGATCCCAGCAGGATTCGAACCTGCGACCGTTCGCTTAGAAGGCGAATGCTCTATCCAGCTGAGCTATGGGACCAATAACTCTATTAGTTTACAAAATATATAGCAACATGTCAATACTTTGTAAAAGCAAGATAAAAACTAACGTAAAATTCGAATAAATTTAGCAAAATTTAATATTTTTTTTGAAAAAAAGTATAGACAAAATCGAATACTCTGATATAATAATAAGAGTATTAACGAGATAAAAATCTCAGAACTTGGTCCGTTGGTCAAGGGGTTAAGACACCGCCTTTTCACGGCGGTAACACGGGTTCGAATCCCGTACGGACTATTTTTGCTACTTAGCAGTTTTATCCGCCATAGCTCAGTTGGTAGTAGCGCATGACTGTTAATCATGATGTCGTAGGTTCGAGTCCTACTGGCGGAGTGATAAGACACCTCAAGTTGTATAGCTTGAGTTTTTTTGTACCCAAAGATAAATAGGTCTGGAACAATTGTTCCAAACCTATTTAATTTTATTTAAGATAATCAGCAGTTTTGAATAACGGTTATTTTTCTGATGAAATAAGCGTAGCAACAAAATATGATACTTGCCAATAGACTAATCAATAAACCTGTCTTAAGACCATAGGGAATGAAGGTTAGAACAACTTCACCTTTCCCACTAGGGACATCAACTTTCATGAACCCCTTTTGGGCTCGTTGAATCTTAACTTTTTTATGGTTTATGGTCGCTGTCCACCCCTTATCGTATGGAATGGTGAAGAATAGTGAGGCATTCGTTTTACTACTATAATCAACGAACACTTTATTATTTGACGTCGTAACCTTACTATCACGTTCATTAATAGTATCCATAGCTATCTGATAGTTTTGAGTATCAAGGGCATAAAAACTAGGATTATCAAAGGATATTGCTTTATTGCCAGGAAAACTAAGTTTGATGGTAACCATTGATTCTGTTTCAAAGTAGCCAAGATCGAAGAAATCAAAAGTATTATCAGTAACTTGATTCCTTGTCATACCATTTACAGTAATTGACAGAGAGTGGTTATTGTCATCGGACCAAGAAATATTAGGAATACTAACATAGAGTTGACTATGTGGTGGAGCGATGACTCGATAGGTTATTGTAACAAAATCTATATTCGAGTTGCTAACGTTTTTAGCCACGCGCTGATTCAAAGACTTAGCATCTTTATCAAATAGTTGAGATGGAGCTCGTTTAAAATAGTTTAAGTTGAGTCCAGATAGAGCATTTAGCAAGCTAGTTTGATTGTCAAGCGTATTGACAGTGAAGTCAATATTCTTGTAAATGCCATCAGTTAAGATAGCAAGCTGGCTTGCATTATTATTTTGATAAAGCCCTATTGTTTTTTCAGAAGTTACGTGATTAAAACCATACTTATTAAGGTCAAAGTTCGATAAATTATATTTTATTCCGAAGAGACTATCAGCGATAATGGTGTTATTTTGGTAACGTAGGTTTAAATTAGTCCCTTCAGATTTGAAGCCTAACCTATCGAGTGTTGAGCTTGAAGCAGTATTTCGAATGGATGAGAACTGAGAGATACCATTATAGTTGAATTTCATACTGTCGTTACCAGTTTGAGCCTCTAACCTTTCAGTACGGTAAAAAGTCTTATTTGCTTGCTTAGTATCTGAAACTAGTTTTGTAATAGCAGACATATTTCGTAGGTAGCCTTCACGAGTTGGGAATACCCACTCATTTCCCAGAGCTCCAACAACATAGTAAGTACTTAATGCAAGCTCAAAAATGCAGAATAAGAAGGTGAAACAGCGAAAAACACTCCCAGGAATTTGCTGTCTAAAATAGCTAATAAATAGAATGGCATAGGCTAGAAGAAATGCTAGGCTTAATAGCCAGGAGACTGATTCAATAAAGCTATAGTGAGATTGGAAAATCCAAGTTAGTAAGTAAGCGGTACTCAATCCTAAGAAAGATAGGAGGAGTCTTTTAAAAGAAAAGTATTTTATTCGGTTGAGTGTTTCTCCTGCCAAAAGAACAATTAGGAGAGATAGGAGCCAAGAATAGCGATGGAGAAACATGTTGGGTGCATGCATTCCTTGCCAAAATAAATCAAGAGGCTGTAAGTAGAAGCTAGCGATAAAGAAAGCTACTAATAGGAGATAACCTATACGTAATGATAGCTTGACTTCCCTACTAATAAAGAAAAGTAGAAAAAGAATCAAAGGTAAGATTCCCACATAGATCATAGGTATTGATCCAAATTTAGTAGTATCGTAAACTCCAACGAGATTTTTCGCAAAGAAGTCAAAATAATAGGTGGACTCTGTCAATAAACTTGACGCGCCTGTAAACCTTTCACCATGTGTGGTCAAGTCAAGTAGTGTTGGTAGTAGCATGACAGCACTACTTAAACCAGCAAGTATAGAAACAATTCCAAAGTCTATGAAATGAAGAATCTTACTCTTCCATCCCTTGATAGTTATCAATTGTACTATGGTGTAAAAGGTTAGGAAAATAGCCATCATATAACCAAAATAGTAATTTTGGATAAAAAGGCAGGTTAGGCTAAAAAAGTATAAGCCCCGTTTATTGAATCTTAGTAAGAGGTGTAAACCTAATATGATTAGAGGTGCTAGAATAAAGGCATCTAGCCAGGTATTAATTTCTAACTGACTGGTAGCGAAGCTCATCAAAGAAAATCCTGTAGAAAGACATAGGATGAAACTTCTTGACACTTTTGTAAAGAGCCGCTTAAAACTAAAAGCTCCTGATAACCCAATAAGCCCGAATTTAAGTAGTGTTATATAATAAAAAGCATCGGCCATTTGGTTGACAGTAAAGAAATAGTAAAGTGGAGACAAGAAAGAACCTAGGTAATAGCTTGTTAGAGCATAGAAATTAAGCCCTAGACCACTTGTAAAGGTGTAAAAGAGGCTCCCATCTCCATGAAGTATATTCCGAAGTCCAGTTGCAAAAATCACATACTGATGAAAACCATCACTTGTTAAAATAGTCCGCTCACTACCAGGATAGATTTTTTGGCTATACAGCACCCCTATCATGATTAGTACTGGCAAGAAAAAAGCAGCCAGATAAAATAATAAAGTCGTATGGTATTTTTTATTTGTCATAATGATACTAATACAGGTTGGGATATCCCAACCTGCATCTTTTTATAGTTTAATCAGCCCATAGTGCTTTGACTTTAGCTTGCACTTCTTCATTTTCAAGGAACTCATCATAAGTTTCATCAATACGGTCAATAACCCCATTTTTAGAAACAACTACGATGTGGTTCGCTATTGTTTGAATAAATTCATGGTCATGACTGGCAAAGATAACAGACTCTTTGAAGTCACGGACGCCATCATTCAGACTTGAGATTGATTCCAAATCCAAGTGATTAGTAGGATCATCTAGAAGAAGGACGTTAGATTTCAAAAGCATGAGTTTAGAAAGCATGACACGTACCTTTTCTCCCCCTGAGAGAACACTAACAGATTTATTAACCTCATCCCCTGAGAAGAGCATACGCCCAAGGAATCCACGCAAGAAGGTATCGTCATCTTCACCTTTTTCGGCAAATTGACGGAGCCATTCGAGAATTGATTCACCGGATGCAAAGTCTTTAGAATTGTCTTTTGGAAGGTAAGAACGGCTAGTAGTAACACCCCATTTGATTGTACCTTCATAGTCAATATCACCGGCAAGAGCACGAATCAATGCAGTTGTTTGAATATCGTTTTGACCGATGATGGCAGTCTTATCTCCTGGTCGCAAGATGAAACTAATGTTGTCAAGAATAGTCTCACCATCCATCTTAACAGTGAGATTTTCAACTGTTAGAAGGTCATTACCGATTTCACGCTCTGCTTTGAAATTGATGAATGGGTATTTACGACTTGATGGGACGATTTCTTCTAGCTCAATTTTATCAAGCATTTTCTTACGAGAAGTCGCTTGTTTAGATTTTGAAGCGTTGGCAGAGAAACGAGCAACGAATTCTTGAAGTTCCTTAATTTTTTCTTCTGCTTTGGCATTACGGTCAGCCTGCAAGCGTGCAGCCAATTCTGAAGATTGTTTCCAGAAGTCATAGTTACCGACATAGAGTTTGATTTTACCAAAGTCAAGATCGGCCATATGCGTACATACCTTATTCAAGAAGTGACGGTCATGGGATACGACAATGACCGTATTTTCAAAATCAATCAAGAAATCTTCAAGCCAAGAGATTGACTGGATATCAAGACCATTGGTAGGTTCGTCAAGAAGAAGTACATCAGGTTTACCAAAGAGTGCTTTTGCAAGGAGAACCTTGACCTTGTCACCATTAGCCAATTCACTCATGTTTTGATAGTGAAGGTCTTCTGAGATATTTAGATTCTGAAGCAATTGTGAGGCTTCGCTTTCAGCTTCCCAACCACCTAATTCAGCAAAGAGTCCTTCTAATTCAGCAGCACGGACACCATCTTCATCTGAAAAATCTTCTTTCATGTAGATGGCATCTTTTTCTTTCATGATATCGTAGAGGCGTTCATTACCCATGATAACAACATCGATAACGCGTTCTTCTTCATAGTCAAAGTGGTTCTGACGAAGGACAGAAAGACGTTCATCAGGACCAAGAGAGATGTGTCCTGTTGTTGGTTCGATATCACCAGCTAAAATTTTCAAAAAAGTAGATTTACCAGCACCATTAGCACCGATAAGACCATAAGTATTACCTGGTGTGAAGGCAATGTTAACATCATCAAAAAGTTTACGATCGCTAAAACGAAGCGATACATCTGATACAGTAAGCATATAATATCCTTTATTTTTATTCTTAACTACTATTTTACGAGAAATTAGACTTTATTTCAATCGATTTTACAAGGGATTGATAAAGTCATTTGGAACTCTTTGGTAATCTTTTTGGAGGCTAAATCCACGTCCCATAACTGTAGAAGCAGGAACAATGACGATAAAGGCAGTTTCATCTATTTTTTGGATTTCTTCTTGGACTTTTGGAACCTCATGAGTTGACAAGGTAGTCATAATCATATTTTGTGCATGTCCGGTATGTCCACCAAGAACTGGAATTTTTGTTGCGCCTCGATCAGCAACTTTAGTGATGTAATTTAGGATTTGTTCACTATTTTGCGAAATAATTAGAAGATTCCGCGATGAATTGAGTCCGACCATCATTTTATCAATTGTAAGAGAAACAACTCCAAGTGAAAGAATGGAGTACATCACAGTATCAGGAGGAAAGGCGATGGCACTGATGGCGACAATGATTCCATCAACAATAAGGAGTACCATCCCTAGTGGGAGTGGCGTATATTTATTAAGGATTTGTGTGATAATTCCAGTTCCCCCAGTTGAGGAATTTCCATAAAAAACTATTCCCAATCCTAACCCTAATACAATTCCACCAAAAATAGCAGCCAACAAAGGTTGTTTGGTGAGTGTAGGTAAGCCCTCAGTTAATTTAATAAACATTGGGAAGACAAGAGACCCATAGAAGGTTTTTAGGAGAACTTCGCGGCCAAGAAAGAACCAACATAAAATTAACAAAGGGATGGTTGTTGCTAAGACGAAGTTAGCATTATTCCAGCCAAAAAGGGCATTTAAACTAATGGCTAGCCCTCCGACACCACCCGAAGCAATATTATTCTTAACTAAAAGTGAGTTATAGCCGACAGCAGCTATAAAAGAACCGATTGTAACTAAAAGTATGTCTATTATTCGACGTTTCATATATTATCTCCTAGATATGATATTCCTATTATCAAGTCTTTTTAAATTTCCGTCAAGTAATGACTATTTTGGTTGAATATGAGGTTGTGTTTCACGTGAAACTGGAAACATAACCTTGACAAAAATAGATAAAACAATGTAGAATAATAGTCATCAGAAGAGTAATTCTTACCTTTTTTATAGAGAGCTGGTGGTAGCTGCAAACCAGTATGAAGGTAGAATGAATGGGCTGAAGAGAATTAATTATTAACGTGAACACATAAACGTTAGGCTTGGCACCCCTTACCGTGCAACTTCTTTATTGAGAAGGCTTGAGATGATAACTTTAAAAGAGTTGTCAATTGAGGTGGTACCGCGTATCATAAGTGATTAACGCCCTCACGCATATTTTTGCGTGGGGATTTTTTGTATTTAGAGAGGTAATAATATGACGAAACCTATTATTTTAACAGGAGACCGTCCAACAGGGAAACTTCATCTTGGACACTATGTTGGTAGTTTAAAAAATCGTGTCCTTTTACAAAACGAAGATAAATATAACATGTTTGTCTTCTTGGCTGATCAGCAAGCTCTTACGGATCACGCAAAAGAGTCAGAGATCATCAAAGAATCAATTGGGAATGTTGCTTTAGATTATCTCTCTGTAGGTTTGGATCCAGCGAAGTCAACTATTTTCATTCAAAGTCAGATTCCTGAGTTGGCTGAGTTGACTATGTATTACATGAACCTAGTTTCATTGGCACGTTTAGAGCGTAACCCAACGGTTAAGACGGAAATTGCTCAAAAAGGCTTCGGAGAATCGATTCCAACAGGATTTCTAGTTTATCCAATTTCTCAGGCAGCTGATATCACGGCCTTTAAAGCAAATTATGTTCCTGTAGGTAATGACCAAAAGCCAATGATTGAGCAGACACGTGAAATTGCACGTAGCTTCAATCATACTTATAATTGTGATATTTTGGTTGAGCCAGAGGGGATCTACCCTGAAAATGAAGCTGCAGGACGCCTTCCAGGTCTAGACGGTAATGCTAAGATGTCTAAATCCTTGGGTAATGGTATCTTCCTTTCAGATGATGAGGACACTGTTCGTAAAAAAGTCATGAGCATGTATACGGATCCAAATCATATTCGTGTGGAAGATCCAGGCCAAATTGAAGGTAATATGGTTTTCCATTATCTTGATATCTTTGGTCGCGAAGAGGATGCTACTACAATTGCTGAAATGAAAGAACATTATCAACGAGGTGGTTTAGGAGATGTGAAGACAAAACGTTATCTTCTAGAAATCTTAGAACGTGAGTTAGCTCCAATTCGTGAACGTCGTTTAGAGTATGCCAAGGATATGGGAGAAGTTTTCCGTATGCTTGAAAAAGGTAGTCAAGCAGCGCGTGAAGTTGCTGGACAAACATTGGCAGAAGTAAAAGAAGCAATGGGAATTAATTATTTCTAAGAAATAAAAAGTAGGGACTCAAGATAATCTGGAGCCCTATTTTTATTTGGAAAAAGGTTTTCTTAGAATCTTATGCGAAATCTGTTGACAAATCATTTTAGCATGATATGATATTATCAATTAAAAAATAGACTGGGGTTTCTGTACCTCCAAACTTTGAGAAAAGAGGACGATTATAATGTCAAATTGGGACACTAAATTCTTGAAAAAAGGTTACACTTTTGATGACGTATTGCTTATTCCTGCGGAAAGTCATGTTCTACCAAACAACGTCAACTTGAAGACGAAATTGGCTAAAAATTTGACATTAAATATCCCAATTATCACTGCAGCCATGGATACGGTCACAGATAGTAAGATGGCTATCTCAATTGCTCGTGCAGGTGGTTTGGGTGTCATTCACAAAAATATGTCTATTGCGGAACAAGCTGAAGAAGTTCGAAAAGTAAAACGCTCTGAAAATGGTGTCATTATTGATCCATTCTTCTTAACGCCTGAAAATAAAGTTGCTGAAGCTGAAGAGTTGATGCAACGTTACCGTATTTCAGGGGTTCCAATTGTTGAGACACTTGAAAATCGTAAATTGGTTGGTATTATCACAAACCGTGATATGCGTTTTATCTCTAATTACGATACTCCAATTTCAGAACACATGACTTCTGAAAAATTGGTCACTGCTCCAGTTGGAACAGATCTTGAAACAGCTGAAAGTATTCTTCATGAGCATCGTATTGAAAAGCTACCTCTAGTTGATGAAGAAGGTCGTTTGTCAGGACTCATTACTATTAAGGATATCGAAAAAGTTATCGAGTTTCCTAATGCAGCTAAGGATGAATTCGGTCGTCTTTTGGTAGCAGGTGCTGTAGGGGTTACTTCTGATACCTTTGAACGTGCAGAAGCTCTCTTTGAAGCAGGCGCAGATGCTATTGTCATTGATACTGCACATGGTCATTCAGCAGGTGTTCTTCGTAAAATTGCTGAAATTCGTGCCCACTTCCCAGATCGTACTTTGATTGCAGGAAATATTGCAACAGCTGAAGGTGCGCGTGCACTTTATGAAGCAGGTGTTGATGTCGTTAAAGTAGGTATCGGACCAGGTTCTATTTGTACAACACGTGTGGTTGCGGGTGTAGGTGTTCCTCAAGTCACTGCTATTTACGATGCTGCAAGTGTTGCGCGTGAATACGGAAAAACAATCATTGCTGATGGTGGTATCAAATACTCAGGTGATATTGTAAAAGCTCTTGCAGCAGGTGGTAATGCTGTAATGCTTGGTTCTATGTTTGCTGGTACTGATGAAGCACCAGGTGAAACTGAGATTTTCCAAGGTCGTAAATATAAATCATATCGTGGTATGGGATCAATTGCAGCGATGAAGAAGGGATCAAGCGATCGTTACTTCCAAGGTGCAGTTAATGAAGCGAATAAACTTGTTCCAGAAGGAATTGAAGGCCGTGTAGCTTATAAAGGTTCTGCTGCTGATATCGTATTCCAATTGATTGGCGGTATCCGTGCAGGTATGGGTTATACAGGTGCAGAAGATATCCAGGCTTTACATGACAAAGCTCAATTTGTTGAAATGTCAGGTGCAGGACTTATTGAAAGTCACCCTCACGATGTTCAAATTACCAACGAGGCGCCTAACTACTCAGCTCATTAATAAACATAAAAGTACTTATCTCAGATAAGTACTTTTTGTTTACAGAGATATTTACAATAAGTTTACAACGTATTTACGTGAGTGTAGTTGTTAATAAAGGATTTATGTTGAAAGGATTTACAACTTATTGGATGATACTTGTCACATCTGTCAATTACCAAAAAAAAGAAAAACAAGTCATTTAATCGACTTGTTTTTCATAAATATTACCATTCTTGACTAAGAAGGTCTTTAAATCAGGTGGTAGGTTACTCAGATGATCAAGTGAAGTTGTCGTCATGAAGGTTTGAACCTCTTCGTCAATACTTTCTAACAGTTTAAGTTGACGGTGGTTGTCAAGCTCACTCATGACATCATCGAGGAGAAGAATAGGAAATTCACCTGTTACTTTTTTTATCAGAGCAATCTCAGCCATTTTTAAAGAAAGAATGAGGCTACGTTGCTGCCCCTGACTGCCGAAAGATGCGTTCATGTCATTGATGTAAAATGTCAAATCATCCCTATGTGGACCAACACCAGTGTTCTTTTTGAAGATATCTCTTTTGTGATTTTGCTTTAACGTGGTTAAAAATGATTCGCGAATAACTTTGTTATTTTCCAGTGGGATATTAGATTCGTAGGAGATTTTAAGGCACTCTATCTGATTTGAGAGGTTACTATGATGTCTATCTGCCTCCTCCTCTAATTGCTTGATAAATTCTAGTCTATGTTCGATAACTCGTGCTCCAAAATCGGAAAGCTGTTCATCTAACACTGAGAGGAAATTAATGTCTACATTGTCAGTAGATTTGAGATAGGCATTACGTTGTTTGAGTACATGATTATAACTTGATAAGTCTGAGAGATAAACAGGCTTAATCTGTCCTAAATCAATATCTATAAATTTACGTCTCAGGCTTGGAGATCCTTTTACAAGTTGTAAATCCTCAGGAGCAAATAGCACCACAGTCATGTGACCGATATAATCGGATAATTTAGCTTGTTTGAGGTGGTTAACCTTTGTTATGCGTCCTTTATTAGATAAACTGATTTCCAGAGGTAGCTTCCCACTATGACGATGCACGATGCCGTTCAGTTTGAGAGTATTTTGTTGAAATTGAATCAGTTCTTTATCTGAACGGGTCCGATGACTACGTGTCAATGCTAGAAAATAGATGGCCTCAAGAATATTTGTTTTTCCTTGGGCATTGCGACCAAGAAAAATATTGAGATGAGGTGAGAAGCTCACAGAGGCTTCAGTATAATTTCTAAAGTGTTGAATATCAATTTTTTCGAGCCACATAGTTAGGTTCCTGGGAAACGAACGGGTTTTCGTTTAGTTTTATTGCTTTCTTTTGACGGATGTGCTTTTTGTTTCTTTTTATTATCCTGATTCATTTTTTTAACAATGGCAGCAACACGTGCTTTTTCAGCGACTTCTTTTTGATGTTCTTCAATTTCATTTGTCGTTGGAGCTACAATCGTTATTTCAATTTCCTCAGACGGAATGGTAATAACATCTCCATAACGAAGTTTTTTTCCACGACGTTGTTCATCCTCACCGTTGAATAAAACGGTATTCTTAGCCAAGAAACCTTTTATAGCTCCGCCACTATGAATGATACTTAATTCTTTTAAAAGTGCCTGCAGTGTGATGTATTCATCAAATAATTTATATTCCATAGTACCTCAACTTTCTCTTGAGATAAGATAGCATAAAAATGGTATAATTGGAAGCATAAACTTTTTAGAGGTTATCAATGAAAATTGCTGATGGTGTCTATGTACACTTCATTCCAACACAAAAATATAAAACTAATCGTATTGTTTTTCGAATGACAGGTTCTTTGAATAAACAAACAATTGCTAAACGAGCCCTAGTTTCACAAATGTTAGCTACAGCCAATCAGACGTATCCAACAGTACAGTCTTTTAAAGAGAGACTAGCTTTTCTTTATGGAACACAGTTGTCAACTAGAGTGTCAACTAAAGGATTGACACATAGTGTTGACATCGAGTTGACATATCTGAAAGATGCCTTTATCCCTACGAATGATGGATTGTTTTTGGAAGTGCTAGGATTTTTGAAAGAGTGTCTTTACAAGCCGCTGTCAAGAGTAGCTCAATACCAAAATAAAGTATTTGACATAGAAAAACAAAATTTAATGACCTACCTGGATGTTGACACAGAGAATAATTACTATTACAGTGAAGTTAAGGGAAGAGAGCTTTATTTTGTAAACGAGGGATTGAAAGTTCCCAAATATGGTCAAGTAGAACTTGTTGAAGCAGAAACCTCGTTTACAGCTTATCAAGAATTTCAAAGCATGTTGACAAGAGATCGTATTGATATCTTTATGGTTGGAGAATTTGATGATTATCAAGTACTCCAAGCTTTACATCGTTTTCCTTTGGAAGGACGTCAAGTTGATTTACAGTTTAGCTATAGTCAACGTTATGTCAATGTTGTGAGAGAAAAGATAGAACCGAGACAGAGTAGTCAATCTATTTTACAGCTAGGGTACCAATTTCAGTGTCAATATGGAGATAAAGATTACTTTGCTTTAATTGTATTCAATGCCATGTTTGGTGAATTTGCCCATTCAGCTTTATTTACAACACTTAGAGAAAAGGAAGGCTTAGCTTATTCAATTAGTAGCCAATTTGATATCTTTACAGGTTTACTGGAAGTTTACGCTGGAATTGAAAAATCTAATAGAAATCAGGCTATGCGAGGAATTAGTAGAGAATTGAATTACATTAAATTAGGACGTTTTTCAAGTTCTCTCCTGAATCAAACCAAAAAAATCATACGAATGAATGCCCTACTCTCTGAAGATCATGCCTTAACATTAGTGGAACAACGTTTTAATAAGGTGATTTTTGGCGATAAAAGTCTTTCATTGGAGAATTGGTTAGATGAGATTGAGAAGGTTACTAAAAAAGATGTTTGCCGTGTAGCGCGTCAAGTTAAGCTACAGAGTTTGTTCTTTTTAGAAGGAGTGTCTTAGAATGGCTGCTTTGAAGAAACGTTATTATCAAAAAATTGATGAAGAAGTTTATTCAGCAATTTTAGATAGTGGTATGTCTTTATCAATCATTAAGAAAAAAGGATTTGTAGAAAAAGCCGCCCTTTTGTCAACAAATTTTGGGGCGCTAGATAATCACTTCTATATTGATGGTGAGTTACAATCTTACCCTGCAGGTATTGCTCATTTTCTTGAACATAAGCTATTTGAGGATGAGCAGGGAAGGGATGTGACGTTGGATTTTGTCAAGCTTGGAGCTGATGTCAATGCTTTTACAACCTTGGAGAAGACAACATATTATTTTTCTACCCTAGATAACTTTGAGGAGTCTTTAGAGCTTTTATTAAACTTTACATCGAGCTTTACAAGTTCTGAAGATGCTGTCAACCATGAAAAAAGAATTATTGAACAAGAAATAAATATGTATCAGGATGATCCTGACTACAGAGTTTATCTAGGTTGTTTACAAAGTTTGTATCCTAATACTATATTAGGTCAAGACATTGCTGGAAGTGTTGATAGCATTGAAGAAATTACTGTAAAGGACTTAAAAGATAATTTTGATTGCTTTTACAGACCAGCAAACTGTCATCTCGTCTTAGTGGGCGATTTTGATGTTGAAAATATTTACACTTTTGTCAATGAAAAACAAAGTAAGTTTACACCACCTGAGAGAATAGTCGAGAAAGAAAAGCACCTCATTGAGTCAGATATCCAAAAATTAGATAGTCTTCAAATGGAGATATTCATCTCAAAACTAGCCATTGGTTTTAAGAGTGTTCCTTTTACTGATAATCGTATGAGAGAAAACATACTGGTACAGTTATTGTTCAATTTACTGTTTGGCTGGACGTCTCCTTATTATCAAAATTGGTATGCTGAAGGAAAAATAGACGAGTCTGTGTCAATTGAATACGAGGTATCTAATCGATATTCATTTGTCATTATGACTATGGACACTGCAGAACCGATCCGTATGTCAAGTTTAATTCGTCAGGTGATGACATCGGCAGATAAAAAACAATTGTTGACGGAAGAAGCATTGGATTTACAAAAGAAAGCTTTGTATGGTGAATTTTTACGTAGTCTAGACAATATCCAGAATTTAGGAAGCCAATATTTAGCTTATTTTGAGAATGATAAAACATACTTTGATTTTGGTCAGGAACTGATGAGCATTACTTCCAAGGAGTTGAAGGATTTTTTGAATCACTATCTCTCAAATATGGAGATTACCGATTTTGTTGTCTTCCCTAAATAAGTGATTATTTGCTATAATAGAGACACGAAAACAAAGAAGAATATTAGAAAGGGGAAAAATGAAGTTACACTCTCTAGGTGAGCAATTACGTGCAGCGCGTATAAAAAAGGAATTAAGTTTGTATGATGTAGAAAAAATTTCTGGAGTAGAAGCCCAGTTTCTTCTGGCTATGGAAATGGATCAACTTAAAGCTTTGCCAGAGGACATTCAGCAAGAGGCGCTTGAAAAGTATGCCACTTCGGTTGGTTTAGATGGACAACGTCTGTTTGAGGAGCAGAGACAGAATGAGCAAAAACTAAAAAAAGAGAAGAAACCAGTTGAACGTAAGGAAGATACCTTAGCTACTAAAGCTCCCATGTCACGCTTTTTAAAGCATAAACGTGAAGAAAAAAGAAAGTCTAACTATCTACCTTTACTAATGCTTAGTGCGGTTTCGTTACTTATCATCTGCTCAGTAGGTTATATTATTATTAGACATCTTTCTAATCAACCTCAGGTGATAAAACCAAATACTATCTCTACAGTTAATCATCTGTCAACGGCTAGTAAGGCTAAATCGTCACGAAGCATTTCTGAGGTTACCGTTTCGGGGGCAAATGTTACAACGACAACTCAAGGCAATCAACTAATGGTTGATTTCTCCAATGTAAATTCTTCAGTAGTTTTAGATGTGGAGTTATCAAAAGATAGTGATAACACATGGTTTTCAGTAGATAACTCAGATACTTCAGAGAGTTACCTCCTTTCAAAAACGAAAAATTCAAAATACTCTTTAGATTTTTCTGATAAAACTAAACCAACTCAAATTATTATTGCTCAATCTTCAAAAGTAACTCTAAAGGTAAATGGGGAGTCACTTGATTTATCTCAATTAGATAAAAATACACCTAGCTACCTCACATTAAGAATCCAATAGAATCGAGAAGAAATGTTTAAAAAAGAAAATTTACCTAATTTATTGACACTTGCTAGAATTGTTTTGATTCCTATCTTTTTACTGATGACATCACTTGCGTCAAGTAATGTCATGCATATTGCTGCTGCGGTTGTCTTCGCTATTGCCAGTATTACAGATTATTTAGATGGCTATTTGGCACGAAAATGGCATGTTGTTACTAATTTCGGGAAATTTGCAGATCCATTGGCAGATAAGATGCTAGTGATGTCAGCATTTATTATGTTAGTCGGTATTAATCAAGCGCCAGCCTGGGTGGTTTCAGTTATTATCTGTCGTGAGCTTGCAGTCACAGGTCTTCGTCTTTTATTAGTGGAGAACGGTGGTACAGTTCTCGCTGCAGCTATGCCTGGTAAGATTAAGACAGTGACCCAGATGTTATCTATTATTCTATTATTGTGTCATCTGCATTTTGTAGGAACAATTATGCTTTATATTGCTTTGTTCTTTACAATTTACTCAGGCTATGATTATTTCAAAGGTGCAGGTTTCTTATTTAAGGATACTTTCAAATAGTACGATAAATCAATGATTGAAATAAAAAATTTAAAGTTTAAATATCATCAAGATCAACCATCCTATATTCTTGATGATGTATCGTTTCACGTGAAACGTGGGGAATGGTTATCCATTGTAGGGCATAATGGTTCTGGAAAATCCACGACAGCACGTCTTATTGACGGACTATTAGTGGCAGAGTCTGGGCAGATTATTGTTGATGGTCAAGAATTAACAGAAGACAATGTCTGGGATATCCGTGATAAGATTGGCATGGTCTTTCAAAATCCAGACAATCAATTTGTTGGGGCAACTGTTGAAGATGATGTTGCTTTCGGTCTTGAAAATAAAGGTGTTCCCTATGAAGAAATGGCTTCAAGAGTTCAAGAGGCTCTGGAATTTGTGGGAATGTCAGAATTTAAGGATAGAGAGCCAGCTAGATTATCTGGAGGCCAAAAACAACGTGTGGCTATCGCAGGTATTGTAGCTATGAGACCATCTATTTTGATTTTGGATGAGGCAACTAGCATGCTTGACCCGGAAGGTCGCCAGGAATTGATTCAATCTATTAAAGCTATTCGTAAAGAATACGGAATGACTGTTTTATCAATTACTCATGATCTCGATGAGGTCGCTTTGAGTGACCGTGTTTTGGTTTTGAAAAAAGGTAAAGTGGAGTCTGTTTCAAGTCCTCGTGAACTATTTAGTAGAGGCTCAGAGTTAGTTGACTTAGGTTTAGATATCCCTTTTAGTGCATTATTAACTCAAAAGCTAAGAAATAAAGGTCTGATAGATTGTGAAGACTATCTGACAGAAAAGGAATTGGTAGAACAACTATGGGAATCTCTCTCGAAAATGTAAGTTATATCTATCAAGCGGGTACTCCTTTTGAGGGGCGTGCCCTTTTTGATATGACGACGACGATAAATGATGGTTCATATACGGCCTTTATTGGACATACAGGAAGTGGTAAATCTACTATTATGCAGCTCTTGAATGGCCTTTATTTACCCACTAGTGGTCAG
This sequence comes from Streptococcus sp. cx1, assembly GCF_052384325.1. Taxonomy (NCBI): domain Bacteria; kingdom Bacillati; phylum Bacillota; class Bacilli; order Lactobacillales; family Streptococcaceae; genus Streptococcus; species Streptococcus sp. cx1. Next base: position 173,986 of record NZ_JBQSUN010000005.1, on the reverse strand, counting down.
GTTCACGTTGATGACACTATCATAACCAGTCAATCAAAGAATAAGGACATAAAACCAGTTCGTAAGAAGGTAGGTTTAGTTTTTCAATTTCCAGAAAGTCAGTTATTTGCAGAGACTGTTTTAGAAGATGTTGCCTTTGGACCTCAAAATTTCGGAGTTTCTAAGGAAGAAGCAGAACAACGTGCTATTGAAAGTCTAAAATTAGTTGGACTCCCGGAAGAGTTTCATGGACAGAATCCTTTTGATTTATCAGGGGGACAAATGCGACGTGTTGCCATCGCAGGGATTCTAGCTATGCAACCAGATATTCTAGTGCTGGATGAACCGACTGCCGGTCTAGATCCACAGGGCCGGAAGGAATTGATGTCTCTCTTTAAGGAGTTACATCTTTCTGGAATGACGATTGTTTTAGTAACTCACTTGATGGATGATGTTGCTGATTATGCAACAGCTGTGAATGTTATGGAAAAAGGGCAACTAGTGTTGTCGGGAGCTCCTAAAGATGTTTTTCAAAAGGTTACTTTTCTTAAAGAAAAGCAGTTAGGTGTTCCTAAAATAACGGAGTTTGCGCTACAGCTACAAGAAAAAGGTTATCACTTTGAAAGTCTCCCTATTACAATCGAGGAATTCGTAGAGGTGGTGTCGCATGGATAAGTTAATTATTGGACGTTATATTGTTGGGGACTCTTTTATACACCGATTAGACCCTAGAAGTAAATTATTAGCCATGCTGATTTATATTGTTATTATCTTTTGGGCTAATAATCCCTTAACTTATGCTGTAATAACTTTATTTACACTTTTCTTGGTTTTCTTGTCTAAAATAAAACTTGGTTTCTTTTTAGGTGGAATCAAACCAATGATTTGGATTATTTTATTTTCTACCCTATTTCAAGTTTTCTTCAATACAAAAGGGAGTGTGCTTTGGTCTATCGGCTTTTTAAAGATTACGGAAGTCGGTTTAAATCAAGGTTGGATGATATTCCTTAGATTTATCCTCATTATTAGTTTTTCCACCCTACTTACTCTAACGACAACACCTTTAAGTTTATCTGATGCAGTTGAATCACTTTTAAAACCTCTTACTGTTTTCAAAGTGCCAGCACATGAAATTGGTTTAATGCTATCTTTGAGTCTACGTTTTGTACCAACTTTGATGGATGATACGACTCGTATTATGAATGCTCAAAAGGCGCGTGGTGTTGATTTTGGTGAAGGAAATATTATTCAAAAGGTACGGTCAATAATACCTATTTTAATTCCTTTGTTTGCATCAAGCTTTAAACGAGCAGATGCTCTGGCGATTGCTATGGAAGCACGAGGCTATCAAGGTGGTGAAGGACGAATAAAATATCGTCGACTTTCATGGAATGGTCGAGATACCTTATCAATTATTGCTATTTTATCTTTAGGATTAATGCTTTTTTATCTTAAGAGTTAATTCGTTGAGATAAATAAAAACTAGGTCTTAAGACCTAGAAGTTTTAGATGGACGCCCACGTAGGCGTTCTTTTTTCGTCTAATCCCAACCTACTTGTAATATTTTTAATATCCCTAACAAGGGGATGTTATATTTCCAAGGTATCATAGATACATGGTTATAGTTCTTCAGCTTAATCTGGATTGAAAAATCCCTATATAGAATAAGCCAGTTGATTTACCCATTAGTCATAAACAATAAAATAACTTAAAATCTTTGACTAATATGGATTGGACTATAAATAGATAAAGGAGCATCATCATGCAAAAAAAGAATACATCTAACACTAAAAAATTAGGTCTTTTTGGACTTGTTACAGTAGCGACACTTGGAGCAACAGCTTTAGCTAATGCAGAAACTTACACGGTTCAAAAAGGCGATACTCTTTCAGCTATTGCTAAGAAGAATGGTACGACCGTAGATGAAATCGTTTCAAAAAACGGTATTCAAGACGCCAATAAGATTTCTATTGGTCAAAACTTAACAATTAATGAAACAACTGAAGAGACTACAGAACCTTCAGCTACAACAGAAGCAGCTGTTGAATCAACACAATCAACAGAGTCTACACAAAGTGAAGATACTCAAGCAACCAATACAAATCTTTCTTCTTCAGAGGCAGCTGCCAAAGAAGAAATCGCTCAACGTGAGTCAAGCGGTAGCTATACAGCTCAAAATGGGCAATATTATGGACGTTACCAATTAGCATCATCATATTTGAACGGAGACTTATCTCCTGAAAATCAAGAGAAGGTAGCAGATAATTATGTCGCAAGCCGTTATGGTTCATGGACAGCAGCTCTTGCTTTCTGGAATGCTAATGGTTGGTACTAAATCATTATTACTGACTTATGAGGAAAACTAGTCAAACCTCATACAAATAAGGGAAAAATGCCAGATTTTTGGCATTTTTTTATTAAAATGATAAATCATTGTAACATTAGACATAATACAAATAATCGGCAGTAATATTACTAAGTTATGATGAATGTAACTAGAATTAACTAGGAGGGATTTATGTTTAAAAAAAGTTATAAGGGACGCCGTATCAAATTAGCAGCGAAGAAATCATTGGCGGTACCAGTGGCAATTGTAACAAGTTTTATTGTCATTTTGGCAGTATCACTGTCTACACTAATTAATAAAGGGTTGGTTAATGCATTTTCAGATTCTGTTACCCCAGCACCTTCAACAGCATCAACAACGTCAGAATCGACAGCAGATTTAGTTAAATCAACAGAAATTAGCTCAAGTAAAGAGAATAAAGCTAATAAAGAAAAGGTTGAAGAAAGTAAGCCTCAGTCAGAAACAACAGGAGAATCGGTAGAAGCAGCTGAAAAGTCTCAGTCAGATACTGCTACTACAAGCGCTGCTTCAACAAATACTGATACTACGTCGACTCAAAATACTGGAACAGCTCCTTCGGTTGCTGCAACTGGTAGCGGGTCAGTTGTTCTCTCAAATGGGAACACTGCAGGAGAAGTTGGTTCTTATGCGGCGGCACAGATGGCAGCAGCTACTGGTGTTCCTCAGTCAACTTGGGAGTCTATTATTGCGCGTGAGTCAAATGGTGATCATACTGCAGCAAATGGTTCAGGTGCATCAGGTCTTTTTCAAACAATGCCTGGATGGGGCTCTACTGCAACAGTTGAGGATCAAATTCAATCAGCCTTGAATGCCTATAATGCACAAGGTTTGTCAGCTTGGAATTACTAATATTAAATATTAATAGAAGTTGGGAGCATACTCTCAGCTTTTTAATTTGGATGTAGGAAATCTGTTTTATAGAGCTTTTGTTATTACTAGGTAGGGCATGGCCTTTTTGTTATAATAGGAATGAAAGGTATAGCAATGAAACAAATTTTTAAATTAAGAGAAAAGTTGTGGGTTTCTCTTATTATTATAGCTTTTGCTGTGTTATTGGTTACACCACAACTATTTACAAGAAAAGTCATTTTAGGTTCAGATTCCATCTTTCACTATAACAGGTTCTATGAAGCTGCTATGCAACTAAAAAATGGTAACCTTTCTTACTTTTTATCTTTATATGGATTCCAACAGTCAGGCCGCATTGTCAATGCTCTTTACGGTCCTTTTTTTGCCTATTTACAAGGAGGGCTTATTTTAATAAGTGGCACTTGGTTTCGTTATCAGATTGTGTCAAGGGTATTACTACATATACTAGCCGAGTCCTCAATGTATGCCTTGCTCAAGCAGTGTAAAGTTAAGACAACAATTTCCTTGTCACTAGGTTTACTCTATGCGACAACATTCTCTATCCAATACTGGACGATGCGACAGGGTTTCTCTAGTTGGGGAGCAGCTTTACTACCTTTTTGTTTTATTCCAGCAATTCACTATGTCTTTTATCAAAAAGTAGAACCAATTAGACTTGCCTTATCTATGGCATTGATTTTTCAGGTTCACGTACTCAGTGCTTTGATATTAGTGATGATGTATCTTCCTTTTTATCTTTACACTTTTGTAAAGTCTCCTATAGCTAAGAAAAAGGAAACCTTCGTACAAGTCCTTATAGCAGTCATTCTGTTCCTCTTACTGACTGTCAATGTCTGGTTAGTACTCCTATATTTGAGAGGGACTAATCATCTCCTAGATCCATTTATAAATAGAGAAATTGGTAAGAATGGGATAGATGGGACAGCAAGATACTGGCTATATACCCCAATTTCATTAATGGTGTTACTCATTTTACAGTTTCTTTACGCTGTTTTGAATTGGAAGAAATTTGCTAGATGGAAAAAAATACTGCATTTTATTTATTTTGTCTTTTTCTTCTTGTCGACAGGTCTTTTTCCGTGGCAGTATCTAGTAGAAAATGGAAATACATTTGCTGAACTGATCCAATTTCCATTTAGGTTCTTTGTTCCTGCTACCATTTTACTTTTAGCAATTACGGGGTTAACGGTCACGCGATTTGTAAACTGGCGAAAAAGTATTGCTGTTTTACTCTTTGCCTTTGCGGGTGTTGGTCTCATTCAGAATATGATGGATACTACCGATCGTGTAAAAACTGCGGCACAAGATGGTGAACTTATTTCCATTGTTAAACATACTTACGTTGAAGGAGATTATCAGACGATAAGTCTTACCATGAATGACAGTGACTTGTCAGAGTTTTTAAATTTAGTTGTCAAACCCACACCAGATTACGTACCTATTTATGGGACAATAGGTAAGCAGAACACTTATGATCTTTATTACGAAAATATCGTTACGAATCAGAAGGCAGAAAAGCTACTCGAAGATGGTTATCTTGTATTAACTTGGCAGGCTGCTGAAGGGGAGAAACAGAATCTACCGATAGTTGTCTATAAAGATTCTATCTTGACACTAAATGGTAAAGAACTAGACAAGGATGACTATAGCTTGTCAACGATTGGTACACCGACCGTTTCATCACAAGAAGGACAGAATAAACTTGTGTTAAGTTATAAGGAGCCAGGATGGCTATTTGTAGCGTTATTGATTCCAATAATAGTCTTGGGAGTAATAGGTTTACAGTGGCTTTACACGAAAATAAGTATCAAAAAGGTTGCCTAGTGGTAACCTTTTTGCATTATTCTTTAATCATGATATAATTAAGCTTGCGTGCTTTTACGCTTCAAAATCGACCTTCAAATCGATATTTGAATAACTAGACCCTTCAAGTCTATGTTAATTTTTATTTGATGGGAGGAGTTATCTATGACTGATAATTCAAAAACACGTGTTGTTGTCGGTATGAGTGGTGGCGTTGATTCATCAGTAACAGCCTTACTTTTAAAAGAGCAAGGTTATGATGTAATCGGTGTTTTCATGAAAAACTGGGATGACACAGATGAATTTGGTGTGTGTACAGCAACCGAAGATTATAAAGATGTAGCAGCAGTAGCTGATCAGATTGGTATCCCCTATTACTCTGTCAACTTTGAAAAAGAGTACTGGGATCGTGTATTTGAGTATTTCTTAGCAGAGTACCGTGCAGGCCGTACCCCTAATCCAGACGTTATGTGTAATAAGGAAATCAAGTTTAAGGCTTTCTTAGATTATGCGATGACATTGGGAGCGGATTATGTGGCTACAGGACATTACGCTCAAGTTGTTCGCGATGAAGATGGCATTTTCCATATGTTGCGTGGTGCAGATAACAATAAAGATCAAACCTACTTCCTTAGTCAACTTTCGCAAGAGCAGTTGCAGAAAACGATGTTTCCTTTAGGACATCTACAAAAACCAGAAGTTCGTGAGATTGCTGAACGTGCAGGTCTTGCAACAGCCAATAAAAAAGATTCAACAGGAATATGTTTTATTGGTGAGAAAAACTTTAAAGAGTTTCTTAGTCAATACTTACCAGCTCAAAAAGGTCGTATGATGACTGTCGATGGTCGTGATATGGGTGAACACAATGGACTCATGTATTATACCATTGGTCAACGTGGTGGTATGGGTATTGGTGGCCAAAAAGGTGGAGATAATGCTCCTTGGTTTGTAGTAGGAAAAGATCTTTCTAAAAATATTCTTTACGTGGGTCAAGGTTTCCACCATGAGTCCTTGATGTCAACTTCTCTTGACGCTTCAATGATTCACTTTACTCGAGATATGCCAGAAGAATTTGAAATGGAATGTACAGCAAAATTCCGTTATCGTCAACCTGATAGTAAAGTTACTGTAAAGGTTAAAGGTGATAAAGCAGAGGTGATTTTTGCTGAACCTCAGCGTGCTATTACACCAGGTCAAGCCGTTGTTTTCTATGATGGTCAGGAATGTTTGGGCGGCGGTATTATTGACCAAGCGTATAAAGACGGAAAAGTTTGTCAGTATATCTAACTGGAGTTAAGTAAAAACGATGAGTTCTCAATTTTTTTATGCATTTATGGCATTTTTCGCTATAATGAACCCAATTTCAAATCTTCCTGCTTACATGGCTTTAGTAGCAGATGATAGTCAAAAAATTTCACGAAAAATTGCTTTTAGGAGTCTTTTGATTGCCTTTGTTATTATAACTGTTTTTATCTTTTCAGGAGATTTCATTTTTAAAGTATTTGGAATTACAATTGTTTCTTTCAGAATTGCTGGTGGAATATTAGTGGCCGTTATCGGTTATCATATGATTAATGGTAATCATTCACCCAGCTATAAAGGAATGGAGCAGCAAGCAGTAAATTCAGATCCAATGTCTATTGCTATTTCTCCTCTTGCAATGCCACTTTTTGCGGGACCAGGTACAATTACAACTGCTTTAAGTCTGGCTAATGGAGGTTTGCAGAATCAACTGATAACCGTAGTTGCTTTTGCTCTACTATGTGTCATCACTTATCTCCTGTTAAGAAGTGCAAAACAAATTGCAGGCTTCTTGGGAGAAAATTTGATGAAAATTATCACGAAAATGATGGGACTTTTACTATTCTCAATAGGTATACAGATGATTATCGTCAGTGTGCAGACCTTGATTAAATAGTGATTTTCATTGACAAAACGATTTGATTTGATAAAATAACTTTAACAATAGTCATGATGGTCAAAGCTCATGAGAATTGTGCGTTTTTGCGTACAGTTTTCTGGAGTTTTGGCTATTTTTGTAGGAAAAAAACAAAGAAAGGATGGGCAGTTGATTGTAAATCACTGCATAAATCTAAAAAATGTCTTACGAGTTTGATGAAAATTTTGATGTAATTGTTGTTGGTGCTGGTCACGCTGGTGTGGAAGCTAGCTTAGCTGCAGCCCGCATGGGATGTAAGGTTTTATTAGCGACTATTAACCTAGAGATGCTGGCTTTTATGCCATGTAATCCTTCCATTGGGGGATCGGCCAAGGGAATTGTTGTCCGTGAGATTGATGCCCTTGGTGGAGAGATGGGTAAAAATATTGATAAAACTTATATTCAGATGAAAATGTTGAATACCGGTAAGGGACCTGCTGTCAGAGCTTTACGTGCACAAGCCGATAAAGCCTTGTATGCTATGACAATGAAGCATACAGTTGAGCGTCAGGAAAACCTGACTCTCCGTCAGTCCATGGTTGATGAAATTCTTGTTGAAGATGGTAAGGTAGTTGGTGTCAGAACAGCCACAAATCAAAAATATGGAGCTAAAGCGGTTGTTGTCACAACAGGAACAGCTTTGCGTGGTGAAATTATCCTAGGTGAGCTCAAATATTCTTCAGGTCCTAATAATAGTCTTGCATCTGTTACATTGGCAGATAACTTGAGGGATCTTGGCCTTGAAATAGGAAGATTTAAAACAGGTACCCCTCCTCGTGTCAAGGCATCATCAATTAATTATGAAGAAACTGAAATTCAACCAGGTGACGAAAAGCCGAATCATTTTTCATTCTTGTCGAAGGATGAAGATTATCTTCAGGATCAAATTCCTTGTTGGCTAACTTATACGAATCAAGAGAGCCACGATATTATCAATAACAATTTACACCGTGCCCCAATGTTTTCAGGTATTGTCAAGGGGGTGGGACCTCGTTATTGTCCATCAATCGAAGATAAAATTGTCCGATTTGCCGATAAGAATCGCCATCAACTTTTCCTTGAACCTGAAGGAAGAGAGACTGAGGAAGTCTATGTGCAAGGCCTGTCAACTAGTCTGCCAGAAGATGTTCAAAAAGAGTTGATTCACTCAATTAAAGGTCTCGAAAAGGCAGAGATGATGCGAACTGGTTATGCGATTGAATATGATATCGTGCTCCCTCATCAACTACGTGCAACACTTGAAACGAAGTTGATTTCAGGTCTCTTTACAGCAGGACAGACCAACGGAACTTCTGGATACGAGGAGGCAGCAGGTCAAGGTCTAGTTGCTGGTATCAATGCGGCTCTTAAAGTTCAAGGTAAACCTGAACTTATTCTCAAACGTAGTGATGCCTATATTGGTGTAATGATTGACGATCTTGTCACGAAAGGAACTTTGGAGCCATATCGTTTATTGACATCACGCGCAGAGTATCGTCTCATATTACGTCATGATAATGCTGACATGCGCTTGACACCTATTGGTCGAGAAGTTGGTTTGGTTGACGATGAACGTTGGCGTATCTTTGAAATTAAGAAAAATCAGTTTGACAGCGAGTTGACACGTTTGTCAAAAGAAAAATTAAAACCTATTAAAGAAACGAATGAAAAAATTCAAGCTCTAGGCTTTAAGCCATTGACAGATGCCATGACAGCTAAAGAGTTTATGCGTAGACCAGAGATTGATTACGCCACAGCTACTCAGTTTGTAGGTCCAGCTGTAGAAGATTTGGACGCGAAGATAGTAGAGTTGCTTGAGACCGAAATCAAGTATGAAGGTTATATTAATAAAGCTTTGGATCAAGTAGCTAAGATGAAGCGTATGGAAGAAAAGAGGATTCCAAAAAATATTGATTGGGATGCTATTGATTCCATCGCTACCGAAGCTCGTCAAAAATTTAAGAAAATCAATCCTGAGACCATTGGTCAAGCGAGTCGTATTTCAGGGGTCAACCCAGCAGATATCTCAATTCTGATGGTTTATCTTGAAGGTAATAATAAGGCCCGCAGGAAAGTAGACTAACGGTGCTAACACGTTTAAAAGCCTTTTAATTAAGGCTTTTTTATGTTATAATTGTTAGATTAAGAGGTTTTATATGAAAAGATTTCACTTTGCAACGATTCATCTTGTAATGATTGGGCTAATTCTTTTTGGAATTGCTACTATTTTTGTTCGCGTACTAAAATCGGAGTCTGCACTCATTTTTGCGCTTTTTATTATTATGGTAGTAGTTGTTGCCTTATTGCATTACCAAAAGACAACATATGAGTCCTTAGAAATAGAGCAATTAGATGAACTGAATCAGGATGTTGAAGATTCTTTGAAGACCCTTCTCGGAAAGATGCCTGTTGGGGTTATTACTTTTGATGAGAACGATCATATTGAATGGTTCAACCCCTATGCGAAGCTAGTACTTTCGGATGAAAATGGAAATTTCAATAAGCAGTTGATTGCGGATTTTATTTCCCAGAAACGAAAGGGTTCACCTTCGAATGTGATAACCGTTGGTGACAATAAATATGCCGCTTTTGTGGATTTTGACAATAAGTTGACATATTTTATTGACAATGTTTATGATCAAGATGAAAATGCTGATCCAAATATGACTCGTCCTGTTATCGGGATTATTTCAGTTGATAACTACGACGATGTGACGGGAAGTTTACCCGATGCCGATGTTTCAAAAATCAACACATTCGTGGCAGGGTTTATTTCTGAGTTTGCTAAGGCCAAGCATATTCATTATCGACGTATTGAAGGTGATCGTTTTTACTTCTTCACCAACTACAGTGTTTTGACAGAATTCATGGATCAAAAGTTTTCTGTCTTGGATGATTTCCGTCAGCAGGCTCAGGAGCGTGGTTTACCACTGACTTTGAGCATGGGAATTTCATTTGGTACGCTTAAGCATGATCAAATCGGTCAGGTTGCCTTGCAGAATCTGAATATCGCACTAGTTCGCGGTGGAGATCAAGCTGTTGTCAAGGAAAACGATGATCACAAGGAACTTCTTTATTTTGGAGGAGGTTCTGTTTCAACAGTAAAACGTTCTCGTACAAGAACAAGGGCTATGATGACTGCAATCTCTGATAAGTTGAAAACAGTCGAAAAAGTGTTTGTTGTCGGACATAAGAATCTCGATATGGATGCTCTAGGGGCAACGGTCGGTATGGCTCATTTTGCCAGTCAAATTGTTCGAAAAAGCTATGCTGTTTACGATGATACGGCTATGAATGCAGATATTGAGCGTGCAGTCGAACGGCTAAAAGAAGATGGTCAGTCACCTCTTATTACACTTTCAGAGGCCGAAGAGTTAGTCAACCAACATTCGTTGTTAATTATGGTTGACCATTCTAAAATCAATTTAACCTTATCTAAGGATTTTTATGATCGATTTAATGAAGTTATTGTTGTAGACCATCACCGTCGAGATGATGATTTTCCTGAAAATGCTGTTTTGACCTTTATTGAAAGTGGGGCGAGCTCAGCCTGTGAATTGGTTACGGAGTTATTGCAATTCCAAGGTGCCCCAGAACGTTTAAGTAAAATCCAAGCCTCTATCCTTATGGCAGGTATCATGTTGGATACTAAAAATTTCTCAACTCGTGTGACTAGTCGAACCTTTGATGTCGCCTCTTATCTGCGTAGTTTAGGAAGTGATAGTGGAGAAATCCAAACGATTTCTGCCACTGATTTTGAAGAGTATCGACGTATCAATGAGCTAATTCTAGCAGGTGAACGTATTACAGATGATATCATTGTTGCCTCAGGTGATAATCCTAAATGTTATAATAATGTTGTGATTTCTAAGGCAGCAGATACGATGCTTGCCATGGCAGGTATCGAAGCAACTTTTGTTGTCGCTAGGACCAGTGATTCTACTGTGAATATATCTGCTCGAAGCCATAAAACGATTAATGTACAACGTATTATGGAGAAAATGGGTGGTGGAGGCCATTTCAACTTAGCGGCCTGCCAATTGCGAGACTGTAGTGTTGCTCAAGCAAAAAATAAATTGATTGAAACTATTATGGGAGAATTGGCTCCCAAGGAGGACTAAAATGAAAGTTATTTTCTTACAAGACGTTAAAGGTAAAGGTAAAAAAGGCGAAATTAAAGAAGTACCATCAGGTTACGCTCAAAACTTCTTGATTAAAAAGAATCTTGCCAAGGAAGCGACAAACCAAGCTATCGGTGAGTTGAAAGGTAAGCAAAAATCTGAAGAAAAACATGCAGCAGAGTTGTTGGCTGAAGCGAAGCAAGTTAAAGAGCAACTTGAAAAAGAAGAAAATCGTCTTCAATTTACTGAGAAGGTCGGACCAGACGGACGTACTTTTGGTTCAATTACAGCCAAAAAGATTGCAGAAGGACTTCAAAAACAATTTGGTATTAAAGTTGATAAACGCCATATTGAACTTGAACATCCTATTCGTGCGATTGGTCTAATTGAGGTTCCTGTAAAGCTTCATAAAGAAGTGAGTGCACAAATTAAACTTAACATCAAAAATAGTGCTGAGTAATTCGTTGACACTATAAGTAAATCTTGTAAAGGAGGGAATAATTGTGGCAGAAGCTCAAGAATTACGAGTGCAACCTCATGATTTAGTAGCGGAACAGTCTGTTCTAGGGGCTATTTTCATTAACCCGGAAAAGTTGATTACAGTTCGAGAGTTTATCGAAGCAGACGACTTTTACAAGTATTCCCATCGTGTCATTTTTAAAGCAATGGTAACGCTGTCGGATCGAAATGATGCCATTGATGCCACGACAGTACGCACCATTCTAGATGACCAAGATGACCTCCAAAATATAGGGGGTATTTCTTATCTTGTAGATTTGGTCAATAGTGTCCCAACATCCGCAAATGCTGAGTATTATGCTAAGATTGTGGCTGAGAAAGCCATGCTTCGCCGTATTATAAATAGATTGACAGAGACTGTCAACCAAGCATATGAGGGTGCAACTGAATCTGATGAAATTATTGCGAATGCTGAGAAAGCCTTAGTTGATGTCTCAGAGCATAGCAATCGTAGTGGTTTCCGCAAAATATCTGAAGTTCTTGATGTCAATTTTAATACTTTGGAGATGCGTTCACAGCAAACATCAGATGTTACTGGGTTACCAACAGGTTTCCGTGACCTTGACAAGATTACAACAGGTTTACACCCTGATCAATTAATTATTTTAGCAGCTCGTCCCGCAGTTGGTAAAACGGCCTTTGTGTTGAACATTGCTCAGAATGTTGGCACCAAGCAAAATAAAGCTGTTGCAGTCTTTTCACTAGAGATGGGGGCAGAAAGCTTGGTTGATCGTATGTTGGCAGCTGAAGGGATGATTGATTCCCATGCTTTACGTACAGGTCAATTGACAGAGCAAGATTGGAATAATGTGATGATTGCTCAAGGGGCATTGGCTGAGGCACCTATTTATATAGATGATACCCCGGGTATAAAGATTACTGAGATTCGTGCACGGTCCCGTAAATTGTCACAAGAAGTAGAGGGTGGTCTCGGTCTTATTGTGATCGACTATTTGCAGTTGATTACAGGGACGCGACCAGAAAATCGCCAACAAGAGGTTTCAGATATTTCAAGACAGTTAAAAATTCTGGCCAAGGAGCTTAAAGTTCCTGTAATTGCCTTGAGTCAGTTATCTCGTGGGGTTGAACAACGTCAGGATAAACGTCCAGTCTTGTCTGATATTCGTGAGTCAGGATCTATCGAGCAGGATGCCGATATTGTAGCCTTCTTATATCGTGATGATTACTACCGAAAAGAAGGTGAAGAACCAGAGAATGCGATTGAAGATAATACCATCGAAGTTATCCTAGAAAAAAACCGTGCTGGTGCGCGTGGAACAGTCAAGTTACTATTCCAAAAAGAATACAATAAATTTTCATCGATTGCTCAGTTTGAGGAATCATAATTTTCAGATTTAAGGAGATATACATACATATGAGTGATGCATTTGCAGATGTTGCTAAGATGAAAAACATCAAGGAAGCTATTAAGTCACATGAAGGTCAGCTAGTAGAATTGACCCTAGAGAATGGACGTAAACGTGAAAAGAATAAAATTGGTCGATTGACAGAAGTTTATCCATCATTGTTTATTGTTGAATATCAAGACTTCAGTTCTCAAGCAGGAGCTATTAATAATAGTTATGTTGAATCTTACACTTATTCAGATATTTTGACTGAGAAGACTCTCATTCGTTATTTGAGTCCTGAGGAACAAGCTGAAATCGAAAATAAATAAGAAAAAGCCTTTACTTGGGCTTTTTTTCGTGGTAAAATAGTAAAGTATGTGAAATAATAGCAGGATAAAATGAAGCTCGTCAACAGGAAGTCGGCTAGAAAAGTAACCTTTGCTGTTTGGGCGAAGTCTTTCTGAACGAATCAGGTTTATCTAAAACGTTATTTCCTAAAAATATTTTTTTATAGGAGGACATTATTAATGTCACGTTATACAGGTCCATCATGGAAACAATCACGTCGCCTTGGTTTCTCACTTACAGGCACAGGTAAAGAATTGGCACGTCGTAACTACGTACCAGGTCAACACGGTCCAAACAACCGTTCAAAACTTTCAGAGTACGGTTTGCAATTGGCTGAGAAACAAAAACTTCGTTTCTCATACGGTTTGGGTGAAAAACAATTCCGTAACTTGTTCGTACAAGCTACTAAAGTTAAAGGTGGAACACTTGGTTTCAACTTTATGGTTCTTTTGGAACGTCGTCTTGACAACGTTGTTTACCGTCTCGGTCTTGCAACTACTCGTCGTCAAGCACGTCAATTCGTAAACCACGGTCACATCCTTGTTGACGGTAAACGTGTTGATATCCCATCATACCGCGTTGAAGTTGGTCAAGTAATCTCAGTTCGTGAAAAATCAGCTAAAGTTCCTGCTATCCTTGAAGCAGTAGAAGCTACTATCGGACGTCCAGCATTTGTATCATTCGATGCTGAAAAACTTGAAGGTTCATTGACACGTCTTCCAGAACGTGATGAAATCAACCCAGAAATCAACGAAGCACTTGTCGTTGAATTCTACAACAAAATGCTTTAATTTTAAGATTCATTTTGCAAAAAGCCCGTTGTTATGGGCTTTTTGTTTATCTTAAATCGTTGATTTCTGGGTTTGCTTAGATATTTGCTAGATTGATTCCATGGCCATCTCATAGAATGAGACGGCTTTTTTGTTTTCTAATAAAAAAAGTCCCTAGTCTAGTACAAGTGACTGGGGATTCGTAATATGATGATAGATGATTTTGAGGTATAAATTATTTATTATCCAATCCGCCTTCAAAATCTGCTGAAACATTTGAAACGTAGTTAGTGAAATAGGCTTCAAAATCTTTTTTTAGTTGGTCGTACTCCTCTTCGGAGTAATCTTTATCCTCTATATAAGCCTGAAATCTGGGAATTCCCAGATCTTTTTGGAGACGTTGGATTACTTCTGTCTTTGTCATAAGAACCTCTCTTTCATTCTTTATTTTACCATATTTCGAATTGTATGAAGCATGCATGTTGTTTTAAAGGTTTACTTTTGATATACTGTCAAAGTTACTTAAGAAGGAGGCTACTATGTCTATTATTACACTAATTTTAGCTGGGATTGTTGCTTTGGAGCATCTCTATATCATGTATTTGGAAACTTTTGCGACACATTCAGACACGACTAGTCGTGTTTTCAATATGAGCAAAGAAGAGCTTCAACGTGATTCTGTTACAAACTTATTTAAAAATCAAGGGATTTACAATGGTTTGATTGCTGTATTCCTCTTGTATGGAATTTTTACAAATAGTCAGCTACTTGTAACTGTTTTTGTACTCAATGTTTTCTTTGCTGCTATTTATGGTGCTATAACTGCCAATAAGAAAATTATTTTAACGCAAGGCGGACCCGTAATTTTGACCTTGCTTTCACTTATCATTTCCTTATTTTAAGGATTTTATTGTAAAAGAAAAAAGCTGCTTTAACTATTGAAATGGTTTGCAGCTTTTTTATGCTTTTGAAGTTATTTTATTGTGGAATAAATCGTAGAAGAAAGTCTGTCATTTCTTGAGGTGATTCTTTTTTTCCTTTATTTATCCAGGCTTGACCAGCGCCAAAAATAGCATGCGCAAAATAAATACTGGCATAGTCTTTCTCGAATCCTTTGAGAGCTCTTTCTTCAGCAGTGGGATCAATGAAGTCCTCAGCTATCATACGCTGAAGTTTATGTATCAGAAAATCTTGAATTTCTTTTGATCCATTGGTAGACAATAGAGCTGATAGGAGCTTTTCACGAGTGAGAAATTCAAAGATTTCGAGAAAGGCTCCCTCTTTCTTTCCTTCATATTTATCGAAGATATACTCTAGCTTGTGGAAAAGCTCTTTCTGATAACTATCAATCATTTCATACTTATCTTTGTAGTGGGTATAAAAACTCGAACGGCTAATCCCTGCTGTTTGAACCAGACGAATGGTAGTAATATCATTGAAATCTTGGTCTTCAAGACATATTACTAAAGCATCTAAAAGAGCTTTTTTTGTTTGCGCGCGTCTTTGATCTTTTGACATACAAATCTCCTTTTATACACTTTTAGACTATGTGTCCAAAAAGCGATTGTTTAACATTGATTTTCAGGTAAATGAGTTTATAATTGATTATATCATAAAAATAAACACAATGTCTAAAAAGGAGAAATATGTTAGCAGAATTAAAGGCTCTTCTTAAAAGTCCAAAGCTCTGGATAACTATTATTGGTGTCTCATTGATACCTGCTTTATATAATCTAATCTTTTTGTCTTCTATGTGGAATCCTTATGGTAATGTCAAACACTTACCAGTGGCAGTAGTGAACAAAGATAAGAGTGCTAGTTTCCAGAATAAGACTCTGAATATTGGTCATGATATGGTAGACAATATGTCTAAAAACAAAAATCTAGACTATCACTTTGTGACTGAAAATGAAGCCCAAAAAGGGATTGAGGATGGTGATTACTATATGGTAATCACTTTTCCAGAAAACCTCTCAAGTAATGCAGCAAGTCTTTTGACAAATGATCCCAAGAAACTGGAAATTTCTTATCAAACAACAGCAGGACATAGCTTCGTTTCTTCAAAAATGAGCGATTCTGCCATGTCTAAGTTGAAGGATACTGTTTCTAAAAATATTACATCAACTTATGTTGGAGCTGTCTTTAGGAGTATGTCTCAACTTCAGGGTGGTATGGGAACTGCAGCGAATGGGGCTAGTCAATTATATGCAGGTGCAGGCGCACTTCAGTCTGGGAGTCAGACCTTATCAAATGGCTTAGGAACTCTTGCTGGATCTACACAAACATTGGCTACAGGTGTTGATACCTTGAGTTCAGGCGCGTCTGCCTATACTTCAGGTGTGTCAACTTTGTCAGGCGCTTTGTCACAGTTAAATGCGAACTCTGAGGCTGTTAATTCTGCTGCAGGTCAATTTGTATCAGGAGCAGAGGCCATGAATACCTTAGTTACAGGTGCAGATTCGTTGTCAACAGCGCTCAGTCAAATGGCCACAGCAACAAGTTTATCCGAAGAACAGCAAGCACAGTTGTCAACCCTATCAACTAATTTAACTGATTTAAATACAGCAATTCAAAATCTTAATACAGCGGTAAGTAACACATCATTACCAAGTGGAACATCAACAACATCAGTAGATACAAGTTCAATAGCGACTTATCTTTCAAATATTTCTTCTGCAGCTAGCTCTATAGCTACAGCTAGTGCAACTGATAAAGCAAATGATTTGGCTGCGGTACAAGGAACAGCTGCTTATCAAAGCTTGACTGCAGATCAACAAGCAGAGATTACATCGGCAATTAGTAATGCAGGATCTACAGCTAGTAGTTACGCTTCAACTATTGCATCTGATGTGTCAAGTATGTCAACTGCTTTATCTAGCTTGACAGGTACGACAACAACTAGTAGCGGCGATTCAAGTAGTTTGGCTTCTCTACAAACGTCTATTTCAGGCATTGCAAGTTCGGCGAATGCTCTTCTCCCTGTAGCTTCATCAACGGTATCATCAATGCAAGCTAATATTGCTAATGTCAATTCAGTACTTGTTAATCAATTATCACCAGGAGCAACTCAAGTGGCATCAGGTGTGTCAACCGCTCAAAGTACTCTAGCAACAGGTGCAAGCGCACTTTCAAATGGTTTGTCAACTTATACTGGTGCTGTGTCAACGATTGCCAGTGGTGCTCAAACTCTAGATGCTAACAGTAGTAGTTTAATGACTGGTTTTGCTACTCTTCAGAGTGGTACAAATGCTCTCAATACAGGAGCTCAACAATTAGCAACTGGAGGAAATACCTTAACAAATGGGTTGACAAGTTTGTCAACTAACCTTTCCACATTGTCTGATTCATTAAATAAGGCTAATCAGCAACTATCTCTTGTTTCTGTAAACTCAGACAATGCAAAAATGGTTAGTGCTCCGCTTAAAGAGAAGAAAACTGATAAGGATAAGGTTGACACTAATGGTGTGGGGATGGCTCCATATATGATTTCTGTTTCTCTTATGGTTGTCGCTCTTTCAACTAATGTTATCTTTGCTAAGAGCTTGACAGGAAGAAACTTTACGAGCCGTTTTGATTGGGCTAAGAATAAGTTCTTTATCAATGGTATCATTACGACTATGGCTGCAATTGCCCTTTATATTGCCATTCGATTTGTGGGAGTTGAACCAAATCATCCATTAGCTACATTTGGTATGATTCTCCTTGCAGCATGGACTTTAATGGCGCTCGTTACAGCTCTTGTGGGTTGGGATGATAGATATGGTGCATTTGCTTCTATGATTATGCTCCTTTTGCAGCTAGGTTCTAGTGCAGGAACTTATCCAATTGAACTTAGTCCTAAGTTCTTTAAGGTCGTCCAACCATTCTTACCAATGTCCTACTCCGTATCAGGTCTTCGTCAAACTATTTCAATGACAGGACAGATCTCAGATCAAGTACGTATGTTATTCATTTTCTTACTTATTTTTGTAGTTGTAGGTATTATTATTTATAGACCAAAGTCTGAAAATGAATAAACTAAAGGCCGGCTCTAATGTGAGCTGGCTTTTTATGTTATTCAACAGTTATATCACCGAGGTCTGAGGTAATAGTTAGTGTGTTATCCTTTGAAATCTTAAGGTTATTTGTGATGTCCACCTCTCCTGAATGACTATCGGCTTGAACATTGAGCGTGTAATCTTTAAGAACTATTTCAATATCACCGGATGTAACATCAAGTTTATTGTGACCATTGAAAATCAGGTTATCTCCAGAGTAATCTCCCATTGCAATAGATAAATCTGAGTTAGTAAAAAGTGTATGATCACTATCAACACTACCAACATCAAGATTAGCTTTTAGGTTGCTGACAATCATTTTAGTAAAAGTTAGGTCCCCTACATTTAGATTGATGTCTGCTTGTTTGATGGTGCTATTACTTAAATCTAGATTTCCAGTTGCTAAATCAACCTTTAAAAAATCAATCGTTTGTTTTTTAGGGAGTGTAATGACAATGGTTTTATTTCTGACTTCCTTGTTGAGAGTAGAAAGCCTTACTAAATCTTTTAATCCGAAAAAGTTAATATGTTTGTTAGAAGTCGAATCTAATTCAGAGTTGTTATCATTGATAGTCAATTGACCATCCTTTACAGATGTGTCAATTGGATTTTTTGTTTTTTGGTAGTAAGAAAGCGTTGCTTTGTCAACTTCACCATTTTTTATAAGCACATTGTAGCTACTACTTTTAATATCAATTTTATTGAAGTCCTTAACTTCTTTCTTGACATAATCTTGCTCACTTATAGTTTTATTTTGTAAATCTGTTAAGCCACCTTGGCTATAACCCCAAGCTACTAATCCTCCTCCTAAAAATAGAGAGATAAGAGACACTCCGAGGACAATCTTTTTCCAAGTTTTCATGATTTTCTTCCTTTCTTGATGAGCCATTTAATCAATAGGGTAATTAGCTTTACAATAAGTTTACAGATTTCAAATGAAATCAAAAGCAGTAAGAGTGCTCCTCCAAACATCAATAGACCTAGACCCACTCCAAACAGTGTTGAAGCTAGTGAAACATTTAAGAGAGAGAAGCTTGTAAAGAAAGTGTAAATACCACTAATGAGTAAGGCAAAAGTAAGAGCTAAGGCAGTCACTATAACTGCAAAAATAACCACAAGAAGTGTCAATAGCATAGCTAGGAAGAATAGTAGAATTGGTAAGGCGACTGGACTGGCTAAAACAGCTAGAATCGCAATCCAGAGGATAGTTGTTTTATTACGTAAGCTACTCTTTTCCTCAATAATCTTTTCGTCTAGAAGACGACTAATGACTTCATGTGCTGCTTCCTTAGGTGTACCCAATTCTGCAATAACCTGAGCTTCATTTTCAGGTCCAGCCTCTTCAAAATATTCCATGAAATATTCGAGAGCCTCTTCATAGTCCTTTTGTGGTAATTTTCGTAGATATTTTGTTAATTTGGCTATATATTCAGTCCTTGTCATGTCTTAATCTCCCTTCTACAATACCATCGAGGGTTTCTTTATAGGTTAACCATTCTTCATTAAGAAATTGAAGATGATTTTTTCCCTCTTGGGTAATACTGTAATATTTACGTTTACGCCCTTGATATGCTTGGCTATAAGTGGTCATATAGCCTGCTTTTTCAAGCTTTTTTAGAATAGGATAAAGTGTTGACTCCTTGATATTAGCCACAAGCTTAATGGTTTGACTAATTTCATAGCCATAAGAGTCTTCTCTATCTATAATAGCTAGTATTAGGAACTCTATCAGGATTGACGATGTTGGAAAATACATAATGTGCTCCTTTGCTTTTAGGATATGTATAAAAATTATATATAATTATTTTACACATTGAGTGTATCTCTTTTAGAAAGATATGTCAATATTTTATATATAAAAAATTTATATAATAGGGATAACTTATTTTTTATGATAATATGAAGTCAAGGAGTTCTTATGACTATTAAAGATAAACTAGCTCATTACGAGCCAAAGCCACTAGGGGAGAAAGGACGCTATGCAGTGCTTTTACCCTTGATATATGATGTAAAAACTGATAAGTATCAAATCCTTTACCAAGTACGAAGTGAGCATATTTCTCAACCAGGTGAGGTTTCTTTTCCTGGTGGCCGTGTCGAAGAAGGTGAGACTTTTCAAGAAGCTGCTA
The DNA here is from genome assembly GCF_052384325.1 of Streptococcus sp. cx1. NCBI lineage: Bacteria > Bacillati > Bacillota > Bacilli > Lactobacillales > Streptococcaceae > Streptococcus > Streptococcus sp. cx1. Next base: position 153,775 of record NZ_JBQSUN010000005.1, on the reverse strand, counting down.
TACGAGAAACTTGTGAGGAATTAAACTTATTTCCTGATCAAATTGACATTTGGGGAGAGATTGATTATCTGATTCATCAGGGGAGAACCATCCATTGCTTTGTTGGAAAGATAAATATAGAAAATTGGGAGGATATTCATCCAAATGAAGAGGTGAAACGGTTGTTTACAATCTATGTTGACACGTTGTTGACAGAGAATCCGATTTATTATAAAGTGATTTCTACCTTGAGTGATGCAAAAGATTTCCCATTTTTCTTGGTAAAAAATAGAGAAAAATACAATTTTGGGTATAGTGAACGTCATATTCCTTTTTACAGAAACTTGACAGAAAATATATGGGGGATGACAGCTATGTTTACACACAGATTTACAGATATTCTGAAAGATTTAGAGTAAAAATAAAAGATCAACGGTAATATGTTGATCTTTTTACTATTAATTAAATTGTTTATTTGCTACAAAAGGAGTGAAATTTATTTCTGAGACAGGGGTCTAGAGTATTCCTAAAATGATTTTCAAAATTAATATGGAAGCTTTTAGCTAGGTGGTCAACTTCAGAGTAGACAAGATTTTTTTGTTTCATTTGTGTCATTCCTATACTAAAAGGGGAGTATTATGTAGATAGAGGCTGTTATGCTTTGGTGTTATTCTGCCTAAGATTGATGATTCTATTGATTTTTCTGAGGGAGTTACCTATGTTGAAGAGAAGGTAAAGCATATAACTATAAATTGTAAAGCTCCAAAAATCTGGGACAATACTGAGACTATAGACAAATAGGACCGTTGCACTAACAAAAATTAGACAGCTACATATTATTGAAAGTAGAGGATATCCTTTTGAGAATAATAGGCTTTCTACGATTAAGGCAAAAGCAGGTAGTAACAGAGTTAAGATGATAATAATAAAGATGAAGCGTTGTGTATCGTCTAGCATCAAGTTACCCAATGATTTACCTAGGTAAAAACGAGAATCACTCTCCCTGGGATAGACCAATCCTCTGGTCAAGGGACTAACTAGGATTAGGGTGTCAAATAGTGAGAAAGCCGCCCATCTCCAAATAGGGAAAGCCCATTCTTCCTCAGATAATTCTCTCTGAGTTCTTTCTTTAGTTAATTCTAATTTGATTGTCATCAATATGTACCTCTTTTGGAAAGTCGTTATTTTGATTTAAGATATACCATCCATCTGGTAGTTCAGAGTTTTTAAGTACCTGTTCTAATTGAGAATGTAAGTCAATTTCTTTAGTCGTGGAAGCAGAAGGAAAACTCAATTGGACAGTAAGTTGTTTGTTTCGTAGAGCATCTTTAAGTGAAAAATCATAATAGCCACCTAGCGCTTTAGAATGTCCCCTCTCATAAGTATAGAGCGTCGTGTATGGTACAGGTTCTATCTGAACAATAATATTTTTTAAATCTTTCTCGGTACTTAAAGCTTTAGAGATATCATTGATAAATTTTTGATTTCTAGGGTTGATTTTAATAGACTTTTTAATAAAGTCGTCCCCATATTCTCTTTCATCAGGTAAAATCTTATATTCACTATTTTGGCGATTAAAATCTGAGTCGCTTTCTGTTGGGCTGGCAATGTAAGGATAGAGTAAATCTTGAATATGGAGAGGAAGTTGAGTATTTACATGTTCTTTTTTGTTATTAATGGTCTCTTGATAATAATATGGAAAATCAGGTAATGTTTAACCTCATCTTCTTTATTCATACGATAAGTAATTTTATCTGCCCATCCGATACCAGTTATTTGCACCTTTCCTTGAAATCCACGAGTTTTATAAAACCCTTTAATATTTTCTTGAGCATTGTAATAGAAAAAGATAGCAATCATGGTCAATAATAAAATCAAGGGCATAGTAATTTTAAGGTATTTGAAGTTATTTTTTACCATATTAGTTATGACTCTCCTTAACTAGTAGGTTGTAATCTTTTTGACTTTTAACTTGCTCAGGGTGTCCAGTCGTTGTATCAGTACTTGTAAAATACCAATAGATATCCTCCTTATCTGGTGTTAACTCTTTTTGGAGTTTAATGGCATCATCCAAATTAAGTGAATCAGTTGTTACGATAATTAGGCTGAATCTTTTTTTGAGCGATTGGTCACTGTATTCGTTATCGTCTTGATCTTTGTAATCAGCAAAATTTCTTTCTTTGGTCCAGATAAGGGGCATGGAGTTGATAGTGAGGGGATCATCTTTATGACCTATAGAAAAATTATCCTTTGAAAGGAGATAGCGGTAAGGTTTAGCAAATCCGTAGTATTGACTGACTTTTGCTGGTTTGGTTTTAGTTGCCTTATGGGTGCGTAAATTGAGATAGAATACTTTTTCGTTGTCATAGGATGAAAATTTCATAAACTCATTCCTACCATCGGAGAACATGGTATTATCCATGGAACCGGGATCATCATATCCTAGTTTCTTAGCAAGATCTAGTACATTAATAGTGTATCCTTTTCCAGTATCTTTACCAAGCTGATAAAAGTGAATAATATCATAATTTTTAGGGTCCTTCTTGTGTTTAGATGCTTTATACCTAGATTCTTGGAAGGCTAGATAGGTGCGACCGACGACTAATTGACTTCTCTCCAGTGCTTTCTCATTTCCAAACTTAACACCTAAAACGTTAAAGTTTCCTATTTTGACGTTTTGAAAGGATGTTACAGTAACTTTTTTGTTAGTATAGTCGTAAAGTCTATCGTCTAAAGAATAATCGGCTTGAAGTCTATAACCATATCGAACGAATGTACCTGTAAGTAGAATGGTTATAAAAATAAGGAGATAAACATGCCACATACGCCATCTAAATGTTTCTATTTTTGTCATAGGAGATCCTCTTTGAGTAATAGAAAAACCATGAAAATCTTATTTTCATGGTTTTTAATTCAATTATTTTACTTCAGTAAGAATCAGAGAAGTTAGTACCGTCTGAAATTAAATATTATCTTGGTCAAAATTATGAGATTTTAGTTGAAATAGAAGAGGTTGATTACTTCGATACGGACTTTAGCAGAGCATCTCATCGACTTTCTTTGGCTGAAATAACTGAAATTGTTAAATATCAAAGTATGGGACAATGTTTGAAGCAACTACCAGAAGGCATAGGAAAAGGTGAAAGGGAATATTGGGAAAACAACTATAAAAGAGATAGATAATGGGCTATTTTGATTGTTCACGAGAACCAAAATCTGATATTGCTTTTGTGGATATGAGATCTTTCTATGCTAGTGTTGAGTGTGTGGAACGTGGATTGTATCTTTTAAGGACCTCGCTTTGTGTGATGAGTAGAGCAGATAATTCAAACGGACTTATCTTAGCTTCCTCTCCAATGTTCAAGAAAGTCTTTTGAGCACTACAAGAGGCGAAGTCACAAACTCCGCCTCCTTCTACATATTTTTTGTTATAATAGAATATTTTATTTGAAATATCAAGACTTATGCTTGATAAAGCTAGAAAACTTACCCTTTTCCAGCAAGAATATCTGATACTTTATACAATCCTGGGGAATATGTCCGACCAAATAGTTTTTTCGTCAAGGCATTAAACGTATAATGGTCATCTAAAATCAAGACTTCGTCATACGTTTTTAAGAGTGCAATAAAGTCATCGTCTGTTAAATTGGAACCATCTCTAGTATCGATATTTTCATTGCCGAGGTAATAACTTGTTGCGCTGTCGCTGTATGATGCCATTAAATCTAAAAATTCTTGGTCAGCCGTCACAAAATTTTCTCTGGCATCAACATTGACATCCCACAGATAATAACGACTAGCATATTGGACAAAATAATTATCTACATTCTCCTTATCTGCTGTTACAACCAAAATTCTATCCGTTGACGAATTACTCTGACTTCCAGTAAACTGATGAATTTCTTTTACGACCTCGTTTGTTTCCTGATTGTTATTGTAAACAATGCTATTATTTTCTGACAAGAACATTCCAATGGCATAAACTGTCAAAACAAGGCTCGCGTATTGGTACAAGTGTTTATTAAATAAGCTCTTGTAAGACCTAGCATTACGTTTACTAATGATTTTTTCATACAGACACTTGTCCATTACCCATGCTAAAGCCATGGTCAAACAACCAAAAGCAAAGATAACGATGCTCGAAGCATAGCGCTCAAATCCTGCTAATTCTAACGCTTCATCAGTCGGCATTGCTGTCAGATACATGAGTAAAATGCCAATATAGTAAGTCACAATCGAAATATCAACAAATCCCCAAGTCAACAAGACAAATTTCTTATATTTCAAACGAATGCCAATCACAATAAAGGCAATCAGCATAATCAGATTGATTATCAAAATTCCATTGCTTGCCAAACTGTCAAACGTAAACACCGATTTGACAAAAAGAGTGATAATTTTTTGTGGGACGCCTGACAGATTTCCAGTCAATACCTGACCAAGTTCTGACATGGACACCGCATGCTTGGCACTTGAGGCATTTGGGAAATTATCCGTCACATGCTTTTGCCAAATAACAAAAGGAAGACAGCTGACTAGCAAGGTCATTATGAGCAGCACTAGTGCTTTTAAACGTGCTCTTTTACGAACAAGTAAACGCACAATACAAACCACATAAACTACTAAAACGAGAGCGACAAAGAAAAGTCCACTTACTTTGACGATACTTAATAATCCAAGAATTACCGCCGTATTTAGCGACAAAAACCAGAAACGATTACGATAGACAAAACAACCTGCTATGGCTGCCAAGGCCAAGGCCGGAAGCAGAAAATCAACCAGCAAATTATTTAATCGAATAGCAACGTTGAACGTATTAAAAACAGCAAACGAAGCAAAAATCATGCTAACCATTAAGACACGTCGATCATCACGAAGTGCCGCAAACATGGCATAAAGACTGGAAGCAATCAAGAAGAATTGCCCGACCAACATACTACCTTCTGAAAAGCCTACGATAGTCGTGAAAAAATAAATGAAAAGTGAACTTCCAACAGGATAGGTATAATAGCTAATAATCGTATCCTGCTGTGTTGGCAATGCATTATTGATATGGAAAAATTTTACAATCGTTGCCCAATGCGTAAAATTATCATAATGTAAAAGCGGTGAATGCCAGAGCGTTATTCCAAACAAAAGCAAATAAGCCATCATTCCAAGCGCAATATAATCAAGTCTCCTAAAGCGATATTTCTTTTTCCATACCGCCCAAAGATAATAAAGACTCAAAAGACAGCCCAAAACAGAAATGGCATACACGGTCTGCAACATAAAGCCTAACAAACTACCAAGGTACAATACCAATGTAATGACTGAAAATGTAAACACCCATGTCAGACTGCGATTCATCTTCACAGTATTACGGAAAAAGGCATTGTACCCCATGGTAATCACAAAGAACAACAGTAATCTAGCAATACTAATCATACTCTCCCTCTCCATTCATTTGCTAAGGCTTTAAAAGCAGGTAAGCTATCCAAATCCGCTAAATTGGTAACTCGATAAAGCGATTCGTCTCTATCAATATCATAGGACACAAAAGTCAACTGAATTGGCAAATCTTTGTAGGTAAATGCGACATTCGGTTCTTTTTTAGGATTTGTCAATTTTCCAGAAAATGTCATGTAATAATAATCTGTCTTTCTAAGCTGGCATTTTTTTCCAGCAACCTGAACCTCTTCATTAACACGAACTTTCGGAAAAGCTACTTGGTCATAGGCTGAAACAGGACGTTCATTATTTTGGAAACGTTGACTAAAGTTCTCAAATAAATCATCCCATGTTGTCATCCAAGGGTCTTTTTCCTTCGGAAGATTGTGATTAATGCGGTCATAAATGTACTGATAAAATTCGCGCTTATCAGCTTCAGGAATTTCTGAAAATTGAACGCCGTAGCGCCAACCATTATCAATCGCAAAAACACGAACAACATGACCTTTTACCCTCGCATGGTAATCACGTGATTGCAAATTAAGCGTCAGTTCTTTTTCTTTCGGCAAATACAATGGTAAATCCGTATAGAATGAAATCCCCGTTTCTGAAATATCACAGACTCTCACTTGGTAAGAATCATCATCAACCTCAATAACCATAGCTTCATCAACAGTAAAACGCTCACTTGAGCGATAAATCGGACGACCAAGCGCACAGAAAATCGCAAAGGTCAAATTGATGATATGATAAGTCAACCAAAAACTGATAATACTTCCATAAAAAAGCTCTGAACCAAATTTTCCATAGTTAAAAGTCACCAAACCATAAACGGCTAATCCCCATAAAACAAGATAAGGAAGCGCATAAAGGTACAACGTCCACGACGTATCATTTCCCTTACGTGTCACCTTAAATTTTTTATCGCTAATGCCAAAGGACTCCAACATCATGGGAATAAACAAATACGGAGCAAAAATCGTTTCCACAATTTCTCCCCAAACCTGTGTTCGGTATTGTTTTGAGACTTCTCGCATTGACAAGTGTGTCAATGCGTAACTTGGCAACCAGAATAGGAACAGTAGCCAGATATTTGACACCACCACACGCACATGGAAAACCGTATATAAAATCGGTGCCAAGATATACAATAACCGTCTAAAGAAAGACCACCAATAAAGATAGCCATTAATATAAACAATTCTTTGCCCCTTTGTCAATTTGGGATTAAAGAAGATATTCATATTGTAGCTACTGCGAATAACGCCACGTCCCCAGCGCGTGCGCTGTTTGATGACACTCTTCAAATCTGTTGGCGTTAACCCGCTAGCCATTGGACTTTTCGTCGAATAATTTACATAACCAGCCGCATTCATCCGAACACCTAGCTCGAAATCCTCCGTAATGGTATCTGTCGGAAAACCACCAACATCTTCAATCGCCTTGCGGAAAATAAGCGTATTAGACCCCGTATAAACCGCTGCACCGTGCGAATTATTGCAAACATTAATTTCTTTGGAAAAGAAATCTTGTTCGTTTGGTAAGGTTGATTCTGAAAACAAGTTAAATTGGAAAATATCAGCATTGTAAAAACTTTGTGGCGTTTGAATCAAACCAACTTTTAACTTATCATAATCGTCACCATTTTCATAAGCCTCAACTTGTTCAACAAAATAAGGCACAGTTTCCAACAGGAATTCACGATAAGGAATCATATCCGCATCAAATGTCGCCACCAAAGGTGATGACGTCTGACGTAAAGCATTATTGTAGTTTCCTGATTTGGCATCTTTATTATCCGCTAAACCAAAATAACCAACACCAAGCTCATCAGCCAATTTGGCAACTTCTAGACGATTGGTATCATCACAGACGTAGATATGCACCTTAGACTTATCAGGATATTCCATAAAAGTGCAGGCATTAATCGTCTTATAAAGCAACTCTGGATCCTCATTATGCGTTGCAATCAAAACATCCACATCTGGGTAACGCTCCTTAGCAATCTCAGGCTTTTCAAGCTCAAAGTCCTTTTGCTTATTCCAAATGAGAATGTAGCCTGTAATGGCTGAAACTACCTCACTTCCCCACAATAAAATCCCAAAGATCAGCGCAAACCATGAATCATGCCACGGAATAGTCGCCACCAAACGCCAAGTTAAATAAAAGACAGTCGTTACAAATGCAACGAAATAGAGTATCCTCTTACTAGTCTTCATTCTCACCTCCACTAAAAATCAAATGTTTTTGCACAAAATAACTGACAAAGAAAAGTGTACCGTCAACTAAAATCTTCACCAATGAAATTGGCAGCGTCGTCAAGGCATTTCCTAGAACTGTTACCAATAAACTTGACAAAACAATCTGTACTACCACCAAAGTGAAGTATTTTATCGCACTATTTGATTGACCTCGTTTAAAGACCACCTTATGATTCAAGGTGAAATTAACAACAGATGATATCGCACGCGCTAAAATCGAAGCTAACGTCACCGCACTAAAACTCAATCCATTAAACAAAGAAATTAAAATCGTAAAAGCAACAATATCAACCAAGAAGGAAAACAATGCTGAAAAAATGTACTTGAAGAAAACCTTGTAAATTCTAATCGAGTCACGAATCGCATCAAAATGCGACGACTGATTTTCATCCAAATAAATCGTTGCAATGCCAACTTCACAAATCAGAATATTGTCCTCTTTTGCCTCAAGTAACATATTCATCTCAAATTCATACCGTTCACCCTCCACGGTTAAGAGTTTTGGCAACCATGACATAGGAATCACACGAAGCCCCGTTTGCGTATCAGAAACGTTCATACCTGTCATAGCCCCCAAGACGTCTCTTGTCAATAAATTTCCAAATTTACTACGTAAAGGAACAGATTTTTCAAATGTTCTAACACCCAGCACCAAACTATCAGGATGTTGCAAAAATTCAGCCAAACATTTCATCATGTCTTCGTAGGTATGTTGACCATCAGAATCAATCGTCACAATTCCTTTGGCATTAGGAAAATTGTCCAAAATATATGAAATAGCCGTTTTTAAAGCACGACCTTTTCCTTTATTATCAGCGTGTCTTTGCAAATGACAAGCATAGTTACTCTGCGCTATTGCAAATAACGGTGCAAAATCAGCTCCACTACCGTCATCGACTAGAATAATGTCAAACATTTGATTTTCCTTATCCCGAATATTTTTCAAAAGTTCCAACAAACGGTCATCAGGTTCATAGGCAGGAATGACAATAACAACATCTTGAAACATCATCGACGTTCTCCTTTCTGACTTTTATTTTCGTACATTTTCTTATCAGCTATTGCAAATAACGGTGCAAAATCAGCTCCACTACCGTCATCGACTAGAATAATGTCAAACATTTGATTTTCCTTTCTGACTTTTATTTTCGTACATTTTCTTATCAGCTATTGCAAAAAAATCAACGAAGTTTTTATGTGATTGATAAGAGTCCGTATAAGCACCTAAAGATGCTGTAATCCCCATATCTTTGAGAGTCATTTCTGCTTGAACAAGTTTTATTAAAAATTCAGCTTGATTTTCAGAAACTCCAGGGAGTAAAACCGCAAATTCATCTCCACCTAACCTTGCTATTACAGCACTTTCAGGCATTATCTTCGTTAAAATATCACCAAATTCAATTAGAATCTTATCTCCCGTAGCATGTCCAAAGGTATCATTTGCTTCCTTGAATTTATCCAAATCAGATATAATAACCGTAATTTGTTCTTCTTTACGTGTCAGACATTCCTCAAAAGCAAGCTCAATATATCGTCGATTATGAACCCGTGTTAAAACATCTTCGTATGCCATCCTCTGTATTTCAAGTTCATGAAGTCTCTGCTCTGTAACATCAAGAACAAAACAAAAAACACCAATCACTTTTTGGCGATTGTTATAAATGGGAGAATACATATTTTGCCAGTAAAGCGTTTTGTCGCCTGTCTTAATAGTATCCATAAATATAAATGTTTCACCCTTTTTCGCACGATCAACATTTGCTTTTAAACGCGCAGCATCTTCACTATTAAGATAATTCATTGGAAAGTCACCAATTTTGGGAGTGAAATAAAAGATTTCTTCCATGAGCCGAATATCATTCTTATTAACCGCAATAAAACGATAATCTAAGTCTACAGCATAGACGTTAATAAGTTTCGAACTCTGTAAGATAAAGTGGGATAGCATATGCTGTCTTCGATTAAGGTAAGATGCTAGGGTCCAAAGAACTAGTATTCCTATAAAGATTGCTAAAACGATGGGATTATCATGGTCAATCAAAACATCATCATACACTAAGCGCATTAATAACATTAACGCAGCAAAAATACTTAAGTATGTTAACAATCTTTGATGCTTGATTAAAAAATCACTTACTTTTCCTAATACCATTACAGTCTCACCATTCTAAGTAGTTTTAATACCTTCAGCATCCAAACTGTCTGTAACAAAACGTCCTGTAAAACCACCGATGAAGCCCGTAGCAGTATTGTCAATTCCTAAACGTTGTAGAATACGGCTGACATTAATACCCTTACCGCCAGCGAATTTATCATCACTCTCTATACGGTTAACTTCACCAATCTCTACCTTGTCGATACGAACAATGAAGTCGATTGATGGGTTTAGCGTCACAGTATAAATCATACTTCAATAACCCTCGTTTTTTCTTTTAATTATTTAAGGAGCCCTTCTTCCGAAGCATTTGTGATTATGGTTACTTTCTCAACCTCGGCTACCTTAGCATAGGTAACCTGACCAAGTTTAGAAGCATCAGCTAGAACATAGGCTTTTTGCGCATTAGCTATCACTGTTCGTTTAATGACCGCCTCTTCCATATCTGGCATTGTGAAATAATTGGCATCAACTCCATTAGCACCAATGAAAGCACAATCAAAATTCAGTTGTCTGATTTGTTCCAGAGCTGTACTTCCAATAGAGGCATCTGTTGAATGTTTAACCTTACCACCAATAATCCTAGTACTAATACCGAGATCTACCAGCTTAACAGCATGATGGATAGAATTAGTCACAACCGTCACCTGACGATTCATTTCCTCTGGATATGGTGAATATTTGTCATAAGTTCTAAGCCCAGCCTCAACGTGACCAATACTTACTTTATTGTAAAATGCAACCAATCCAGCAGCAAAAGTTGTTGTAGTATCACCATGAACTAAAACCAAATCAGGTTGTTCTTTCTTAACAACTGGATCAAAATTAGCCAAAATTTTAGAAGTAATTTCCTGAAGTGATTGATTTTTTTCCCATGATATCCAAATCATAATCAGGAACTATTTCAAAAGTCTCCAAAACCTGGTCAAGCATTTGACGATGTTGAGCTGTGACTACTGTAATAGTATTAATGGTTTCTTGATGTTTTTTCAACTCAAGAATTAACGGCGCCATCTTAATTGCCTCTGGTCTTGTCCCAAAGACAACCATAATATTTAATTTTCCCATATGATCCCCCCTATGACCTATACGAAATCAATATAATATTGACAAATAAGATTCTACATTATCACTTTATTATCCCCAATAAAAAGGAAAATGAGTTATCCTTTCTCCAAAAGCATTAAAGGGAATGCCCTCGCTATTGGTCTTGTTTTGCAAATGATGTAAAGTAGATAAAGAAAAAGGTCTCAATTAAAAGACTATCATTACTTATAAAATTCAAAAAGTTAAGACAAAAGGCAACTCATATCACCCAAGGATATCAATTGTTTTGAGATTTTCTAGTCTTCTCCCCCGAATTTAAAAATACACTATTTAATAAATAAAAAAACTGCAGGAGAAAAAACGCTTTGCTAATAAAAGTGTTTTTGAATCCAGCAGTATTGCTAATTTACATATATTTCATAAAAACTTCTCCCCATTTTAAAGAGCGTCCCCTTTACTTACGCTCTATCCCCATCTTACAAATCAAAACATCGGTATGATAACCCTATCCCAATACCATATCACATAGCACCAAGTACCAACAAGTAATCATTCAACTCTCCCCAAAAGAGTCAAAATATTACAAACAGGTTGGCTTCGAGTTACTACTACCCATGTTCCCTATTCATATAGACGCTATAATTATAGCATGTTATTTTTATTTTTCAACCTTCTTTCAATTTTTTATTATTTTAATGTATGTGATAAGCATTATAATGATGTCGTTTGAATTAAGCACTCCTACTTAACAAATACTAATCAAATGATATTTATCTATATTTTAATAAATAATAATTAAACACCCTTTGGCTTTTAAATGGATTTGCATAAAAAAATCAGAATTCCTATTAAAATTCTGATTCAGAATGAAGACAAACATCGTTTTTGATGTTTGTCTTTTTTTATATTCACACTTAATTCTCCCATAATCCAATAATATTGAGGTATTTGGATAAAATAACGGGTCTTCCCTACCATCATTTTTACCAATTTTTTGATATTTAGACATGCTAAAGTAAGCCCAACCTTATCTTCCATTTTGGACTTTCCTTTTTCTCTGGTATAACGCAAGTTATGATATTCTTTAGCTGTTCCGAATAAACGTTCTATCGTTTCTTTCCGGTGTTGGTACCGTTCCTTCATCCCACTTTGATGACGGATATCTTCACAGATTTCTAAGGCATCTTTCCAAATATGACGCACAACAACTTTTTGGTGCTGGCGACTTTCAGTACAAATCGCTAACAAGGGACAGGTCTTACAAATTTCGGGATTACTTTTATATTCTCTATAACCTTCACGTGTCGTTGTACGGTAAGTTAATACCTGGTTCTCTGGACAAAGATAGCAGTCAAAATGCTCGTCATAGACAAAGTCTCTAGGACGTAGAAAGCCTCTCTTACCTCTTGGCCTAGTGTAAGGGAATACTGGCGTAATCTCTTTTTCTAAAAGAAACTTGGCAATACTAGGTGTTTTGTAGCCTGAATTCGCAATAATGAATTCAGGGGAGAAGGGTTCTAACTTGGCGAAAAGAACAGGAAAGGCCTGACTATCATGGATGTTACCTGCTTCAACTGTATAAGCCAAGGCCCAACCATGTTTATCACAAGCTACCTGAGCATTATAAGCGAAGACTTCCTTGTGTTCTCCCTTGTGAAACCAACCACTATCTGGGTCTGTCGTTGATTGTTTCTTAGGTTTGGCCTCGCCTTTTTTGCATGTTTCTTCCTGTCTAAATTAATTTCAATGTCCAGTTGTTCACTCATGAATTTAGCTTTTTGATTAACGACAACATTTTTGTACTTATGATTATTAGCAGCTGCCTTGATATGTGTCCCATCGATGAAGATTTCTGAGGGATCAATAAGCCCAGCCTCCAAAACTTGATGAAGCACATGACTAAAAATGTGTGCTAATAATTCTTTATTTTGAAAGCGTCGGCTATAGTTCTTACCGTAAGTTGTAAAATGTGGCACCTTATCGTCCAGAGATAAGCCAAGAAACCAACGATAAGCCGTATTCACCTCGATGTCCTTGATGGTTTGGCGCATAGAACGAATGCCATAAAAACATTGAATCAAAGGAATCTTAACTAACAGGACAGGGTCTAGACTAGGACGACCATTATCGGAGAAATAACTATCTTCGACAAGATCATAAATAAAAGTAAAATCAATCGTTTCTTCAACTTTTCTTAAAAAATGGTCTTTAGGCACAAGTTCATCAAGAGTATATAAACCTACTTGACGACGATTGTATTCAGGATTATCTTTGTGAAACATAGGAGTACCTCATCAAATACCTTTTCTTTTATTATACTCCTTCGAAGCAAGAAAAGTCCCCAGAAGTATAACTTCTGAGGACTTTGTCTTCAATCTGAAAGAGGTATTTTTATACCTCTTTTTGTTCACTCTTCAATTATGCTGTCACTGTCCATTTACTGTCCTATATTGTGTAAAATATATAAAAGTTGTTAAGTTTACTAGTAGTTAAATCCCTTAAAATCAGTATTTATGATGATAACAAGCCTAAAAAATTCTTGGAACAAGTTTTGCATGTCTATTATAACAGCAAATAATAAACTTTCGGGAAAAGACATATTTTTCGGACAGTTACACTTTATTCTGACATTTTTTATCTTTCTAGTATTGTCTCGATTAATGGTTCTACCCCTTTGTTAATTAACCTTTCTATCTTATGTTGTGCATTGAAACGAATAATGTCATAAGCTACGTATTTTAATATATAAGCAGCCACTTCGTTAACATTATAAGAAAAATGTCCTTTTAAAATTTCATAAGCTAGGCTAGCAAAAGGGTCTGCATCTTCAAATCGTTTGATATATTGCACATAGTTAGAATCAATCTTCTGAATTATATAAGTTGCGTGAGAGTCATCCAAATTCATAAAGCTAAGTAAGCATTCGGTAAAGCGAGTTCCTTTATTGATACAAGATAGGCAGAGATCTTTTTCTGACATTTCATAAATATAGTTTTCTATGTCGTTATCAAAAATACCTTGATTAATTTTTTCCCAGATTTTTTCTTTAAAAGATTCATGACTTCTTATTCTTAACCATGAATTCAACCCGTTCAACATATCTGTTGCATTTTCATACCTATAATTAGGATCGATATTGGTAGCTTTTGTACTGATTGAACGCAGGGTATGCGAAAAATTATTAGGATCTCCAGTCATAACAAAATTGATAATTCTCCCGAGAGAGTATACATCACTACTTTTGTCAGCCTCTTTTAGAAGAGTTAGTTGTTCTGGTGCACAATAAAAAAGCTGTCCAAAAGATGCGGTATCTATAGTTTGATGCGAGGTTAAGATGTTAATATTTTTTCCTAAACCAAAATCCGCTACTTTTATTATTCCGTTTATGAAGAAAATATTAGTAGGGCTTAGATCCCTGTGCAAAATTCCTCGTTTATGCACTAGAGATATAGTGTGAAGTATTTGCCGTAAAATATTAAATTTTGATTCATCTGGTAATTCGCTTTCTTTAATATAATTAGCTAAAGTAAAATCCGCTTTTTCCATTGTGTAGGAATAATTATCGATATTAAAGTCATATACATTTATAATACTTTCAATATCTGAACATGATTTTGTAATTTCAAACTCTCTACGAAATCGACTTCTTAGCGATTCATGTCTAACCGAGTCTTCATTTAATTTTTTTAATACTAATCCTGTAGATTTTTGTAGAAAAATATCTGCAAATCCACCTTTTCCGATTGCTACTAAATCTTGATCGGTTTCTACTAAGAAGAATTCATTGCCTTTTTTTGACAAATACAATGAATAAATTGAGCAGACTTTATTTAATTCCGTTAAAACCTTTTGTTGGTATTCTAAAGAATCAACTTCACCTTTTTGACGTTCTGTTAAAAGATATTGTTTGCTCAATATAATGCTGAAAAAAAGATCAAGTTTACCAGTTTCAGAGAAACTTAGTAATTTATCATTTACATAAACCCATCTTGTTGGGAACCCTTGACGGTAAACATCACTAAAACCGAAATAGCTATTAAAAAAGTCTACTAACTGTGGGCCAGTTTTATAGGTAAATAATTCTGTTTCATCCCCACAGAATATTTTTGCAAGTGTTTTGTAAAATTCTGGATTGATCAATAACGATACCTCTATCATAAATAAGCTAATAGATTCATTATAGCACTATAAATAAAGAAGACTATCTTTGTAATACACTTACTTAATTTTTTATATATCAACAATTTATTTGGTCAATTTAATTTGCTTAATTGACAGAAAAATGAAAGATCTCATTCAATCAGATCTATTTATTTTTTATGAATAAGTTGTACAACCTTGCTAAAGGTTGATATAAAGCTATTTATAAATCACTTGGACACAAACCGTGTCCAATCAGATTTTACGATAAAAAGGTAGAGAAAAAGGTAGAGTTTGAATTGAAATACAGTGCAATAAACTGCAATTGACAAAAAGAAAAAACGCTTGAAATCAGCGTTTTTCTTTTGTATTGATTCGTATTGAATCCTTATTTTACCTCAGTAAAGATTACGTGTTTACGCAATTTTGGTGAGTATTTTTTCAATTGAAGACGGTCTGGAGTGTTACGTTTGTTTTTTGAAGTAAGGTACAAGCGTTCACCAGATTCTTTGTGTTCAAGTGTAATATTTACGCGCATGGTATCTCCCTTCTATTATTTAGCTGCGTTAGCTTTAGCGATTTTACGTCCTTTGTAGTATCCTTTAAGTGATACACGGTGTGAACGTGAGTAATCTCCAGTTGTTTCGTCAAATTGTACTGATGGAGCAGTCAATTTGTAGTGTGTACGACGTTTGTTTTTCTTCGCTTTTGAAGTGTGACGTGCAGGTACTGCCATTTCTTTATTTCCTCCGAATTAATATTTATGTTCTTGATTTTAAATCAACTATAACAGAATAACATATCTTTTTTGTAAAGTAAAGTTACTTGACAAAAAACTTCTCAAGAAAATATATAGTTAAAAACTATACAATGTGATAGTAAATACATATTTCACAGCTATAACAGCAAGTGCTAGAATAGGCTTATTATTACATTAAATGAAAGAATAAAAAGGAGTAAATAACTATGAGTAAAGTTCATTATCATTTTGATCATGTTGGTTCTTACCTTCGTCCACAAGCTTTAAAAGAAGCACGTGAAAAATTTGCCAATGGTGAGATTTCGCAAGAGGAATTGTTGAAAGTACAAGATGAATTGGTTAAGGAATTGGTTCATCATGAGGTAGAAAATGGCCTTCAAGTCGTTTCTGATGGTGAATTTGGTCGTTCTTGGTGGCACCTTGACTTCCTATGGAACCTAACTGGTTTTGAAGCTTACCAACAAGAGGATTCATATAAATTCCATGGAGCTAAGACACGTACAACTAACGTTCGTATCAATGGTAAAATTGCTGAAAATCCTAATCATCCTTTCTATCGTGACTTTGAATATCTTAAATCAGTGACTCCTGAAGGAATTACTCCAAAAGTAACTATTCCAAGTCCATCACTCATCATTAACCGTGACCACCGTAGTGATCTTTATGCTGATTACTATGATTCATGGACAGATTTCCTTGATGATTTGGCTAAAGCTTACCATGATACCATCCAACATTTCTACGATTTGGGTGCACGTTATGTACAATTGGATGATACGACTTGGGGTTATTTGATTCAACAGTTTGAGAATGAAAAAAATAATCCTGAGAAAACAGCTGAGTTGGCAAAAATTGCTGAGGATGATGTATACACTATCAATAAAGCTTTGGAAGGTCTTCCAGAAGATTTGACTTTGGCTACTCACATTTGTCGTGGGAACTTTAAGTCAACTTATCTTTTTGAAGGTGGCTATGATTCAGTCGCTAAATATCTTGGTCAATTGAACTATGATATCTTCTTCTTGGAATACGATGATGCGCGTTCAGGTAGCTTCGCACCACTTCCAACGATTTGGAATAACCGTGATCATGTTGAATTGGTACTTGGTGTGATTACTTCTAAGGATCCAGCTTTGGAAGATGTAGATGCTGTCATTGCTCGTATCCATGAAGCGGCTGAACTTGTACCACTTAAGAACCTTGGTATCTCAACTCAATGTGGTTTTGCCTCAACTGAAGAAGGTAATATCTTGACTGAGCAAGATGAGTGGAATAAATTGCAATTGATTAAAACAATTACTGATAAAGTTTGGTCATAATAGAAAAAATGCAGAGGACAGGCTCAGCTTGTTCTCTATTTTTATGAATATAGAAAGGATGTGTCATGGATTATAAAGAGATAGGACAGAAAATTTTAGAAGCTGTAGGAGGAAAGGAGAACGTTCAGAATCTAACCCATTGTGCGACACGTTTACGTTTTACCTTAGCAGATGATTCTAAAGCTGATGATGAGGCTGTTAAAGCTATCGATAGTGTGGTGAGTTTGGCTAAGAGTGGTGGCCAGTATCAAGTTGTTGTTGGGAGTGATGTACCAAATGTATACCGCGCTTTAGAAGGTTTATTGGATCTGGATGAAGTATCTAAGGAATCATCGGAAAAACAAGATAGAACTCCTCTTCAAAGCTTTTTAGCTCTTATTTCTGGGATTTTCACCCCAATCTTACCAGTAATTACAGCAGCAGGGATGATCAAGGCCGTTTTGTCCCTTTTGGTTGTCTTTAAGGTAGTAGCTGTAGATGATGTTAACTATCAAGTTCTTAATTTTATTGGCGATGCTGGATTTTATTTCTTACCTGTATTTTTAGGTGCCTCAGCAGCTCGACAGTTTAAGACGAATGCTCAATTGGGGATGTTGATTGGTGCTATTTTATTACACCCAACTTTTACTCAGATTGTGACAACTGCCAAGGAATCAGGTCATGGCGTCTCTTTCTTTAGTATTCCTCTTACATTAACTTCTTACTCATCAACGGTTATCCCTGTTATTTTGGCAGTTTGGTTTATGAGTGACGTGGAGCGCTTTGCGATTAAAATTTCACCAAAGGCTGTGAAGTTTTTCTTGGTTCCTATGATTACGACCTTAATTACTGCAATCGTAACACTTTTGATTTTAGGTCCAATTGGTGCTGTCATTGGTAACTGGTTGGGTGACTTCTTTAAGTGGTTGGAAAACTTTGGCCCATGGGTTGTTCCGACAATTGTAGGAGCAACCTTCCCGTTAATGGTTACAACAGGAACTCACTATGGCTTAGTATCCATTGGAATCAATAACCGTATGACTATTGGTTATGATACGATTGCACAGCCAGGTGCTTTGGCTTCAAATGTGGCTCAGGGTGGAGCAGCTCTTGCTATTGCTTTAAAAACTAAGGATACCAATAAAAAGCTCTAGCTTCATCTGCTGGGATTACTGCGATTTGTGGGATTACGGAACCGGCTCTTTATGGGGTAACTTTGCAAAATAAAGCAGCCCTTATAGGATCTATTGTTGCAGGGGGAGTAGGTGGCTTCTTCCTTGGTATTTTAGGTGCGAGAAATTTTGCGGGTGGTTCCCCGGGTATCTTGACGATTGCTGCGTATATTGGTGAAGATATACTTAAATATTTTTACACAGCTATTGCAGGTCTTGTAATTTCTGTTGTGGTATCTTTCATTGTGACCTTCATTCTTTATAAGGAAGATTAATGATTGTGGCAGGCCGAGAGGTCTGTTTCTTTCTTACGTTGAAAAATCCTCCACCATTTCCCAAAAGCTATATAAATTATGATAGAATAGAGTGATTATATCTGTAATAACGGAAAAGGAGGGCAGGTCTATCTGAGGCCTGTATCATCATTATGAAACTTCAAAAGCCTAAGGGAACGCAGGATATTTTACCTGCGGATAGTGCCAAATGGCAGTACGTAGAAAATGTTGCACGTGAAACATTTAAGAAATACAATTATGGTGAAATTCGTACACCTATGTTTGAACATTACGAGGTCATTTCACGTTCAGTAGGTGATACAACTGACATCGTTACTAAGGAAATGTATGATTTTCATGATAAGGGAGACCGTCATATTACACTTCGTCCAGAAGGAACAGCACCGGTTGTACGCTCTTATGTAGAAAACAAACTCTTTGCGCCAGAGGTCCAAAAACCTGTTAAAGTTTATTATATTGGATCAATGTTCCGTTATGAACGTCCTCAAGCAGGACGCTTGCGCGAGTTCCACCAACTAGGTGTAGAGTGCTTTGGATCAAAAAATCCTGCAACAGATGTTGAAACCATTGCTATGGCCTACCAACTCTTTAATACGCTTGGCATTAAGGATGTTACCCTTCATTTGAATAGCCTTGGAAATACTGAGAGTCGTCTGGCTTATCGTCAGGCCTTGATTGACTATTTGACACCAATGCGTGAAAGTTTGTCAAAAGATAGTCAACGTCGTTTGGATGAAAATCCTTTGCGAGTACTCGATTCAAAAGAAAAAGAAGATAAGGTTGCCGTTGAAAATGCTCCATCTATCCTTGATTATTTAGATGAAGAAAGTCAAGCGCACTTTGACGAAGTACGTACCATGCTTGATAGTCTTAACATTCCTTACGTGATTGATACTAATATGGTACGTGGTCTTGATTACTACAACCACACGATTTTTGAATTTATTACCACTATTGATAAGTCTGAATTGACAATTTGTGCAGGCGGTCGTTACGATAGTTTGGTTGAATACTTCGGTGGTCCAGAAACAGCTGGTTTTGGTTTTGGACTTGGTTTAGAACGCTTGCTTTTGGTTCTTGATAAACAAGGTATTGAGCTTCCGGTGGAAGAAAATCTGGATGTTTACATTGCAGTACTTGGTTCAGGTGCCAATGGCAAAGCTCTTGAGTTAGTTCAAGCTATCCGCTATCAAGGATTTAAGGCTGAACGTGATTATCTTGGACGTAAGATTAAGGCACAATTTAAGTCAGCAGATACCTTCAAGGCCAAGACGGTTATCACATTAGGTGAGAGTGAAGTGGAGTCAGGTCAGGTTAATGTCAAAAATAATGCTACTCGTGAGGAAGTTACTGTAAGTTTCGAAGAGCTAACTAAAAACTTTGCTGCAGTCCTCGAACAGTTAGAAAAGTAGAGGGCGTATGGTTAGTATAGTTGATATGCTCAAACGGAGTGAAAAGTTCAGTTTGGCTTTTGATCGCAGTATGCCCATTCGTTTCCAACAACAGTTTTGGCAGTTGATTGCCTTTCTTGATAAACATGATATTACTTGGTTTAATGATGAGCCTGCAAGTGATCATGCGATGTGTCAGCAATTACTTGGTCAAGTTTGGCGTCAGGATTGTCAAGATGTGGTCTTGAGTTTTGAAACCCAGGAACGTTATTTGGGATGGCAGGTAGACGAGGAAACTGATGAACTTAGTGTTATCATTGAAGATGTTTACGGATTCCGTTGGAATAGTTTACTTGACTTAGAAACAGCCGATTATCGTTTTGAAGATTTTGAAGAGTTTGCTGAGGATTACGTGGATACTAGTGATTTGTTGAAACAATTTGGCAAATAGTTTTATAAAAAAGAAAGTCTATTAAAATTCTAACCTGAAATGGGTGGGGTTTTGATGGGCTTTTTGCTATAATAGTTAAGACTAAAAAATTAACGAAAGAAGTGTATTTATGGAACGTTCTATGTATGCCGGACGTGTTCGTAGTGAACACATCGGAACTACTATTACTTTGAAAGGTTGGGTATCTCGCCGTCGTAACCTCGGAGGTTTGATTTTCATCGATCTTCGTGACCGTGAAGGTTTGATGCAGTTGGTTGTTAACCCTGAAAATGCGGATGCTAATGTTGTTGAAACAGCTGAAAGCTTGCGTAGCGAATTTGTTATTGAAGTAACAGGAACTGTTGAAGCGCGTGAACAAGCTAATGATAACTTGCCTACAGGTGCTGTCGAACTTAAAGTTGAAGACCTTAAAGTCCTTAATACTGCCAAAACAACACCATTTGAAATCAAAGATGGTGTTGAGGCTAGTGATGATACACGTATGCGTTACCGCTATTTGGATCTTCGTCGTCCAGAGATGTTGGAAAACTTTAAGCTCCGTGCAAAAGTAACTCACGCCATCCGTAATTATCTTGATGACTTGGAATTTATCGATGTTGAAACACCAATGTTGACAAAATCTACACCAGAAGGTGCTCGTGATTACTTGGTTCCAAGCCGTGTTAGCCAAGGTCACTTTTATGCTCTTCCGCAAAGTCCTCAAATCACTAAACAATTATTGATGAATGCTGGTTTTGACCGTTATTATCAAATTGTTAAGTGTTTCCGTGATGAAGATTTGCGTGGAGACCGTCAACCTGAGTTTACACAAGTTGACTTGGAAACGTCATTCCTTAATGAGCAAGAAATCCAAGATATTACAGAAGGATTGATTGCTAAGGTTATGAAAGAAACTAAAGGAATTGAAGTTACACTACCATTCCCACGCATGTCTTACGATGATGCCATGAATAACTATGGTTCTGACAAGCCAGATACACGCTTTGACATGCTTTTACAAGACTTGACAGAGGTTGTCAAGGGTGTAGACTTCAAAGTGTTTGCTGAAGCGCCAGCTGTTAAGGCAATTGTTGTCAAAGGAAATGCAGACAAATACTCACGTAAAAGTATTGACAAGTTGACAGAGTTTGCCAAACAATTTGGCGCTAAAGGTCTTGCTTGGGTTAAGATGACTGACGGAGCTCTAGCAGGTCCAGTTGCTAAATTCTTGACAAGTATTGAAGATAAATTGACAGATGCTTTACACCTTGAAGAGAATGATCTAGTTCTTTTTGTAGCAGATACACTTGAAATCGCTAATAACACACTTGGTGCTTTGCGTAATCAAATTGCTAAAGAACTTGACATGATTGACAACACTAAGTTCAACTTCCTTTGGGTTGTCGATTGGCCAATGTTTGAGTGGTCTGAAGAAGAAGGACGCTATATGTCTGCTCACCACCCATTTACTTTGCCAACAGAAGATTCTGCAGCAGAGCTTGAAGGAGATCTTTCCAAGGTACGTGCTGTAGCTTATGATATTGTCTTGAATGGTTATGAGCTTGGTGGAGGAAGTCTACGTATCAATCATAAAGACCTACAGGAACGTATGTTGAAAGCCCTTGGTTTCTCTGAAGAATCAGCCTATGAGCAATTTGGATTCCTTCTTGAAGCTATGGACTATGGTTTCCCACCACATGGTGGTTTGGCTATCGGTCTTGACCGTTTTGTTATGCTTCTTGCAGGTAAAGATAATATCCGTGAAGTGATTGCCTTCCCTAAAAATAATAAGGCATCAGATCCTATGACTCAGGCCCCAAGTCTTGTGGCTGATAAACAGTTGGAAGAACTTGCCCTTCATGTAGATTTAGAAAATGAATAAAGCACCTCTTCATAAACATGTTAAATTTGTAGCGAAAAAGTCTGCGAAGAAAATGGGCGTTTTGCAGGCTGTACGTAGTATTTCCCGTGAAAAATATACTGAAAAAGTCTCAGCTTCTTTACTTTATGGTCTCTTATCGTCAATCGCCGTTAATTTCTTTTTTCAACCTGGACATGTTTACTCCAGTGGAGCAACAGGTTTGGCACAGGTTTTATCGGCATTGAGTGTTAGAACTTTGGGCTTTGAGATACCAGTATCATTGACTTTCTATGCGATTAATATCCCTCTCTTGATTATGGCTTGGTACAAGATTGGCCATAAATTTACAATCTTTACCTTCATTACAGTAACGATGAGCTCCCTTTTTATTCAGGTGATGCCACATGTAACCTTGACAGAGGATCCTTTGATCAATGCTATCTTTGGTGGTTTGGTCATGGGTACGGGGATTGGTTTCGGTTTAAAATCACGTATCTCTAGTGGGGGGACGGATATCGTTAGCCTCACTATTCGTAAGAAAACAGGTCGTGATGTTGGTAATATCTCCTTGATTGTCAATGGAATTATCATGGTTTTTGCGGGCATTCTTTTTGGTTGGAAATATGCTCTTTATTCAATGGTGACTATTTTTGTTTCTAGTCGAGTTACAGATGCGATTTTCACAAAACAAAAGAAAATGCAGGCTATGATTGTCACAAGTAATCCTGACCCAGTTGTAAGGATGATTCAGAAGAAACTCCACCGTGGAGTAACGCTGATTAATGATGCGGAAGGGACTTATAATCACGAAAAGAAAGCAGTATTACTGGCGATTATTACGCGTGAAGAGTATACTGACTTCAAGCATTATATGAGAAAGGCAGATCCCAAAGCCTTTGTCTCCATCGCAGAAAATGTACATATTCTAGGTCGTTTTGTTGATTTAGATGACTAACAAAAAAAGGAAGTTGACGAACGTTAGCTTCTTTTTTGTTGGAGAGAATTCTTGACGAAATGCCTGCTTGACTTTACAATATCAGTATGATTAGATTTTTAATTCCAACCGCAAAAGAAATGAAGGCCAGTAAGGAAGTTTCGTCTCAAAAATTATCCGAAAAGAGTGCGGCTATCCTAACTGAAATGGCAAAATTGTCCACAGATGAATTATCCACAGCTTATAAAATAAAGCCTGAGC
This sequence comes from Streptococcus sp. cx1, assembly GCF_052384325.1. Classification (NCBI taxonomy): domain Bacteria; kingdom Bacillati; phylum Bacillota; class Bacilli; order Lactobacillales; family Streptococcaceae; genus Streptococcus; species Streptococcus sp. cx1. The sequence goes on along the minus strand of NZ_JBQSUN010000005.1, from coordinate 130,360 downwards.
AGGCTGAGAAAGAAAAGCAGCGCTGGGCTGCGATTTTATCGGGAGAAGCGAAAACCTATCCGGCTATCGAGCTTTTTAATGGACTGATGTATCGTCACATCAAACGTAGTGACTTATCCACATGTGAAAAAGAATTCTTAGACCAACAAGTATTTATCACATCTTCTTTTTATGGAATCATTCCCGCTTTTTACCCGATTCAAGAACATCGTCATGACTTTCATACGAAGATTAAGGTTGATGGTCAGTCCTTAAAAAACTATTGGCGTGCTGAATATGATCAATTTTTAGAGGAGAGTCAAGTTCCGGTTGTTTCTTTGCTTTCAAGTGAATTCGAGGATGTTTTTAGTCCAACTCTTCGTAAGCAGTTATTCATGGTTAGTTTTATGGAAGACCGCAATGGGGTTCTTAAGACTCACTCTACGATTTCCAAAAAGGCAAGAGGGGCTTTTTTGACAGCTGTTATGGAGGAGAATTGTCAAACGATTAATGATTTACGAAAATTGTCTTTTGATGAGTTTAATTATCGTGAGGATTTATCCTCTAATAATGAGCTAGTTTTTGTTAAAATTGCATAAAAAGTCTGAGTTATAAGCTCAGACTTTTTTATAGCATATCTTTACGATCGACTTGTTCATAGTTCGTTTGACCGTCATTTAGCTTGTCCCAAATAACGACTTCTCCTTGATTAAGAGATTTTTTGACATCAATAATACGTTGATTAGATGATCCTCGAAACTGGAGCATAAGGTTCTTTTTAGTGATGTCAAAGCGGCCGTCAACGAGAATGTCAACGAGTTGAAGAAGTTCTAGTTTATCAGGAGTTTCAAGCATCAACTCCTCCCAAGTATAACCAGTCCAAGACCAGATATCTTTTTCCGGGAGTTCCTCACGAATGCGTTTGACTAGGGGAATGAGAATTCCTGTGTTTAGGAAGGGTTCACCACCAAGTAGCGTGAGACCTTGTACGTAAGGTTGAGCTAGATCCCTCATGATTTGTTCTTCAAGTTCTTTAGTATAGGGAATTCCTGCCTTAAAGGACCAGGTGGCAGCGTTATAGCATCCCTCGCAATGAAACATGCAACCAGAGACGTAAAGGGAGTTACGCACGCCTTCACCATCAACGAAATTAAAAGCTTTGTAGTCAATAATACGTCCTTGGCTAAGTTCTTCAGACTTCCATTCCTGTGGTTTTGGTGTATTCCATGTCATGATTCTACTCCAAATCTATCCAATAGCGCTCAGTTTCATGGCGAATGTCCTTCAACTGGCCACCGTTGGCTAATATAACAGCTCGACTAGCAGGATTCTTGATACTACAAGTGACCAGAGCACGATGAATATTCTTGTCTTTAGCTACTTGTAAGCCTTGACGGAGTGATTCTTTCGCATAACCCTTTCCTCGTTTGGATGGACGGATAGAGTAGCCAATATGGCCCCCTTTTTCTAGTAAGTAGTCATTTAATCGGAGACGAAGGTTGAGGAAACCAAGAGCATGATCCGCTTCGTCAAAACTAACCAGCTGGATAGCAGGAACCCAGTTTTCAGGAATATTGAGTCCCGCTTCCGCTTGAATATTTTCTTTCAGCCACTCTTCATAAACAAAATTGTCGGGGTTCCAAAATCCACCATCATGAGCAGATTGCTCCCTTTCAAATTCAGCCATCATCTCTAAGATAGCTTCTTTATCTGTTTGACTCGGTCGGCGTAAGATCATATTATTTCTTCTTTCCAGCTTTTTTCAAAAGGGCTTGGACACGTGCTTTTTTATCGTTTTTGACGGTTGCATTTTTTTCGTGGTAACGTTCCACTTGTTGCATACCTTTATAATCTAATTGATATTTTCCCATTATATTCCTTTCTAAAAATGAAATAAGCAAAGCAGTTGGAAGGTATCATCCAGCTGCTTCTAGTTTATTATAATGTATTCTAGGTCTTATTAAAGGTGTTTACCTTCATATTTTATGGTTGAACCGTTCATGTGTTTGACCCGAGCAGAGATTTCTTTGTGGCGTCCTTTAACCATTGGGCGTGCCTGTGGGTTTCCTAGATAGCCGCAAGTACGTTTGACAACATCAACTGTTTTAGGATCTGTGTTGCCACAGTTAGGACACATGAATCCACGTTCTGTTGGGGTGAAGTCCCCTTCAAAGTCACACTTGTAGCATTTATCAATTGGAGTATTCGTTCCGAGGTAACCGACACGGTCATAAGCAAAGTCCCAGACAGCCTCGAGTGCCTTTGGATTTTGCTGGAGGACTGGATATTCGCAGTAATGGATGAATCCACCAGTTGCGCCAGCTTCTGGGTATGCTTTTTCGAATTCTAATTTTTCAAATGGTGTTGGATTTTTACGAACATCGTAGTGGAAAGAGTTGGTGTAATACTCTTTATCTGTGATATCAGTCACGACACCGAACTTTTCAGTATCCAAACGACAGAAACGATCCGTCAAACTCTCTGATGGTGTTGAATAAACAGAGAAATGATAATCATATTCGTCAGACCAACTTTCACAAGCATTTTTCATAGATTTAACGATATCTAACGTGAACGCTTTGGCTTCTGGATTAGTCTCCCAGTCACTACCATAAAAAACAGATGCTACTTCATAAAGCCCAATATAGCCAAGTGATACAGTTGCACGACGATGTTTGAAGAGTTGATCTACATTGTCGAATTTACCTAAACGTTGGCCAAATGCCCCATACTGATAAAGGATAGGTGCATTAGCAGGTGTAGCTTCTTTGACACGTTCAACTCGGTAGACGAGTGCATCTTTGGCAATTCCCATTCTTTCTTCAAAAATTTCCCAAAATTTGTCTTGGTCTCCCTTAGATTCTAGGGCAATTCTAGGAAGATTAAGGGTTACAACACCCAGATTCATTCGTCCAGAATTAACTTCAACACCATTTTCATCCTTCCACCCTTGTAGGAAGGAACGACATCCCATAGGAGCCTTAAAGGAACCTGTCAATTCAACGATTTTGTCATATGATAAGACATCTGGATACATACGCTTTGTTGCACATTCAAGAGCTAGTTGCTTAATATCGTAGTTAGGTGAGCTAGGCTCTAAGTTAAGTCCACGTTTTAAGGTAAAAATGAGTTTAGGGAAAATGGCTGTACGGTGTTCGGAGCCAAGTCCTAAAATACGAACTTGTAGGATAGCCTTTTGGATTTCACGCTCAAACCAGTTTGTCCCTAAACCGAAACCGAGAGAGGTAAAGGGAGTTTGTCCATTCGAAGTGAAAAGCGTATTAATCTCGTATTCAAGAGATTGCATAGCATCGTAGATATCTTTACGCGTTTTGGCGCGTGCATAGTCTTCACGTTTTTCTTCAGCTACCCACTCTTTAGCATCAGCTAAGTGTTTTTTGTAGTTAAGTTCTGCGTAAGGAGCTAAAAACTCATCGATACGGTCTGCAGTACAGCCACCATATTGACTAGAGGCAACATTTGCGATGATTTGTGAAATTTGTGCTGTTGCAGTTTGAATGGATTTAGGACTTTCAACTTCAGCGTTACCAATTTTAAAACCATTTGCCAACATGCCTTTGAAGTCAATCAAACAACAGTTGGTCATAGGTGTGTAAGGGCTGTAGTCTAAATCGTGGAAATGGATATCTCCCTTTTGATGAGCATTTGCTACGTGTGGAGGAAGCATCTTAAGTCCTACAGATTTTCCGACAATTCCTGCGGTTAAATCACGTTGCGTATTGTAAAGATCGCTATCTTTATTAGCATTTTCGTGAACAACAGCCTGGTCTTTATTAACAAGTTTACTAATGGTGAAATTGATGTCAGTAGCCTGAGAACGCTCAAAATCACGTTTGGTACGATAGTTGATATATTCTTGAGCGATAGCATATTCGTTAGCTTCGAGTAACTCGTGCTCTACTATGCTTTGGATTTCATATATTTTGATATTTTGAGTGAAGCGGTCATTGATTTCAGCAACAATACGGTTGGCAATTCCCTCCAACTTTGCTTCAATCAAGGGTGTGATAGGTGTAATAGCTTCACTTGCTTTTAGGATAGCCTCATATATTTTACTTGAATCAAAGACAACCATACGACCATCACGTTTGATGACTTTGATATCAGGGTTGATTGTAACCTTTTCTTTTTCTAATGTAATCATCTAAAAATCACCTCGCTACTAATTATAGCACTAGGCAAAAAAAAATCAATATATTGTGGTATATTTTTATCTCAACCACTATATATTGATTTTTTGACCTATTTTAGGACGTAAACAGTGTATCGTTCAACGCCTTTTACAGGGGCTTTTTTATAGTTTTTTGAAAGTGTAGATTTAACATCAGAAGGTAGTTGTGTATCTTGTTGGACAACGATATATTGTGCTGAATCTTGGATAATAGTATCTGAGAGAGCTTTCTGATGACTAGATTTAGCTGTGTTAAGTTCTGGAAGAACAAATTGTGAGGCTGCTTTACGACCGCTTTCCAAATAAATTTTTGCTGATGAATCGTAAACGTAGATAGTTTCATCCTTCTTAGTATTTTTAGCGAGGTAATTTGCAACAGTACTACGTTCAGTATTATTTCCTAAATTAAATAGGAATATAATGATTGGCATCGCGAAAGCAAATGCAAAGACTGCAATAGGTAAGAAGTAATTACGACTAAGGAAGATACCAAAAACTTTAAGTGTGTGAATCTGGTTACCATTACGACGTCGGTGAGAAGTTCGCTCTGCTCTCTTTTTAATAGCATCATCTAAAGAAAGTGCTGTCAAGACTAGACCATAAGGTACGATGTTGAGAATACTGTAAAGCCCAAAGCTTTGAGAGAACAAGCTGTAAACTACTGTAAAGATAAAACTAAGGAGTAGTACCCACTTGATGCTCTTATCTTTAGCATCGCCAAGAAGGTGGTTGCTTGTAGTCAGTGCACCAACAAGTAATCCAGAGCCTATAACAGCAAAACTTTGGTAAGCTAACGTAAGTAGAAAGTCATTTTTTTCTACAGCGAGTTGTGTAAAGTTGTAAACCAAAACTTGGTTAATATAGTCCGATGTAATTTGTAAATTTAGGATAAAGTAAAGACATAGATACAATACTAGAATGTTACCAAAAATAATACAAAGAACTTGATAAAAACCACGAGCAAAGTGTTTGTTGACAAGGTTGTAAACGAAGATTGTCACAAGTGACAATATCCAGAAAATAAGAGTTCGAGCTTCAAAAAGAGCTCCCGCAGTGCCAGCGAAGCCGTAAAGAATAAAGGCTTCATCACGACTGTGACCCGCAAAGTAACGAGTTAAGAAGAAGATGGCACCTAGGACAAAAGGCATAGCAAATTGGATAGGGTAGAGACCACCAAAACCAAGTGTTCCATTAGTGACATAGAAAATAATACTAATTAGAGTGGCAATTTCCTTCTTGTTTGTCATGTGCATGACAGTCTTGTAAAGGTAACTTCCAGAAAGATAGTAGGTAAGGAATTGAATAGGAATCAGCCAAAGAGTTGATCCTAAACGGAAAGCCAGAGAAACTAGTAAGTAATAAAAGAAGCCGCCTGTCGCAAAAAAGTCAGAGTAGGGTAAGCTACCATTGGCAAACATTTTTGCAATGTAAAGGTTTTGAGACTGTATATTATTGGCAAAGTCTGTAAAGCAGGGAACTGATATACTAAAAATACTCAAAATCAAACTGAGAATCAGGATATGGCCTCTATGCTTCCATGGAAGTGAAATCTTAGTTTTTTTCTCTATTTGAGACGAATTTGATTCTTCTGTATGTCCCTGAATTGTCACTTCAATCTTTTCGGATTGATTATCTTGTATATGAGATTGATGGTGGCTTCGATGATAACCTTGGTAGCCACTTGAATCTAAAGTATTGTCTTCGTTGTATGGACTCACAATTAAACTCCTTTGTTGACATTTGGATAGTTATAAATAAAAGGGTCTTATCCCCTAATTGTCTTATTTAAAGTATATCAGATAATACCATTTAGTCAATTTTCCTCTAATTTCTTACATTTAAGAAAAAAATATCTAAAAAAGAGACTGAGATACAATATCCCAATCTCTTTTTAACAAGTCATTTCTTTGCCTATGGCATTGATTATTTTTTAGTTTTCATCGATGAAGCTATTGAAAACTTCTTCAATCATATCCCATTCAGCATCTGAATCTTCAGGGATTGGTTGAAGGTCGCCTTCAGTACCGTCTTCATTTTCAGTGAATGAGTATGCTTGGATTTCAATTTCTCCATTAGCATCTTCTTCAGCACCAGCTGGTACCAAAAGAACATAGTTTTTACCAAATTCTTCGCGTCCATCAATAGTCAACAAGATTTCAAAAAGTGTTTCATTTCCTTGTTCGTCTACTAAAGTGATGACTTCATGATCATGGTTGTGGTCGTGATTGTGTGACATATTGTTCTCCTTTTTGTAGAGAGCACTGAATAGTGAGGAAATCTAGTATATTGCTTGGCAGTTTACTAGATTGTCACTTGACTATTAGGTCTCTATTACACTTTCTTAAAACATTCGATCGAGGTAGTTTTGTAGAATAAGTTGGGCAGCTAATTTATCAATAACTTTTTTACGTTTACCACGGCTGATATCTGCTTGTTCAACCAACATACGCTCGGCTTGAACAGTTGTCAAGCGTTCGTCTTGGTAATCTACAGGAATTCCAAAGATTTCCTTGATTTTGTAACCATAGGCTTTGCTTGCCTCAACACGTGGTCCTTCAGTGTTATTCATATTTTTAGGAAGACCAACAACAAATTTTTCTACCTTATATTCTTTAACGAGCTCGCCTAGTCGGTCGAAACCAAACTCTTCAGCCTCCTCGTCAATTTTAATAATTTCAACGCCTTGGGCTGTAAAACCGAGGGGATCACTAATCGCAACTCCTACTGTTTTTGAGCCAACATCAAGTCCCATTACTCGCATTAGAGGTCAATTCCATTTCCTTTAAGATAATAGCGAACGAGTTCTTCAACGATTTCATCACGTTCGTATTTACGAATCTGGTTACGGGCGTCATTATAACGCGGAACATAAGCAGGGTCACCGCTCAGAACATAACCGACGATTTGGTTGATAGGATTATAACCTTTCTCAGCTAACGAACGGTAGACATTTGTCAAAGTATTACTGATTTCATCTTTGCTACCGTCGTCTAGGTTGAAACGAACAGTTTCATCTGTAAATCCCATACTGACACCTTCTTTCTATAAGAATTATCTGTTAGTTCTTTATTATAACATAAGTATAGCCAAAAGGGAAAGACGATGAACAAAAAAAGAGACGACTGAAGCCATCTCTCTTAATATCCAATAAGATTAAACGCGTTCAACTTTACCAGATTTAAGCGCACGAGCTGAAGCCCAAACTTTTTTAGGTTTACCATCAACAAGGATAGTAACTTTTTGAAGGTTAGGTTTAACGGCACGTTTAGTTTTGTTCATAGCGTGTGAACGGTTGTTTCCAGAAACAGTTTTACGTCCTGTAAAGTAACATACTTTAGCCATTTCGTGTTTTCCTCCTAGGTAGAATTTATTACGGATGTGCTAGCACCACATACCAAAACATTCTATCATAAGAATTTAGGTTTGACAAGAACTATTTATAATTTCTTTTTATAACAAAATAGTATATGCTTATTATAATAAGAAAAAATCAGTTAAAAAAGGAGAGAAGATGCCAGATAATCTTGCTCTACGCATGCGTCCACGTACAATTTCAGAGGTGATTGGTCAGAAGCATTTGGTTGGTGAAGGTAAAATTATTCGCCGTATGGTAGAAGCGAATATGCTGTCGTCAATGATTCTCTACGGGCCACCAGGAATCGGGAAGACCTCAATAGCTAGTGCTATTGCAGGAACAACAAAATTTGCTTTTAGAACCTTTAATGCTACTGTTGATAGCAAGAAACGCCTACAGGAAATTGCGGAAGAGGCTAAATTTTCAGGTGGCTTAGTTCTGCTTCTAGATGAGATTCATCGTTTGGATAAAGCTAAACAAGACTTTTTATTGCCACTCTTAGAGAATGGTAATATTATCATGATTGGGGCTACAACGGAGAATCCGTTTTTTTCTGTCACACCAGCCATCCGTAGTCGTGTACAAATATTTGAGTTGGAACCACTCTCTAACGAGGATATTAAGGAAGCTATACTAGGTGTTCTAGAGGACAAGGAGCGTGGCTTTGACTTTGATGTCCAGTTAGATGAGGATGCTCTAGATTTTATTGCTACGGCTACTAATGGTGATTTACGTTCGGCTTATAATTCCTTAGATTTAGCTGTCATGTCGACGCCAGCTTCAGAAGATGGGTTTCGCCATATTACTTTAGATACAGTGGAAAATAGTTTACAACGTAGCTATATCACCATGGATAAAGACGGTGATGGACACTATGATGTACTTTCTGCTTTGCAAAAATCTATTCGAGGCTCTGATGTTAATGCCAGTCTTCACTATGCAGCACGTTTGGTTGAAGCAGGAGATCTCCCTAGTCTAGCACGACGCTTGACTGTGATTGCGTACGAGGATATTGGTTTAGCTAATCCTGATGCGCAAGTTCACACGGTTACAGCTTTGGAAGCTGCACAGAAAGTAGGTTTCCCAGAGGCGCGTATTTTGATTGCCAATGTAGTTGTTGACTTAGCTTTATCTCCTAAGTCGAATTCGGCTTATATGGCTATGGATGCTGCCTTGGCAGACCTTAGAAAATCAGGGAATTTACCTATTCCTCGTCATTTGAGAGATGGACACTATGCTGGAAGCAAGGAACTGGGCAATGCACAAGATTACAAGTATCCCCATGCTTATCCTGAAAAGTGGGTCAAACAACAATATCTTCCGGATAAATTAAGAGGTGTGAATTATTTCCAACCCAATGAAACCGGGAAATATGAAAGAGCTCTTGGAGCTAATAAAGAACGGATCGATAAGTTATCTAGGTAATACGAGAGGAATCAACGAAAACGATTGCAAAAAAATTGATTTTTCCTCTTGCAATAATTTTCAAAAGTGGTATTATAAAAACATAGAAATTGCTGTGGTATACGAATCCACATATAAGTGTTGACCGACTAATTTTTGTATTATCGGGAGACAGAGGTCTATTAACAGTGTGCAGGCTGGCTCACCCAGAAGCAACTGAAGTTAGTAGCGAGTCGCCCACCTGCTTTTTTACGTCGCGGGTTCAATACAAACGGTGGATCATCGGTACCAATACAGCATCCAGCCTCCTTAGCTCAGTTGGTAGAGCAGTGGACTCTTAATCCATGGGTCACAGGTTCGAGCCCTGTAGGGGGCATAGAAATACAGAAGAAAAAGCCTTGATTTAAAAGGCTTTTTTGCTTGTCTATAACTGATTTGCCCCATCATTTGCCCCATATTTTTTTATGAGCAATCTTTCCAGACATCTTTGATTTGATTAAATTCCTCAAAAATTTTCTCCTCTAAAGTGTGTCCATATACTTCTACTAACATTGAAATATCTCTATGCCCTAGAATTTTTGCAATAACCCCAAGGTCAAATCCTTTGTGCCAGAGGTAACTTCCATAGGTATGACGTGCTCCTTTTGTCGTGATAATTGGATAAATATCTAATTCATTTAAAAGAACACTCAAAGCTTTATTGACACTAGCAATATCTGGTACCATATGAATATATCCATAATGCTGAAAAATCATTTTATACCTGTTCTTGATACCTAGCTCTTTATTAGCCTTCTCTTGTTCAATTTTTAGGACTTGTAATATCTTAATACATTCTTCGTCTATCGGTACCATACGAATAGACGTTTTGTTTTTTGAAGGGACAAATTTATGAGAAAGGGTATTAAACCTTCTATATGTTTTTAACAGTCCTCTGTCAAAGTCAACTTCATTCCAAGTTAACGCTATTAACTCTCCAAACCTCATCCCTGTTTTTAATAGAAAATAGACGATATAAGGAACAATTGATCGTTGGTAATCAAATTTTCTCTTTACTGCTAAAAGTAAATCCAGATAGTCCTTTTCTGTATGCAAATATTTCTCTTCTGTCATCTGTTGTTCTTTGGATGAAAATAACTCGACATGTTGTGTAAAATCATCTATTAGAACTTTGTCTGCAATTGCCATTTGGATGCTCTGATGAATCCCAGTATTCAATCTACCAAGAAAATTTCTACCAACTGTTTGTCCATACTTATTCATAATTCTTTGGTATTCACTCGCACGAATTTGAGTGACTTTTTTATTTCCAAATAATCTTTCAATTGTGTTTTTACGGAGAAGATATTTTTTCTTTGTCTCTTCCGACCTACTACTCGGTAGAATTTTTAGTTCAAGCCATTCTTGATACAGATCTACAAGAGAAATATCTCTAGAAATTCTTTTTCCTAAACGAAGTTCTTGCAGAATCGGTTCAGCTTCTGACTCTGCAAGTTTTTTTGTTTTAAAACCGCTATTATGAACAACAGTTTTCCCTTCGCTACGAATTTCATAGGTCCATAAATTACTATCTCCTCGCTTTCGATAACGAACACTTGCCATATTACGCCACCTCAGTTCCTAGAATCTCATTTACAACACTTTTTGGAACAACCATCAAACGTTTGCGATTATAAAATGTATAGCCTCGTGAGACAAGTAATTCTCTTGCCTGATGAATGATATCATTCGCTGTATGAGGGCGATAGCCCATTTCAATTAATTCTTTGTTACTAATTAAATTATTGTCCATAGTTATCCTCCTTATTTATTTTCTAAATTCAGAAACTCGCCTACAAGTAGTTGTAATTCTGCATTTAATTTAGGGAGATTCTGTATTAATACTTCTTTTAATTCTTCCGCAAATTGGTTCGTTTCTTCTCTCAATAGTTTGCGGACTCTTGTTTTTTTCTTTTTGATGCTGTCTGATTTTAAATTTGGAAAAGCTAATGATAACAGTTCAGGATTGTTGAGAAAGATAATTGTAAAGGCTCTTTGATCCACTCGAATATGATCTAGCTTATAAAACCCGAAATTATCAAGTCTACTCATAATATCTTGGACCATCTCCTCACCAATCGCTTTGGTTCTGAGTTGGAACTCTAGTCTCCACCAAAACGGATTCACATCCAAATCTAGCTTCTCTTCTCGCTTGTGAGCAATGATTTCTTTATTCTTATCATATAACCTAACTTGTACATTACTACCGCTAGAACCCCAATATTTCGTCTCTAATTCGCCCCCTCGACCATAGAAGACCTTATGTGTAACACCACCTTTAATATGTTGCAAATTAACGATTTCAGGCCTGTTGAAAATGTCAAATGCCAAATCAAAACGAGACAAACGTACCGTCAATGAATTCAATCTGGCAAAGTACATTAATTGCCTCCATACTTTCATTCCATCAAATTCTTTTAAAGTGTTAGGATTGAAATCAATCCGAATCAATTGTTCACCTCCATAAGTGGATAATTGAAAAAATATAATATTGATTGAATCATACTCATTAAGATCCTTAGCTAAAGCAAAGACATCATCTCGCACGTTATCATGTATTTCAAATGCGTCAACTCTTGTACTTATTGCCTGTTTCAGATTTTTGAAAATTCGTCTTAGGGAACCAGTGTCTGTATCCCAGATAACCGTTAATCTATCAATACTGACATCTAGTCGCTGTACTAATTCTCCTACATCACATCGTTCTTGAATGCTTCTTAAATCTTGTAAAGAAACCAACAAAATTGTCCCCCCTTCTTTTAGATTTTTTAGGTCTCAGAAACACCGTCAAATCAACGTTTGCTCGTTCCGTCGTTCTTTGGACGTTGTCCTAAGTGTACCTTTTTGCTGGCTGTTAGAATAGCCAACTTTTGCTTGGCTAGAAATTGTCTGGACGGCAGTCTTCGGGACTTCGCCTGACTTCCCGTCAGGCTCGCCCTTGTCCTTGTCCACACAATTTCTAGCTCTAAGGCTTCGAATAGTCATAAGTCATCGTCTCATCCTCAACTTCCTCCTCACTCACTGTCCCTAAACTTACGAGCTATTTTTTGTATTATTTATAACTTATTTATAAGTTATAAATATATTTTATAAAAAATATTTTAAATAGTCAACTAAAAACTTGATTTGTAAGTTTATAGGTGATAAAATAAGTTAAAAATAAAAGAATAGGAGTTTTCCATGACCTTTATTATTCAAAATTTTGGACCCAATTTGGCACGCCTACGCATAGAAAAAGGAGTAAGTCAAACTCAACTAGCTGAAGATTTAGGAATTGGTAAACAGTCCATCTCTGATTACGAAAAACAAAAAAGCTATCCTACCTTTGCAAATTTGGATAAGATAGCAGAATATTTTAATGCAACTCCAACCCAACTCTTTGGAACGAGTAAAGAGATTGAGTTAGAAAAGAGTGTTCTTGAATCTAATGAATACTCTGATAAAGTAAGTGAGATTTTAAAAGCTGTCAAATACATCGAAGATTTTCTAGAAACTGATGGACAGTACTTAGAGGATTTACTTTACTTAACAAGAGGCAACCAACTATACACAGAAGATGGAGATGAGTTGTATATTGATCCAACTTCTCAGAAAAGAACACTTCATAACCAATATGAACCTGGTTTTATTGTAGCAAGGGATAAATCTCCACTAGAACTCTTAATTGAAAATAAGGAATTGTTTGATAAATAGAAAAAGCGAGGATAACCTCGCTTCAGATTGAAGTTAAAATCTTTAGAAGACACTTTTATAAGGACTTTGTCTTCAATCTGTGAAAAGGAGTGAAAACTCCTTTTCTTTTTGTAAGTCAGACTGAAACTTCCAAATTGTTTATTTATTTTATTGACATTTTCTATAAAAATAAGTACAATAGTTTTATTAGCAAACTATACTATACTATATAGAGGGTATTGAAATGAAATTTTCTAATCGTTTACTGCTATTCCTTGCAGGAGTTGTTTTTGTCCTTTTAGGACTTTTCCTATTTACAAACCCAGTAGCTAATCTTGTTGCTTACAGCTGGTGGATTTCATTTGGTTTACTGGTTTCTTCTATAGCAGCTATTTTAGGCTATTTCTCTGCACCAAAAGAGCTTCGCTCACCTGTTTATCTTTTCCAAGGATTTGTTAGTCTTCTCTTAGCTCTTTACCTCGTTGCTTATGGCTTTGTGACCCTGCCGGTCGTCATTCCGACCATTGTAGGAATTTGGTTAATTGTAGAAGCCATTATTGCTTTCTTTAAAGGCAATCGTCTAAGATTGATTTTCCCTATTATTGGTAGCAATATCATGTGGGTAGCCTTGCTTGAATTTTTACTAGGTCTAGTGATTCTGTTCAATCCAGTGGCTACAGGTGTCTTTGTCGTTTATGTCATTGCCTTTTCATTTTTAGTTACTGGCTTCACCTACATTATTGAGGCCTTTCGTAAATAGTCTAGTTGCTATTTCTATCGCATTCAAAAAAGCTGGGAAATCATATTCTCAGCTTTTTCGTCTCTTTAATTATCACTTTTTCGCATTCCATTCTGCGTAGAATTGCTCCAAGTATTCTTCCAAAAAGTGATGGCATAGTGCTCTAGCATTCGATAAGTTGCAATAATAACCGGTCGAGAACGGGGCATCGACTCAATCATACCGAAAATAAAAGAGCGAATGTTATCTGCAAAAAGAAAGCTTAGATTCTTTGCGATTTCAACAAAAAAAGCACTGTTTGTACTGATCCCAAAAAGTTAGACAAGTAATTTAAGTGAAGGATTTAGTTCTGTATTTCACAGGACTAATGTAAGTGGCTCATTTGGACTATCCTCCTGTTTTGTTTTGTCACTTACAGTATAGTCTTTTTAGGCTTTTCTTGTATTTTGAGTTTAACTAATGCATGTTCTTAAAATTTCCTAAGTCTACCAACAGCTCTATCCAAATCTTTTTTTAATCAAAATTTTAAAGTTGTCTAATTTATAGAATATAAGTTTTGTAATAAAACCTCAATCTCTTTGTAAAATATTGTATATTACATAAAAGATTATTGTATGCTATAATTCACCTTGTGTAGCAGTATTTTGTACTACTAAATATAGGAGATTTTATTCTATCTCTATAAAGTAATAAAGGAGTGTAAGCCCATGGAAAATGTTGTTGTCTCAATTTTTGATATTGAAAGTGAAGCCTTTCAGGCCTTTTCAGAATTAAAACAGTTTGGTCAAACTGAAAATACAAAATTAGCTCAGGCTTCAATTGTAAAAGCTGAAAATGGTGTTGTTAACGTCAAAGATAGCTTTGATTTGATGGATTCCCTAGGAGATGATTATTTCGAAGGCGGATTAATTGGTAGTTTAATCGGAATTTTAGGTGGACCACTAGGTGTTCTCTTTGGTTTTGCTGCTGGTGGAGCAATTGGCGCCTCCGTTGGTTCAGACAAAGAATTGGCCAATTCGGTATTAATTACAACCGTTAGTAATAAGTTGACAAATGGCGAAGTAGCTATTATTGCACTTGTACAAGAAAATGATGAATCTGTTTTAAATTCTATTTTTGAAAAGTATCAGGTTCACATTGCTAGGTGGGATGTCGCTACTGTTGCGGCAGAAATAGAGTCAGCTCTCAAAATTCAAGAAGATTTAGAGCATCAAGCTAAAGCTCGCTTAATTGCGGATAAAAAAGAAGCTCGTCGTGAAAAATTTGATAAATTGAAAGCTAATATTAAAGAGAAATTTTCGAAAAAAAATTAACAGACTGAAGAGACTGAGGTAATTAGGAATCGGTAAACAGTCCATCTCTGATTACGAAAAACAAAAAAGCTATCCTACCTTTGCAAATTTGGATAAGATAGCAGAATATTTTAATGCAACTCCAACCCAACTCTTTGGAACGAGTAAAGAGATTGAGTTAGAAAAGAGTGTTCTTGAATCTAATGAATACTCTGATAAAGTAAGTGAAATCTTAAAAGCTGTCAAATACATCGAGCATTTCCTACATACTGATGGACAGTACTTAGAGGATTTACTTTACCTAACAAGAGGCAACCAACTATACACAGAAGATGGAAAAGAGTTGTATATTGATCCAACTTCTCAGAAAAGAACACTTCATACCCAATATGAACCTGGTTTTATTGAAGCAAGAGATAAATCTCCACTAGAGCTCTTAATTGAAAATAAGGAGCTATTAGATTAAATAAAAAAAGCGAGGATATCCTCGCTTTTCTATTGTAAAATCTTATTCTTCATTATCAATCATCAAACACTCTGCCTGTGAGTTGGTACATGAGGTAAATGTGCTCCAAGGTTTTGACAATTCGCGTCACATGAAGTTATTTAAGCATCTCCTTTTCTCTCATTACCATTTTCTGTTATAATAAATTGTACTTCTAGAATAGAAAGGTCTTAAGATGGCAACTCTTATTAAGCATAAACGTGTAGAATTTTCAGAACTATTTTATGACCTAGTGTTTGTTTTTGCAATTTCAAAAGCAACTGCTTTAATTCACCCTATTCATAACGGTGTTTTGGCTTGGGACTCTTTACTTGATTTCTTCATCTCTGTCATGGTTATCATCAATTCCTGGATGATTCAAACCATTTATACCAATCGCTATGGAACAAACTCGTTATTTAACATGGTAATCATGTTTATCAACATGGGACTTATGCTCTTTATATCCAATATGATTGGATACAATTGGCAACAATGGTACTATCATACCTGTTGGGCTGTTGGCACATTAACCCTTACCTTATTTTTTCAATATTTGGTTCAGTTTTTTAGAGGATCAACCGATAGTGCTGATCGGGAAAGTATCAAAGGTTTTCTATGGTTGACAGGTCTACAAAGCTTAGGAGTCTATCTGGCAGCTCTTTTTCCTATTTACGTTGGAGTCTATATCTTTATTGCTAGTATTCTGCTAACATTTATTGTGCCAATTTTCTTGATTACTAAAGATGAGCATTTCCAAGTAAATCTTCCCCATTTAATCGAGCGCGTCTCCCTTCTTGTCATTATTACGTTTGGAGAGATGGTTATTGGGCTAGTTAACTTCTTTACAGTTGAGAATTTCTCGATATATTCGGTTCTTAATTTCGTTATCATGCTTTCTCTGTTCTTGTTTTATTTTGGTGAATTTGACCATGCTATTGACGAAGGATCCAATCAAAAGGGATTATTTATAATTTATAGTCACTATCCTATTTTCATTGGGCTTATGTTGATGACAGTTTCGATGGGTTTTCTTCTGAATCCTGAGGCTAATCTTCTCGTTGCAATCAGCTTCTTTTATATCGGAATTGGCCTCTTCCAAGCTGCTGTCCTAGCAAATGGGCCCTATAACAAAAACTATCTTCGCTATTCGAGAAGTTACTACTGTGCTCAAGCGACACTCTATCTGGCTGCCTTGATTCTCTCTTTGGTTTTCGCTTCGAATCCTACAATAGTGCTGAGTATTGCAACCATCTTCGCTCTAGCTATAGCCATTCATTTTATTTATTTTTATGTGACACAGAATAAAAAATATTCCAAATCTAACTGGGGGTTCTTTTAATGAGTTTATAACATAAAAAAGCTTTGGGAACCAAGGCTTTTTTTTCATTAATTTGTTTTTCCATTTTATCCTCCGATTTGAACTCGCACTGACATTTATTTATAACAACACTATATATCTAGTATGGCATAATCATTAGGTATTATAGATTTTCAAACCAAATGTGAGTCATTCGTTTTTGCCCCACTTTTGCCCCATTTTTAAATCCTGACATTGAAAACACCTAAAAGTATTTCCCTAAAATCAGCTATATTTCAACATTTTTGTTTATTTTCAATATGAAAAGTTCTTACAAATTCATGTAGGGGGTATCTTAATATCGGAAAGAGACTTGCTTATAAGTCTCTTTTTTATTTTTCTAAGAAAGAACTCACTTTAAACAGAACTTTACATGCTTGTTTGTCTAAACGAGAGTTGTTCCCAATGATAATTTCTTCTAAATATATGCTTTGTGTTATGATAATAGTCAAGAAACAGAAATGAAAAAGGAGACATGAGTTGAAAATTGCAATCATTGGCTATAGTGGTTCTGGAAAGTCGACTTTGGCAAATTTTTTAGGTCAACACTACAATTGTGAGGTACTTCATTTAGATAAAATTCATTTCACATCAAATTGGCAAGAGCGAACAGTTGATGAAATGACCGGCAATATATCAACATTTATGCTACAAAGTGATTGGATTATTGAAGGGAATTACTCGGCCTGTCTTTATGAAGAACGTATGAGAGAAGCTGACTGTATTGTCTATTTCAACTTTAACAGAGTTAATTGCCTCTATCGGGCATTTAGGCGTTATTTAACATATAGGGGAAAGACACGTCCTAGCATGGCAGAAGGCTGTAATGAAAAATTTGATTTTGCATTTGTGAAATGGATTTTATTAGACGGACGTTCTAAAAAATATGTAGAGCGATATAATGCAGTTGTTAAAAATTATTCTGACAAGACAATTATTTTAAAGAATCAAAGGCAGTTAAATGATTATATGAAGCAGGTTAAATAGCTGATAGTTATACATAAGAAGCAAGGTTAAAAAGATATAGTAAATAACTAGTTGCAATCTTAGCTATAACTGTCAGAATATTTTGTAAGAAGTGCTTTCAACGTTGAACAAATAGACTTTTTTCTGCTATAATAAACTGTAACGCAAAACTTGTGGGTGAAATTCCCACCGTGAAGTTTTTCAAGAAAGGTGGGGACAGCCTCGTAAAGGTGGAGCTGTCCGTTATCAAAATAATATGACATCAGTAGTTGTTGTGGGTACCCAGTGGGGTGATGAAGGTAAAGGGAAAATTACAGATTTCCTAAGTCAAGATGCCGAAGTGATCGCACGTTATCAAGGTGGAGACAATGCAGGTCACACGATTGTTATCGATGGTAAGAAATTTAAATTGCACTTGATTCCATCAGGTATTTTCTTCCCAGAGAAAATCTCTGTTATCGGGAACGGTGTAGTGGTCAATCCTAAATCACTTGTCAAAGAGTTGGAATATCTTCATGCAGAAGGTGTGTCAACAGAGAGCCTTCGTATTTCTGACCGCGCACACGTTATTTTGCCGTACCATATTAAACTTGATCAACTGCAAGAAGCCGCCAAAGGTGACAATAAGATTGGTACAACTAACAAAGGTATTGGTCCTGCCTATATGGATAAGGCTGCGCGTGTAGGTATCCGTATTGCAGACCTTTTGGACAAAGAAATTTTTGCTGATCGTTTGAAAACGAACTTAGCTGAGAAAAACCGTCTTTTCAGTAAGATGTATGAAGCTGAAGAATTATCATTCGATGAGATTTTTGAAGAATACTACGCTTACGGACAACAAATTAAGCAATATGTCACAGATACATCCGTTATCTTGAATGATGCTCTTGATGCAGGTAAACGTGTCCTCTTTGAAGGAGCTCAAGGGGTTATGCTTGATATTGACCAAGGTACTTACCCATTTGTAACGTCATCAAACCCAGTTGCGGGTGGTGTTACAATCGGTTCTGGTGTTGGTCCATCTAAAATTAATAAGGTAGTTGGTGTATGTAAGGCCTATACGAGTCGTGTTGGTGATGGTCCTTTCCCAACTGAGTTATTTGATGAAGTGGGTGAACGCATCCGTGAAGTTGGTCATGAATATGGAACAACAACTGGACGTCCACGTCGTGTAGGATGGTTTGACTCAGTGGTGATGCGCCATAGCCGTCGTGTATCAGGTATCACAAACCTCAGCTTGAACTGTATCGATGTTCTCTCAGGTCTTGACACTGTAAAAATTTGTGTAGCTTATGACCTTGATGGTGAGCGTATTGATCACTACCCAGCTAGTCTTGAGCAACTGAAACGTTGCAAACCAATCTATGAAGAATTGCCAGGTTGGGAAGAAGACATCACAGGTTGCCGTAGTTTAGATGAGCTTCCTGAAAATGCTCGTAATTATGTTCGTCGTGTTGGTGAATTGGTAGGTGTACGTATCTCTACTTTCTCTGTAGGACCAGGACGTGAACAAACAAACATCCTTGAAAGTGTTTGGTCAAATATCTAAAGCCAACAAAAAGAGAATCTAGGAAACTAGGTTCTCTTTTCTCACGCCTTAAATATATAGATTAATAGGAATATTGCAACTGTTAAAAAAGGTTACTAATTTTTCGATATGATTAGGAAAGAAACCTTTCTATTTGATTAGTTTTTCGGTATAATATGGATTGATTAAATGAAAATTAATGAGAACCTACTTTCATGATTTAAAAGTGTGTTCATAATTTTGACGAAGAAAATAAGTGAGCAGATCTTTTAATAGTTTGGGGCAAGAGGTGAATAATGAATAAGATTGTATTTGTTTGTCTGGGGAATATTTGTCGTAGCCCAATGGCAGAATTTGTGATGAAAGAGCTGGACCAAGAAAAGTCTTTGCATATCGAAAGTCGCGCGACATCTTCATGGGAGCATGGAAATCCAGTTCATCAAGGAACCCAAAAGATTTTAAGGAAATATGCTATTTCTTTTGACTCTTCCAAGGGCTCACAACAGATTAGTCAGGCCGATTTTGAGTTCTTTGATTTAGTTGTGGGAATGGATGAGTCAAATGTTGAGGATCTTCTACAGATATCTGCAGGGCGTTATGACGATAAAATCAAGCTTTTCAGACCTGGTGGAGTTCCGGACCCATGGTATACAGGTGACTTTGAAGAAACATACAAATTGGTAACTGCAGGTTGTCGAGATTGGTTACAGTGGATTAAGGATAGACAATGAATTTTAAACAACTAAAGGATTTTGATTTTAAAAATATTGATATTGACCGAAATCAATTTGAGCGTATCACAGTAGGGGTTATTATTTTATGTGCCCTGTCCTTGTTTTTGGTGACTATAAAAACGCAACATTCTATCAAGATTGATGGGACTAAGATTACCTATAAAGGTCAGATGCAGAACCACCGTTTGAATGGTCAAGGAACTTTGACCTATGACAATGGTGATACCTACACAGGAGAATTTAAGAATGGTTCCTTTAATGGTCAAGGAACCTTCAAATCTCATGAGGGTTGGATTTATCAAGGTGAGTTCAAGTCTGGCCAAGCCGATGGCCAAGGAAAATTGACTACTGAAAATAAGGTTACCTACAAAGGGAAATTTAAACAGGGGATTTTTAAAGGATGAGAATTAACTGGTTTTCTTATATTCGTGTGACAGGACTATTTTTGGTTCTGATCTATCATTTCTTCCCAAGTGTTCTTCCTGGGGGCTTCATCGGTGTTGATGTCTTCTTTACCTTCTCAGGGTATTTGATTACAGCGCTTTTGATCGATGAGGTATCTCGGACGCATCGCATTGATTACCTTGGTTTTATGCGACGACGCTTCTACCGGATAGTACCGCCACTTGTGTTGATGGTGCTTATCTGTACCCCTTTGGCACTCTTGGTTCGAAATGATTTTATTGCAGGTATTGGACGTCAAATTACCTCTGTTATCGGTTTTGTAACTAACTATTATGAGATTCTGACTGGAGGAAATTACGAGAACCAGTTTAACCAGCATATTTACCTCCATACATGGAGTCTGGCTATTGAGGTTCACTATTATATTCTTTGGGGTGCCTTGCTTTGGTTCCTAGCTAAGCGTGTCAAACACCAAAATCAATTTAGAGGCCTAGTCTTTATGGTATCTCTTGCCTGCTTTATGGTGAGCTTCCTATCAATGTTTATTAGTGCTTTCTTTGTTGATAGTTTTTCTCGCTTATATTTCTCATCAATTACGCATGCCTATCCATTCTTCCTAGGTTCTCTCTTTGCGACACTTTCAGGTGTGTATGAAACGACCGCTAGGTTCAAGAAAAATATACGTCTTTGGACTCTGAAAAAGACAGTCCTTTATATGGCAGGAAGTTTTGCCTTGCTCGTATTGTTGGGCTTAGTCCTTCATTTTGAGGAACGCATCACCTACCTATTTGGTTTTGTTTTGGCTAGTTTGTTCACGGCTGTTATGATTTACTCTGCCCGTGTCCTCCATGAGAAATTGCCTGGAAAATCAGAGCCTGCTCTTATTAGTTATCTGGCAGAAATCAGCTATAGTGTCTATCTTTTTCACTGGCCACTATATATTATCTTTAGTCAATTGACCAATAATATTATTGCAGTCATTCTGACAACGATTCTGTCAATTGTTTTTGCGACACTTTCCTACTATATAATAGAGCCATTTATTGCAGGAAGAAAGGCCAGTCTCTTTGGAATAGACTTAGACTTGACGCCGTACCGACATATTGTGCTTTATGTATTTAGTGGTCTTACCTTAATTACAGTGCTTATTTCTCTCTTTGCGCCGGCTGTAGGGAACTTTGAGAAAGATTTAGAAGCTAATGGGTTGTCGCAAGCTCAGACTAAAATGAAATTAACGCGTACAAATGCGGAGAACAGTCAGGCTACTTCATTTGGTGTGAATAAGGGAGTGACAGTTTTAGGGGACTCCGTAGCTCTTAGATCAAAAGATCAGCTGGAATCAAGTATTGATAATGTCGCTATAGATGCAGTAGTCAGTCGTAACCTATCAACAATCAACGATTTGCTTAAAGATTACGCGGATAGTAATGCTCTTGCTAAGGATGTTGTCATTGCTGGTGGTGTTAATGAGATTGACGACTATAAAGGCGTTATTAATAAAATCATCAAGAATTTACCTAAGGGTCACCATATTATCTTTGTAACACCATATAATGGAAGTAAATCTGGTAACGAGGCTCAATCTTTGCTTCAGTTACGTAAGTATGAGTTAGAGATGGCGGAGAAATATGACTTTGTGACAGTTGCTGACTGGTATCAAGTGGCTAAAGAAAATATTTCTATCTGGAATGGTACAGATGGGGTTCACTTTGGATCTGATAGCGACTCAATTAACCGTGGCGCTAAACTCTATACTAAGACAATTAAAGAAGCTATAGAGAAAGCTGATAAGGCACCAGTTAAGGGTGGTAAGAAATAATTAAGAGAGAAGACAAGTCTTGTCTTCTTTTTTATGGACAAATTTTGACTGCATTTTTTGTTTTGTGCTAAAATAAGCCTATGGCAAGAATATTAGATAATGATTTACTAGGAGATGAAGAGTATGTTGAGCGTACCCTTCGTCCTCAGTACTTTAAGGAATATATTGGTCAAGATAAGGTTAAAGACCAATTAAAGATTTTTATAGAGGCAGCTAAACTTCGTGATGAAGCACTAGATCATACTCTTTTGTTTGGTCCTCCAGGTTTGGGGAAAACAACCATGGCTTTTGTGATAGCTAATGAGATGGGCGTTAATTTAAAGCAGACGTCTGGGCCAGCAATTGAAAAGGCTGGTGATTTAGTTGCCATACTCAATGACTTGGAGCCAGGTGATATCTTATTTATTGATGAGATTCACCGGATGCCTATGGCAGTGGAAGAAGTTCTTTATAGTGCTATGGAAGATTACTACATTGATATCATGATTGGTGCAGGCGAAACAAGTCGTAGTGTCCATCTAGAGTTACCACCTTTCACATTAGTAGGTGCAACTACTCGAGCAGGTATGTTGTCAAATCCATTGAGGGCTCGCTTTGGGATTAATGGTCATATGGAATATTATGAGCTACCAGATTTGAAGGAAATTATTGAACGTACTTCAGAAATCTTTGACATGACTATAACACCTGAAGCTGCTCTAGAGCTAGCACGTCGTAGCCGTGGGACGCCTCGTATTGCTAACCGCCTACTTAAGCGCGTGAGAGACTATGCACAAATTATGGGTGATGGCATCATTGATGATAAGATTGCAGACAAGGCGTTGACTATGTTGGATGTGGACCATGAAGGACTAGATTATGTCGACCAAAAAATTCTCCGCACCATGATTGAAATGTATGGTGGGGGACCGGTTGGTCTAGGTACCTTGTCGGTGAATATTGCAGAAGAGCGAGAAACGGTAGAAGATATGTATGAACCCTACCTAATTCAAAAAGGATTCATTATGCGTACACGAACAGGTCGTGTTGCAACGGTTAAAGCCTATGAACATATGGGGTACGACTACACTCAAGAAAGTTGATAAAAAATCCATCGAAGATGGATTTTTTTGTTTAGGCAAAAAATA
This sequence comes from Streptococcus sp. cx1, assembly GCF_052384325.1. Classification (NCBI taxonomy): domain Bacteria; kingdom Bacillati; phylum Bacillota; class Bacilli; order Lactobacillales; family Streptococcaceae; genus Streptococcus; species Streptococcus sp. cx1. The sequence continues at coordinate 107,265 of NZ_JBQSUN010000005.1, read as the reverse complement.
AAATAAAGAAAAAGAAAAAAACTAAAAAAATCCCTTGCAATGAGTAGGTTCTTTTGTTATTATATTATGGTGCTGTAAATACAGCGCTTAGCTATGATACAAGAGGTTGCGACACGCCTGGTTGCACTGCCACGCAATCCGTGTTGGTTTTCTTGAGGAGCTAGCCTATTATCTTAAATAGACGAAAGAGGAGAAAAAATGGCAAACAAAAAAATTCGTATCCGTTTGAAAGCTTACGAACACCGTACGCTTGATACAGCGGCTGAAAAAATCGTAGAAACTGCAACTCGCACAGGTGCGACAGTTGCTGGGCCAGTTCCACTTCCAACTGAACGTAGTCTCTACACAATTATTCGTGCGACTCACAAATATAAAGATTCTCGCGAACAATTTGAAATGCGTACACACAAACGTCTTATCGACATCATCAACCCAACTCAAAAAACAGTTGACGCTTTGATGAAACTTGATCTTCCAAGTGGTGTGAACGTAGAAATCAAACTTTAATTTAAAGCTTGATTCATTGAGCATAAAAAACGCTCGTTAAAAACTTTTTTGAGCATAAAAAACGCTCATAAAAAACTTTTTGAAAAAACAATAAAGTAAAGGAAATATTTTCTCATGACAAAAGGAATCTTAGGGAAAAAAGTGGGAATGACTCAAATCTTCACTGAAGCAGGTGAATTTATCCCTGTTACTGTCATCGAAGCTACTCCAAACGTTGTGCTTCAAGTTAAAACTGTTGAAACAGACGGTTACGAAGCAGTTCAAGTTGGTTTTGACGACAAACGCGAAGTATTGAGCAACAAACCTGCCAAAGGCCACGTAGCGAAAGCTAACACAGCTCCTAAGCGCTTCATTCGTGAATTCAAAAACATTGAAGGCTTGGAAGTTGGATCAGAAATCACTGTTGACACATTCGAAGCTGGAGATGTTGTTGACGTAACTGGTACTTCAAAAGGTAAAGGTTTCCAAGGTGTTATCAAACGCCACGGTCAATCACGCGGACCTATGGCTCACGGTTCTCGTTACCACCGTCGTCCAGGTTCAATGGGACCTGTTGCGCCTAACCGTGTTTTCAAAAACAAACACTTGGCAGGACGTATGGGTGGCAACCGTGTGACAATTCAAAACCTTGAAGTTGTACAAGTTATCCCAGAGAAAAACGTTATCCTTATCAAAGGTAACGTACCAGGTGCTAAGAAATCTCTTATCACTATCAAATCAGCAGTTAAAGCTGCTAAATAATAAGAAAGGAGAAATCAGTTAAAAATGGCAAACGTAAAACTATTTGACCAAACTGGTAAAGAAGTTAGCACAGTTGAACTTAACGACGCTATCTTCGGTATCGAACCAAACGAATCAGTAGTATTTGATGTCGTAATCAGCCAACGTGCTAGCCTTCGCCAAGGTACTCACGCGGTTAAAAACCGTTCAGCAGTATCAGGTGGTGGACGTAAACCATGGCGTCAAAAAGGAACTGGACGTGCTCGTCAAGGTTCTATCCGCTCACCACAATGGCGTGGTGGTGGTGTTGTCTTCGGACCAACTCCACGTTCATACGGATACAAACTTCCACAAAAAGTTCGTCGCCTTGCATTGAAATCTGTTTACTCAGCTAAAGTTGCAGAAGATAAATTTGTAGCAGTTGAAGCTCTTTCATTTGCAGCTCCAAAAACTGTTGAATTCGCAAACGTTCTTTCAGCTCTTAGCATCGATTCTAAAGTACTTGTTATCGTTGAAGAAGGAAACAAATTTGCTGAACTTTCAGCACGTAACCTTGCAAACGTAACTGTTGCAACTCCTGCAACTGCAAGTGTACTTGACATCGTAAACGCAGATAAACTTCTTGTTACTAAAGAAGCTATCTCATCAATCGAGGAGGTTCTTGCATAATGAATTTGTATGACGTAATCAAAAAACCTGTTATCACTGAGAAATCTATGATTGCTCTTGAAGCAGGAAAATACACTTTCGAAGTTGATACACGTGCACACAAACTCTTGATCAAACAAGCAGTTGAAGCTGCATTTGAAGGTGTTAAAGTTGCTAGCGTGAACACTGTAACTGTTAAACCAAAACAAAAACGTGTTGGACGTTACACTGGTTTCACTTCAAAAACTAAAAAAGCTATCATCACTCTTACAGCTGATTCTAAAGCAATCGAGTTGTTTGCAGCTGAAGCTGAATAATCAAAGGAGAAATTAACGTGGGTATTAAAGTTTATAAACCAACGACAAATGGCCGTCGTAACATGACTTCTTTGGATTTCGCAGAAATCACTACAAGCACTCCTGAAAAATCATTGCTTGTTTCTCTTAAGAACAAAGCTGGTCGTAACAACAACGGTCGTATCACTGTACGTCACCAAGGTGGCGGACACAAACGTCACTACCGTTTGATTGACTTCAAACGTAACAAAGATGGCGTTGAAGCAGTTGTTAAAACAATTGAGTATGATCCAAACCGTACTGCAAACATCGCTCTTGTACACTACACTGACGGGGTTAAAGCTTACATCATCGCACCTAAAGGTCTTGAAGTAGGTCAACGTATCGTTTCAGGTCCAGATGCGGATATCAAGATTGGTAACGCTCTTCCACTTGCAAACATCCCAGTTGGTACAGTTATCCACAACATCGAGCTTCAACCAGGTAAAGGTGCTGAACTTATCCGTGCCGCTGGTGCTTCTGCTCAAGTTTTGGGTCAAGAAGGTAAATACGTACTTGTTCGTCTTCAATCAGGTGAAGTTCGTATGGTTCTTGGTACATGTCGTGCAACTATCGGTACTGTAGGTAACGAACAACAATCACTTATCAACCTTGGTAAAGCCGGCCGTAATCGCTGGAAGGGTATTCGCCCAACAGTTCGTGGTTCTGTAATGAACCCTAACGACCACCCACACGGTGGTGGTGAAGGTAAAGCACCAGTTGGACGTAAAGCGCCATCTACTCCATGGGGTAAACCTGCGCTTGGTCTTAAAACTCGTAACAAGAAAGCTAAATCTGACAAACTTATCGTTCGTCGTCGTAACGAAAAATAATTTAGTCGCTTAGCACATAACATCCGCCAACTCGGTAGCATTTCTTAGTGCAAGCCGCTGTGGTACATTCAATTTAAAGGAGAAAACTACAAAATGGGACGTAGTCTTAAAAAAGGACCTTTCGTCGATGAGCATTTGATGAAAAAAGTTGAAGCTCAAGCAAATGACGAAAAGAAAAAAGTAATTAAAACTTGGTCACGTCGTTCAACGATTTTCCCAAGTTTCATCGGATACACTATCGCAGTTTATGATGGACGTAAACACGTTCCTGTTTACATCCAAGAAGACATGGTAGGTCACAAACTTGGTGAATTTGCACCAACTCGTACTTACAAAGGTCACGCAGCTGACGATAAGAAAACACGTCGTTAATAGGAGGAGGACACAATGGCAGAAATTACTTCAGCTAAAGCAATGGCTCGTACAGTGCGTGTTTCACCTCGTAAAACACGTCTTGTTCTTGATCTTATCCGTGGTAAGAACGTTGCTGATGCAATCGCAATCTTGAAATTCACTCCAAACAAAGCAGCTCGCATTGTTGAGAAAACTCTTAACTCTGCTATCGCTAACGCAGAAAACAACTTTGGTTTGGAAAAAGCTAACTTGGTAGTATCTGAAACATTCGCAAACGAAGGACCAACAATGAAACGTTTCCGTCCACGTGCGAAAGGTTCAGCTTCACCAATCAACAAACGCACAACTCACGTAACAGTAGTTGTGTCAGAAAAATAAGGAGGTAAACTCGTGGGTCAAAAAGTACATCCAATTGGTATGCGTGTCGGGATCATCCGTGACTGGGATGCGAAATGGTATGCTGAAAAAGAATACGCAGATTACCTTCACGAAGATTTGGCAATCCGCAAATTCATTCAAAAAGAACTTGCAGACGCTTCAGTTTCAACTATTGAAATCGAACGTGCTGTAAACAAAGTTATTGTTTCACTTCACACTGCAAAACCAGGTATGGTTATCGGTAAAGGTGGATCAAACGTTGACGCTCTTCGCGCTCAACTTAACAAATTGACTGGAAAACAAGTACACATCAACATCGTTGAAATCAAGAAACCTGATTTGGACGCTCACCTTGTTGGTGAAACAATTGCTCGCCAACTTGAGCAACGTGTTGCTTTCCGTCGTGCACAAAAACAAGCTATCCAACGTGCAATGCGTGCTGGAGCTAAAGGAATCAAAACTCAAGTATCAGGTCGTTTGAACGGTGCAGATATCGCCCGTGCAGAAGGATACTCTGAAGGTACAGTTCCACTTCACACACTTCGCGCTGATATCGATTACGCTTGGGAAGAAGCTGACACAACTTACGGTAAACTTGGTGTTAAAGTTTGGATCTACCGTGGAGAAGTTCTTCCAGCTCGTAAAAACACTAAAGGAGGCAAATAACAAATGTTAGTACCTAAACGTGTTAAACACCGTCGTGAATTCCGTGGAAAAATGCGCGGTGAGGCTAAAGGTGGTAAAGAAGTATCATTCGGTGAATACGGTCTTCAAGCTACAACTAGCCACTGGATTACAAACCGTCAAATCGAGGCTGCTCGTATTGCCATGACTCGTTACATGAAACGTGGTGGTAAGGTTTGGATTAAGATCTTCCCACACAAATCATACACTGCTAAAGCTATCGGTGTACGTATGGGTTCTGGTAAAGGGGCACCTGAAGGTTGGGTAGCACCAGTTAAACGTGGTAAAGTAATGTTCGAAATCGCAGGTGTTTCTGAAGAAGTTGCACGTGAAGCGCTTCGTCTTGCTAGCCACAAATTGCCAGTTAAATGTAAATTCGTGAAACGTGAAGCAGAATAAGGAGAAGACATGAAACTTGAAGAAATCAAAAAGTTTGTTGCTGAGCTTCGTGGCTTGTCTCAAGAAGAGCTTGCTAAAAAAGAAAACGAACTTAAGAAAGAACTTTTCGACCTTCGTTTCCAAGCTGCAGCAGGTCAACTTGATCAAACTGCCCGTTTGAACGAAGTGAAAAAACAAATTGCACGTGTTAAAACTGTGCAATCTGAAATCAAATAATAGATTGGGAAAGGAGCAATTCTAATAATGGAACGTAATCAACGTAAAACCCTTGTTGGACGCGTAGTATCTGACAAGATGGATAAAACAATCACAGTTGTAGTTGAAACTAAACGTAACCACCCAGTCTATGGTAAACGTATCAACTATTCTAAAAAATACAAAGCACATGATGAAAACAACGTTGCTAAAGAAGGCGATATCGTTCGTATCATGGAAACTCGCCCACTTTCAGCTACAAAACGCTTCCGTCTTGTAGAAGTTGTGGAAGAAGCTGTTATTATCTAATAAAACTAAAAGGAGACAATTGAAATGATTCAACAAGAAAGTCGCTTAAAAGTTGCTGATAATAGCGGTGCTCGTGAAATCTTGACTATCAAAGTTCTTGGTGGTTCAGGACGTAAATTCGCTAACATCGGCGACGTTATCGTTGCAACTGTTAAACAAGCTACACCAGGTGGAGCTGTTAAAAAAGGTGATGTTGTTAAAGCTGTTATCGTTCGTACAAAAACTGGTGCTCGCCGTCCAGACGGTTCATACATCAAGTTTGATGACAACGCTGCAGTAATCATCCGCGATGACAAAACTCCTCGTGGAACTCGTATCTTTGGCCCTGTTGCACGTGAATTGCGTGAAGGTGGATACATGCGTATCGTATCTTTGGCGCCAGAAGTACTTTAATCTGAATTAACACAAACTTAGTCCCCTGAAATGTTCAGGGTGCCCATTAGGGCGTAAGAAATAATAGGAGAAATACTCAAATGTTTGTAAAAAAAGGCGATAAAGTTCGCGTTATTGCTGGTAAAGACAAAGGAACTGAAGCAGTAGTTCTTAAAGCTCTTCCAAAAGTAAACAAAGTTGTTGTTGAAGGTGTTGCAATCATCAAAAAACACCAAAAACCATCAGCTGAAAACCCTCAAGGTGCTATTGTGGAAAAAGAAGCACCAATCCACGCTTCAAACGTTCAAGTTCTTGACAAGAACGGTGTAGCTGGACGTGTAGGTTACAAAGTTGTTGACGGCAAAAAAGTTCGTTACAACAAAAAATCAGGCGAAGTGCTTGACTAATCACGAAGGAAAGGAGAAAGTATTAAATGGCTAACCGTCTTAAAGAAAAATACACTAACGAAGTAATTCCAGCTTTGACTGAAAAATTCAATTATTCTTCAGTTATGGCTGTGCCAAAAGTTGATAAAATCGTTATCAACATGGGTGTTGGTGAAGCTGTAAACAACGCTAAAACTCTTGAAAAAGCTGCTGCTGAGTTGGCACTTATTTCAGGTCAAAAACCATTGATTACTAAAGCTAAGAAATCAATCGCTGGCTTCCGTCTTCGTGAAGGTGTAGCGATCGGTGCTAAAGTTACCCTTCGTGGTGAACGCATGTACGAATTCTTGGATAAATTGGTATCAGTATCACTTCCACGTGTTCGTGACTTCCATGGTGTTCCAACTAAATCATTCGATGGACGTGGTAACTACACACTTGGTGTTAAAGAACAACTTATCTTCCCAGAAATCAACTTCGACGATGTTGATAAAGTACGTGGTATGGATATCGTTATCGTAACTACTGCTAACACTGACGAAGAAGGTCGTGAATTGCTTAAAGGCCTTGGAATGCCTTTTGCAAAATAATCTAGGAGGTAAATAAATTGGCTAAAAAATCAATGATTGCTAAGAACAAACGCCCTGCGAAGTTCTCTACGCAAGCTTACACTCGTTGCGAACGTTGTGGACGTCCACACTCAGTTTATCGCAAATTTAAACTTTGCCGTGTTTGCTTCCGTGAATTGGCTTACAAAGGTCAAATTCCAGGTGTTACCAAAGCTTCTTGGTAAAAACATGGTACATTTAAGTTAGTTTCACCTAATTTGAATGTATTTAACACAATCTGAGCCTAGCTCAATCATTAACTAGCAAGTGAATTATTCAAACTACTAGTAAGAGGAGAAAATATAAAATGGTTATGACTGACCCAATTGCAGATTTCTTGACACGTATTCGTAACGCTAACCAAGCTAAACACGAAGTACTTGAAGTACCTGCATCAAACATTAAAAAAGGTATCGCTGAAATCCTTAAACGTGAAGGTTTCGTAAAAAATGTTGAAGTTATCGAAGATGACAAACAAGGTATCATCCGCGTATTCTTGAAATACGGACAAAACGGTGAACGTGTTATCACTAACTTGAAACGTATTTCTAAACCAGGTCTTCGTGTTTACTCTAAACGTGAAGATGTTCCTAAAGTTCTTAACGGACTTGGAATCGCGATCATCTCTACTTCAGAAGGTCTTTTGACTGATAAAGAAGCTCGTCAAAAGAACGTTGGTGGAGAAGTTATCGCTTACGTTTGGTAAGAAGCTGATACTAAGCACTTATCTCAAATGATTTGTGCGAGTTTCGTTGATTATATTCTATGAAACTCATCCCCGTGAAAACTAGTCACTTTGTGGCTTGATAATCTAACAGGAGAATTAAATACTATGTCACGTATTGGTAATAAAGTTATTACTTTGCCTGCTGGTGTTGAAGTAACAAACAACGATAACGTTGTTACTGTTAAAGGACCTAAAGGCGAACTCACTCGTGAGTTTAACAAAAACATTGAAATCAAAGTTGAAGGCAATGAAGTTACACTTCACCGTCCAAACGACTCAAAAGAAAACAAAACAATCCACGGTACTTCACGTGCAAACTTGAACAACATGGTTGTTGGTGTTTCTGAAGGTTTCAAAAAAGAACTTGAAATGCGCGGTGTCGGATATCGTGCGCAACTCCAAGGAACAAAACTTGTTCTTTCAGTTGGTAAATCTCACCAAGACGAGGTTGAAGCTCCAGAGGGTATTACTTTTGAAGTACCATCTGCAACTTCAATCGTTGTAAGTGGTATTAACAAAGAAGTTGTTGGTCAAACAGCAGCTTACATCCGTAGCCTTCGTTCACCAGAACCTTACAAAGGTAAAGGTATCCGTTACGTTGGTGAATACGTACGTCGTAAAGAAGGTAAAACTGGTAAATAATAGGATTTTATCCTTATGGCAATTCTTTGTGGATTGTCTCTTTACCAAAAGCTCTCATGAGCTAGCATTATAATTAAGAGGTGAAAATTGTGATTTCGAAACCAGATAAAAACAAACTCCGCCAAAAACGCCACCGTCGCGTTCGCGGAAAACTCTCTGGAACTGCTGATCGCCCACGTTTGAACATTTTCCGTTCTAATACAGGCATCTACGCTCAAGTTATTGATGACGTAGCGGGTGTAACGCTCGCAAGTGCATCAACTCTTGATAAAGAAGTTTCTAAAGGAACTAAAACAGAACAAGCCGTTGTTGTCGGTAAACTTGTTGCTGAACGCGCAGTAGCTAAAGGTATTTCTGAAGTGGTGTTTGACCGCGGTGGATATCTCTATCACGGACGTGTTAAAGCTTTGGCTGACTCAGCTCGTGAAAACGGATTGAAATTCTAATAGGGAGGACACTTAATAATGGCATTTAAAGATAATGCAGTAGAACTTGAAGAACGCGTAGTTGCTATCAACCGTGTTACTAAAGTTGTAAAAGGTGGACGCAACATGCGTTTTGCTGCTCTTGTTGTTGTTGGTGACCGTAATGGTCGCGTAGGATTTGGTACTGGTAAATCTCAAGAGGTTCCAGAAGCTATCCGTAAAGCAGTTGAAGCAGCTAAGAAAAACCTTATCGAAGTTCCTATGGTTGGTACAACTATTCCTCACGAAGTTCGTTCAGAATTTGGTGGAGCGAAAGTATTGTTGAAACCAGCTGTTGAAGGGGCTGGGGTTGCCGCTGGTGGTGCAGTTCGTGCCGTCATCGAATTGGCTGGTGTTGCTGATGTAACATCTAAATCACTCGGTTCAAACACTCCAATCAACATCGTTCGTGCGACTGTTGAAGGATTGAAACAACTTAAACGTGCTGAAGAAGTTGCGGCTCTTCGTGGCATCTCAGTATCTGACTTGGCATAAGAAAGGAGATAACAATGGCTCAAATTAAAATTACTTTGACTAAGTCTCCAATCGGACGCAAACCAGAACAACGTAAAACAGTTGTTGCTCTTGGACTTGGTAAATTGAATAGCTCAGTTGTTAAAGAAGACAACGCTGCTATCCGTGGTATGGTCAACGCAGTATCTCACTTGGTAACTGTAGAAGACGTTAAATAAAAATTGATTTAAGTCGTGAGGGTTACCTTGCGACTTAAACTGAACTTCATGTATAGGCGAGTTTCTAATCAAGCTACCTTACTTGGTTAGAGGCGCTAGCATTTTACAAAAAGAGGAGAAAAAAATAATGAAACTTCATGAATTGAAACCTGCTGAAGGTTCTCGTAAAGTCCGCAACCGTGTAGGTCGTGGTACTTCATCTGGTAACGGTAAAACTTCAGGCCGTGGTCAAAAAGGTCAAAAAGCTCGTAGCGGTGGTGGCGTACGTCCAGGATTTGAAGGTGGACAAACTCCATTGTTCCGTCGTCTTCCAAAACGCGGATTCACTAACATCAACGCTAAAGAATATGCACTTGTAAACCTTGATCAATTGAACGTCTTTGAAGATGGTACAGAAGTAACTCCAGCAGTTCTTAAAGAAGCTGGAATCGTTCGTGCTGAAAAATCAGGCGTTAAAGTTCTTGGTAACGGCGAATTGACTAAGAAATTGACTGTTAAAGCAGCTAAATTCTCAAAATCTGCTGAAGCAGCTATCACTGCTAAAGGTGGTTCAATCGAAGTCATCTAATGAGGGGTAACTCATTATGTTCTTTAAACTATTAAAAGACGCATTGAAAGTCAAAAACGTTCGTAATAAGATTTTATTTACAATCTTCATTATTTTCGTTTTTCGTGTAGGGACTCATGTAACAGTTCCTGGTATCAATGCGGAAAGTTTGAAACAATTAAGTGATTTACCTTTCTTGAACATGCTTAACTTGGTGTCTGGTAATGCCATGAATAACTTCTCAATCTTCTCGATGGGGGTTAGTCCTTACATTACAGCATCAATCATCGTCCAACTTTTGCAGATGGATATCTATCCGAAATTTGTGGAGTGGGGCAAACAAGGGGAAGTTGGTCGTCGTAAATTGAACCAAGCGACTCGCTATATTACTCTTGTTTTAGCCTTTGTTCAATCGATTGGTATTACAGCAAGTTTTAATACTCTCTCATCAATTTCATTGGTTAAAACACCAAATGTTTCAACCTACCTATTGATTGGGACAATTCTAACTGCTGGTAGCATAATTGTGACATGGCTTGGTGAACAAATCACAGATAAAGGTTTTGGTAATGGTGTGTCAATGATTATCTTTTCAGGGATCATTGCTTCTATTCCAAAAATGTTCTCAACGATTTACGAGGATTTCTTTGTCAATGTTCGTTCAGGAGAATTGACTCGTTCATATATCATAGTTGCTTTGTTAATTGTGGTAGGTTTGGCGATTGTCTTCTTTACGACATTTGTTCAACAGGCAGAATATCAAATTCCAATTCAATATACTAAATTGGTTCAGGGGGCTCCAACGAGTTCTTACCTTCCATTGAAAGTAAATCCAGCTGGTGTTATTCCCGTTATCTTTGCTAGCTCGATTACAACAATTCCTAGTACTATTCTTCCATTCTTCTCGAAGGTTACATGGTTATCACACTTACAAGGACTACTCTCGTATAATACACCTAGTGGAATGATTACTTACGCGATATTGATTATCTTATTCTCATTCTTCTACACATTTGTCCAAGTAAATCCTGAAAAAACTGCTGAAAATCTTCAAAAGAATGGATCTTACATTCCTAGTGTTCGTCCAGGTCGTGAGACTGAAAAGTACATGTCTTCATTGCTTAAGAGATTGGCAACAATCGGGGCTGTATTTCTCGCGTTTATTTCATTGGCTCCAATTGCGGCTCAACAGTTTATGCACCTTACAAGCTCGATCGCGCTTGGTGGTACATCTCTCTTGATCTTGATTTCAACTGGTATCGAAGGTATGAAACAACTCGAAGGTTACCTATTGAAACGTCAGTACGTTGGATTTATGAATCTTGAAGACTAAGTCTTCTCATGAACAATTGAGAGGGAAAGAAAGGTTACTTTCTGTCCCTTCTCTTTTGTTTTTTGATAACTCTACCAATGTGTTAAAACCTTGATAGAGTTATTTGAAAACAAAAATAAGGAGTTCGTAAGATGAATCTTTTAATTATGGGTCTACCAGGTGCTGGTAAAGGGACTCAAGCTGCAAAAATTGTTGAGGAATTTGGTGTAGCTCACATCTCAACTGGTGATATGTTCCGTGCTGCTATGGCTAACCAAACAGAAATGGGAACTTTGGCAAAATCATTCATCGATAAAGGTGAATTGGTACCAGATGAAGTAACAAACGGAATCGTTAAAGAGCGTTTAGCTCAAGACGACATTAAGGAAAAAGGATTCCTTTTGGATGGTTTTCCTCGCACGATCGAACAAGCTCATGCCTTGGATCAAATCTTGGTTGATCTTGGTTTGAAGCTTGAGGGAGTAATCAATATCGAAGTGGATCCATCTTGCCTTCTTGAACGCTTGAGTGGTCGTATTATTCACCGCGAAACAGGTGAAACTTACCATAAAGTATTCAACCCACCAGCTGACTACAAGGAAGAAGACTATTACCAACGTGAAGATGACAAGCCTGAAACTGTTAAACGTCGTCTTGACGTAAACATTGCTCAAGGTGAGCCAATTATTGCACATTACCGTGAGCTTGGTCTTGTATCAGATATTCAAGGTAATCAAGATATCGACGATGTATTCGCTGATGTTAAAAAAGCGATTGCAGCAATTAAATAATTATATAATCTTACTTGCGTATCAGACTTAAGCATGTTATAATACTTTAGTCTGACTTATAATTGTTACCTCTGTGCTCAGAGGAAATCAAATCGAAATTTTAGGGGGTACTTTTGCGTGGCAAAAGAAGACGTGATTGAAATTGAAGGTAAAGTTGTAGAAACTATGCCTAATGCTATGTTTACTGTTGAATTGGAAAATGGACACCAAATTTTGGCGACAGTTTCTGGTAAAATCCGTAAAAACTACATTCGTATTTTGGTCGGTGACCGTGTGACTGTTGAAATGAGTCCTTATGATTTGACACGTGGACGCATCACATACCGCTTTAAATAATCGAAATAATTGGAGGGATTAAAACATGAAGGTAAGACCATCGGTTAAACCAATTTGCGAATACTGTAAAGTTATTCGTCGTAACGGTCGTGTTATGGTAATTTGTCCAACAAATCCAAAACACAAACAACGTCAAGGATAATATAGAAAGGAGAAATCATGGCTCGTATTGCTGGAGTTGACATTCCAAACGATAAACGTGTAGTAATTTCACTTACTTACGTATACGGTATCGGACTTGCAACATCTAAGAAAATCTTGGCTGCTGCAGGCGTTTCTGAAGACATCCGCGTTAAAGATTTGACAAACGATCAAGAAGACGCTATCCGTCGCGAAGTGGATGCAATCAAAGTTGAAGGTGACCTTCGTCGTGAAGTTAACCTTAACATCAAACGTTTGATGGAAATCGGTTCATACCGTGGTATCCGTCACCGTCGTGGACTTCCTGTCCGTGGACAAAACACTAAAAACAATGCCCGCACTCGTAAAGGGAAAGCTGTTGCGATTGCAGGTAAGAAAAAATAATTAAAATAAAATAGGAGGTAAAAACATTGGCTAAACCAACACGTAAACGTCGTGTGAAAAAGAATATCGAATCTGGTATTGCTCACATTCACGCTACTTTCAATAACACTATTGTTATGATTACAGATGTGCATGGTAACGCTGTAGCATGGTCATCAGCTGGTGCTCTTGGTTTCAAAGGTTCTCGTAAATCTACACCATTTGCTGCACAAATGGCTTCAGAAGCTGCTGCTAAATCTGCACAAGAACATGGTCTTAAAACAGTTGAAGTAACTGTTAAAGGTCCTGGTTCAGGTCGTGAGTCTGCTATCCGTGCTCTTGCTGCTGCAGGTCTTGAAGTAACAGCAATCCGTGATGTAACACCTGTACCACATAATGGTTGTCGTCCTCCAAAACGTCGTCGTGTGTAATCTTTAATAACAATAGTACACAAGGTTCGTTTCGAGGGAGTATAATAAATGATTGAGTTTGAAAAACCAATAATAACAAAAATTGATGAAAATAAAGATTACGGCAAATTTGTCATCGAACCACTAGAACGTGGTTATGGTACAACTTTGGGTAACTCTCTTCGTCGTGTACTTTTGTCATCACTTCCAGGTGCTGCCGTAACATCAATTAAGATTGATGGAGTACTCCACGAATTTGATACCGTACCAGGCGTCCGTGAAGACGTGATGCAAATCATCCTTAATATTAAAGGACTTGCTGTAAAATCTTACGTCGAAGACGAAAAGACAATTGAACTTGATGTCCAAGGTCCAGCTGAAGTTACTGCTGGAGACATCTTGACTGATAGCGACATTGAAATTGTTAACCCTGATCATTATCTTTTCACTATCGCTGACGGCGCTTCTTTGAAAGCGACTATGACTGTAGCTACAAACCGTGGTTATGTTCCAGCAGATGAAAACAAGAAAGATGATGCACCAGTGGGAACATTGGCTGTAGATTCAATCTACACACCAGTGAAGAAAGTCAATTATCAAGTTGAACCTGCCCGTGTAGGTAGCAATGATGGTTTTGATAAATTGACAATCGAAATCATGACAAACGGAACAATCATCCCTGAAGATGCCCTCGGTCTCTCGGCTCGCGTTTTGATTGAACACTTGAACTTGTTTACTGACCTTACTGACGTTGCTAAAGCCACTGATGTAATGAAAGAAACTGAAAAAGTGAACGATGAAAAGGTGCTTGACCGTACCATCGAAGAACTTGATTTGTCTGTACGCTCATATAACTGTTTGAAACGTGCCGGTATTAATACCGTTCATGATTTGACAGAAAAAACTGAGCCTGAAATGATGAAAGTCCGTAACCTAGGTCGTAAATCTCTTGAAGAAGTCAAAGTTAAGTTGGCTGATCTTGGACTTGGACTCAAAAACGATAAATAATAATATAGGAGGATAACATGGCTTACCGTAAACTTGGACGCACAAGCTCACAACGTAAAGCGGTTCTTCGTGATTTGACTACAGATCTTATCATTAACGAAGCAATCGTTACAACTGAAGCACGTGCTAAAGAAATCCGTAAAACAGTTGAAAAAATGATCACTCTTGGTAAACGTGGTGATTTGCACGCACGTCGTCAAGCAGCTGCATTTGTACGTAACGAAATTGCATCTGAAAGCTATGATGAAGCAACTGATAAATATACATCAACAACTGCTCTTCAAAAACTTTTCTCAGAAATCGCACCTCGTTATGCTGAACGTAACGGTGGATACACTCGTATCCTTAAAACAGAACCACGTCGTGGCGATGCTGCCCCAATGGCAATCATCGAACTTGTTTAATTTTTATCAATTTTGTTGAGTGTTATGATGATGGAATAGCTTAGCTTTTCTTAGTCTAGCTCTGGTCTACCGCTGGGCAAACGCCTAGCGGGAACACTCATCATAAAAATGGGAATAAATAAGCATGTAACGCTTGTTTACGAAAGGTAATACTGTTATTTTTCGTAAGCAGGCGTTTTTTTGGGCTATAAATCGTCTGAATATTTTGATATAATGGAATAAGCTTATTTCAAAAAGGGGGACATTATTTTGACAACAGCCAAGGAACTGCTTAAGCAAAGGTATTATGAGCCAATTAAGGAGCAACCGGAATTATTTGTGGGGATTGAGTTGGAATACCCAGTTGTTAATTTGAGTGGTAATGCTACAGATGTCTCTCTTACAAAACAGTTACTAGTCTATCTCTTAGATAATTTTGATTTTCAAGCTGATAAGTATGATTCTGATAATAATCCCATTCAGCTTATCGATAAAGCTTCTGGAGATATGATTCTTTTTGAAGTCTCCTACAATACGATTGAGTTTGCTTTTGCAAAGGCTGAAAGAATCTCTGAGGTTGAGGAACGTTTGGATACTTACCTCGGTATAATTCAACCTTATCTTCAGAATCATAATCATGAGTTGCAAGGTTGGGGAGTGAATCCAAACTGGGCAAAAAATGACAACAGACCTGTTAAATCTCCTCGTTATGAGATGCTTATGGATTTTCTCGAGTTATCTAAAGCAAAGAACGATCCTTTCTTTCATGATTATCCAGAATATGGTTCTTTCATCTGTGGGAGTCAGGTACAGTTAGATGTTTCAAAAACGTCCTATTTAAGGGTTTTAAATGCTTTTAATCAAATAGAGGGACCCAAAGCAGTATTATTGGCAAACTCTGAATTTTGGGGCTCAGATTGGGATTTAGCGCTTTCTCGTGATGTTTTCTGGGAGAATTCCATGCATGGTGTTTTTGAGGAAAATGCAGGGGTATTTCCCAAGGTGTTTAAGAGCGAAGATCACTATTTTTCTTACTTGTCTGAGACGGCCATTTTTACTGCTAAGCGTGGTGATGAAACCTACTATTTTGAACCAATACGTGCTAAAGACTATCTAAGTACGTCATCTGTCAAAGCACACTCTATTCATGGCGAAGTAGTCACTATTGAGCCAAGTGAGGAAGATTTTAAGACTCACCGTTCTTATCAATTCCAAGATTTAACGACACGAGGGACGATTGAGTTTCGCAGTGTTTGTACCCAACCTTTCTCATCAACCTTTGCACCAGCAGCTTTTCACCTTGGTCTTTTAGTCAATTTGGAAAATCTAGAAAATATTTTGAATGACGCATCTTTTTTTGAAGCATTTGACTATGATTTTCCTAAAATTCGTCGTTTATTTTCGAAAAAGGATATTTCTGCTACGGACCTCAAAATGATTTTACCTTTGACAGAATCGTTATTGGCTTGTGCTGAGGATGGCTTAAAATCGCGTGGTTTTGGAGAAGAAGTCTACTTAGCTCCCCTTAGAGAGAAATTAGATAAACTGAATAAGAGTTTAGCTTAACCTTTGATAAAAGATATAATAGATAACTTTTGCTAAAAAATTTAAAAAAAGGCAAAAAAGTATTGACGTCAGTAAACAATAAATGGTATTATATAGTAGTTGTTTCGAAAGAGACAAGAGAAAGTTATAAAAACTTTCAAAAAAAGTATTGACACGAGTTGTCAATCTTGATATAATAACTAATGTTGTTAGCGGAAATGGCGGAATTGGCAGACGCGCAGGACTAAGGATCCTGTGACCGCTTTAGGTCGTGAGGGTTCAAGTCCCTCTTTCCGCAGAGTAACCAGTCAGATGACTGGTTTTTTTGTATTAAAAAATCAAAACGCTTACAAATTGTAGAAAAGCTAGTTTTTTGAGTCTAATTGTGATAGAATAAACTTGTAAACGGGTTCAAACCCAAAAAAATATAGGAGGCCTTTATAATGGCAATCGTTTCAGCAGAAAAATTTGTCCAAGCAGCTCGTGATAATGGTTACGCAGTTGGTGGATTTAACACAAACAACCTTGAGTGGACTCAAGCTATCTTGCGTGCAGCAGAAGCTAAACAAGCTCCAGTACTTATCCAAACTTCTATGGGTGCAGCTAAGTACATGGGTGGTTACAAATTGTGTAAAGTTCTCATCGAAGAATTGGTTGAATCAATGGGTATCACTGTACCAGTTGCTATTCACCTTGACCACGGTCACTACAATGATGCTTTGGAATGTATCCGTGTAGGTTACACTTCAGTTATGTTTGACGGTTCACACCTTCCAGTTGAAGAAAACCTTGAAAAAGCAGCTAAAGTTGTTGAATTTGCACACGCTAACGGTGTATCAGTTGAAGCTGAAGTTGGTACAATCGGTGGTGAAGAAGATGGTATCATCGGTGATGGTGAATTGGCACCAATCGAAGATGCTAAAGCTATGGTTGCAACTGGTATCGACTTCCTTGCAGCAGGTATCGGTAACATCCACGGTCCTTACCCAGAAAACTGGAGCGGACTTCACCTTGACCACTTGCAAAAATTGACAGAAGCTGTTCCTAACTTCCCAATCGTATTGCACGGTGGATCAGGTATTCCTGACGATCAAATCCAAGCAGCTATCAAACTTGGTGTTGCTAAAGTTAACGTTAACACTGAATGTCAAATCGCATTTGCTAACGCAACACGTAAATTTGTTGCTGAATACGAAGCAAATGAAGCAGAATACGACAAGAAGAAACTCTTCGACCCACGTAAATTCTTGAAACCAGGTTTCGAAGCTATTACAGAAGCTGTTGAAGAACGTATCGACGTATTCGGTTCAGCAAACAAAGCTTAATTAGACTATATAAGCTTGAAAATAAAGGGTTTGTCCAATGTGGGCAAGCCTTTTTCTTGTGTTTTGCCCCCATTTTGCCCCCGATTTCTAAATTTCAGTTCGTTTTGATTATAGAAGTAGCGCAAACAAAGCTTAATTAGTTTATTAAAACAAGGTCCTTTTCGGATCTTGTTTTTTTGTACTAAAATAAATAGTTAGTATCTGCCAATCAATCTGTGATTGAGAGTAAACAATTTTAAAGAGTGGATATGGCTTTGGTTGATAGATTCTATTTCCTAACTTTTTAAGATATGCTATAATATGAATATGTTTGATAATTATATTGTACCTGTATTTTTTGGTGGTGGAGCTCTTGCTCTACTAGGTTTAGTGTTATTTGGTTGGGCCTTGCCTTCATTTTTGAAGGGTAAGTGGTCTTATTTGATTTCTTTGCTAGGTTTAGGTTTGGTTGCTTTTGCCTATTTTGATTCGGCGATTGTTATCACTTATAAAATCTGGCTTGGATTGCTAGGTGTTATCATGATTGGTTGGGGACTTCCTTTTAACAATCGTAAGGGACGCCGTGCGATGACTATTTTTTGGGCTATCATGGCAATCGTTGTAGGTATTGCTGCTATTGCATTCACTATTGCTTATGGTGTTATTAACCGCCACTAACATGAAACTGTAAAACATGCTATAATAATGGCATGTTTTATTTTATGACCCTATCATTTATTATCATGCCTGCCTTGGGCTGCTTCTTAATAGGCTTGGCTTTTGCTAAACCAGATCGTTGGGACTATTCTTGGATCTTATCCTTAATAGGTTTGGCGGCCTTTATTTCTTCTTTTTGGCATATAACACGTGTAGATTTATGGTTTATGCTAAGTTATAGTGTTGGTCCTTTTTTGATGGGATTTGGTTTCTCCTGGGACCTAAGTAAGAAACGTCGTAGGCAGTTATTATTATTAGGGGCATTTTTCCTTGTCTTTTTTGTGATTCTGTACTATCTTATTGTGCGAATCCTGAATACAGCTGTTGTCTAAAGGAGGGCTGTTGTGATGTTGCTAGATTTAGAAGAGAAGACACGTGTGCTTGTAGAAGATATTGTTGAACGTTCAGCTATTGGGAGAGGAGCTATCTTTGTCTTGGGCCTGTCTTCCAGTGAGGTTGCTGGTGGGACTATCGGCAAAGCCTCTAGCCGCGAAATTGGTCAACGAATTGTGAAAACTATTCTTGAGGTTTTGGAACCTAAAGGGATTTATTTGGCTGTTCAGGGCTGTGAACATTTGAATCGTGCTTTGGTTGTCGAGCGTGAGCTTGCCATGGCTAAAGATTTGGAAATTGTTAATGTTCTTCCTACCTTGCACGCTGGGGGAAGTGGTCAGCTGGCTGCTTTCGACTATATGAAGGATCCTGTTGAGGTGGAGGAAATTGTCGCTCAGGCTGGTATTGATATTGGGGATACCTCTATTGGTATGCATGTGAAGAGGATCCAAGTTCCTCTTCGTCCGATTATTCCAGAATTAGGCGGTGCCCATGTGACTGCTTTGGCGAGTCGTCCTAAGTTAATTGGTGGCGCTCGTGCGGAGTATCTAGCAGATCCTATTCGTAAAAACTAAAAAGTATCGGACATTCTTGTCCGATACTTTTTCTGTTAGCTGAGCTTTTCGTTTTAATGATGGCGCTTGGCATAATCAACAAATTTGAATTTTTCAAGTTTGTGGCGACTTTCCGTAAATTGGAACTGTTTTCCATTGTTTAAATAAACTTTTGAACGGACACAGACGACGTGCTGGTCCTTACCTAGGTCGATAAGAATCTTATCTTGATCGGTAGCGTTATCGATAGTGATTTCTTTAAAGGCGTGGGAAATGCTAAGGTTGAGTTGATTCTCAATGTAGTCGTAAATAGAGTATTCAGCAATGCTACGGTTTAGTTGCGGAACAAGGCTGGCGTCTAGGTAATCAATATCTATAACAGAGGCACAGCTACCAACGACTCTTTGACGAACAACACGCCAGATCTGTCGGCTATTAGAAAAACCAGTTCTTTCTGAGAGTTTGGAATCAACGATGATTTTATCCAGAGAAATAACGTTGGTTTGCGAATTAAGGCCTTGTTGTTCTATTAGTTCTTGGTAACTAGTAAGGTCAGATACAGGAAAGTTGATTTGTTCCTGGTTAATAACCTGAGAACCAGAGCCATGAATTTTTTTGACCAAGCCTTCTTCAACGAGTAAGGTTAACGCCTTTCGTATAGTGTCTCGACTAACCTGGTAAGATTGAACCAGTTCTTGCTCAGTGGGGAGGAAGTCTCCCACTTGATACTTTTGCTCATGGATAGCTTTTTCTAAATCCTTATAAATAATCTGATATTTTTTCATCTTTCTCCTCATTTGTAGGTAAAAAAACATACAACCGATGTTTTTTTACAAAAATATGTTAAAAAAATCCCGGAACACTTGCAGACAAATTTGTAATCGTTTACAATCAGTTTATCAAGTCAAATAGATATTGTCAAAAAAGAAAAGGAGATTCAAATGGGTAAATTTGAACAAGAAGCAAAAGATCTGCTTACTGCAATCGGTGGTAAAGAAAATGTGACTGCTGTTACTCACTGTGCGACGCGCATGCGTTTCGTTCTTGGTGATGACAAGAAGGCAGATGTGAAAACAATCGAAGCCATTCCTGCTGTTAAGGGGACTTTCACCAATGCAGGTCAATTCCAAGTTATCATTGGTAATGATGTACCAATCTTTTATAACGATTTCACTGCTGTATCAGGGATTGAAGGTGTTTCTAAAGAAGCTGCTAAATCAGCTGCCAAGAGAAACCAAAACCCAGTTCAGCGTGTTATGACAACCTTGGCGGAGATCTTTACGCCTTTGATTCCAGCTTTGATTGTTGGGGGGCTTCTTCTTGGTCTGCAAAATGTCTTGGGTAGTATCCAATTCAGTAATCTAGGTGGTAAAACAATTGTTGAGGTCTCGAAATTCTGGGAAGGTGTTAATGAAATTGTTTCAGTCATCAGTGGTGCTATCTTTGGTTTCTTGCCAGTAGGTATCACATGGTCTGTCTCTCGTAAGATGGGGACAAGTCAAATTCTTGGTATTGTACTTGGGATTTGCTTGGTTCATCCTAGCTTGCTTAGTGCCTATGAATATGCGGCTCACAAGGCTGCAGGAGATATTCCACACTTTATCCTTGGTTTTGAAAAAGTTGGTTACCAAGGACAAGTTATTCCTGCCCTCTTGGCTGGTTTAACACTTTCTTACCTTGAAATTTTCTGGCGTAAATACATTCCAGAAGTTATCTCAATGATTTTTGTACCACTCTTGTCATTGGTTCCAGCAGTTATCCTTTCTTACGCTGTTCTTGGTCCAATTGGTTGGTGGCTTGGAGGCCTTATCTCAGGTGTGGTATTGGCCGGTTTGACTGGTCCTGTTAAATGGCTCTTCGGTGCAATCTTTGGTGCCATCTATGCACCATTTGTTATCACTGGTCTTCACCATATGACTAATGCGATTGACCTTGAGTTGGTGCGTACTGCTGGTGGTACTGGTTTATGGCCAATGATTGCTCTCTCTAACATTGCACAGGGTTCAGCAGTATTTGCTTACTACTTTATTAAACGTCACGATGAACGTGAAGCACAAATTTCACTTCCGGCAACTATTTCAGCTTATCTTGGTGTTACTGAACCAGCACTTTTTGGTGTTAACGTTAAGTATGTCTATCCATTAGTAGCAGGTATGTCTGCGTCTGCCTTGTCAGGCTTGCTTTCAGCGGTTTTTGGAGTTCAAGCAAACTCTATTGGTATCGGTGGTCTTCCAGCAATCCTCTCAATTAAACCTCAATATTGGGCAATCTTTGCGATTATTATGATTGTTGATATTGTAGTTGCTATGGTATTGACATTCCTCTTCCACAAAACTGGATTTTTAACGAAAACAGAGGAAGATGGGCATGCACAAGAAGCGCTTAAAGAAGCTTCAGAAGGTTTGGTACGACCAACGGTTCTTGCTGAGTCAGCAGAGGTTGTTAGCCCACTTGCTGGCCAAGTTAAACCACTTAGTCAAGCCACAGACCCAGTCTTCTCATCAGGTGTAATGGGTCAAGGTGTCGTGATTGAACCAAGCCAAGGCGAATTGGTTTCACCAGTAAATGGTACAGTGACAGTACTCTTCCCAACTAAGCACGCAGTCGGCATTGTTTCTGAAGAAGGTGTTGAAATGCTAATGCACATTGGTATGGATACGGTTAGTCTTGACGGAAAAGGTTTTAAGGCTCATGTTGAACAAGGTGATAAAGTTGTTGTTGGTCAACAATTGATTAGCTTTGATATGGATGTTATCAAAGAAGCTGGTTTGGTCACTGAGACTCCAGTAATCATTACAAATCAAGATGATTTCCAAGCAGACGTAGAAGGGGATCTTCCACGTGATATCAAACGTGGTGAAGTTCTCATGATCGCTCATCGAACAAAATAAGCTAAGGGGTGGAAACGTTACGGTCCACCCTTTGATAAAAAAGAGGTTAAATAAATGGCATTAGATAAAACAAAGGTCGTATACCAAATTTATCCAAAATCATATAAGGACACGACAGGAAAAGGAATCGGTGATTTCAGAGGAATCATTGAAAAGATTCCTTATCTAGCAGAGTTGGGCGTGGATATGGTTTGGCTCAATCCTTTCTATCCAAGCCCACAACGTGACAATGGTTACGATATTTCAGACTACACAGCCGTCAACCCTGTCTTTGGGGATATGGCTGATTTTGAAGAAATGGTCCGTGTCGCTAAAGAGCACAAGATTGACTTCATGCTAGACATGGTGCTTAACCATTGCTCAACGGAGCATGAGTGGTTCCAAAAAGCATTGGCTGGTGACAAGTATTACCAAGATTTCTTCTTCATTCAGGACCAACCAACCGATTGGTTATCTAAATTTGGTGGTTCTGCCTGGGCTCCTTTTGGAGATACAGGGAAATACTATCTTCACCTCTTTGATGAAACACAGGCAGACCTCAATTGGCGAAATCCCAATGTCCGCAAGGAGTTGTTCAAAGTGGTCAACTTCTGGCGTGACAAGGGCGTCAAAGGATTCCGTTTCGATGTAATCAATTTGATTGGGAAAGATGAGGTCTTGGTGGATTGCCCTGAAAATGAAGGGAAACCAGCTTATACGGATAAACCAATTGTCCATGACTATCTTCGTATGATGAATGAAGCGACATTTGGTTCTGATGATAGCTTTATGACAGTTGGAGAGATGTCATCGACAACCATTGACAACTGTGTTTTGTATTCAGCACCGGAGCGCCACGAGTTGTCTATGGCCTTTAACTTCCATCATCTGAAAGTCGACTATGAAGATGGTCAAAAATGGACCATTACTTCATTTGATTTTGAAGAACTTAAACGTCTCTATCATACCTGGGGCAAGGAAATGAGTGAACGTGGTGGTTGGAGTGCCCTTTTCTGGAATAACCATGACCAACCTCGTGCCTTGAATCGCTTTGTAGATATCAAGAACTTCCGCAATGAAGGAGCGACCATGCTCGCAGCTAGCATTAACTTGTCACGTGGGACCCCTTATATCTATATGGGCGAAGAAATCGGCATGATTGATCCAGACTATGATTCGATGGCAGATTATGTGGATGTCGAGTCCATCAATGCTTACCAGATGCTTTTGGATCAAGGTAAGTCACCTGAGCAGGCCTTCCAAATCATTCAAGCCAAATCCCGTGATAATTCACGTACGCCTATGCAATGGGATGCTTCTGAAAATGCAGGTTTTTCAACAGGCACTCCATGGTTGAAAGCTGGTAAATCTTACAAAGACATTAACGTTGAAAATGAAATCGACGGACCAATCTTTACCTTCTATAAAGAATTGATTCGCTTGCGCAAAGAAATGCCGATTATTTCAGAAGGTAGCTACTTGCCAGCACTGGAAGATAGTCAACAAATCTACGCTTTTGAACGTCATTTAGACGGTCAAAAACTTTTGGTACTCAATCATTTCTATGGAAGTGAAGTCGAAGTAGCGATTCCAGAAGACTACCAAACAGGGCGCGTGCTCTTGTCCAACTATGCCGATGCAGAGCTTGCTGAAAAGGTAATTCTTAAGCCTTATCAAACCCTAGCAATCTTAGTTAAATAAGCCAAACTTTCCTCAGTAAATGCTTTTGCTGGGGAATTTTGTTATAATGAAAGCACTTTTAATGTTGATGGAGGAAGTGTAATGACACGCTTACAAGATGATTTTTACCATGCGATTAATGGTGAGTGGGAAAAGACAGCAGTGATTCCAGATGACAAACCACGTACAGGTGGTTTCTCAGATTTAGCAGATGAAATTGAAGACCTCATGCTTGAAACAACTGATCAATGGTTGGCAGGAGAGAATGTTCCTGACAATGCCATTCTACAAAATTTTATTAAGTTTCACCGTATGGCTGCGGACTTTGACAAACGTGAGGCAGTGGGTATCGAGCCTGTTAAGCCTTTGATTGAAGAATACAAGCAACTCTCGTCATTTTCAGAATTTGCTTCGAAAATTGCTGACTACGAGATGGCCGGTAAACCTAATGAGTTTCCTTTCGGTGTGTCTCCGGATTTTATGAATGCTCAATTAAATGTTCTCTGGGCTGACGCACCAGGTATTATTTTGCCTGATACGACCTATTATACGGAGGATAATGAGAAGGGTAAGGAGCTTTTAGAAATTTGGCGTGAGACGCAAGAAGAACTCTTGGAAAAATATGGCTTTACAGCTGAGGAAATCAAAGATATCTTGGATAAGGTTATCGCCCTTGATGCTAAGTTGGCCAAGTATGTCCTTTCGCGCGAAGAATCTTCAGAGTATGTAGAGCTCTACCACCCATATGATTGGGCAGATTTTACCAAGCTAGCACCAGAACTCCCACTTGATAACATCTTCACAGAAATCTTGGGTCAAGTACCTGATAAGGTTATAGTTCCTCAAGAGCGCTTCTGGACAGAATTTGCGGCGGAATACTATTCAGAAGCCAACTGGGAATTATTAAAGGCAGTTCTACTTATTGATGCTGCTACATCCTGGAATGCCTATTTGACAGACGAGCTTCGTGTCTTGGCTGGAAAATATGGTCGTGCGCTTTCAGGAACACCACAAGCCATGGAAAAGAAAAAGGCTGCCTTCTATTTGGCACAAGGCCCTTACA
The DNA here is from genome assembly GCF_052384325.1 of Streptococcus sp. cx1. Lineage (NCBI taxonomy): Bacteria > Bacillati > Bacillota > Bacilli > Lactobacillales > Streptococcaceae > Streptococcus > Streptococcus sp. cx1. The sequence continues at coordinate 82,655 of NZ_JBQSUN010000005.1, read as the reverse complement.
ATCAAGCTCTAGGACTATGGTATGCAGGTGAAAAATTCTCACCAGAAGCAAAAGCAGACGTTGAAGCCAAAGTGGCAACCATGATTGATGTTTATAAATCACGCCTTCAAACAGCAGATTGGTTGGCTCCTGAGACACGTGAAAAGGCTATTACGAAACTCAATGTCATCACACCTCATATCGGTTATCCAGAAAAACTACCTGAGACATATGATAAGAAGATTATTGATGAAAACTTATCACTTGTTGAGAATGCACAGAAGTTAGTCGAAATTTCAGTTGCACATAGTTGGAGCAAGTGGAATCAACCTGTTGATCGTAGTGAGTGGCATATGCCTGCCCACATGGTTAATGCTTACTATGATCCACAGCAGAACCAAATTGTTTTCCCAGCAGCTATCCTTCAAGCACCTTTCTATGACCTTCACCAATCGTCATCAGCCAACTACGGTGGTATTGGTGCTGTCATTGCTCATGAGATTTCCCATGCCTTTGATACAAATGGTGCTTCCTTTGATGAGAACGGTAGTCTTAAGAATTGGTGGACTGAAGAGGACTATGCAGCCTTTAAGGAACGTACTGACAAGATTGTGGATCAGTTTGAGGGCTTGGACTCTTATGGTGCCAAGGTCAATGGTAAATTGACTGTTTCTGAGAATGTTGCTGACCTCGGTGGTGTAGCCTGTGCCTTAGAAGCAGCTAAACGAGATAAGGATTTTTCAGTTCATGAATTCTTTGTTAATTTTGCGACAATCTGGCGTATGAAAGCACGTGAAGAATACATGCAAATGTTAGCTAGCGTGGATGTGCATGCTCCAGCCAAATGGCGCACCAATGTTATCGTGAGCAACTTCGACGAATTCCACAAGGAATTTGACGTTAAAGAGGGCGACGGCATGTGGCGTGCCCCAGAAGACCGCGTGATTATTTGGTAATAATGATGAAATCTGTCCAAAAATGGACGGATTTCTTTATTTTTATCGTTGTAAGGGTTTACATGGCGACTAGAAAACGCTATAATATACTTGTGTTAAAGCTTGTGAAGTTTTTAACAAGTATTCAAAGGAGTTTCATATGACTAAACAAACTAAAGATGTTCAAACAGTAATAGATGAATTGGCAACAAAAGGGGTTGAAGCCCTTGATGCTATGGCTAACTTTACGCAGGAGCAAGTGGACCATATTGTTCACCAAGCTGCGATTGCTGCTCTAGATAAACACATGTATTTGGCTAAATTGGCCGTTGATGAAACAGGGCGCGGTATTTACGAAGATAAAGCCATCAAGAACATGTATGCTTCTGAATACATTTGGAATAGTATTAAATATGACAAAACTGTAGGCGTTATTGCTGAAGATAAAGAACAAGGTTTGGTTTCTATCGCTGAGCCGGTTGGTGTTATCTGTGGGGTTACACCAACAACTAACCCAACTTCAACAACCATTTTCAAAGCCCTCATTGCTCTTAAGACACGTAACTCTATCATCTTTGCCTTCCACCCATCAGCTCAGAAATCATCTGCAGAGGCTGCTCGTATTGTTCGTGATGCAGCTATTGAAGCAGGTGCACCTAAGGACTGCATCCAGTGGATTGAAGAGCCATCTATCGAAGCAACTGGTCTTTTGATGAACCATCCTAAGATTGCCACAGTACTTGCGACTGGTGGACCTGGTATGGTTAAGGCTGCTTATTCAACTGGTAAACCAGCGCTTGGTGTAGGAGCCGGAAACGTCCCATCTTATATCGCTGCTGATGCTAAGGTTAAACGTGCGGTCAACGATATCATCGTTTCAAAAACTTTTGATAATGGTATGATTTGTGCGTCTGAACAAGCAGCTATCGTTGATGTAGCTATTTATGACGAAGTTAAGGCTGAATTTGAAGCACATCAATGTGTCATCATTTCTAAAAAAGCTGACATTGCTAAATTGGAAAAAGTCGTTCTTAATGAAGCGCGTACAGCTGTAAATGGTGCCATTGTAGGTCACTCAGCTATTGAAATTGCTGAAAAAGCTGGCCTTAAAGTTCCTGCAGGTACAAAAATGCTTTTGGCAGAAATTCCAGATGCAACAATGGAACACCCACTTGCCTTAGAAAAATTGTCTCCAGTACTTGCCCTTATCAAATCTGATGGCGTTGAAGATGGATTCAAAAAAGCAGAAGGCATGCTCAATTTGGGAGGTCTCGGACATACAGCTGTTATCCATACTGAAAATGAAGACCTTCAACTCCAATTTGGTATTAGCATGAAAGCCTGCCGTGTATTGGTAAATAGCCCATCAGCTGAAGGTGGTATCGGTAATATCTACAATAACATGATTCCATCATTGACTCTTGGTTGTGGTTCACACGGTCATAACTCAGTTTCACACAATGTTAGCTCATTTGACCTCTTGAATGTCAAGACATTGTCAAAGCGCCGCAATAACATGCAATGGTTTCGCGTCCCACCAAAAATCTTCTTCGAAAAAGATTCAATAACTTACTTGCGTCACATTGAAGCTGACCGCGTGATGTTGGTTTGTGACCCTGGTATGGTTCAGTTTGGTTACGCTGACTTGGTTAAACGCCAATTGGAACTTAACCGCCACAGACCAGCAGTAGATGTCTTCTCAGACGTTGAGCCAAACCCATCTACTAATACGGTTTATAAAGGATTGGAACGTTTTGTAGACTTCCAACCAGATGTAATCATCGCTCTTGGTGGTGGTTCTGCAATGGATGCTGCTAAGGCTATGTGGATGTTCTTTGAACACCCAGATGTAAGCTTCTTCGGCGCTAAACAAAAATTCTTGGATATCCGTAAACGTACCTACAAGATTCCTTACGCTCAGAAGACACAATTCATCTGTATCCCAACAACTTCAGGGACAGGTTCAGAAGTAACGTCATTTGCGGTTATCACTGATAGTGAAACTCATATCAAGTATCCATTGGCAGATTACGCTTTGACTCCAGATATTGCCATCGTTGACCCTGCTTTAGTTATGAGTGTGCCTGCTAGTGTTACAGCAGATACAGGTATGGACGTTTTGACTCACGCTATTGAGTCTTACGTATCAGTAATGGCTAGCGACTATACACGTGGACTTTCACTTCAAGCGATTAAACTTGTTTTTGAAAATCTTGAACATTCTTACCGCTTTGGTGATGAAGAATCACGTGAAAAAATGCATAATGCGTCAACAATGGCTGGTATGGCCTTCGCCAATGCCTTCCTTGGTATCAACCACTCACTAGCGCATAAGGTTGGTCCTATGTTTGACATTCCACACGGACGTACTAATGCGATTTTGATGCCTCACGTTATCCGTTACAACGGTCGTGATCCTCAAAAACACGCTATGTTCCCTAAATATGACTACTTCCGTGCAGACAAAGATTACGCAGATATCGCTCGTTTTATGGGATGGGGTACTGACAAGCAATCAGATGCTGAATTGGTTGAAGTTTTGGCACAAAAAGTATACGAATTGGGTATTGCCGTTGGTATTGCCATGAACTGGAAGGGACAAGGTGTTACTAAGAAACTTCTTCAAGACACTGCCTATACTTTGGCCGAACATGCTTATGAAGACCAATGTACAACAGCTAATCCGAAAGAACCACTTATTTCAGAATTGAAAGAAATCATCGAAATTGCCTTTGATTATAAAGGATAAGCGATAGACTAAAGTAGCTCTATAGGGGCTACTTTTTTTGCTAGAAACCTTCTATATTAGAGTGTTTATCCAAATTAAAAATAAAGGACTTTCCCGAATAAGATAGAAAAACGCTTTAAGAATTGTTATAATAACCTTACAGCGAGATAAGGAGATTCCTATGACAAAAGAAGAAGGGCTTAGTTTGGGTGAAACAGCACATCCTCTCAAGTCTCGTGAATTGAGGCCACCAGTGGCTTCTGCAGCAGGGAATAGAGCGACTAATAAGTTTAAAGAGTTTAATGCTGATAGGATGGTGAGTGTTCAATTCAATCCTAGTCAACAAGTAAAAGAATCAAAGGAGCCAGTAACCTCAAAGAATATTGTGGGGATGGTATCAGGTGTGATTGCAGCGATACTCACCATACTTTTGATTGTTTGTCTCGTGATGGGATACCGTTATCGAGCCGCAAGCATTGAGGGCGATTGGACAAGCCCAACCTTTAGTGAGAAAATGTTAGCCACTCTGAAAGATACTGCTAATACTAAGAATAAAGTTAGTAATGCTTTACTACAAGGTCAAGATCTTATCACCGATATCAATACAGCAATGAGTATTACTGACAATAAGGCTCACTTAAAAGTGAGCTTTGTTTACAATCGTAAAGGTCTTTATCAGGCTTACCAGAGTAGAGTTACTGAATTGAAAGGTCAGTACGGCGAGGAGTTCTCGGAGGTTTTTGATAGTTATTCATTGTCAGAAAAAGACTACTATAAACAGTTTGATGAGACAGTGAAGAAAGAACTTCCAAAGAGTTATACCTACGATGCCAAAACCGGTCGTGTCACAACAACTGCTTTTACGGGTGATATTAACCGTTGGGAGCAAACAATCACTGTGGATAAGGCTGGAGATTCAGATGCTTTTAAAAAAGGTGATGTATTAGATTATACGACTAACAATGGAGGCTTTACTATTAAGGCACACAGTGAATTTGGTGACATTAGCTTTACAAAAAATAAATAAAAAAGGAAATTAAAGAGGAATATAAATGACAAGAGCAGAATGGTTGGACTATTTTGAAACGGTAAACGGACGCAAGCCGAGTATTCAGGAAATGGCGGATGCTTTGAAAGCTGGGGAGTTTGTTAATGAAGCACCGGCTAAAACTGAAGATGCAGCTACTACTGAACCTATTAAGGTTGAGGCAGAAATCGTCGAGACAAGTACTAGTCCTCTACCAACTGAAACGGCACCAGTAGTAACAGCAACTGCACCTTCTACGGTTGCTTTTCCAGAAGGACAAGCAGCTATGGCAAATTTGGCTCCTAAAAAACCAATGGATCCCAAAAAGAAAAAACGCATCCTAGTCTCAGTTTTGTCAGCAGTAGTCCTTGTCTTCTTATGTATCGGTGGCTTTATGACTTACCGTTATGTGACAGGTAATATTGATGGCAAATGGTACAGTAGTTCTCTAGGTAGAGAGTATAGCTCAAGCATGTCTGAAAGTTTGACAGACTTGGATAGTAAGGAGCTTGAAAAGTACTTTAAAGATACTGCTGTAACCATGAAAGTAAAAGGTAGCAATGCCAAGGTGACTGCTAGCTATACTTTTGATAAGAAAACCTATATCAAGGACTATCGTGAGAGGGTTCAGAAGTCCTTCTCAGCCTTTGGAGATTTATTTAAAGCCTTCTATGGAGATTCTTTTGAAAACTATTATAGTGAGGAAACCATAGAAAAAGAACTTGATGAAGCTCTTGAAAAAGCTGCGAAAGATAATGGTCAAAAGTATGATTCGAAGACAGGCGAAACAACAACAACCCTTTTCAAAGGGAAGGTTAGTCGCTTGGGGCATAAGATGACTGTTACTTCTGTCAACAAAGATGTTGATATCGATGGTCTCAATGTGAAAAAAGGTCAAGAGCTAAAAGTGACTAAAAAAGACAAGAAAGTAACGCTCACTGGTGATGGTAAATCAAAAGATATTACTTTCTCAACTAAGAATGACACCAAAGATAAATTTTAAAATGACATCCGGAATCGCTATTCCGGATTTTTTCATGTCTTTGAGGGAAGAGAATAAGGTGATATCCGAATGATTTTCTCACAAGTCACAATACGTGTAGAAATATTCTGACAATTATGCTACAATAGAGCCACAGACTATCTAAAAAGAGGATTTACCATGACACTTGTATACCAATCAACACGTGACGAAAATAATAAAGTAACTGCTAGTCAAGCTATTCTTCAAGGTTTGGCAACAGATGGTGGCTTGTTCACACCATTGTCAACACCTGAGGTTGCTTTGGACTTTGATCAATTGAAAGACGCTTCTTACCAAGAAGTTGCTAAATTGGTCTTGTCAGCTTTCTTGGATGATTTTACGGAAGAGGAATTAGATTACTGTATCACAAATGCTTATGACGACAAGTTTGATACAGCTGCTATTGCACCAGTAGTTAAACTTAAGAACCACTACAACCTTGAACTTTTCCATGGTTCTACTATCGCTTTCAAAGATATGGCCCTTTCAATCTTGCCTTACTTGCTAACAACATCAGCTAAAAAGCAAGGTGTTGATAATAAGATTGTTATCTTGACAGCGACATCAGGTGATACTGGTAAGGCTGCTATGGCTGGTTTTGCAGATGTTCCTGGAACTGAAATTATTGTCTTTTATCCAAAAGACGGTGTTTCAAAAATCCAAGAATTGCAAATGACCACTCAAACAGGAGCTAACACTCACGTTATTGCCATTGATGGTAACTTTGATGATGCCCAAACCGATGTGAAACGTATGTTTAATGATGTTGACTTGCGTGAGAAATTGTTGGCTCATCATACGCAATTCTCATCAGCTAACTCAATGAACGTCGGTCGTTTGGTACCACAAGTGGTTTACTATGTATATGCCTATGCGCAGTTGGTTAAGGCAGGTCATATCCAAAACGGAGATAAGGTTAACTTCACAGTACCAACAGGAAACTTTGGTAATATCTTGGCGGCTTATTATGCACGTCAGATTGGTGTTCCGGTTGGCAAATTAATCTGTGCCTCTAATGAAAATAACGTCCTCACAGACTTCTTCGCAACGGGTACTTATGACAAGAAACGTGATTTCAAGGTAACGACAAGTCCTTCTATGGATATCTTGGTATCTTCTAACTTGGAACGCTTGATTTTCCACCTTCTTGGTAATGATGCTGCTAAGACTAAAGAGCTCATGGATGCACTTGTGACTAAGGGCGAGTATACTTTGGCTGGTGCAGATAAAGATATTCTTGATTTGTTTGCAGCAGGTTTTGCAACTGAGGATGAAACAGCTGCTGAAATCAAACGTGTCTATGATGAAAACAAGTATATCGAAGATCCTCATACAGCGGTTGCCTCAGCTGTTTACGAAGCATATGTTCAAAAGACAGATGACCACACCCCTACAGTTATCGCTTCAACAGCTAGCCCATATAAATTCCCACGTGTGGCTATTTCAGCTGTCACTGGTAAAGACAGTGGGGATGATTTCAAAGCAGTGGAAGATTTGCACCAACTTTCAGGTGTAGCTATCCCAGCTGCTGTAGATGGACTTGAACATGCGGAAGTTCGCCATAAAACAGTTGTTGCGGCAGCTGATATGCAAAAAGCAGTTGAAAGCTATCTTGGTGTATAAGAATAAAAAAATAGGAGCTGAGAAATCAGCCCTATTTTTATCAATATAGAAGAGAATATTATGACAGAAACAAAGAAAATTCTAAACATAGCCTTGCCTGCTATGGCCGAAAACCTTCTACAAATGTTGATGGGGGTTGTCGATTCTTACCTAGTGGCTCAGGTTGGTATTGTCGCCATATCAGGGGTTTCCGTAGCCAATAATATAATCACGATTTACCAAGCTATCTTCATTGCTCTAGGAGCCTCAAGTGCCAGTGTCATTGCTAGAAGTCTAGGGAAGGGAGATGTTAAAGCGACTAACCGAGACACCTGGGATGCTATTATTATTACCCTTGCTCTTAGTCTCATTCTTGGTTTACTTTCCATTTTTGGTGGTGGGGCCATTCTTAATCTTTTAGGTACTGAGCAATCTGTAACTCAGGCTGGTAGTCTCTACCTTGCTCTTGTCGGTGGAGGAGTGGTTTTCCTAGCCTTAATGACTACTTTTGGTAACATACTACGGGCCAAGGGACGGCCTCGTATTTCCATGGTCGTCAGTCTTTTAACTAATGTCCTTAATGCTATTTTATCTTCTTTAGCTATCTTTGTGGGACATTGGGGGATTATTGGGGTCGCAACGGCTACGGTTTTTTCTCGTCTGGTTGGGACAGTGATACTGTGGCAAGCGATGAAACTGGATGTGAAGCAGCTTGAAGTTACCAAACCTTTCAACAGGGAGTTGTTGGGAATTGCTCTGCCAGCAGCAGGTGAACGACTGATGATGCGTGCTGGAGATGTGGTCATTGTGGCTATTATTGTTACCTTTGGTACAGCCGTTGTCGGTGGTAACGCCATTGGTGAAAACCTCACTCAGTTTAACTATATGCCTGGTATGGGAGTCGCCACAGCTACAGTTATCTTGGTTGCTAATAGTCTGGGACGAGGGGATAAGGCGCAGATGAAGCGTATTATACGAGAGTCTTATTGGATTTCAACCTTCTTGATGGTTCTGGTTTCAGGGGGTATCTTGCTTTTTGGACAAGGATTATCAGGTCTCTTTACAGATAATAAAGCAGCTATTGCGGCTAGTCAGGTAGTTATTCTTTATTCTTTCCTTGGGAATCCTGTGACTTCGGCGACTCTAGTCTACACTGCAGTTTGGCAAGGTCTGGGTAAGGCTAAGATGCCTTTCTATGCGACAACTATTGGGATGTGGATTATCCGAATTTTCTCAGGATATTTTCTTGGGGTGAGTCTGGGAATGGGTCTTGCGGGTGTTTGGATTGCAACCGTTGTTGATAATGTATGGCGTGCGGTCTTCCTCTATGTGATGTACCGTCGTTATCTCATAAAGAGAAAGTTTTAATGATAAATATTGAGGAGATACTCTTATTCAAAGGGCATCTTCTTCTTATTTTTTACAAGTAAGCTCGAATATGGTAAAATAAGCTGATAAAAACTTTTTGAGGTAGTAATTATGACTGTAAAAATCAATACAAAAGATGGTCAAATCGAATTGTCAGATGATGTCATCGCAACAGTAGTTGGCGGTTCAGCAACAGAAATTTTTGGCGTTGTCGGTATGGCAAGTAAGAGTGCTATCCGAGATAATTTTCAAGCACTTCTTGGAAAGGAAAACTACGCAAAAGGAGTTGTCGTGAAATCTACTGATGCAGGTATCACTGTGGATGTTTACACTGTTATGAGTTACGGTGTTAAGATTAGTGAGGTTTCAAAAAATATTCAAGAACGTGTGAAATTTAATCTTGAGAATCAACTCGGTATCAAGGCTGAAACAGTAAATGTTTACGTTCAAAATATTAAAGTCGTAGGAGAAAACTAGTGTCTAAAATTACAACAAGCTTGCTTCAGGAGATGGTCCAAGCGGCAGCAACACGTCTAGGTAAGCAAGCAGAATATGTGAATTCACTCAATGTCTTCCCAGTACCAGATGGAGATACTGGAACAAACATGGGAATGACTATGGATAACGGAGCCAAAGCTGTCGCAGATCAATCAGCTTCAACAGTTGGTGAAGTTGGTCAGATTTTATCTAAAGGTCTTTTGATGGGTGCCCGTGGTAACTCGGGTGTTATCACGTCACAATTGTTCCGTGGATTTGGTCAAAGTATCAAGGATAAAACGGAACTTGACGGCCAAGATCTAGCTCATGCCTTCCAAGCAGGTGTTGAAGTTGCCTATAAAGCAGTTATGAAACCTGTCGAAGGAACAATCCTTACAGTATCACGTGGTGCAGCCTCAGCAGCGATTAAGAAAGCTGAATCTACGAATGATGCTGTTGAGGTTATGCGTGCAGCTCTCGATGGAGCTAAGGCTGCCTTGGCTAAGACACCAGAGATGCTTCCAGTTTTGAAAGAAGTTGGTGTGGTAGACTCAGGTGGTCAAGGTTTGGTCTTCATTTATGAAGGTTTCTTGTCAGCCCTCACAGGTGAGTATATCGCTTCAGAGGACTTCCAAGCGACACCTGCTACGATGACAGAGATGATTAATGCAGAACACCATAAGTCAGTTGCTGGTCATGTTGCAACAGAAGACATTACCTTCGGTTACTGTACGGAAATCATGATTGGTCTCAAACAAGGTCCGACTTATGTGAAAGACTTTGACTATGAAGAGTTCCAAAATTACTTGAGTAACCTTGGGGATTCTCTCCTTGTTGTTAACGACGATGAAATTGTAAAAGTTCACGTCCATACAGAGGATCCAGGTCTTGTCATGCAAGAAGGTCTTAAATATGGGGCTCTTGTCAAAGTTAAGGTTGACAACATGCGTAACCAACACGATGCACAAGTTCAAAAAGAAGAAGCTATCCAAGCTGCACCTTCTGCTCCTAAAGATTTTGCCCTTATTGCAGTTGTTGCTGGAGATGGACTTGCAGATATCTTCAAATCACAAGGTGTTGACTATGTGATTTCAGGTGGTCAAACAATGAACCCATCAACAGAAGATATTGTTAAGGCTATTGAGCAGGTTAATGCTAAGAATGTTATCATCTTGCCAAATAATAAAAACATCTTTATGGCAGCACAATCAGCCGCTGAAGTAGTAGATGTTAATGCTGCAGTTGTTGAAACACGTACAGTACCACAAGGCTTTACAAGCTTGCTTGCTTTCGACCCTAGCCAAAGTATCGAAGCTAATGTTGAAGCGATGACAGCTAGTCTTTCAGATGTTACAAGTGGTAGCGTGACTTTGGCAGTACGTGACACAACTATTGATGGTCTTGAGATTCATGAAAATGATATCCTTGGTATGGTGGATGGTAAGATCCTTGTGTCTACACCAGATATGGACCAAGCCCTTCTTGACACCTTTGACAAGATGATTGACGAAGATAGTGAAATTGTTATGATTTACGTCGGCGAAGAAGGTAATCAAGAACAAGCTCAAGCACTTGCGGAAAAATTGGAAGAGGCTCACGAAGATATCGAAGTTGAAATCTTCCAAGGAGACCAACCAGTTTATCCATACCTCTTCAGTGTTGAATAATTTAAAAATAAACAAAAAGGAAGTCTTAGGGCTTCCTTTTTAGCTTATTTCTCCAAAAAGTTATTAGAGATATGCTAGATGTTATATTTTTGTGATTCTTTTAAACTACTTGTAAAGGAAAATATCGGTTGGATATTACGGTTATTTTGAAGAAGTAAAGTAGAGGAGCTGCATTAAGAGATATAACTAGGTAGAGAAATAGTATGTATTCTAGACCCCTAGAATCTTTATTAATATATTGATATGAGAATATTTTATATATTTGTATTTGGGAAAAGAACGTTTCGGTAAAGTCAGATGACCTAATCAAAGAGGGATGAAGGTAAATAGGAGTTGATAAAGCGCTAAAAAAGATTTATAATGATGTATGATTGGTTTATTCTTATGTATGGGGAGTTATAATGACGGATTTACAGCTAAGAACTGAAACAGAATATAGTACTGAATTCGAAATTATTAATCTGAACTTAGAAAATTATTGTGAAGGTAATAGTTTAGAAGTAGCGATACGATTTATAGATGAAAAACTAGATATAGATACTTTATTAGCCGAAGAAGAGAAATCAGAAGACATTGATGAATTTGATGATTTTGATTGTTATATGGAGGAAACGGAATCCTTTGAATTTCCTTATAGTGATTATGTTCGAGAGAAGGGAATGTTTCTATTACCTAATAAGTGGGTTAACAAGTATAAGGATATTTTTGAAAAACATAAGCATGAGAATGTGAGTGTTTTTTTAAAACCATATATACCCCAAGAGGCTATTGATAAATTAAAAATAAATTTTAATAAAGATGGCAAAAAGGAGTATATTAAAGAAAATAAATCCGGAAATCGAACGACATCTTTTTTTAGAATGTTTGATGAAGAACAAAAGTTGATTTCAGATGTACAAGTGATAAGAAGTAAGTTACAACTTTTGAAGTGTAAGTATAATTTAAAGTTGTTGGGACGTTTTAATTTCTTTTTTGTGCTAAATATTGATTTCGGCATATATAAAGAGGATCAGAAACCGAAAGTCAACGAGCCTGGATGTATATGTTTACATTATGGATGGCTAAAGAAAGGTATTGAACCGAATTTTAACGAAATTACTAAGGATATAAAAATTTATGATATTCCAGTAGATGAGGAGGATTTAGTTTATGAACTTAGAAAATAAAGCCCTCAATTTTTTAAATGTAATAACAACTCAAACAAACAGTGCAGAGTTTTATAAGTTATTTACATTAGATAGACCCATTATGTTTACAACTAGTATGGGCGAGAGGCTCTACCTTTTTTATGTTTTACAAGATAGGTATGTAAAAAGAAACGGAAAGAGAGCGAAAGTGCTAGAAGTTATGAAATCAGAGACTAACTTCGATAGTATAATTAAGCTTTTAGAAGGGAAACTTTCTATTTACGATGTGTTAGATGAATCCAAAGATAAAGAAAGAGTGGGACAGATAGGTCAAAAAATTTTTCCTCGCAAAAAGGTGGGAACTATTAGTGATGTAGCTGATAAGATACCTATGCCTAATTGTATGTTAGATGGGAGTCTTCCCAATGATGAGTGCATACAGTATCAATTAAAGAGATTAAAAGAGAGAAAGGATTTAGTAGAACAGTACAATTTCAATCAGACTATGGAGATAAACAAAAAAAATACGAATTGCATAGATAGTATAAATACTCTTGATGATGCAGATTTTACAAGTGTAGAAGTATCAACATTGAACGTTTGTTAGACTTTGAAGAATCTTAGAACAGGAGGACCCCTTGAGTGAAATAAAAAAAATTGAGAGTATCAACTTTAATAATTATTTTCCAGATATCTCTGATGAAAAAGAAACGTTGAGAGTAATCCAAGAAAGTGATATTTCAATTAATTTTGGAGTAAGTAAGAAATTTGAAGAAACAAAAAGATGTATCTTAGAAATTGAAATCAATGTTGAAGAGTATTTAGAATCCGATATTCTTTTTAGGGATGTAAATTTGAGAGCTTCGATTATTTTTGAGGTTGAGAAATTAACAAATGAGAGTATTTTTTTGGTATACATTGGTTTTCTAAAAGAACTGTTATCATATTTAGAAGAAATAACTACGTTTAAAGATAGTCCAGTTAAACCGATGTCTTTTGAAGACTTAATTGAAGAAAGTGAAAAGGATAGAAGGAATTTTATTCCTGAAAAAAGTAATTAATTTTAGACTATTATCAACTTTAGTGAGATATAATAGCTAACATATATTGGGGGGGATACTTAGGTCCTCCTTTTTGTTTTGTCGGTTTCGATACAGCAGGAACGTTTTTTCGAAATTACAGGAATATTCTGAAAATTTCTTGACATTACTTTCCAAAGTGGTAACATATGTTGTAAGAAATTTTATAGATTGAAGGTAACATCATGAGAAGTGATATGATCAAAGTTGGTGTTGATAAGGCACCAGCACGCGGACTTTTGTATGCGACTGGGCAAGTTAAATCTGCCAAGGATATGCGAAAGCCCTTCATTGCTATTTGTAACTCTTATATTGACATTGTTCCAGGGCATGTTCACTTGCGTGAATTAGCAGATATTGCCAAGGAAGCTATCCGTGAGGCTGGCGGTATTCCTTTTGAGTTTAATACCATTGGTGTGGATGATGGGATTGCCATGGGGCATATTGGGATGCGTTACAGTCTTCCATCTCGTGAATTGATTGCCGATTCTGCAGAAACAGTTATTAATGCCCACTGGTTTGACGGGGTTTTCTACATTCCTAACTGTGATAAGATTACACCAGGGATGATTTTGGCGGCTATGCGTACTAATGTGCCAGCAGTATTTTGTTCTGGTGGACCTATGAAGGGTGGCGTTGACATGACTGGTCATCAAGCGACTCTCTCAAGTTTGTTTGAAGCAGTAGGTACTTATCAGGCTGGTGATATGAGCATGGATGAGCTCGATTATTTGGAGAAAAATGCTTGTCCAACTTGTGGTTCATGTTCAGGAATGTTTACCGCTAACTCAATGAACTGTTTGATGGAAGTTTTGGGCCTTGCCCTTCCAGGTAACGGTACTATCCTAGCCGTTTCAGATGAACGTCGTGAATTGGTTCGTCAAGCAGCCACAAAATTGATGGATAACATCAAAAATAATGTTCGCCCACGTGATATTGTGACCAAAGAAGCTATCGATGATGCGTTTGCTCTAGATATGGCCATGGGTGGTTCAACCAATACTGTTCTTCATACTCTTGCTATTGCGCGTGAGGCCGGTATTGACTATGACCTTAAGGACATTAACGAAATTGCCAAGAAGACACCTTATCTCTCTAAAATTGCACCTTCAAGTGTTTACACTATGCATGATGTGCACGAAGCTGGTGGTGTTCCAGCCATTATCAATCAGTTGATTAAAAAAGGAGCCATTAAGGGTGAGCGTATTACAGTTACTGGTAAAACTTTGAAAGAAAACGTAGCTGGTGCTGAAATCAAGAATGAAGAAATTATCCATCCAATTGAGCATCCTATCTCACCAGTTGGTGGTTTGTCTATCCTTTACGGTAATATTGCTCAGGATGGAGCTGTTATCAAGGTCGGTGGTGTAGATCCGTCTGTTAAAACTTTCCGCGGTAAAGCTATTTGTTGTGATTCACAAGATCAGGCCCTTGAGTTGATTGATAATGGAACAGTTAAGAAGGGCCATGTCGTTGTCATTCGTTACGAAGGTCCTCAGGGTGGACCTGGTATGCCAGAGATGCTTGCGCCAACTTCTAAGATTGTCGGACGCGGTCTAGGTAAGGATGTGGCACTGATTACGGATGGTCGTTTCTCAGGAGCTACTCGTGGTATTGCTATTGGTCACGTTTCTCCAGAAGCAGCAGAGGGTGGTAATATCGCCCTAATCGAAGATGGCGATGAAATCGTGATTGACCTACCAAATCGTACCCTTGATTTGCTTGTCGATGATGCAACCCTTGAAGAACGTCGCAAACATTTGAAACCTTTCAAATCAAAAATTTCAAGTGGTTGGTTGCGTCGCTATACAGCCTTTGCTAAATCAGCTAATGTCGGCGGAACTTTGATGAGTGACGAAGAATTCGAAGAACGTAAAGCAGAACGTCAAGCACAAGAAAAAAACTAAGAACATTCTTTCCGAAGAGTTTGTGATATTTTTCTCCGAAACCCTTGCAAATTTGGTTAAAAATGTTATCATAGTATACAAGGTTTTGAATTTTTAGACAATTCGAAAAAAACAACTACTAAAGGAGGTCCATGTGAAGAAAATTGAACTTGAAGAAGCACGCTCTGGTGCTGATTTAATTCTAGATACACTTCTTGAACTTGGGATTTCAACTATCTTTGGATATCCTGGCGGAGCGGTTCTTCCTTTGTATGATGCTATTTACAAAAATGACAAGATTAATCATATCTTATCTCGTCATGAGCAAGGAAGTCTGCACGAAGCTGAAGGTTATGCCAAATCAACTGGTAAACTCGGTGTTGCTCTTGTAACGAGTGGTCCTGGTGCCACTAATGCTATTACAGGGATTGCAGATGCTATGAGTGATAGCGTACCTCTCCTAGTCTTTACTGGTCAGGTCGCAATACCAGGTATTGGTAAGGATGCCTTCCAAGAGGCTGACATTGTCGGAATTACCATGCCGATTACAAAATATAATTATCAGATTCGCGATACAGCTGATATTCCTCGTATTATTAGGGAAGCGGTTCATATTGCAACAACTGGCCGACCTGGTCCAGTTGTTATCGACCTCCCTAAAGATGTCGTAGCTAAGGAAACAGCCTTCATCAACGATCCTGAAATTAATCTTCCAAGTTACCAACCGACGCTAAGACCAAACGAAATGCAAATCAAGAAAATCTTGAAGCAGTTGGGTAAAGCTAAGAAGCCGGTTATTGTAGCTGGAGGTGGCGTGTCTTATTCTGAATCTGCTAAGGAGCTAGTTGCTTTTGCAGAACGCTACAAAATCCCAGTTGTTACAAGTCTTTTAGGTCAAGGGACAATTGCTACTAGTCACCCCCTCTTCTTGGGTATGGGTGGTATGCACGGTTCATATGCAGCTAACATTGCTATGACCGATGCTGACTTTATGATTGCCATTGGTTGTCGTTTTGATGACCGTTTGACAGGTAATCCTAAAACATTTGCTAAGAATGCCAAGGTTGTCCATATTGATGTAGATCCAGCTGAGATTGGTAAAATTATTGCAGTGGACCTTCCAGTTGTTGGTGATGCCAAGCAAGCTCTTGAAATGCTCTTAGCAGAACCAGTGGTTAAGAATAACACTGAAAAATGGATTGAAAAAGTTACAAAAGACAAAGAGCGTGTACGTTCTTACGATAAGAAAGAACGTATGGTACAGCCTCAGGCAGTTATCGAGCGTATCGGTGAATTGACTAAGGGTGACGCGGTTGTTGTTACTGACGTTGGTCAACATCAAATGTGGACAGCTCAGTATTATCCATACCAAAATGAGCGTCAATTGGTGACCTCAGGTGGTCTTGGAACAATGGGATTCGGTGTCCCAGCAGCAATTGGTGCTAAAATTGCTAATCCTGATAAAGAAGTTATCCTCTTTGTTGGTGATGGTGGTTTCCAAATGACGAATCAAGAATTGGCTATCTTAAATATTTACAAGGTGCCAATCAAGGTTGTTATGTTGAATAACCACTCACTTGGTATGGTACGTCAATGGCAAGAGTCCTTCTACGAAGGGCGTACATCAGAGTCTGTCTTTGATACCCTTCCAGATTTCCAATTGATGGCTCAAGCTTACGGCATTAAGTCTTACAAGTTTGATAATCCAGAGACAATTGATCAGGATTTGGAAGTTATCAAGGAAGACGTGCCAATGTTCATCGAGGTGGATATCTCTCGTAAAGAGCATGTCTTGCCGATCGTTCCGGCCGGTAAGAGTAATCACGAAATGTTGGGGGTGAAGTTCAATGCGTAGAATGTTAACAGCTAAACTTCAGAACCGTTCGGGTGTCCTTAACCGCTTCACAGGTGTTCTTTCACGACGTCAAGTTAACATTGAAAGTATCTCTGTAGGAGCTTCTGAGGATCCTAACGTTTCACGTATTACGATTATTATTGATGTGAATTCTCAAAATGAAGTGGAACAAATCATCAAACAGCTTAATCGTCAGATTGATGTGATTCGCATCCGTGATATCACGGATCAGCCACACTTGGAACGTGAAGTTATCCTAGTTAAGGTATCAGCACCAACCTCTAAACGTGCTGAAATCTTGGCGATTATTCAACCTTTCCGTGCTTCGGTGGTTGACGTGGCACCAAGCTCTATCACTATCCAGATGACTGGTGATGCTGAAAAGAGCGAGGCGCTTTTACGAGTTATTCGTCCTTACGGAATCAAGAATATCGCTCGTACGGGTGCTACTGGATTTACCCGTGATTAAAAAATCCAACTTAAATTTGTTAACCCAGCCTTAAAAAGGCAATAAAATATTTTTTTAGAAAAGAGACATATTACTATGGCAGTTCAAATGGAATATGAAAAAGACGTAAAAGTAGCAGCACTTGACGGTAAAAAAATCGCCGTTATCGGTTACGGTTCACAAGGTCATGCGCATGCACAAAACTTGCGTGATACAGGTCACGATGTGATCATCGGTGTTCGTCCAGGTAAATCATTTGATAAAGCTAAAGAAGATGGTTTTGATACTTACACAGTAGCAGAAGCAACTAAATTGGCTGATGTTATCATGATCTTGGCTCCAGACGAAATCCAACAAGAACTTTACGAAGCAGAAATTGCTCCAAACCTTGAAGCTGGTAATGCTGTTGGTTTCGCACACGGATTTAACATCCACTTCGAATTCATCAAAGTTCCTAAAGATGTTGATGTTTTCATGTGTGCTCCTAAAGGACCAGGTCACTTGGTACGTCGTACATTTGAAGAAGGTTTTGGTGTTCCTGCACTTTACGCAGTATACCAAGATGCTACAGGTAACGCTAAAGACATCGCTATGGACTGGTGTAAAGGTGTTGGTGCAGCACGTGTTGGTCTTCTTGAAACAACATACAAAGAAGAAACTGAAGAAGATTTGTTTGGTGAACAAGCAGTTCTTTGTGGTGGTTTGACTGCCCTTATCGAAGCTGGTTTTGAAGTCTTGACTGAAGCTGGATATGCTCCAGAATTGGCTTACTTTGAAGTGCTTCACGAAATGAAATTGATCGTTGACTTGATCTACGAAGGTGGATTCAAGAAAATGCGTCAATCAATTTCAAACACTGCTGAATTCGGTGACTACGTATCAGGTCCACGTGTTATCACTGAACAAGTGAAAGAAAATATGAAAGCAGTTCTTGCTGACATCCAAAATGGTAAATTCGCTAACGACTTCGTTAACGACTACAAGGCTGGACGTCCAAAACTTACTGCTTACCGTGAAGAAGCTGCTAACCTTGAAATCGAAAAAGTTGGTGCTGAATTGCGTAAAGCAATGCCATTCGTTGGTCAAAACGACGACGACGCATTCAAAATCTATAACTAATGTGATAGTCTCGAAAACCAGCCTAGTGCTGGTTTTTTGTGTTCTGAAGAGAGTGGTTGGTAATCCGACTGCTCTTTTTTGGTAGATAAATTGTAAAATATAGTGCAACAAAAAAAACCTCACTCCATTAAGGAGTGAGAATAGCTATAAATTAGTAAGTCAAGACAAAGTTTTTCTTCTTACCACGACGGACAACAGTAATTTCATTATCAATTTTATCTGTGTCTGAGAGAGTGTAATCCAAGTCTTGTACACGTTCACCGTTGATGTAGATAGCGCCATTTTGGACATCTTCACGTGCTTGGCGTTTAGATGGAGAAATCTTGGCATTGACGAGAAGTTCAACGATGTTAAGATTTTCGTCTGCTGAAATTTCATAGGTTGGCACACCGTGGAGAGCAACTTTGAGGTCACGTGCTGAGAGAGCTTTAAGATTACCAGCGAAGAGTTGTTCAGTGATGTGAACAGCTTGTTCGTAGGCTTCTTTACCGTGTACCAAGGTCACAACTTCACGAGCCAAAACCTTTTGTGCCAAGCGTTGGTGACGAGCTTGATCAAATTCTTTACCGATTTCTTCGATTTCTTCAAGTGACAAGAAAGTGAAAATCTTCAAGAAGCGAACGGCGTCATCATCCATAACGTTGAGCCAGAATTGGTACATTTCGTAAGGGGTTGTTTTAGTAGCATCAAGCCAGACAGCGTTACCTTCTGATTTACCGAATTTTTTACCAGTTGAATCTGTGATAAGTGGTACAGTGATGACGTGTCCAGATTTATCTGCTTTACGACGCAAGAGCTCAGTACCTGCTGTCATGTTACCCCATTGGTCAGAACCACCAATTTGGAGGGTTACGCCATATTTATCATTGAGTTCATAGAAATCGTAACCTTGCATGATTTGGTAGGCAAACTCAGTGTAAGAGATACCTGTTTCGATACGTTTCTTAACAGATTCCTTACTCATCATGTAGTTAACTGTGAAGTATTTACCTACGTCACGCAAGAAATCAATGAAGCTGACTGAACCAAACCAGTCATAGTTGTTGACCATAACAGCCTTGTTGTCACCATTTTCAAAATCAAGGAAACGAGAGAGTTGTCCTTGGATTTTTTCAACCCAACCTTCAACGGTTTCTTTGGTTTGCAGGCTACGTTCAGCATCTTTAAATGATGGGTCACCAATCAAACCTGTTGCACCACCAACGAGGGCGTAAGGTTTGTGTCCAGCCAATTGAAGTCGGCGACTTGTAAGGATAGCTACAAGGTGTCCAAGGTGGAGACTGTCTGCTGTTGGGTCATAACCAGTGTAGTATGAGACTGGTCCCTCTTCAAAGGCTTTTACAAGGGCTTCTTCATCTGTGGTTTGAAAAATCAAGCCACGTGCTTTTAGTTCTTCAAAAATTGTCATGATATTCTCCAGTAAAGTATATTCTGCACCATTATACCAAAAGAAAGTAGGCCTATGCAAGCTTTGTCAAAGTTTGTTATAATAGGCTTTGAGGTATTTCTATGAATTTTGAAAAAATAATAAATTATTTTAGGCGACTAGGGCAGACTATTCGTACAAGGTTTGCTGGTTCTAGGTCTAAAAGAGGAGATAAATCTTTTAAAGAAAGGAAAGCTACGACTGGATCTAAGTGGAATCGTAAGCAAGCACGGAAGTCGCCTGAGGATGGGATGACACTCTTAGACATGGGTGATGTTTTCTTAAAAACCTTAAAGCTCTTGTCTGATTTCTTTTATGTGGTTATTATCGTTCTTACCTTATTCGGTGCAGGAATTGGTTTGGGTTATCTGGGGAGTCAAATTGAGTCTGTTCCGTCGATTAAGGACAAAACCTTGTTGAATCAGATTAGTGAGGTTAGTTTGGTATCTTCGATGAGCTATTCCGATTCCAAGAAGATTGCGGATATTGATACTGACTTGCTGAGAACACCTATTGAGAGTGATGCGATTTCTAACAATGTCAAAAATGCCATCATTGCGACTGAGGATGAAAATTTTAAAAAGCATAAGGGTGTTGTACCAAAGGCAGTTTTTAGGGCTTTGGTGTCATCAGTTTTGGGGGTTGGCTCTTCAAGTGGTGGTTCGACGCTAACGCAGCAGTTAATCAAGCAACAGGTAACAGGCGATGCGCCAACCTTTAAACGTAAGGCGGCAGAGATTATCTATGCCTTACAATTGGAGCGTCGCGCTTCTAAAAATGAAATTTTAACCGATTATCTGAATGTTTCTCCTTTTGGACGTAACAACAAGGGGAAAAATATTGCTGGTATTGAGGAGGCTGCTCAAGGTATCTTTGGGGTATCTGCAGCGGATTTGACAGTTCCTCAGGCGGCCTATCTGGCAGGTTTGCCACAGAGCCCGATTGTCTACTCACCTTATACAGCTGACGGTCAATTAAAAAATGCAGAGGATCTTTCTTATGGCTTAGCACGTCAGCAAGATGTACTCTACAATCTTTATCGCGGTGGCTATCTAGATAAGTCGCAGTATGAAAGCTATAAGGATTATGATATCACTAAAGATTTCAAGGCTGGTGAGAAGTCTGATGCCGTAAGTCATGACTATTTGTACTATTCTGTCATGTCTGAGGCTCAGGATGTCATGTATGATTATCTCGTTAAACGTGACAAGGTATCGAGTCAAGATTTGAAAAATGATAAGACCAAGGAAAGCTATCGTGAGAGGGCCCTACAAGAGCTACAAACCGGTGGCTACAGCGTTAAGACAACTATTGATAATGCAGTTTATAATGCGATGCAAGATGCTGCGACTCAATATGGTGGCCTCCTCGACCAAGGTGGAAATAGTGGAGTTGAAGTCGGAAATGTGCTCATGGATAATGCGACTGGAGCAATTCTAGGATTTGTTGGTGGTCGTAGTTACGAAAATAATCAAAATAACCATGCCTTTGATACGGCACGCTCCCCAGGCTCATCTATTAAGCCTATTATTGCTTATGGAATTGCTATTGATCAAGGTTTGATGGGTAGCTCAAGTATCCTTTCTAACTACCCAACTAATTTTACGGGTGGAACGCCTATTCTCCATGATGGTGATAAGGGTACAGCTATGATGAACCTACAAGAGGCACTCAATACCTCGTGGAACATTCCAGCCTTTTGGACATATCAAATGCTTCAACGTCATGATGTTGACGTTGAGGGTTACATGACCAAGATGGGTTATAAGATTGCTAACTACAATATCGAGAGTTTACCTCTTGGCGGGGGAATTGAAACCACGGTTGCCCAGCAAGTAAATGCCTATCAAATGCTTTCAAATGGTGGCGTCTATGAGAAGGGTCATATGATTGATAGTATTACTGACCGGACTGGCGAAGTTATCTATCAGCATAAATCTGAAGGGGTTCAAGTCTTTTCAAGAGCTACGGCTAGCATCATGGATAACCTGCTCAAGGAAGTTGTGGTTAAGGGAGCGACAACTCAATTTCATTCTGAATTGAAAAATGTCAATGGTGCAGCTGCCTCAGCTGACTGGATGGGTAAAACAGGAACGACAGATAACTTTGCGGATGCTTGGTTGATCGTCTCAACGCCTGGTATTACTCTTGGTGGTTGGGCTGGTTATGACAATAATACACCAACCAATTCTAAAACGGGTTACACCTACAATGCGCAATATATGGCTCGTTTAACTTCCGCCATCTACAATGCCAATCCAGGTATTTTTAAAACGGGAGATAAGTTTAATATCGATTCAAGTGCTATTAAGGCAAGTGTGCTCAAATCAACAGGTCTTAAACCAGCAACAGTGTCTGTCAATGGTCGTAATGTTTCTGTAAGTGGTGAAATGGTTGATACTTATTGGGCTAAAAATGGGCCTGGAGATACAACCTACAAATTTGCTATTGGTGGAACTGACAGTGACTATCAAAAAGCCTGGTCTAGCATTCTTGGAGGGCATTAGGAATTCCCAAGAAAACTTGCAAAAAAGTAAAAAATTAGGTATAATAAAGGCAACTATTTGTCGTCTTACTTGGTTGAAATATTGTCCAATCAAGAGATACAGCAGTTAAATCAACGTTTTTTCGGTCAGATTTAGCTGCTATTTTTGTGCTTATTTTTAGGATTTTCAAGTGTTGTAACGCATATTTAAAGGTTCTAAAAATTAACAGACTAAGTTTTTTGCTTATCCTTAATCAGATAAGTGGATGTTAGTGTTTAATCACTTGTTAATGGGACAAGCAACTGAACAAGGCAGAAGACAAATATTTAAAGTGCACGACTTGCAAAGCAGGTCTCGAATGTAGAAAAGGAGTAGAAGACTTGGCAGGACATGACGTTCAATACGGGAAACATCGTACCCGTCGTAGTTTTTCAAGAATCAAAGAAGTTCTTGATTTACCAAACTTGATTGAAATCCAAACGGATTCATTCAAAGAATTCTTGGATACTGGTCTTAAAGAGGTTTTTGAGGATGTACTTCCTATCTCAAACTTCACAGACACTATGGAATTGGAATTCGTTGGTTACGAATTGAAAGAGCCTAAGTATACACTTGAAGAAGCTCGTATCCACGATGCATCATACTCAGCACCTATCTTTGTGACTTTCCGTCTTATTAACAAAGAAACTGGTGAAATCAAAACTCAGGAAGTCTTCTTCGGAGATTTCCCTATTATGACTGAGATGGGTACTTTCATCATCAATGGTGGTGAACGTATTATCGTTTCTCAGTTGGTGCGCTCACCTGGTGTTTACTTTAACGATAAGGTTGATAAAAACGGTAAAGTGGGTTATGGATCAACAGTTATCCCTAACCGTGGGGCATGGCTTGAGCTTGAAACAGATTCAAAAGACATTGCCTACACTCGTATCGACCGTACACGTAAGATTCCATTCACAACGCTTGTGCGTGCGCTTGGATTCTCAGGTGATGACGAAATTGTTGATATCTTTGGTGATAGCGAGTTGGTTCGTAATACCATTGAAAAAGATATCCACAAAAACCCAGCAGATTCACGTACTGATGAAGCGCTTAAAGAAATTTATGAACGTCTTCGTCCAGGTGAACCAAAAACTGCCGACAGCTCACGTAGCTTGCTTGTAGCTCGTTTCTTTGATCCACGTCGTTATGACTTGGCTGCTGTTGGTCGTTACAAAGTCAATAAAAAACTTAACATCAAGACACGTCTTTTGGGACAAACAATTGCTGAAAACTTGGTAGATCCTGAAACAGGTGAAATCCTTGTTGAAGCTGGTACCGAAATGACACGTGATGTGATTGATTCAATCGCAGAATACTTGGATGGTGATTTGAACAAATTTGTATACACACCAAACGATTATGCGGTGGTTACAGAACCTGTTGTTCTTCAAAAATTCAAGGTTGTTGCACCAAATGATCCAGATCGTGTGGTTACAATTGTTGGTAATGCCAACCCAGATGATAAAGTTCGTGCTTTGACAACAGCGGATATCTTGGCTGAAATGAGCTACTTCCTCAACCTTGCTGAAGGTATCGGTAAAGTAGACGATATCGACCACCTTGGTAACCGTCGTATCCGTGCGGTTGGTGAATTGCTTGCTAACCAATTTCGTATTGGTTTGGCTCGTATGGAACGTAACGTACGTGAGCGTATGTCAGTTCAAGATAACGAAGTCTTGACACCACAACAAATCATCAATATTCGCCCTGTAACTGCTGCTGTTAAAGAATTCTTCGGTTCTTCACAGTTGTCACAGTTCATGGACCAACACAACCCATTGTCAGAGTTGTCACACAAACGTCGTTTGTCAGCCTTGGGACCTGGTGGTTTGACACGTGACCGTGCTGGATATGAAGTTCGTGACGTGCACTACACGCACTACGGTCGTATGTGTCCAATTGAAACACCTGAAGGACCTAACATCGGTTTGATCAATAACTTGTCTTCATATGGACACCTTAACAAGTACGGTTTCATTCAAACACCATATCGTAAGGTTGACCGTGCAACTGGTAAAGTAACCAACGAAGTGGTTTGGTTGACTGCTGATGAAGAAGATGAGTACACAGTTGCTCAGGCTAACTCTAAATTGAACGAAGATGGAACATTTGCAGAAGAAATCGTTATGGGTCGTCACCAAGGTAATAACCAAGAGTACCCATCACACCTTGTAGATTTCGTGGATGTTTCTCCTAAACAGGTAGTTGCCGTTGCGACAGCATGTATTCCTTTCTTGGAAAACGATGACTCTAACCGTGCCCTCATGGGTGCCAACATGCAACGTCAGGCTGTGCCTTTGATTGATCCTAAAGCACCTTATGTTGGTACTGGTATGGAATATCAAGCTGCCCATGATTCAGGAGCTGCAGTTATTGCTCAACACGACGGTAAAGTTGTTTACTCTGATGCTGATAAAGTTGAAGTTCGTCGTGAAGATGGTTCTCTTGATGTTTATACTATTCAAAAATTCCGTCGTTCAAACTCAGGTACTGCCTACAACCAACGTACTTTGGTTAAGGTTGGCGATATTGTTGAAAAAGGTGACTTTATCGCTGACGGTCCATCTATGGAAGGTGGAGAAATGGCCCTCGGTCAAAACCCTATTGTCGCATACATGACATGGGAAGGTTACAACTTCGAGGATGCCGTTATCATGAGTGAGCGTCTTGTGAAAGATGACGTTTATACATCTGTTCACTTGGAAGAATTCGAATCAGAAACACGTGATACAAAGCTTGGGCCTGAAGAAATTACACGTGAATTGCCAAACGTTGGTGAAGAAGCCCTCAAAGACCTTGACGAAATGGGTATTATCCGTATCGGTGCTGAGGTTAAAGAAGGTGACATTCTTGTTGGTAAGGTAACACCTAAGGGTGAAAAAGACCTTTCTGCTGAAGAACGCCTTCTCCATGCTATCTTTGGTGATAAATCTCGTGAAGTACGTGATACATCACTCCGTGTACCTCACGGTGGTGATGGTGTCGTTCGTGATGTTAAAATCTTCACACGTGCAAACGGTGATGAATTGCAATCAGGTGTTAACATGCTTGTTCGTGTTTACATCGCACAAAAACGTAAGATCAAGGTCGGAGATAAGATGGCCGGTCGTCACGGTAACAAAGGGGTTGTTTCTCGTATTGTTCCTGTTGAAGACATGCCTTACCTTCCAGACGGTACACCAGTTGATATCATGTTGAACCCTCTTGGGGTGCCATCACGTATGAACATCGGTCAGGTTATGGAACTTCACCTTGGTATGGCTGCTCGTAACTTGGGTATCCACATCGCAACACCAGTCTTTGACGGGGCAAGCTCAGAAGACCTCTGGGATACTGTTCGTGAAGCAGGTATGGATAGTGATGCTAAGACAATCCTTTACGATGGACGCACAGGTGAACCATTTGATAACCGTGTGTCAGTTGGTGTCATGTACATGATCAAACTTCACCACATGGTTGATGATAAACTTCACGCCCGTTCAGTTGGTCCTTACTCACTTGTTACCCAACAACCTCTTGGTGGTAAAGCACAATTTGGTGGACAACGTTTCGGTGAGATGGAGGTTTGGGCCCTTGAAGCTTATGGTGCATCAAATATCCTTCAAGAAATCTTGACTTACAAGTCAGATGACGTTAACGGACGTTTGAAAGCCTATGAAGCTATCACTAAAGGTAAACCAATTCCAAAACCAGGTGTACCAGAATCATTCCGAGTACTTGTTAAAGAATTGCAATCACTTGGTCTTGATATGCGTGTCCTTGATGAGGATGACTACGAAGTTGAATTGCGTGATCTTGATGAAGGTGAAGACGACGATGTCATGCACGTTGATGATCTTGAAAAAGCACGTGTACAACAAGCCAAAGAAGCTGCTGAATTAGAAAAAGCTAAAGAAGAAGCTTCAGATAAAACAGAATAAATAAGCTTTAGAGAGGGAGTTCACACTCTCTGCTAAGGTAGCTGATAAAGGTGAGAATAGCGCTGCTATTGTCAATAGAACAAAAGAAAGGTAATACTAGTGGTTGACGTAAATCGATTTAAAAGTATGCAAATCACACTAGCTTCACCAACTAAGGTCCGTTCATGGTCTTATGGTGAAGTTAAGAAACCTGAAACAATCAACTACCGTACGCTCAAACCAGAACGCGAAGGTCTCTTCGACGAAGTGATCTTTGGTCCTACTAAAGACTGGGAATGTGCGTGTGGAAAATACAAACGTATCCGTTATAAAGGTATCGTTTGTGACCGCTGTGGTGTTGAAGTAACACGTGCTAAGGTTCGTCGTGAACGTATGGGTCACATCGAGTTGAAAGCACCAGTATCACACATCTGGTACTTCAAGGGAATCCCTTCTCGTATGGGATTGACTTTGGATATGAGTCCTCGTGCGCTTGAAGAAGTTATCTACTTCGCAGCTTACGTGGTTATCGATCCAAAGGAAACACCACTTGAACCAAAATCTCTCTTGACAGAACGTGAATATCGTGAAAAATTGCAAGAGTATGGACATGGTTCATTTGTCGCTAAAATGGGTGCAGAAGCTATCCAAGATCTCTTGAAACAAGTGGATTTGGAAGCTGAAATTGCTGAACTCAAAGAAGAGTTGAAGACAGCAACTGGTCAAAAACGTGTTAAAGCTGTTCGTCGTTTGGACGTTCTTGATGCCTTCTATAAGTCTGGTAACAAACCAGAATGGATGGTTCTTAACATCTTGCCAGTATTGCCACCAGACCTTCGTCCAATGGTTCAATTGGATGGTGGACGTTTTGCGGCATCTGACTTGAACGATCTTTATCGTCGTGTTATCAACCGTAACAACCGTTTGGCTCGTTTGCTTGAATTGAATGCCCCAGGTATCATCGTGCAAAACGAAAAACGTATGTTGCAAGAAGCGGTAGATGCCCTTATCGATAATGGACGTCGTGGTCGTCCAATCACTGGACCAGGTAGTCGTCCACTTAAATCTTTGAGCCACATGCTTAAAGGTAAACAAGGTCGTTTCCGCCAAAACTTGCTTGGTAAACGTGTTGACTTCTCTGGACGTTCCGTTATCGCCGTTGGTCCAACACTTAAAATGTACCAATGTGGTGTGCCACGTTTGATGGCCATCGAACTTTTCAAACCATTTGTGATGCGTGAAATCGTTGCGCGTGAATACGCAGGTAACGTGAAAGCCGCTAAACGTATGGTTGAACGTGGTGACGAACGTATTTGGGATATTCTTGAAGATGTTATCAAGGAACACCCAGTACTTCTTAACCGCGCACCTACCCTCCACCGTTTGGGTATCCAGGCCTTCGAACCTGTCTTGATTGATGGTAAGGCCCTTCGTCTTCACCCACTGGTATGTGAGGCCTACAATGCCGACTTTGACGGTGACCAAATGGCCATCCACGTTCCATTGTCTGAAGAAGCTCAAGCTGAAGCACGTTTGCTCCTTCTTGCGGCTGAACACATCCTTAACCCTAAAGACGGTAAACCGGTCGTAACGCCATCTCAGGATATGGTTCTTGGTAACTACTACTTGACTATGGAAGAAGAAGGCCGTGAGGGTGAAGGTATGGTCTTCAAGGATATTGATGAGGCGGTTATGGCTTATCGTAATGGTTATGTTCACTTGCATAGCCGTGTCGGTATCGCAGTAGACAGCATGCCTGATAAACCTTGGAAAGAAAACCAACTTCACAAGATTTTGGTTACAACTGTTGGTAAGATTCTCTTTAACTCAATCATTCCAGCAGAAATTCCATATCTTCAAGAAACAACAAATGAGAACTTGACAGATAGTACACCAGATAAGTACTTCCTTGAACCAGGTCAAGATATCCAAACAGTTATTGATAGTTTGGAAATTAATGCGCCATTCAAGAAGAAAAATCTTGGTAACATCATCGCTGAAACCTTCAAACGTCTTCGTACGACTGAAACATCAGCCTTCCTTGACCGTTTGAAAGACCTTGGTTACTACCACTCAACACTTGCTGGTTTGACAGTGGGTATCGCCGATATCCCAGTTATCGATAACAAACAAGAAATTATCGATGCTGCTCACCATCGTGTTGAAGAAATTAACAAGGCCTTCCGTCGTGGTTTGATGACAGATGATGACCGTTATGTTGCTGTTACAACAACATGGCGTGAAGCGAAAGAAGCACTTGAAAAACGTCTGATTGAGACACAAGATCCTAAGAACCCAATCGTTATGATGATGGACTCAGGAGCTCGTGGTAACATCTCTAACTTCTCTCAACTTGCCGGTATGCGTGGTTTGATGGCCGCGCCTAACGGACGTATCATGGAATTGCCTATACTTTCAAACTTCCGTGAAGGTTTGAGCGTTTTGGAAATGTTCTTCTCTACTCACGGTGCGCGTAAAGGTATGACCGATACGGCCCTTAAGACAGCCGACTCAGGTTACCTTACTCGTCGTTTGGTTGACGTTGCCCAAGATGTTATCATCCGTGAAGATGACTGTGGAACAGACCGTGGTCTTCTCATCCGTGCGATTACTGACGGTAAAGAAGTTACGGAAACACTTGAAGAACGTCTTCAAGGTCGTTACACTAAGAAATCAGTTAAGAATCCTACAACAGGTGAAGTAATCGTAGGTCCAGATACTTTGATTACTGAAGACATGGCTGCTGCTATTGTCAATGCTGGTGTTGAAGAAGTAACTATCCGTTCAGTCTTTACATGTAACACACGTCACGGTGTCTGCCGTCACTGTTACGGTATCAACTTGGCAACAGGTGATGCGGTTGAAGTTGGTGAAGCAGTTGGTACTATCGCCGCTCAATCTATCGGGGAACCTGGTACACAGCTTACTATGCGTACCTTCCACACCGGTGGGGTAGCCTCAAACACCGATATCACACAGGGTCTTCCACGTATCCAGGAAATCTTTGAAGCACGTAACCCTAAAGGGGAAGCGGTTATCACTGAAGTTAAAGGTACTGTTATTGAAATCGAAGAAGATGCCGCAACACGTACTAAGAAAGTCTTCGTTCAAGGTAAGACTGGAATGGGTGAATACGTTGTTCCATTTACAGCTCGTATGAAAGTTGAAGTGGGTGACGAAGTACACCGTGGTGCAGCCTTGACAGAAGGGTCAATCCAACCTAAACGTCTCCTTGAAGTGCGTGATACCTTGTCAGTTGAAACTTATCTTCTTGCAGAAGTACAAAAAGTTTACCGTAGCCAAGGGGTAGAAATCGGTGACAAACACGTCGAAGTAATGGTTCGTCAAATGCTTCGTAAAGTACGTGTTATGGATCCAGGTGATACAGATCTCCTTCCAGGTACACTTATGGACATTTCTGACTTCACAGATGCTAACAAGGATATTGTTATCTCTGGTGGTGTTCCTGCAACATCTCGTCCAGTTCTTCTTGGTATTACGAAAGCCTCACTTGAAACAAATTCATTCTTGTCAGCGGCTTCCTTCCAAGAAACAACACGTGTGCTTACAGATGCAGCTATCCGTGGTAAGAAAGACCATCTCCTTGGTCTTAAAGAAAATGTTATCATTGGTAAGACTATTCCTGCTGGTACAGGTATGGCTCGTTACCGTAACATTGAACCACTTTCAGTTAACGAAGTTGAAGTTATTGAAAATATTGCTGTTGATGAAGCAATTGTGGAATCATCTGAAGACTAATACGAAATCAAAAGAACTCACAATTCATTGTGAGTTCTTTTCGTATTTATATGACTAGAATTTCTTCAATTTTTGATAAATATAAAATATAAGACCATTTTTTTTATCTTTTCCAGAAAATTTTGTATAATAAGGACACCAAAGATGAAGTGAGAAAGAAAAATGTACCAAGTAGTTGAAATGAAAGGGGATTTGGAACCGTGGTGGTTCTTAGAAGGCTGGCAAGAAGATATCATCAGTACTAAGGAATTTGAAAATTTTTATGATGCCCTCAAGTACTATAAAAAACTTTGGTTTGCGATGGAAGAAACCTTGCCAAGTTATATCAGCCGTAGTAGTGTCATGACTGCTTTTTGGGACCAAGAGGATAAACACTGGTGTGAGGAGTGTGACGAATACCTGCAGGTCTATCAATCGATTGCTCTTTTGGATGATTGGCAGGAAATTCCTGAGGAAAAGTACCGTCCGGGATATGAAAAGCGAAATGACCTTCCAAATCATGCCCACTGTAAACTTAAACGTTAAACAATGTAGAAGCTCGAATTTTTTCGGGCTTCTTTTCATTTTCTTAAACTTTTTACGAATAGGTTTATGAGGAGGTCCTTATGGTAACAGAATTTGCTAAGGAAATGATCAAAAATGCTGATAGTTGTGGGGCTCAAGACATCTATGTCATTCCACGTCAGGATAATTATGAGCTCTATATGCGAGTTGGCCAGGAAAGGAGATTAATTGATGTATATCGGCCTGATTTCATGGCTAGTCTTATTGGTCACTTTAAATTTGTGGCGGGAATGATGGTGGGTGAGAAGCGTAGGAGTCAACTAGGTTCCTGTGACTATGATTGTGGTGATGGTCAAAGGGTTTCTCTGCGTTTATCAACCGTTGGGGATTATCGCGGCTTAGAAAGTTTAGTTATTCGTGTCCTACATTCCGAACGTCGAGAATTGGTGTATTGGAATCAAGGAATCCAGCCGATTATGGATGCTTTGGATTATCGTGGCTTGTATCTCTTTGCAGGTCCCGTAGGTTCTGGAAAGACTACGCTTATGCATGAATTGGTTCAGGAGCGTTTTAAGGGACAGCAGGTGATTTCGATTGAAGATCCTGTGGAAATTAAACAGGATAATGTCTTGCAACTCCAGGTAAATCAGGCAATTGACATGACCTATGATAATTTGATTAAGCTATCACTACGTCACCGCCCGGATGTTTTGATTATTGGAGAAATTCGAGATAAGGAGACTGCTCGAGCGGTTATTAGAGCTAGTCTGACAGGAGTGACTGTTCTTTCAACTATTCACGCAAAGAGTGTGGCAGGTGTTTATGAGCGTCTTCTGGACCTCGGTGTAGATAAGTCTGAGTTGGATAATGCTCTTCAAGGGATTGCCTATATGCGTTTGATTAAGGGAGGAGGTGTGATTGATTTTGCCAGTGAAAATTTCCAAAGCCATTCGTCAACCAGCTGGAACCAACAGTTGGAAGGCTTGGTTCAACAAGGATATCTCACTGAAGGGGATATCCAAGGGGAAAAAATTAAAGATTAATCAGCAAGTCAAGGTTATCCAGCTTTTCAAACAACTTCTAAAGGCAGGGTTTACTCTAACTGAAATCGTAGCCTTTTTGGAGCGAAGTCACTTGTTGAAAGAATCGTCATTATTTCTTATGAAAGCAAGCTTAATGCGAGGTGACAGGCTAGACCAGATGTTTGCGTCAGTGGGTTTTTCGGACAATATTGTTACTCAGATTGCCCTTGCTGATAAGCACGGTAATCTTCTAGGGAGTTTAACCAAGATTGAAACCTACATGCTTCGCATGACCAAGGTTCGTAAGAAACTCATGGAGGTAGCGACCTACCCTATTCTACTCCTGGGTTTCCTGATTCTGATTATGTTAGGACTTAAAAATTATCTTTTACCTCAACTGTTAGAGGGTGATGGTAAGGATAATTGGGCTGTACAGTTGGTTCAAATCTTTCCCCAGCTCTTCTTTGTGAGTTTGTGTGGACTTCTTGTATTAAGCTTAATCCTTTATCTATGGGTCAAACACCAGCCAGCCCTTGTCTTTTATCGACGAATGGCAAAAATCCCTTTCATAGGCCAAACTGTCAGGCTATATACGACCGCCTATTATGCTAGGGAATGGGGAAATCTCTTAGGACAAGGCATTGACCTGTTAGATTTGGTTTCTCTTATGCAAGAGCAAAAGTCCAAGCTCTTTCGTGAGCTAGGGGCTGATTTAGAAGAGGCCTTGATGCTAGGACAGAGTTTTCCTGACCGTATTGCTACTCACCCTTTTTTCACTAAGGAACTATCCTTGATTATTGCTTATGGTGAGGCTAATGCTAGGTTGGGCTATGAGTTAGAAGTCTATGCTGAAGAGGTTTGGCAGGCTTTCTTTAACCGTCTTAATAAGGCAACAACCTTTGTGCAACCCCTCATTTTTATTATTGTTGCTGTCGTGATTGTAATGATCTATGCAGCCATGCTATTACCAATGTATCAAAATATGGAAGGAATGATGTCATGAAAATGATGTTTAAAAAATTGAATGCCGTTAAACTACGAGCTTTTACGCTAATTGAAATGCTAGTCGTGCTTCTCATTATCAGTATTCTCCTCTTGCTTTTTGTTCCTAACTTGAGTAAGCAGAAGGATTCTGTTAAAGAGACTGGAAATGCGGCTGTGGTCAAGGTCGTGGATTCTCAAGCAGAACTTTATGAAATGAAGAATAACAAGACAGCTAGCTTAGCAGCTCTTGTTTCAGAAGGTCAAATCACGCAAAAACAGGCAGATTCATACAATGATTACTATGCGAAACATGGTGGCGAAAGCCGCTCAGTGGCCAATTAGAGCCTTCACCTTGTTGGAGAGTCTGGTGACACTAGCAGTGGTTGCCTTTCTCACTCTGAGTTTGTCAGGGTCAGTGACAGGTATTTTTCAACAGGTTGAAACTAACCTTTTTTATCTGCGCTTTGAGTACCTATACCGAGATAGTCAGCGCTTGGCAGCGACGGCAGGGTCCAATGTTGAATTGCAGTTGACCAAGGATAAAATCAGTAACGGAAAATCCAGTTTTGTGATTCCTAAAAATATTCATCTGGATAAGGGGCAGACGCTAGTGTTTGATGCCAAAGGAGGTAACTCAAGCCTCACCAAGATTCGTTTTTCAAGTGATAAGGAGGTGGTGACCTATCAGCTTAACATGGGCAGTGGTAAATATAAAAAGACGGTCTCTTAGAGGCTATATTCTTATCGAAAGTCTGGTAGCAATGGCTGTTTTAGTACTTGTCAGTGGTCTTATATTAGGTCAAATCAATACCAATCGTAGGTTAATGGCTAGGAATCTCCACCAACAGGAGGTTTTGAGTGTGGCAACCATGGCAGTTCAGACCAAACAGGATCAGTTGACCTTAAATGGTATCACAGTGACAGTAAAACGTAGCAAGCAAGGTATCGCGGTTTATGAATCAGGAAAGGAGATTATTTATGTCTCTAAATAGTAAGGTCCGCGCCTTTACCCTCTTGGAATGTCTAGTAGCCTTGTTGGTGATTGCTGGTTCAATTCAAGTTTATCAAGGTCTGACCACAGTATTGGTGAGCAATGTTAAGCAGGTCAAGCAACAAGAAAACCAAGACTGGCTTTTATTTGTTCAACAAATGGAGGCAGAATTAGAAGGTTGTCAGTTGGTCAAGGTAGAGGGGAACAAACTCTATGTCAAGCAGGATAATCAAGACTTGGCTTTTGGTCTTTCAAGTGCCTATGATTTTCGAAAAACAAATGCTGACGGTCGAGGTTACCAACCCATGCTTTTCAATGTGAAATCTAGTACGATAAGTCAAAATAACCAGATAGTCACCATCCAAGTGACTCTAAAAAATGGGCTACAAAGGAGTTTTGTTTATGCTTTTGAAAAAACAGGTTAGGGGAGGCGTTCTTCTTTACGCTCTTTTTATGGCTGGCATTTTCACACTTCTTCTTCATGTTTATCTGGAGCGGGTGGTTGCTAGCTCTAGACAAAATCAAGCGCAAATGACCTCCAGTCAAAGTCGTCTCATGGCAGAAATGACCATGGACTTAGTGGACAAGGAAGCAGGTGCTTTTAGTTTTTCTCAGGGAACTACGACCTACGAGGTTAAGGACAAACAAGTGATTGTTAGAGTTGCCAGTAAAGGCCAAATCAAGACCTATCGTTATGTGAAGAAACAGGAGCATAAATAGAAATTCTCTTCCCTTTTTGATATGATATAAGGACGGAGGAAATCATGAATTTTGAAGCAATTGAGACAGCTTTTGAGCTGTTGTTAGAAAATGTCCAAACCATTGAAAATGATCTTGGAACCCATGCTTACGATGCACTTATTGAGCAAAATTCCTATTATTTGGGGGCTGAGGTAGCTAATGAAGTCATCATCAAAAACAACGAGAAATTACGTGCTCTTGATCTAAGTAAAGAGGAGTGGCGTCGTGCTTTTCAGTTCTTGTTTATCAAACTAGGGCAATTGGAAGCTTTACAAGCCAATCACCAATTTACACCAGATGCTATTGGATTTATCATTCTTTACCTACTCGAAGGTTTGACCAAGGACGACCAATTAGATATTTTAGAGATTGGTTCAGGGACAGGAAACTTAGCTGAAACCCTTCTAAATAATAGTCAGAAAACCCTTAATTATATGGGAATGGAAGTTGACGATCTCCTTATCGATTTGTCAGCTAGTATTGCTGATGTGGTGAATTCAAGTGCAGTTTACATCCAAGAAGATGCTGTTCGACCACACATTCTCAAAGAGAGTGATGTTATTATTAGTGACCTACCTGTTGGTTATTACCCAAATGATGAGATTGCGAGTCGTTTCAAGGTTGCAGCAACTGGTGAACACACCTATGCCCATCACCTTCTCATGGAGCAATCACTCAAGTACCTGAAGAAAGATGGTATTGCTATTCTTTTGGCACCAACTAATCTTTTGACAAGCCCACAAAGTGACTTGCTTAAGAAATGGCTATCAGGATATGCTGATATTATTGCCGTTATCACTCTTCCAGAAGCAGCTTTTGGCAATAAACATAACATGAAGTCTATCTTCGTGCTTAAAAAACAAACTGAAAATGCTCCAGAGACCTTCGTTTATCCACTTAGCGATTTGCAAAATCCAGAGATCCTCAAGGATTTCACAGATAATTTCCAAAAATGGAAATCAGATAATTCCATTTTCTAGCAAAACATGTTAGAATAGGACTATATTATTGA
The DNA here is from genome assembly GCF_052384325.1 of Streptococcus sp. cx1. Taxonomy (NCBI): domain Bacteria; kingdom Bacillati; phylum Bacillota; class Bacilli; order Lactobacillales; family Streptococcaceae; genus Streptococcus; species Streptococcus sp. cx1. The sequence goes on along the minus strand of NZ_JBQSUN010000005.1, from coordinate 47,468 downwards.
AAGCGTTTTACAAAGAGGTGGCTTATGACAAAAACAATAGCAATTAATGCAGGAAGCTCAAGCTTGAAATGGCAACTATATGAGATGCCAGATGAAGTTGTTCTTGCTAAGGGTTTGATTGAACGTATCGGCTTGAAAGATTCTGTTTCAACAGTAAAATTTGATGACCGTTCAGAATCGCAAACCCTAGATATTGCTGACCATGTTCAGGCAGTAAAAATCTTGCTTGATGATTTGATTCGTTTTGATATTATCAAGAGCTATGATGAAATTACAGGTGTTGGTCACCGTGTGGTTGCTGGTGGAGAATATTTCAAAGAATCAAGCTTGGTGGATGAAGATGCCTTGGCTAAGATTGAAGAATTGTCAGCCTTAGCACCTTTGCACAATCCAGGTGCAGCTTCAGGGATTCGGGCCTTTAAGGAGCTCCTCCCAGATATTACGAGTGTTGCTGTTTTTGATACAGCCTTCCATACGTCTATGCCGGAAGTGGCCTACCGTTATCCAGTGCCTAATCGTTACTATACAGACTACCAAGTCCGTAAGTATGGAGCACACGGAACTAGCCACCAATATGTTTCTCAAGAAGCAGCTAAGTTGTTAGGTAAGCCAATTGAAGAAACTAAGATTATCACAGCCCATGTGGGAAATGGTGTTTCAATTACTGCCGTTGATGGTGGTAAATCAGTAGACACGTCAATGGGGTTGACACCACTTGGTGGCGTTATGATGGGAACACGTACTGGGGATCTTGACCCTGCGATTATTCCATTTGTTATCGACCGTGAGCCTGAAATGGCAGATGCTGAGCGTATCCGTCACGTCTTTAATAAGGAATCAGGTCTTCTTGGTATTTCTGAAAAATCAAGTGATATGCGTGATATCATTACTGGTAAGAATGCTGGCGATGAAAAATGTGCCTTGGCCTATGATCTTTATGTGGATCGTTTGCGTAAATACATCGCTCAATACTTCGGTGTGTTGAACGGAGCGGATGCTATCGTCTTTACAGCAGGTATTGGTGAAAACTCTGCAGAAGTTCGCGCTTCAGTTTTGGATGGTCTCACTTGGTTTGGTATTGAAGTGGATCCTGAAAAGAATGTCTTCGGACATGTAGGCGACATTACAACAGCAGAGTCAGCTGTTAAAGTATTTGTTATCCCAACAGATGAAGAGTTGGTGATTGCGCGTGATGTTGAGCGCCTTAAAACTAAATAAGTTATCAAAAATTTGATAAGACCAGAAAAGTTGGCTGAGTGATTGGCCAGCTTTTTTGAATGCTCTGACAGAATCATTCGCCTATGGCTATATATGTGTAATTCAATAAGTAAAGAAAACTTTACAAAAAATGTAAAAGAGGCTTTACAAAATATGTAAAGTAGACTATACTATACATGTAAAGTTAACTTAACAAAGAAAAGCAAGGAGTTTAACCATTTGAGAATAAACGATAAAGTTGAGGTACCACATGGAAACAAAAATTCAGGAACTTCGTAAGGCTAATAAGATTAGTCAGGCAGAGTTAGCAGATGAGATAGGAGTCACGAGGCAGACCATCATTTCACTCGAAAAAGGTCGCTATAATGCGTCGTTGGAACTAGCTTTTAAAATTGCTAGGTATTTTGGAAAGACTATTGAAGAAGTCTTTATTTTTGAGGAAGATTAAGGAGAAAAGATATGTTTAAACAAGTAATGAAGAAAATTGGTGTTATTGTTTTAGCGCTCACTCTACTAATCTTAGATTTAACACTATTAGGTGCTTTCCCGCTACTTACTCAGGATGGTAAGTTTTCACTTGTGGAGCAAATAGGTTACGGTGTTTGGGCATTAGGGAGTTTGGCTATTTTTATCGTGATTGCTTATAGATTTAAACTCTTATCGCTTAAAGAGATTAATTGGAGACGTCTCGTTGCGATTGCTTCTCTTAATCTCGTCATCTTTTTCCTAGGTGATATTCTAGGGTATTTTGTTGGTCAGTTAACACACAATGCGACTATGGAAAATCAAGATGCTTTAAATAAGATATTTATTCATGTACCATTCTATCTTTACCTAGTAGTCGCCGGTTTTATTATTCCGATTATGGAAGAAATCATTTTTAGGGGACTCTTAGCCAAGGTGCTCTTTGGAAAATACTTTAAGACGGGTCTTGTTATTTCCAGTCTTCTCTTTATGGCTGGTCACTCAGCATTTACGCTTCAGACAATTATCATCTATGGTATTATGTCAGCTGGTCTTGCGATAACATATTATAAGACTAAGCATATCGAGTACAGTATGGGGGTCCATATCTTAAACAATAGCATAGTTGTACTACTCATTCTTTTCGTTTAAGGTGAATGTTTAAGGTTATCATTGAAAAAATTTATATTGCTCTTATAAAGAATAATGAAGGGAGTATTAAGATATGTTAATAAAAATGTTATTAGGAAAGAGAAAAACAGAGGCCGAATTTAAGAAATACATTACACGAGTAGCCTGCTCTTTTTTGTCTTTGGGTGTTTTGGGATTGTTTGTTGTTCGCTCTAACAGTCTTAGTGATTATGCTCTAGGCTTAGTATTGGGACTTACCATTGGGGTTTATGCCTTGTCAATCTATTATTTTGCGACACTTACCCATCCAAAACGTCTTCATCGGATGTATATTGTAGCTTACGATGAGCGAAATAAACAGATTTTAATGGCGTCAGCAGTCGCAACTCTGATTCTAGAGTTTTTGCTTATCTTTGCTTTAATCGCCCTATATGCCTTTGTCAATATTCAGTTGCCCTATGTTACAGTCTTATCTATCTTGCTCTATGGCTTAGTATTGGGATTTGCCCTTATTCGTCTCATTCTATCTAAAATAGGATGAGAGCCCATATTATCTTGAAAAATTCACCTCTCGTTCGCTTATTATCTTGTCAAATAAGTTACGTTGTATTATAATAAGGATACAAATAAATGATGAAAAGAGGTGGCTTCTCATGAACAAAGAGTCAATTCTCAAACGCTTTCTCTATTTTTTACTAGCTTTCCTAATACTAATTATTGATCAAGTTCCAACCATCTATTTAGGTGTCAAAGATACCAGGTTAGTCTGTCTCTTAATTTTTGTCTTGCTTCTCATGAGCGCAGGAGCTCTTTTCTTAGGAAAACGTCTTGGGCTTTTCGAAGGCTTTAAGGCCCTTTCTTCCCTGAAGGCCTGGGGGATGATTGGCTTGACCTACCTAGGTATTTATATCGTTACTAGGATTGGTTCTATGGTCATGATGATGGAAGGTGTTAGTAATAGCACCAATCAGGCCGCCATAGAAAATGCCCATATGAATCCCTTCCTCCTCATAACGTTTACGGTAATTATGGCACCGATTGTGGAAGAGCTGGTTTTTCGAGGGCTCCTCATGGGACGTGTCTTTAATCCAGATTCTATTGTTGGCTTGATCGTTAGTAGTTTACTTTTTGGCCTTGTTCATATGCCTAATAGCATCGGTGTTTGGATTGTATATGCAGGTATGGGGTTCGCCCTTGGGATAGCATATCGTAAGTTTCAAAAGTTAGAATACTGTATCATGGCGCATATTATTAACAATAGTATTGCGGTTTCAATGTTGTTACTCTTGCAATTTTTAGCGCCATATATCAAATAAAGCTCGGAAGATTCCGAGCTTTTTTCTTATAGTTTCTTAGCTTTAGCAATGGTTGTATCAATACTTGAAACTACACTATGGGTGAGGCCTGTACGCTCAAGGTCCATGAGACCAGCGATAGTGGTCCCACCAGGGCTACAGATCTTGTCAATAAGATCATGTGGGCTGTCGCTACCAAGACTGAGATTTTCAGCGGTAGCTAGAACCGTCTGTGTGGCAATGGTCAGAGCGACCTGCTTACTTAGGCCATTTTTGACGCCAGCCTTAGCCAGAGCCTCGATAAAGAGGGCGATATAGGCCGGACTAGAGCCAGCTAGGGCAGTGAAGGTATCAAAGTCCTTCTCAGCCAATTCAACAGTGGTTCCAAAACTGTCTGTGATTTCCTTGGCAACTGCCAAAAGGTCCTCGGATACCTTATCATTAGTACAAAGACCAGTAGTGCTTTTGAGAATTTGAGCATTAAGGTTCGGCATGATACGAATAAGAGGAAGGTCTGGACTGGTGAGGGAAGCAAGGCGTTCTAAGGTCACTCCAGCAGCCATACTCATGATAGGTTGATGGAAATTGAGGTCAGTTAGTACCTTATCAAACATTTGAGGTTTGATGCCAAGAATGACTAAGTCAGCATTATCCAACAATTCTTGATGGGAAGCAGCAGCTTCAACCTCTAGTTCCTCTGCAATTTGGCGTGAACGAGCCAAGGAAGACCCTGAAATAATGATACGATGTGAGCTTGTATTTAGGCCGTTGATAATGGCTGTCGCCATCTTTCCAACGCCAATAAAACCAATAATCATGGGTTACTCCTTGTCTTAGTAGTTTTTAATCAAATCCACTGTTGAACGATCCAACTTCTTAACAATAGCTTGTAAGAAGGCCTGTGCTTCTAGGAAGTCATCCATCGCATAAAGGGTTTGGTGCGAGTGGATATAACGGGCACAAACACCGATAGTTGTTGATGGGACACCAGCATTTTGCAAGTGAGCGGCACCAGCATCTGTTCCACCTGCAGCACAGTAGTATTGGTATTTGATACCAGCTTCTTCAGCTGTAGTCAAAAGGAAATCTTTCATATTTGGCAACATGATGTGACCTGGGTCGAAGAAACGAATAAGGGTACCATCACCTACCTTACCTTGATTACCATAGATATCACCTGCAGGAGAACAGTCCACGGCAAAGAAAACTTCAGGATCAAATTTAGTGGTAGAAACATGGGCACCACGTAAACCAACTTCTTCTTGAACGTTGGCACCAGCAATTAGAGTATTATTGAGTTCTTGATCTTTAACGTTTTCCAAGAGTTCACGAATCATGAGAACACCATAACGGTTGTCCCAAGCTTTAGAAATCACATTTTTTTGATTGGCTGTGAGAATCGTTTCTGATTCAGGAATGATGATATCACCTGGGAAAACACCGTAGGCAGTAGCTTCTTCTTGGTTGGCAAAACCAGCATCAAAGACGATATCAGAGACACTAGGAAGACTTGAAGTCCCGCCACTAGCACGTAAGAAATGAGGTGGCACCGAACCTGAGATGACAGGATAGATACGGCCATCACGAGTGTGTAGGGTGAAGCGTTGTGAGCTGACAACCAGTGGGTTCCAACCGCCAAGTTCGACGACACGGAAAGTCCCGTCTGCCTTGATTTCCTTAATCATAAACCCAACTTCGTCCATATGGGCAGCCACGAGCACCTTAGGGGCATTTTCCGCCTGGCTATGTTTGATACCGAAAATACCACCGAGACCATCTGTTTGGACCTCATCTACGAGTGGTGTAATATTTTGGCGAAGGTAGTCGCGTACTGGCGCTTCAAATCCTGAAGTGGCACTGAGTTCAGTTACTTCTTTAATCTTGTCAAATAGGGTAGTCATAAAATCCTCCTTGAGTAGTACTTGCTACTATTTTAGCACGATTCTTAAGAGATAGGTAGCCTCTCCCCATTCGTCTAAAAATATGGTAAAATGTTTCATATGAAACGTAAAACATTGGCCTTGTTTGCTGGAGGCGTAGGAGCTTTAGGTCTTTTGGCAATGGCAGAGAAATATAGACAGTCACGTGCAGAAATGAAGCAGGCTGCATTAATCCAAGATATTAGACAAGAATTATCTCACTTGGGGACTATCGCAGTCCTTTATACAAATCCCACTGAAAAGGAAAATCCAGGGCTTACAGGAGGTGTCGTCTTAGAGGATGGACGTGCCTATAGCTTTGTTTATGCAGAGGATATCTTGACCTATGAGGAGGAGCAGGCATGATTATTCCTAAGAATCTTGAAGAACTGGCAAGCTATGTTGAAAGTAATCAAAAGGTGGTTTTCTTTTTCACCGCCGATTGGTGTCCAGACTGCCAGTTCATTTATCCCGTTATGCCTGACATCGAAGCCCTCCATCCAGATATGACCTTTGTGCGTGTTAATCGTGATGATTATATGGCTTTGGCACAAACTTGGAATATTTTTGGTATCCCAAGTTTTGTTGTGACTCAGAAAGGTCAGGAATTGGGGCGCTTGGTCAATAAAGCTCGTAAAACCAAAGAAGAAATCAATGCCTTTTTGTCGGAGATTTAAAAGATGAAAATCAATCACTTTCCTAATATCTCTCTTGATATTTCAGAAACCAAAGAAAAGTATCTGACAGAAAAAAATGAGAGGATCATCGAAGAATTATGCCAAGTTTTAGTAGAGCATTCCAAAATTGAAAGTGATATCTTCCTAAAACACCAAGAAATAAACACCTACAAAAAGGAAAATAATCTTCCTACACATCAAACTATTCCTGGAGAAATGGAGTTATTTGATGAATTTAAAGTGAAGTTGACTCCTTTAGCTCAAAAACACTTGACTGATAACTGTTATAAAAGAGGTTTTTCAGCTTCTTTTGGTTCTCCAGGCACCTATGATTTTGTGTTAGAGCCCTGTCGAGTTAAGTTTATTATGAAGAGTAAGGCTAAGATGTTTCTCGAATTTTCCTATGGGAATGATTTTTGGTACCATAAACAATTTATCGTAAAATTAACAGAGAGTGACTGGAAAATTGACAAGATTAGTTATCGCTATGGTAGTAATGACGATTCTTGGCATGTCAGTCGATTTTAAAATCTATAAAAGAACTATTGAAGGAGAACCCATGATTTTTGCATACAATAAGGAACAAGTTGGCGACGTTTTGTTGGTTATCTTGGAAGATACTAAAGACATCAAACGTAGCGTAGAACGTAAAGGTAAGGTGGCGCGTGTCACAGCTGATGAAACAGGCAAGACTCTTGCTTGGAATATTTTTGAAGCATCAAGCCTCATTGATATCGAAGGTAACGGTCAAGTTTTCTTGTCAGACCAAGATGTAGCTGTTTTGAACGAGGAATTGGCTAAAGAGGGCTTTGAAGAGCGTTTGGAAAATACACAAGGTCCAGTTTTTGTGGTTGGACAAATTGATGAAATGGTTGCACATCCAGACAGTGACCATCTTAACATCTGCCAAGTGAACATCGGTGATAAGAAGGTCCAAATCGTAGCAGGAGCACCAAATGCAGCGCTTGGTCTTAAAACTATCGTAGCCCTCCCTGGTGCTATGATGCCTAGTGGTGCCCTTATCTTCCCAGGAAAACTTCGTGGTGAAGATAGTTATGGTATGATGTGTGCCCCACGTGAGTTGGCCCTTCCAAATGCGCCACAAAAACGTGGGATTATTGAACTTGATGATTCAGCAGTAGTCGGCGAGGCTTTTGATCCAGCCAAACACTGGAAAGGGTAAATAAGACAAGAAGCGGTAAGTAAGCCGCTTTTTTTCAGGAGAGCTCATCCTGGCAAATGGTTCAAAATTTTCGAGAACCTCTTTATACTTACCAAGTTCATCATCAAAATATAATAGTATTGCTCTCAATCTCTATTATTTGCCAAAACAACTTTATCCGAGCAATTATCTAAAAAATGTGGCTTCAAGTTTATTAATCAAGTTGTGTTTTATTTATCTGTCAGACTCAGATTTGGTGATGATTATAAAAGAAAGGAAAGTTCAATGACTTACAACAAACATAAGGGAGTCCTTGTTTTTATGATTCTCTATACAGTCCTTTTTGTTTTTGATGGTATACGAGTATTTGATGCTCCCTTACCTTCTTCTTTAACGACCTATTTAGTTTATACCATCATGTTTTTGTATGGTTGCTTCCTATTTAAGTCTGAATTGCTCAAAAAGTGGGAAGAGGTCAGAAGTTCTAAAAGAAAATTTTTCTTGGGGGTTTTAAAAGGCTGGCTCTTACTTGTCCTGGTGACCATTTTCTTTGGACTACTATCGGCAATATTGAGGCAGGTTTTGGGACTAAGTGAACAAGGACTAAACGAGGCTAATATACAAAGCACCTTTAAAGAACAACCACTACTGATAGTAGTTTTCGCCTGTATCATTGGACCTTTGGTGGAAGAACTCTTTTTCCGTCAAAATTTATTGCATTGTTTACAGAGACATTTGCCAAGCTGGCTAAGCATTTGTGTGGTAGGATTTGTTTTCGCCTTTACCCATATGCACAGTTTGTCTTTATCAGAGTGGGTCAGTGCAGTTGGTTACTTAGGTGGCGGAGTAGCCCTTTCAATTATTTATGTGAATGAAAAAGGAAATATTTACTATCCCTTGATGGTTCATGTGCTAGGAAATATTTTATCTTTTATAGTATTGGTCATTGGTAGTATGCAATAAGTGGATTCCAAACTATTTCAGCTTACAAAGAAAAAGGCAAAGGACTCTCGTCTCTCTTCTATCAATAAAACAATTTCAAAACGGAGTGTTAAAATTATTTTAAGTGGTAACTCTGGGTTAGCAGAGGATGATTTGAGTAAGTAAACTAATGACAAGTTTGTATGGCAATAACTGTTCTTTGAATCGACAGCTCATACCAAGCTTCCTACTTCCTTTGCTAGTAGCTCAGCTCATCTTCAGATGTCTAATATTTAGTGACAAGTACATTTATTGCAGAACTCATCCTGCTTTTCAACCGAATAGATTTTACTTTTTTCTATTTAATTGAAGTCAATAATGTGATATATATCTTATTTTTATTCTTGTTTTTTCAAAATCTGTCACTTTTTTTACTTCCTCTTACGAATAGATAGGTGGAGGTAAAAAAATGTATAACAAAGTTATTTTAATTGGACGTTTGACAGCTACTCCTGAAATGGTTAAGACTGCTAGTGATAGGTCTTTTACACGTGTCACAGTTGCGGTTAATCGTCGCTATAAGACGCAAAATGGTGAGCGTGAGGCTGACTTTATTACAGTGGTTGTCTGGGGGCGTTTGGCTGAGACCTTAGCCTCTTATGCTAGCAAGGGGAGTTTAATTTCTCTTGATGGTGAGCTTCGTACCCGTAAGTACGATAAGGATGGCCAAACCCATTACGTTACTGAGGTGCTTTGTTCCTCTTTCCAACTTCTGGAGAGTCGTGCTCAGCGTGCTGTTAGGGAAAATAATCCTGACAATGACTTGGCTGACCTCGTTTTAGAAGAAGAACTTCCCTTTTAGTTTATCCTTTGGACTAGCTATTTAAGTCTTCTATCTTTGAAGCAATCACTCCAAAAAAATCATGATCTTGTTCCATACCTTGTTTTGAAGAATTGCTGGAGACGAAATATTAAACACTTGTTAGACTAATAAACAGTAAAATTAGATAAGACTTAGGATGATAGGTGTTTAATAGTGTAGATAGACTAGAAAAAATAGTTTAGGAAGCCTTAAAATGTTGATATATCAACGTTTTAAATGTTAAGCAAAATATTCAAAACAATGCATACAATTAACAGTTATTTCTAATGCATATCATTGTTTTATTACCGATTTTTAAATTAAATGATAGAGGTTTCATGATAAACTATAGATGGGTAAGGAAAAAGCTATAAAAGTTACTTTTATAGTAGGCATTATTTGTTTGGAAGGAAAGTGTGAAATATCACAACTATAACGCTATCCTTGCAATTGTTTGAGACAGTTGCATTTTTGTTTATCGTTGTGAGGCCTTAGGCCTATATAATGATTTCACAGACAATTGACTATGACACTCCGACTGACATATGAATTAGGATGTTAAGCGGTCGTTGACTTTTCGTCTAGCCTTGGGGGAACACATTGGTGTGATTCCTAAGACTCACCAGACTAATGTGTTTGAAGCTAGGATGATTCGTCTTAGCTTTTTTTGTGTCCTTTAGAAAGGGAATATCATTCTTATGCTATAATAGAAGGACTAGGCGAGATATTGTCTCGCAAATCTTGGAACGGGAGTGACACTAATGCTTGACTTTACCCAAGAAGAGAAAGATTTTTTTATGTCTGAAGCTCTTAAGGAGGCCGAAAAATCTCTAGATAAAGCAGAGATTCCAATTGGATGTGTCATCGTTAAAGATGGAGAAGTCTTAGGTCGTGGGCACAATGCACGTGAGGAGCTCAATCAAGCTATCATGCATGCGGAGGTCATGGCTATTCAGGAGGCTAATAGGACTGTGGGCAATTGGCGTTTGTTAGATTGTACCCTCTTTGTAACCATCGAACCCTGTGTAATGTGTAGTGGGGCAATTGGCTTGGCTCGTATTCCTAAAGTTATCTATGGAGCAAGCAATCAAAAGTTTGGTGGTGCGGGTAGCCTTTACGATATCCTAAGAGACGAGCGCCTCAACCATCGCGTAGAAGTAGAGACTGGTGTCATGGAGGAAGAGTGTGCTAAGATTATGCAAGACTTTTTCCGTCAGAGTCGTGAACGTAAAAAAGAAGCCAAACGATTGGCTAAATTGGAAACAAGGCAAGATATGTAAACAAAAGTGCAAGGCCCTTTGGCCTTGCACTTTTTAATGGAAGATGAGTTTTTGTTTTCCTGAAGGCAATTTAGGTCACTCTTTCTATGCTTTATTTTTTTCTTTCTCTCTTGTCAAAAGAAAAATAGGCATAAAGAGGATCAGAGTACCAAAAGCGGACTTCAAATTAGCATCAATAATTGGTGTTCCTAATCGTACATGAAAGATAAGGTTGATTAGGAGTATCAGAAGTAGGCTACCGATAATTCCAGCTAAAGCTATTTTTACGAGTAAATAGTTATTCGTTTTAGGTGATTGATTAGCAGTAGTATCATTTGTTTGATTTTTTGTATGTTTCATGAGTTATCATCCTCAAAATCTTTGAGATGTCAGCTGAGTTCTGTTAGTTAGTGGGTGAGGTTATAGAAAGACTTACCTGCAGCATAGCTAAGGTCATAAGTCAGTTTTGCAGCAGCAATGCCAACAGAAATAGCGGCCCAAGGAACCACTCCACCTGATACAGCTTCAAGTTCTTGAGTAGTCATGTTTTTACGATTGTTAATGGTCTTAGTCATTGTTCATATGTCCTTTCTTTTATCGCGCAGAGTCCATGTAGCCATTGTAGGCTCCAAGGCATACCATAGTTCCAATAGGTCCTGAAGCTAGGCAGAGCCCTCCAATGGCAAGGTTAGTCTTCCATCCGCCTCCTGTTACTGAGGCTAGGTCAGCTGCCTTCATTTCTTTGTTAATCACTGTCATTCTCCTTTTTTTATTTTTGGTGAGTTTTTAAATCTCATACCCTCTCACCACGAGTTAAGAGGTATGTTAAACATGACTTCTCCTTTAAATAAAGTCAGCCATGTCACTAGCTTTTGGTGCTTTCCTCAAGCTATGGATTTATTATAAGGTGTCGAGAAATAAAAAAGTAGTGACATAAATGTCACCATGGTAAGTCTTATGTTTTATCGAAGTTTAGACTGACCGAAGGAAATAATAGGGATTGATAGGGGATAGGTCTAGCTAGTCTTATCATAAGTTCTCTACTTGCAATCACTGCAATTTATGGTATAATATTTTTCGGAGCAACATCTGTGCGTGAAGCGGGTCAGGGGAGGAATCCAGCAGCCCTAAGCGATTTCAGGTGTGTGCTCTTTTTTTGTGTCGAGGAGGATTTATGGCCAAATTTAGTGTTTTTAAAGATCAAGAGAGTCTTTTTGCTTGTCCTATCTGTCAAGCGCCAATGCATTTGGATTTGTCTAGCTTGGTTTGTCAGAATAGGCATACCTTTAATATCGCCAAGCAGGGCTTTGTCAATTTTTTGAGACAGACTAAGGGAGATAAGAACTATGATATGGCTTCTTTTGAAAAGAGGAGTCAGATTCTTGCGGCAGGCTATTACGATCCTATCCTGGAGGTGATTTCAGAGCGCTTGCGTGACCTTCCTGAACACTCGCACGTTCTAGATGTTGCCTGTGGTGAGGGCTATTATAGCCGTCAGTTGGCTCAAGAGTTTGACAAGGATTTCATGGCCTTTGATTTGTCTAAGGATTCTATCCTTCTTGCGGCTCGTCAAAATCCTCATAAAAATGTAGCTTGGTTTGTTGGCGATTTGGCTCAATTGCCTTTACGTGAACACAGTATCGATGTGATTTTAGATATCTTTTCGCCAGCTAATTATCAAGAATTTGGACGACTTTTGTCTGACCATGGCTTGATTTTTAAGGTTATTCCTCATGAGGATCATCTTAAAGAGTTTCGCCAATTGTTACCGGAGGTGCAGGCTTATTCGAACCAGGATGTTCTGGAACATTTTCAAGAGTCCTGCGACCTTTTGGAGCGTGTGACGATTGCTAAGACTTGGTCTATGCCATCAGAGCATGTTCAAACATTTGCCGAGATGACACCTCTTTTCTTCCATGCCAATAAGGATACTTTGGACTTGACTTCAGTGACGCAATTAACCGTTGCGGGAGAACTGCTGATTGGCCGTATTAGAGATGATAAGCAATCCTAACAATCGTTGGGATTTTTTTGATGGGAAATGTCTCAGTTAGCTTGTTTGGTCTTCCTAAAAGGAGTATGATGAGAGCAATAAGTAAGAAAGTTTCAGTAATGGGTAAAAAGCGATGAAAAATAGAGCCTATAAGAACTACATTTTTGATTTTTATGGTACCTTGGTTGATATCCTAACCGATGAGAAGGATCCTGTGTTATGGGATAAACTATGCCAACTATATCAGGCTTATGGAGCGGCTTATGAGGGCGAGACTCTTAAAAAGGCTTATGCTAAGCGCGTGGATCAGGCCCGTAAGGAGTTAATAGATCTCAAAGGAGTTGCTTATCCAGAAATTGATTTAGCCCACATTTTTAACCAGCTTTATGTAGATGCTCGGCCTCAGTCTAGTAGTTCTAATCAGCCGGAAGATTGGGGACAATTGATAGCAATGGTCTTTCGCGTCTTATCTCGCAAACATGTGACGGCTTATCCCCATACCAAGGAGGTGCTAGCCTTTCTAAAAGAGCAGGGCTGTCGGATTTATCTCTTGTCTAATGCTCAAGCAGCCTTTACTAACGCTGAGATTGACCTAATGGCGTTAAGACCTTATTTTGATGCTATTTACTTGTCTTCGGATGCCGGTATCTGTAAGCCACAACCTGAATTTTTAAAGCAAGTTTTGGATGATCATGGGTTAAACCCGTCTGAGACTGTCATGATTGGAAATGACTTGACGACTGATATTGCTGTGGCTGAAGCAGTTGGGATCGATAGTATCTTGCTCAATACCTTCCCTTATTCTCGTCGAGAACTGGAGAATTCCCCAATCAAGCCAGACCGAGTGATTACTGATATAGAGACTCTAAAGACCAATTTTACATAAAAATACACTCTATTTGGCAAAAGCAAAGACAATTATCAGAATTTTTGGTATAATAATTCCTAACTTTATGTGAATGGAGAATCTCATGACTGCACAAAAAATGTCTGCACAAGAAATTATTGCTTTTATCGGTAATGCTGAAAAGAAAACGAATGTTAAAGTAACTTTTGAAGGGGAATTGGCAACTACTGTTCCAGCTTCTGTCACTAAACTTGGTAACATTCTTTTCGGAGACTGGAAAGATATCGAACCACTTCTTGCGAATTTGACTGAAAACAAGGACTATGTTGTGGAACAAGATGGCCGTAACTCAGCTGTTCCACTGCTTGATAAACGTCACCTTAATGCACGTATTGAACCAGGTGCTATTATCCGAGACCAAGTAACTATCGAAGACAATGCTGTCGTTATGATGGGTGCTGTAATCAATATCGGTGCTGAAATTGGTGCTGGTACTATGATTGATATGGGTGCTATCCTTGGTGGTCGTGCTACTGTTGGTAAAAACAGCCATATCGGTGCGGGTGCAGTCCTTGCTGGTGTGATTGAACCAGCTTCAGCAGACCCAGTTCGTATCGGTGATAACGTTCTTGTTGGTGCTAATGCTGTTGTTATTGAAGGTGTTCAAGTTGGTAACGGTTCAGTCGTTGCTGCTGGAGCTATCGTTACTCAAGATGTTCCTGAAAATGTGGTTGTAGCTGGTGTTCCAGCTCGTATCATCAAGGAAATTGATGAAAAAACACAACAAAAAACAGCACTCGAAGACGCTTTGCGTAACTTATAACATATTGATAGTAGAGGCCTGTAAGGCCTCTATTTCTAGATTCTCTATAAAATAAGACAATAAAAAGGATAAAAACATGACACTTGATTTAATTAAAATCAGACGAGACCTTCACCAAATTCCTGAAATTGGTTTGGAAGAATTTAAAACTCAGGCTTATCTCTTAGAGCGTATTGCTGAAATGACTGAAGGTAAGGACTTTGTGGAGCAACGTACTTGGCGTACAGGGATCCTTGTCTATCTTCACGGGCATGCTCCTGAAAAAACTATTGGTTGGCGTACAGATATTGATGGTCTCCCAATCGTAGAGGAAACAGGTCTTGACTTCAAGTCTACTCATGAAGGTCGTATGCATGCTTGTGGACACGATATGCACATGACTACAGCGCTTGGTCTTTTGGACCAGATGCTTCAAGTAAAGCCTAAAAATAACATGCTCTTCCTCTTCCAGCCGGCTGAAGAAAATGAAGCTGGTGGTATGCTTATGTATGAGGACGGTGCCTTTGGAGACTGGTTGCCAGATGAGTTCTATGGCCTCCACGTCCGTCCAGATTTCAAGGTAGGTGATATTGCGACTAACACAAGCACCCTTTTTGCTGGGACTTGTGAAGTCCTCGTTACTTTCAAGGGGAAAGGTGGACATGCGGCCTTTCCACATGAGGCCAATGATGCCCTTGTAGCAGCTTCTTACTTTATTACTCAGGTGCAAACAATTGTCAGTCGTAATGTTGACCCTATCCAGGGTGGGGTAGTTACCTTTGGTTCTTTCCATGCAGGAACTACTAACAATGTTATCGCTGAAACTGCAGAGGTTTATGGAACTATTCGTACCCTTACTCAGGAAATGAGTCTCCTTATCCAGAAGCGCGTGCGCCAGATTGCAGAGGGCGTGGCAGCTAGCTTTGGTATGGAAGTGGATATCATGTTGAAACAAGGTGGTTATCTTCCTGTGGAAAATAATCCAGCCTTGGCCAAAGAGTTGATGGCTTTCTTTGATGCTAGCCCAGAGGTTAACCTGATTGATTGTCCACCAGCTATGACTGGAGAGGACTTTGGTTATTTGCTTAGTAAGGTTCCTGGTGTCATGTTCTGGTTGGGAATTGACACGCCATATGTACTTCACCATCCTAAGATGAGTCCAAATGAAGATGCCCTCGCTTTTGCAGTGGCTGAAATTGGAAAATTCCTTAAACACAAGGCAGAAGCCTAACCATAGTTGATACAGCTAAAAAATCTACCAAGTCTGACTTTTGGTAGCTTTTTTGATATGATAAACCTATGAAAAATGAACTTAGAAAAACAGTCTTGGCTCAGTTAACTTCACAAGATCCTGAGACTAAGGCTAAGATAGATCAATATCTTTTGGAGCAATTGATTGCCTTACCTGCTTATAAAGATGCCCAGGTGATTGCGACTTATTTGTCTTTTCCTCATGAATATGATACCGGTCTTTTAATCAATCAGGCTTTAAAGGATGGTAAACGACTTTTGATTCCTAAAACATATAAACAAGGTCGAATGATTTTTGTGGATTATGATCCAGATAATCTTGTTGCAACCTCTTTTGGCTTGATGGAACCTGTGTCTGATTTGGCTGTGGAAAAATCAGAGATTGATTTAATTCATGTGCCAGGAGTAGTTTTCAATGATGAAGGCTATCGCATTGGTTACGGAGCAGGTTACTATGACCGCTATTTGTCTGATTTTGAAGGGGAGACCGTTAGTACGGTTTATCCTTGCCAGAAACATGATTTTCAACCAGATAGCTATGATATTCCTGTTAAGGAGGTTGTTACATGCAAGTAAATGAGTGGAAGAAATACCCAGCAACCTATCTATTGTTGGGGCTTACGACGCTGACTTTCATCTGTCAATATCTCTTAAATGGCTTTCAAGCGACCTCACCTTTGAGCCTCTTTAAGATGGGGGCCATGTACGGTGCTTTTGTTCAGTACAGCCCACTGAACCTCTGGCGTCTTGTAACACCGATTTTTGTGCATATAGGTGTTGAGCATTTTCTATTTAATATGCTTGCCCTTTACTTTATGGGGAAAATGGCTGAGCAGATTTTTGGGACTCTACGTTTTCTAGGGCTCTATTTGTTGGCTGGTGTTATGGGAAATGCCTTTACCTTACTTTTTACGCCTAATGTTATTGCAGCTGGTGCTTCGACATCCTTGTTTGGACTTTTTGCGGCTGTTGTGATTCTTGGCTATTATAGTCATAGTCCTTTGCTTAATCAGTTAGGTCGCAATTACTTGGCTTTGATTGTCATTAACTTAATTTTCAACCTGTTTACACCTAGTGTTGGGATTACAGGCCATCTCGGTGGTTTAGTTGGAGGTGCTCTTGCGGCGATCTTTTTGGCCAACAAGGTTGAAAGCCGCTTATTTAGTAAAGGTTGGCGTTCTACAGCCCTTTTAACCTACATGTTACTATTGCTGATTCTTCTAGGATTCACTTATTTTTAAATTATATGAAAAAACCATCGAATGTCATGTTCGATGGTTTTTATATTAGTCTTTTTTAGCTGCTTTGCCTTCAAGTTTGTGGCCCAAGTCAATGAGGTATTGCTTGAGGTCATCTTTAACTTGAGGATGTTTAAGTGCGTAATCGATAGATGTTTTCATGAATCCGAATTTGTCACCGACATCATAACGGTTTCCCGTAAATTCGCGGGCAAAGACGCGTTGTGTCTTGTTAAGTGTATCGATAGCATCAGTCAATTGGACTTCATTTCCAGCACCTGGTTCTTGAGTTTCCAAAATACCGAAAATTTCAGGTGTTAGAAGGTAACGCCCGATGATAGCAAGATCACTTGGTGCATCCTCTGGATTTGGTTTTTCAACGAAAGTTTCAACACTATAACGTCCATTTTCGCCTTTGCCTTGAGGGGCGATGACACCATAAGAAGACACTTCCTCGTGAGGTACAGGCATAACTGCAATGGTTGATGCGTGTGTTTCCTCATAATCGTTAATGAGCTGCTTAGTCAAAGGTACTGCTTTGTCATTAGTGATATCCATGAGGTCGTCACCAAGCATGACAACGAATGGCTCATTTCCGACAAATGCTTTGGCTTGAAGAACAGCATCTCCAAGGCCACGTGGGTGGCTTTGGCGGATAAAGTGGAGGTTAATAGCAGTGGTGTCATTAACCAATTTCAACAGGTCTGTCTTACCTTTTTGTTCCAAGTTGTATTCTAACTCGAAGTTTGAATCAAAGTGGTCTTCGATAGAACGTTTTGACTTACCAGTAACCACCAAGATATCTTCGATACCTGATTTGAGGGCTTCTTCAACGATAAATTGGATGGTTGGTTTGTCAACGATTGGCAACATTTCTTTGGCCAAGGCCTTAGTAGCTGGTAAAAAGCGTGTTCCGAGTCCTGCAGCGGGGATGATAGCTTTTCTAACTTTTTGATTCTTCATGAGAACTCCTCAGATTTTTATTTTTTATCCCATTCATTTTCAGAGCGCAATTCGTTGGACATCATATTGAGAATAGATTCCTTGATATCAGCACCCTCATAGATAGATTTGTAGATTGCTGTTGTTATTGGCATGTAGACGCCGAGTTCTTGGGCGATTTCATAGGCAACCTTTGTGGTTGAAATACCTTCGATAACCATTCCCATGTTACGTTCAATGTCTTCTAGCTTTTCTCCACGACCGAGCGCATCCCCAGCACGCCAGTTACGTGAATGGATAGAGGTTCCTGTAACAATAAGGTCACCAACCCCAGATAGACCGCTGTAAGTCAAAGGATCAGCCCCAAGTTTCACACCAAGACGAGTAATTTCCGCAAGGCCACGAGTAATAACGGCTGCCTTAGCATTGTCCCCATATCCCATACCGTGGAGGGCACCAGCACCTACCGCGATAATGTTTTTAAGAGCACCAGCTGTTTCAACACCAATCACATCTGAATTGGTGTAGAGGCGGAAGTAGCTATTGCTGAAAATACCTTGGACATAGCGTGCCGCTTCAAGATCCTTAGATGCTGCTGTAATCAAAGTGATATCGCGAACAATAGTTTCTTCAGCGTGGCTTGGACCAGATACGACAACAATCTCACTACGAAGTTCCTTAGGAATCTCTTCTTCAAGGATTGTTGAAAGACGTTCGTGTGTTCCAGGTTCTAAACCTTTTGAAGCATGCATGACAACAACTTCGTGGTCCAAAAGTTCAGCAACTTGCTTAGCAACTAAGCGAGTGACCTTGGTTGGAACAACAAAGAGAACAGCGTCGACACCATCTAGGGCTTCAGATAGCTCTTTGTAGGCTTTAATGTTTTCATCCAAAACCACATCCTTGAAGTAGCGGGTATTGGTGTGTTTCTCGTTAATTTCATCAATTTGTTCAGGGATGTTTCCCCAAATACGGACCTCGTGTCCGTTGTCGTTGAGTACCTGAGCAAGGGCAGTTCCCCATGAACCAGGGCCCAAGACAGCGATTTTTTGTTTTTTCATCATTAGGTCTCCCTTTAGGTCCTTTCTAACAAAGTAGAAAAAGACTGTATTCTTTCTCATTATAACATAAGAAAAGCATGTTTGTCTTGTACTCTCTGTTAGGAGGGCTGATGGCTATTTATTTTTTCAGCCAATTTTGGGCAATGTAGCCCCCAATGAGAGCAGCCATGAGCGTTCCTCCAATCAGGATTAAGACATGACTGGCTGTAAAGGGAACCATAACTTGATTTACATAATCTTGAGTTTTCCCTTTGGCTAGGAGCTGTGCGATATAAGCTTTGGGCGCAAGCCACATGGTGATAATGGGTGCTAAGTTCCCTAGGGAAAAGATCATATAGGAAAGTAAATTAAGTTTACTATTCTCATAGTTCCCTTTCTTAGCTAGAAAGTCAGCGACAAGGCCAGCCAGAAAGCTAGGAAGAAAGGCTAGAACAAAGTGCCCAGAGGCAAAGAAGAAGAGGGATATAAAGATACCCAGACAGGTAATCGCTCCAAATTGTTTTGTCTTTCTGATAAGCCCCAAGTAGACCCAGCCTGCAAAGATAGCCGCTAAGGCAGGTGTATGATACATATTTTTGACTTTGAAAAAGATTAAATCAATGGCAACTGCAAGGGCTAGGCAAATAAAATACAGTAGAATAGCTAGGCTGGTTTGTTTGATGAATGTTTTTTGACGCATGTGGTCTCCTAATCAATGTGAGGTGTTTTAGTTTTATTGAGCCAAGAGTATGCCAAACCAATGAAAATACCTCCGCCAATCCAGTTGCCGAAGAAAACGACTACCCACTGACGTAGAATATTTGCTAAAGTGAAATTATCCACAGCATCACGCACACCGTTGAAACCGAGCAACATGAAAGAAGCAAAGTTCGCAATCAAGTGTTCATTAATCAAAAACACAAACATAAAGATAGCTGATAGCGCAATGAAAATTTTAGCAGATTCTTCTTTGAGGAGCATGTAGCCCAAGATGGCAATATTAACAAACATATTAGCTGTAATACCTTCTGTAAAGTTCATCCAATCTGTTTTTCCAAGCTTGGTTGAGACAGCAGTAACTAAGAAACTCTTGTCAGTCAAATGTTGGAAAGAGAAGGATTGGTTGAAGAACCAGGCCAAGATAAGGGCACCGACAAAATTAAAGAAGGTACAGTAGAGGAGGATGGTACACACCTTGCTCCATTTGATTTTACCATAATAGGCACCACTGGTCAGGAACATCATGTTTGAAGTAGCCAACTCTCCATTGAATATGAGAACGAAGACCAGTCCGATGGCAAAGATAAAGGCAAAGACAAAACGAGAAAGGGCTGGAATACCTGTTGCGATAACATCCGCACCAATAATTCCTACAGCAGTCGACATGGTAAGATAAGCTCCTGCAAGCATAGAACGCAAGGCATAGCGCCCCAGACTTTCGTCAAAGAGAGCTTCTTTTTTAGCACAAGCAGCGAATACTTTTTCTTGAAATTGAGACATAGGTTTACCTCTAAAATGTGTGGCTTGGAGCATGGCAAATGCGCAAACTCGAGTGAAAATGAATCTAAGATGACCATGAAAAAAAGTCAGGACAGTTGTCCCAACTTTTCCAAGTCTTAATATGAGGATGCTCCAGATGTTGCATCTGCGGCTGGGGCTGCGTCGCCACCATGACCACCCGCATCTGATGCACCAGATGTGGCGTCGCTACCGCCATGACTAGCTGCAGCTGGTGCAAAAGGACCGCTTCCTCCGACAAGGCGTTGACCAGTTGTTTCGAGATACCAGTCAAGCCATGGTTTAAAGTTAAAGACGATTTCATTGATTCCTGCATAAGAACCATCATCATAGTACATAGCCTGATAGTTATGCGTATTGATAACTCCTTCAGGTGACCCTGGAACAATCGTACGAACGTATTCTTGGTTACCATTACGAAGTGTACCGATAACCCATTCTACATTTTTCATACGAGCTGGTGGAAGTGAGCCGTGAACAGTTGACATACGGCTACCAGATTGAGGTGGCACACGTTTGGCAAACATAGTGTCAGGATCTTGATGGGCGTTATTGTAGTAGAGGAACTGGTTATTATCATCGGCATAGGTCAATTCAAACGGCATTGCCTTGAGGAACATGTCAATTTGATTAACTGTCAAAATACCGTGGTCCAATTTTACGTAGGTATCGCCAGATACCGCACCAGTAATTTCAGCTACTTTTTCTACCCATTCAGGATCATCAGGGTCGACCTCAGTAACAGTTGTAGCGATTGGGTTGTTACAATCCAAGTCTTCAGGTTCGATTGGTTTTGGTTTTTTCAATTTAGAAACCACTCCTACATATTGGATGAAATTATCTAAGCATTGTTCAAGGAAGTTAATAGTACCTTCGTTAGTAATGTTACCCTCAAGGTCAAAGGCTTCTTTAGCCTTTCCAAGCAAGAATTCATTACCTGGAAGTGTATAGGCATTGACACCAGGTGCTTCAAGGATTTTACGCAAATGCACTTGGGCACGTGAAGTTCCTTGGTCGTAGTAAGAAGCACCAACAATCATTACAGGCTTGTTTTCAAAAGGGTGCACTTCGAATGAGAGCCACTCTAAAACTGACTTAAGTGCTGCAGAGATAGTGTGGTTATGTTCAGGTGTTGCAATGATAACACCGTCAGCGCGTGTAATTTTGTTATTAAGTAAGCGAAGTTGGAAGCTGTCATCCCATTTTTCATCTTGGTTAAACATAGGAACTTCATCAATTTCCAAAACTTCAAGTTCAAATTTTATTTTAAAATGTCTTCTGATAAATTCGAGCAGTTTACGGTTATATGATTGGTCATAATTTGCTCCAACGAGTCCAACAAATTTCATAGTTTCTATTCTCCTGTCCTATAGGCTTTCCCAGTCGAAGTCTTCAGCTTCTTTATGTAGCAACTCTGTAGCATGTGAGAGTTTACCAGTAATTTTGACGTAGAGACGGAAGTCATCGAAAATAGCATCTAGTTTTTTGATGACATCAAGGTCGACTAAATCACCATTGCTATCAAAAGCTTGTAGGGAATGTGAAAGTAAGAATTCGTCTGGAAGCACATTAGCTTTGATTTCTGGAGCATTCAAGATTTGACGAAGTTGTAACTGTGCACGAGAAGCCCCGAGTGTTCCGTAAGATGCCCCTGTAATCATAACTGGCTTATTCAAAAGAGGGAAAACGCCGTATGATACCCAAGCTAAAGCGTTCATGAGAACGGCAGGAATTGAGTGGTCATACTCAGGTGTTCCAATAATAACACCATCAGCTTCATCGATTTTTTTAACGATTTCAAGGACACTTTCTGGCAATTTCTTGTTAGCGGGTTTGTTAAAGATAGGAAGGTCTTTGATTTCAACAAGTTCGATGTCTGCCTTATCTGCAAAATGTTTCTGAATATATTGCAATAATTGTCTATTAGTTGAACGTTTTGAATTCGTACCAACAAGTCCGATGAATTTCATGACAATTCTCCTTAAAAGTATTATATCTAGTACTATGTTAGCGTTTTCCTGGTTAAAAGTCAATCTTCGTTTAATGAGAAAGTGATTAGACTATTACCTTTGTCATCTTATTTCGAATAGATTATAATAGGATAGATTTAAAAGTCTGAAGCTAGCATGGCTAGTTTATACAAATACTAGTCAATAGATGTATCGAAAGGAAAAATAATGACAAAAATTCGTGGATTTGAACTCGTATCAACCTATAACAATCAGGAATTGCTTCCAAAACGTGAGACAGCCCATGCTGCAGGTTATGACTTAAAGGTGGCAGAGAACATTGTCATTGCTCCTGGGGAAATTGTTCTCGTCCCAACAGGTGTTAAGGCTTACATGCAACCTGGTGAGGTTCTCTATCTCTATGACCGTTCATCAAACCCTCGCAAAAAAGGTCTGGTCTTGATTAACTCAGTTGGCGTTATTGACGGCGATTACTATGGAAATCCAGGAAATGAAGGTCATATCTTCGCCCAGATGAAAAATATTACTAATCAGCCCGTGACTCTTGAAGTTGGCGAACGCATCGTTCAAGGTGTCTTTATGCCCTTCTTGATTGTAGATGGAGACGAAGCTGATGGTGTTCGTACAGGTGGCTTTGGATCGACTGGACAGTAGAGGAAGCAAAGTGGCAGATTATTTGTTAGTAATCGATATGCAGTCAGATTATGTTGCTGTAGGAAAAGCATATCATGAAGAACTGATTGTAGCTGTAAATGACAAAATTGCTAGCTATCCTAGCGACCGGGTTATCTATATTCTCAATCGTTTTTTCTGGGAGAGAAAAGATAGAAAGAAGAAATTTGCGACCGGCTTGCTGCTTGTATCTTCTCGTATCTTTGAGAAGCGTCGGGCTTCTTGCTTTACTAATTCAGATTTAAAAGATTTTTTAGAGGGAAATGGTGCTAAAAGCATAGAGTTTATAGGGGTAGATGGCAATGGCTGTGTCAAGGCTTCCATTTTGGCAGCTGTCAAGGAGAATTATCAGGTTTCTGTCGATTTGTCCGCTGTCGGAGTTGCCAACCAGAAGAAATTTACAAAAACATTGCATAAGTGGCATTCTGTCGGAGTAATCGTAGAAGGAGAATTATCATAGCAAAGAAAAAATCAACTTTTGTTTGTCGAGAATGTGGCTACAATTCACCCAAATATCTAGGGCGCTGTCCCAACTGTTCTTCTTGGTCCTCTTTTGAAGAAGAGGTTGAGGTGCAGGAGGTAAAAAATGCCCGTGTCAGTTTGACGGGTGAAAAGTCTAAACCAACTAAATTAAAAGAAGTATCCTCAATCAATTATGCCCGCATAAAGACTGATATGGACGAGTTTAACCGTGTTTTAGGTGGCGGTGTGGTTCCGGGCAGTCTGGTTCTTATTGGAGGAGATCCAGGGATAGGGAAATCAACCCTTCTCTTACAGGTGTCAACGCAACTGGCTAACAAGGGAACAGTCCTCTATGTATCTGGAGAAGAATCTGCCGAGCAAATCAAATTGCGGAGTGAACGTTTAGGCGATATTGATAACGAATTTTATCTGTATGCTGAGACCAATATGCAAGCCGTTCGCAGTCAAGTAGAGGCCATAAAACCCGATTTCCTCATTATCGACTCTATTCAGACCATTATGAGTCCAGAGATTTCTGGCGTTCAAGGTTCTGTATCTCAGGTTCGTGAAGTCACTGCTGAACTCATGCAGATTGCCAAAACCAATAACATTGCCACATTTATTGTTGGGCATGTGACCAAGGAGGGACAGCTGGCTGGACCACGTATGTTGGAACACATGGTGGATACTGTGCTCTATTTTGAGGGGGAACGTCATCATACCTTCCGTATTTTACGAGCAGTCAAAAACCGTTTTGGTTCAACCAATGAGATTGGGATTTTTGAGATGCAGTCTGGTGGTTTGGTAGAGGTGCTAAATCCTAGCCAGGTTTTCTTAGAGGAACGCCTAGACGGTGCTACAGGTTCTGCCATTGTTGTGACAATGGAAGGTAGCAGACCTATCTTAGCTGAAGTTCAAGCCTTGGTGACACCAACCGTCTTTGGTAATGCCAAGCGGACAACGACGGGACTGGACTTTAACCGTGTCAGCCTCATTATGGCTGTTTTAGAGAAACGTTGTGGCCTTCTTCTCCAAAATCAAGATGCCTATCTCAAATCGGCTGGTGGTGTCAAATTAGACGAGCCAGCTATTGACCTTGCTGTAGCCGTTGCGATTGCTTCTAGTTACAAGGAGCTTCCAACCAATCCACAAGAAGCTTTTATAGGAGAAATTGGGTTGACTGGAGAGATTCGCCGAGTAACTCGCATTGAACAGCGTATTAATGAGGCTGCTAAATTAGGTTTTACTAAGATTTATGCTCCTAAAAATTCGCTTCATGGCATGAAGATTCCAGAAGGTATCCAGGTTATTGGGGTCACGACGGTAGGAGAAGTACTCAAAAAAGTCTTTTCTTAAAAAGAGGCCTCAAAACAAGTGTTTGGAAGCGCTTGCAAAAGTACCTGTTCGATGCTATACTTTTCTTAAGAATAGGGAGGTATTTATTATGCAATTTTTTACAGACAGCAATATGCAATTCCCGCTAGTAGAGTTATCTCTTAATCAAGGTGAAACAGTCTTTATCCAGCGTGGCAGTATGGTATATCACACACCGAATGTGACACTGAGTACCAAATTAAATGCCAGTGGATCAGGTTTAGGTCGCTTTGTAAAAGCAGTTGGGCGTTCAATGGTTTCGGGCGAAAGTAGCTTTATTACTCAGGTTGTCTCGCAGTCCAATAACGGCTATATAGCCTTGGCCCCTGATTCTCCAGGTCAAGTGATTCCACTTTATTTAGGTGAAAAACAGTACCGACTAAACGACGGTGCCTTTCTAGCACTTGATGGCACAGCTTACTATACAATGGAGCTTCAGTCTGTTGGTAAGGCTCTTTTTGGTGGTCAGGGTGGTTTCTTTGTAATGACTACCCAAGGCCAAGGAACTCTCTTGGCAAATGCTTATGGCTCTATTAAAAAAATTGAGCTAAACAATCAAGAAGTGACTATTGATAATGCTCATGTCGTTGCCTGGAGTCAGACACTTGATTATAATATTCACCTGGAAAATGGTTTCTGGCAGTCTATTGGGACAGGAGAGGGTGTTGTGAATACCTTTAGAGGAACAGGTGAAATTTATGTTCAAAGTCTCAATCTTCAAACCTTTGCAGGCTTGCTTAATAGATACTTGCCAAAACGTTCATAATATAAATTGAAGGAGGATGGATGCTTGTTAGCATTTATTCTCCTTTTTTATGTTGCGAACTCAATAGCTGACAAGTTAATAAAAAGATGATAAGATAGTGTGTAAATAATTTGATAGTCAAATTATTTTCTTCATTAGAAAGTGAGT
This sequence comes from Streptococcus sp. cx1, assembly GCF_052384325.1. Taxonomy (NCBI): domain Bacteria; kingdom Bacillati; phylum Bacillota; class Bacilli; order Lactobacillales; family Streptococcaceae; genus Streptococcus; species Streptococcus sp. cx1. Next base: position 22,038 of record NZ_JBQSUN010000005.1, on the reverse strand, counting down.
TATTATGTCTTATTTTGAAAACTTTCTCAATGCCAACAAAGCCTATGTTGACCTCCACGGGACAGCCCATCTTCCCTTGAAACCAAAGACTAAGGTGGCTATTGTGACTTGTATGGATTCACGCCTTCACGTTGCTCAGGCTTTGGGGTTGGCCCTAGGTGACGCTCATATTTTACGTAATGCGGGTGGTCGTGTGACGGAAGATATGATTCGTTCTTTGGTCATTTCTCAACAACAGATGGGGACACGAGAAATCGTAGTTCTTCACCATACAGATTGTGGTGCTCAGACCTTTAAGAACGATGAGTTTACCGCCTATCTCAATAAAGAACTTGGTGTTGATGTTTCTGATCAAGATTTTCTTCCATTCACAGATGTAGAAGAGAGTGTTCGTGAAGATATGGCTATTCTTCGTCAGTCACCGCTTATCCCTGAGGATGTTATCATCTCCGGTGCGGTTTATGATGTAGATACTGGTCGAATGACTCAAGTTCATCCCTAATACCGAAAAGTTTAGCAGGCATGATTGCCTGCTTTTTTCATGGTTTGACATAAAAAAAACTCAGCATAAAATATAAATGCTGAGTTAATCTAGTTTTTAAGAAACGATAAAAATGAGAATCACAGTCCCTAAATAGAAAAGACTGGTGATAAAAAAGCTGATACGCCAGAATAACTTAAGAAAACGTTTAAACTTGAAAGATTGTGTTTTTCTTAGCATCTGAATTGTGATAATTATAGCCGCCAAGGATAATAAGATAGTGATGTAAGGCAGAAAGCTATGGGTGAAGAAACGGGCTGACACAGCAACCACCTCAATAAAATAAAGTGGGAAGGTAAGGTCAGCAAAATTAAGCCCGAGGTATTTTAAACTAAAGAATCGGTGGATGATAAAAGCAAAGATAGGTGTTAAAATCAAAAAAGCTATAGCAAAGAATTTATATAGAATCATAAGTCTATTTTACCTCGAAAAGTCCTTTATGTAAATTTTTTCCTAAACTTAATAAGAAATTCTTGCATCTAAAAAGAATTTCTGTATAATAGATAAGGTATGTAAAAACATACTTGTGGGAGGTAACAAAACTTACTTACCGCCAAAACCACAATAGGAGGAAATTACAAAATGGCTAAAAAAGTCGAAAACATCGTAAAACTTCAGATTCCTGCTGGTAAAGCGACTCCAGCTCCACCAGTTGGACCAGCTCTTGGTCAAGCCGGAATCAACATCATGGGATTCACTAAAGAGTTTAACGCTCGTACAGCTGATCAAGCTGGTATGATCATCCCAGTTGTTATCTCTGTGTATGAAGATAAATCATTTGATTTCATCACTAAAACACCACCAGCTGCTGTTCTTTTGAAAAAAGCTGCAGGTGTTGAAAAAGGTTCAGGTACTCCAAACTCAGTTAAAGTTGCTTCAGTAACTCGTGCACAAGTACAAGAAATTGCTGAAACTAAAATGCCTGACTTGAACGCTGCAAACATCGAATCAGCTATGCGTATGATCGAAGGTACTGCACGTTCAATGGGATTCACTGTTACTGACTAATTCAGTTAACAAGAAAACCACAGACGTCGTCTCACTTCGCTGAGTGACGTGGAAGATGAAAGTCGTTATGACCACATTACACAAGGAGAAATAATTAACATGGCTAAAAAAAGCAAACAAATGCGTGCTGCTCTTGAGAAAATCGACAGCACAAAAGCTTACAGCGTAGAAGAAGCTGTAGCTCTTGCACAAGAAACTAACTTCGCAAAATTCGATGCTACTGTTGAAGTATCATACAACCTTAACATCGACGTTAAGAAAGCTGACCAACAAATCCGTGGAGCAATGGTATTGCCAAACGGTACTGGTAAAACTCAACGCGTTCTTGTATTTGCTCGTGGTGCTAAAGCTGAAGAAGCTAAAGCAGCAGGTGCTGACTTCGTTGGTGAAGACGAACTCGTTGCTAAAATCAACGGTGGATGGCTTGACTTTGACGTTGTTGTTGCAACACCAGATATGATGGCAATCGTTGGTCGTCTTGGACGTGTCCTTGGACCACGTAACTTGATGCCAAACCCTAAAACTGGTACAGTAACTATGGACGTTGCTAAAGCAGTTGAAGAGTCTAAAGGTGGTAAAATCACTTACCGTGCTGATAAAGCAGGTAACGTACAAGCTATCATCGGTAAAGTTTCATTCGAAACTGAAAAATTGGTTGAAAACTTCAAAGCATTTAACGATGCAATCCAAAAAGCTAAACCAGCTACAGCGAAAGGTACTTACATCACAAACCTTTCAATCACTACTACACAAGGTGCTGGTATCAAAGTTGATCCTAACTCATTGTAAGAGTAGTAAAAAACCTATCTTCGGATAGGTTTTTTTCTTACTCTAGACACGAAATTTGAGTAGAAAATAAAAAATATTCAGAAAGTAGTGCTGCTTTTTCGAATTTATGGTATAATTTAAGCGTATACACATAATTATTGATTTTGAACTTTTTACGTTGCGAATTAAGGAGGCAATGAATGAAAAAGAGTAAGGTATTTTTACTAGCAACCGTAGGCCTGTTATCTGTAGGTGTTTTAACGGCTTGCTCGTCATCAAGTAAGACGTCTGGTAAGACTTATAATTATGTTTACGGTGGCGATCCTGCAACCCTAGACTATGTTTCTACAAATAAGAAAAACATGACGACAGCCGTTAGTAACGGTGTTGATGGTTTGTTTGAAAATGACCAATATGGGAATCTAAAACCTTCTGTCGCTGAAAACTGGTCTGTTTCTCAAGATGGTTTGACATATACTTACAAGATTCGTAAGGGTGTCAAATGGTACACTTCAGATGGTGAAGAATATGCCAATGTAACAGCTAAAGACTTTGTAACAGGTCTTAAGCATGCTGCTGATACTAATTCTGAAGCGATTTATTTGCTACAAAACTCAGTTAAGGGCTTGAATGATTACCTTTCAGGTGCCAACAAGGACTTCTCAAATGTTGGTATCAAAGCAGTTGATGATTACACTTTGCAATATACGCTTAGCCAACCAGAACCTTACTGGAATTCAAAATTGACCTACTCTGTTACTTGGCCTGTTAATGAAGATTTCTTGAAATCTAAAGGTAAAGACTTTGGTAAGTCAACAGACCCAACATCTATTCTTTATAACGGTCCATATCTTCTTAAATCTTTGACAACGAAATCTTCTATTGAGTTCACCAAGAATGAAAACTACTGGGATAAGGATAATGTCTATTTTGATACAGTTAAATTGACTTACGATGATGGTACAGACCAAGAATCCTTGGAACGTAACTTCACTGATGGAGTCTATAACTTAGCTCGTCTATACCCAACTAGCTCAAACTATTCTAAAGTTGAAAAACAGTACAAAGACAATATTTTCTATACACAACCTGGAGCAGCTGTAGAAGGTGTCGGTATTAATATCGATCGTCAAACTTATGACCATACATCTAAAGAAAATGATCAACAAAAGACATCAACTAAGACAGCTCTTCTTAACAAAGATTTCCGTCAAGCATTAGGTTTTGCCATTGACCGTACAAATTACGCCGCACAACTTAACGGTAAAGAGGGTGGTAGTACTGCCGTTCGTAATATCTATGTTAAACCAGACTTTGTTCAAGCAGATGGTAAGGATTTCGGAACAATGGTAATGGATCAACTTCCAGCTTATGGTGATGAGTGGTCTGGTGTGAATCTTGCAGATAGTCAAGATGGTCTTTATAATCCAGAAAAAGCTAAGGCTGAATTTGCTAAAGCCAAAGAAGCTCTTCAAGCAGAAGGGGTTCAGTTCCCAATCCATTTGGATGTTCCTGTCAATCAGTCAAATAAAATCTTTGTGAACCAAGTGCAGTCACTTAAACAATCTATTGAATCAGCTCTTGGAAAAGATAATGTTGTACTTGATCTTCACCAATTGTCAACTGATGATTTCTATAACATTACCTACTCTGCTTCAAATGCAGCGGCAGAGGATTGGGATTTGTCAGTAGGTGTGGCTTGGGAGCCTGATTACCTTGATCCATCAACTTATCTTGATGTTTTGAAGACTACAAATAGTGAAAATACTAAATCTTTCATGGGTTATGACGATCCAAATAGTCAAGCGGTTGAAAAAGTAGGTCTTAAAGAATATGACCAATTGGTTGATGATGCTTCTAAGGAAACAACAGACTTGACGGCTCGTTATGAAAAATATGCAAAAGCTCAGGCATGGTTGACGGATAGTGCACTTTATATCCCAACGACTACTTATAACGGTGCAGCCGCTGTAGTTTCTCGTATTAAGCCATTCTCAGGAGCTTATGCTCAAGCCGGTGATAAAGGTTCTACATACTACTTCAAGTATCTTAAATCTCAAGATGATATTGTGACTAAGAAACAATATGATTCAGCTTATAAAGATTGGCTTAAAGAAAAAGCGAAATCTAATGACAAAGCTCAAAAAGATCTTGCCAAACACGTTAAGTAATCTATTGAAAACGTCTACCTTTAGGTAGTCGTTTTTTTAACAAAATTTCTCGAACCACCCCTAGATTGTGATATAATAAGAAAGATTGGTACTCGCTTCTAGATTTTTATTTGGAAAGTTTGGGGGATAGAGTTGCCTACTGGTACTTATCATCTTAAGTTAGTCCTAAGGAAGGGACTTTAGGCTTAATAGGTATCCAAAGACTGAAGAATGGAACAAAAAAAGGAGATTTATCTTGGCTAAAGATATCCGCGTTCGTTACGCACCAAGTCCAACAGGGCTTCTACACATTGGTAATGCTCGTACAGCATTGTTTAACTACCTTTATGCACGTCATCATGGAGGTACATTCATTATCCGTATTGAAGATACTGACCGTAAACGTCACGTTGAAGATGGTGAGCGTTCACAGCTTGATAACTTGCGTTGGTTGGGAATTGACTGGGATGAAAGTCCTGAAACACACGAAAACTATCGTCAATCAGAACGTTTACCGCTTTACCAAAAATATATTGATCAACTTTTGGCAGAAGGTAAAGCCTATAAGTCATACGTAACTGAAGAAGAGTTAGCTGCAGAGCGTGAACGTCAAGAAGCAGCTGGTGAAACTCCTCGTTACATTAACGAGTTCCTTGGCATGACTGAAGAAGAAAAAGCTGCCTACATCGCAGAACGTGAAGCGGCAGGTATTGTACCTACAGTTCGTTTGGCGGTTAATGAGTCAGGGATTTATAAATGGCATGATATCGTTAAGGGAGATATCGAATTTGAAGGTGGTAATATCGGTGGTGATTGGGTTATCCAGAAGAAAGATGGATACCCAACTTACAACTTTGCGGTAGTTGTTGATGACCATGATATGCAAATTTCACACGTTATCCGTGGAGATGACCATATTGCCAATACACCAAAACAACTTATGGTTTATGAAGCTCTTGGTTGGGAAGCCCCTGAGTTTGGACACATGACCCTTATCATCAATTCTGAAACTGGTAAGAAGTTGTCTAAACGTGATACTAACACCCTTCAATTTATCGAAGATTACCGTAAAAAAGGTTACCTTCCAGAAGCAGTCTTTAACTTCATTGCTCTTCTTGGTTGGAATCCTGGCGGTGAAGACGAAATCTTTTCTCGTGAAGAACTCATTAAACTTTTTGATGAAAACCGTCTAAGCAAGTCACCAGCGGCCTTTGACCAGAAAAAATTGGACTGGATGAGTAACGACTACATTAAGAATGCAGATTTCGATAAGGTCTTTGCTCTTTGCAAACCTTTCTTGGAAGAAGCTGGTCGTTTGACAGATAAAGCTGAAAAATTAGTGGAACTCTACAAACCACAAATGACAGCAGCAGAAGAAATTGTCCCTCTTACAGATCTCTTCTTTGAAGATTTCCCAGAATTGACAGAGGCTGAAAAAGAAGTTATGGCTGGTGAAACAGTACCAACAGTACTTAAAGCCTTTAAAGCCAAACTTGAAGCTATGTCTGATGATGAGTTTGTTGTTGAAAATATTTTCCCACAAATTAAGGCTGTTCAAAAAGAAACAGGAATCAAAGGGAAAAATCTCTTCATGCCAATTCGTATTGCTGTTTCAGGAGAAATGCACGGTCCAGAATTGCCAGATACTATTTTCTTGCTCGGACGTGAAAAGTCAATCAAACATATTGATCAAGTTCTTGCAACACTATAAAAACAAACCCAACAATTGTTGGGTTTTCGAATGCACATAAGCGATATGTCAATGATTATATGATAATTGCTAATCCTACTTTTGTAATATAATGATGATATTTCGTAACCATATCATCATTTTCAAAACTTTAAATTAGTTTTATAATAGATTGGTAATAAAAATTAGGGAGGAGTGAGCATTATGAGAAGATTTGGTTGGTATTTCTACTACGTTATCGGCATGTACCCATAAAAAGAGGTAATGAGTCAGTTGAAGAGCTTGGTTTTTCTAAGCTCTTTTTTATGTTTATGAAAAGTAAGGGATATGTGGGGTCGTCTGATGTTAGATTGTTCTCAATCAGGAAAAAATAGCTTTATATTTTTAGCTTTTTCTAATAGGAGTGACGCTAAATTATATATTTATGTTACAATAAAGTAGGTTGATTTTGAAAGGAAGGGGGGAGTCTAGAGATGATCGTTTTATTTACGGTTCTACGTCTATTGGCTATTTTAATTGTTAGTCACGATATGTCAGGTTTGCTCAAAACTTGGAAGAGTAAATGCTGGTTTATCGCAGGGAGTCTCTTGCTCTCTCTATTTGTTGGAGGCATTACAGGGTCGCTCTTAGCACTTTTGTTCTGCTATCTTTTCTTAAATAAAATATCAAGTAGTGAAAAGAATTCTTTTCTTTTCACCTTTTTGCCGTGGGTTTTTGTTGAAGTCACCTCGAAACTGCTTCAACTTTATTTTTTCCCATGGATTTTTCAAATTAATTATTTACAGGTCAAAGACACCCCAGTACTCATTGCTTTGTCTTATCTCTTGATTTACCCAATTTTTCATCTGATTGTCAAAGTGTTCTTTATTGACTTTGGTGCTCTCAATGTTATGGGAAATAACCATACTTACCAAGTTAGACAACGCTTATTGGTTGGGGTGACTCTGGCTTATATTATTTTATCTTTAATTATTTTCTATGCTAGTAACATCTTTCCTTACACAGGCCTCTTTATTTATTTAGCAGGCAGTATTACGGTTGTCTACTCCATCCTCTTTATTTTGCTCTTTGCTCAGCTTAATATTTATTCTAAGAGAAGAGTGAAGGATCAGTTGGCTGAAGAAATGGCTAGACACGAGGAAAGTTTAGAAGAATATAGCCACCGTTTAGAAAAACTCTATAATGATATTTCTCAGGTGAAGAAGGATTATCTCGAAGGGCTTAAAACAATGGAGGTTAGTATCCAACGTCGAGACTTACCTGCTTTGAAACAAGAGTATGCAGAACTTTTAGAGAAATCTGGTAATAGCTTAACGTTATCAAATTATGAATTATCACGTTTGATCAACTTAGAAATCACATCTCTCAAGAGTCTCTTTTCTGCTAAAGTGCTTGAGGCAGAGAACTTAGGAATTAAGGTTAACTTGGAGTTGCCAGATGTCATATCGTCAACTCAGATAGAGGCCTTAGATTTGGTTGTGATTTCTTCTGTCTTCTTAAATAATGCTATTGAGTCGGCGGTGGATTCTGAAGATCCTACTTTAACTATATCTTTCTTTAAAAATCAAGGTTATCTTATCTTGGTTATTGACAATACAACCAGAGAAGAACGTATTCCTGTGTCAAGGATTTTTGATGAAGGGGTTTCTAGCAAAGGTGAAGGCCGAGGGCTTGGTTTGTCTAAGGTCGCAGATATACTTAATCGCTATCCAAAAGTAAATCTTGAGACTCGTAGTTGTGACCATCATTTTACACAGGTCCTCTCTTTTCAGGATAATTGATAAATCAAAGATACTATTTGTGGGGAATAGGATAAGGGAAATAGAAAGGGGAAAAGCATATGCAACTTGCGATTGATGGCCTTATTGCTTTGGTTGTTGTCGTTTCACATCTTGTGATTTTAGCTAGAATGGCTTATCTAGATGTTTTTACTTACCGTTACATTCCTTATGTAATCGTAGTAACTGCCGTTAAGTGGTTAGCCAAGGTGCTATGGCAAATTGATATTCCAGATGCAATTTATCTCCTAGTCTTTATTTTTCTTGAAAAACCTCAGGCTCTACGAGAAGAAAAGTATTTTTATGCTTTCTTTGCCCCTGTCTTTTGGACTTTGATTACAAGTTTCTTTAGTTTTTATCTTTTCCGAGTTTTCTTTAATAAGCCGGTCGAGTTGGTTCCAAACCATTTAGGAATCCTAGCTGTAGATAGTGTTGTTCTTCCCTTCTTTCTAGGTTTGCAAAAAATGTTCGGTTTAGATAGCTTCTTCCAGGAACCCTATCAGGACTTGCAGGATAAATATAAGAGCATGCTCTTGCAAGTTGATCTTATTTTAATTATCAGTTATCTGCTTATCCTCTTTAAACAGGAGATATTCTCCTTGCTTCTGAGTCAGACCTACCTCCCAGGTTACCCTCAAATTTATATTTGGGTTGGTTTCCTTATACACATGTATATTCTTGTTCGTTTTGTTTCCTACGGTAAAGACGTACGAGATAGCAAAATTCTCAGAGAACAAGAGGAGCACTTGAGGAGTCTGGAAGCTTATAATGAAAAAATCGAAACTGCCTATAAGAGTGTACGTTCGTTTAAACATGATTATGAAAACATACTCATTAGTATGCAGACAAGTATTGATAGTGGGGATTTTGACCTTATTGAACAAACCTATCAGGATATTTTGAAAAAGGCAGGTCAAGAACTCATTGAAGAAGATGACGAAAATGTCTCTTGAGTATAAACAGGAAATATTATCATGAACTTACAGCTTTGGACCATGGTATCCCTTGAAAATAGTATTATTCAGATTATTAGTTTTCATATTACCTGGTTTATTTATAAAAAACTAACAAGGAGCACATTAGCTTACTGGAAAGTATTTTGTTTAAGTCTCTTAGGTATAGTGGTATCACTTGGTAAAGGTGATGGCTTCTATTATCAAGTTGTTATCTTTTTAGCTTTGGCCTTAAAGGAACGGCGGGAACATCGTTTGACGCTCTGGGCAAGCCTCTTTTTTGGAGCCTTCTCGGTTCTTTTTACAGATTTATTTGCGACTTTTACCCCATTTTATGTATTCAATAATCTGTTCACAAATATGACCTTGGGTGAGATTCAAGAAAACTTCTTGCTTAAATTGTTATCTTATGTGATGATTTACCCATTCTTTCTCTATATCAATTATCTTTCCAGTTCAGATGTTGATAAGGTCAAGGAATTGATTTATTCACGTGGTCGTGAACGTCTGTTGATAGCCGTTGATCTGACCTTTGCACTCTACATTATTTGTAGTACTCTTTTGGTATCAACAGGTAGTGATGTGGGAGGGCCAATTTTTATTGCGATGGCAGTTTATCTCCTAATGGTAACAACCTTGAATCGCTACTCTCATAAATTTGTCAGAGAACGTAGTAAGGAAGCTGTGGAGACTTATGTCTATAACTTGGAAGTCTATAATAAACATATTGAGGATCTTTTTACAAAAGTAAAACCTATTGAAAAAGATTTTGAGAGTCTTTTGGTAGCTCTTGAGACCCCATTGGCTAAAAATCAATTATCAGAGGTTTTATCCGTTTATCATGAGCATTTGAATCATCTTAAACTTGATAATTTGGACTTAAATGATAAGTTGGCCCCTCTGTTTGAGATTCCTTATCCGGTATTAAGAAGTTGGATTGTAAACCAAATCATTCCTTTGGAACAAAAAGGTATCACCGTTAGGCTGGATGTCAATGTTGATGCTTATCCTAACAATTTAAATATTGCAGTTCTTATTAGAGTTTTAGAACGTTGCATGAATTTAGCTGAAAAACTTTGGGCCAAGGAGCCGGAGACAGATATTGGTTTCCTTATTCAACAGAATGAGCATGGTAATCTCAGCTTTATTCTTGAGAATACCAATCAGGAAGCTGATCCGAAACTCGATGGTAGTCTGGCTATTAGTCGTGATTTTGCCCAGTTTTGCTGGTCAAACGGTATCGGTTTAACAAATAAAAAAGAATTATTTAAAACCTATCAAATTGTCACGGTAGGACTATAATCGTAGAAAGGAGAGGGATAACTATGCTGGGTAACATCCTATTTCAAATTTTGATGTTTATCATTATTTGGGATATCTACTTACGTATTGGTGGACAAAACACTAATCTTAAAAATCGTATACTTTATTTGTTATTTGATGTTGCTCTATGCATTTGGGGACAACTCATTGGACGCTATATAGGCATAGTACCTCCCTTAGTAGCCATTGTAACATTGACATTTAGTTACCAATTGAATAAAAGTGTCACCTCCGTAGAGCGCTTTTTTCTAGGTTTTTACCCAGTGGTACTAGTCGATTTGGCAAGACGTTTTTTGGCTACTTTCTTCTTTCCACCGATACTTGGCATAACTGTTGATACTTTAAACACTAATATTTGGTGGTCTATGGTACCACTTTCCTTCGTCATGTTGACGGTCAGAATAGTAGATTTTATTTTACGTCTAGATTTTACAGATATCTTGAAAGTTGCTGCCCAACAAGAAAAAAAGAACCGTCTGGGTTTGGTCAACATGCTTCTTTTGCTTTATTATTTAGTTATCTTTTTAGTGTCGACATTTGATACTTATTTTCCAGAGTTACATCTTGAGAGTAGATTTAGGTTGCCATTAGTAATGGGATATCTCTACTTACTCCTCTTTGTACTTGGTGCTGTAAACCAGTTTGCTAAGGAGAAAATAGAGCAGGATTTAGCGATGAAGCAGGCTAACTATCTTGATGATTTGAAGCGTGAGAATACTAGGGTAGAAGGTTTGTATAGAGACTTGATGCATGTTCGCTCTAACTATAATTTCCTACTTAATAATCTGAGAGATATTGAAAGAACAGGGGATATTCGTTCTTATAAAAAAGATTTGGTTGATCTTTATGTCAATCGAGATCAGCATAGTTTTTCAACTCAGGTCACTGATTTGGATAATATCCAAAATCCAAGTATTCATAGTCTACTTTCATCAAAATATCATGAAGCTCAGATGCATCGCCTCAATATTCATGCAGAGATTCCAGATCCAGTGATTAATAACTATCTAACTGATTTAGATTTAGCTGTTGTTTTGGGTCACCTCATGGATAATGCTATTGATGGTGCTCGTAAAGCCAGTGAAGGTTTTATTAGTCTGGCCTATTTTGATGAAGAGGATTGCCAGAGTTTTATTATTGAAAGTACAATTGCAGAAGAGCAAGTGCCACTTTCAATGATGAGTACCCAGCTTTCTCATCCTGAGGGTGGTATAGGTGTTAATGCTGTTCAAGATATTTTGGAACGTTATCCGAACACGTCCTTCTCTGTCCGTAGTCAGAATCATAAAATGATGCAAATACTAGAAATGAGGCCCTAATATGAATATATACATTTTAGAAGATGACTTAATGCAGCAAACACGTATTAGTGACATCATCAGAGAATTGGTTTCAGAGGGCACGTTTTCCGTACGAAAACTTGAAGTTTTTTCTAAACCTCACAAACTATTGTCCAGTATCAATGAAAAGGGCAACCATCAGGTTTTCCTTTTAGATATCGATATTGATGGTGAGCGAAAGAAGGGGCTAGAAGTTGCCTCAGAAATTCGTCAACAAGATGCTAATGCAGTTATTATTTTTGTAACAACTCACTCAGAGTTTGCACCGATTAGTTTTAAATACAAGGTTTCTGCACTAGATTTCATTGATAAGACAGTTTCTAATGCAGAGTTCAAACAACAACTAAAACAAACATTGACTTTTGTGAACCAAAAAGTTGGAGATGTGGATGATGATGAGATTTTTGTGTTTGAAACCGCTCAGTCTCGGATCCAAGTCCCTATGAGAGATATTTATTATTTTGCGACTGCTGTGACACCTCATAAGGTGATGCTGATTACTAAAACAGAGCGTTTGGAGTTTTATGCCAATCTTGGAGATATTACTTCGGTAAATAAAAAACTCTTTTCTTGTCATCGCTCCTTTTTAGTTAATTTGGATAACATATCTCGTATTGATAAGACTCAGTTGATGATTTATTTTGAAAATGGTGATTCTTGTCCAGTTTCACGTTTGAAAATGAAGGCTCTGCTTAAAAAATGGTCAGAGGTAAAAGAACATTAGTCGATGACTAATGTTCTTTTTAGTCTAAAAAAGCATGTGTTTATTTCATAGGTGATTGATTATCTTATGAGTGAACAAATTCTGTAAAAACACAAAATAGATGTCCTTTAGTGATAAAATTTAGAGATTTATAAAAAAATGACTAAAAAAAATGCAGTTCAGGATGAAAAAACGACATTCTATGAAATCGTATAGACAATTAAATTGAAAAAAGTTAATATATAATCAAGATATGTGATTCGGAAATGAGACATCGTCAATCTTATTGAAATCTACATACACTTTATGAAAATAAATAATGTACTTTTATATAACTTTTTCCTAATCCCCATTTTTTATTGGCCGCTCGTCCAATTACATATCTTTTTTATAGAAATTAATAGGCTTGAGAAATCAAGCCGTTTTTTTGTTTTTAAGGGCATTAGTACAGATTAGGATAAAAAAATACATTCTGTGAGTGAAATTCGACATTTTAGGAAATGAAGATATACATTTGGGGATTGCATGCTATAATGTAATCAAGGTTAGAGAGCAAGAAGAATGTATGGTTTAAGTTAGTCCCTTAAACATAATAATTTCCCTCATTCATTCTATCTAAAATTGCTGTTGTGTTCTCTACCGATGATGCTGTTGTTCAAAAGGTCTGTACTTTGTACAGGCCTTTTGGCATTTTAGAAGATAAATAGTTAAAGATGCTTTTGAATCTATTTGTATAGTTTCAAAAGTGTTTTTTATTTTTCATTACTTCTTGCATAAAATTGAATAAAAATTAAGAATTAAGCACTTTTTAGGTCAAAAGAATAAGTAAAAACAAATAAAAACTAAATAAATATAAAAAAATAACAAAAAAGTGTTGACAAGTGAATAAATATGCAATATAATTAATCTCGTAAGGTTGATAGAGATAGCAACCACAAGAAAATATAAGAAAAGAGAAAAATATTATGTCAAAAGAGAAAGTTATTCTTGCCTATTCGGGAGGTCTTGATACCTCAGTCGCTATTACATGGCTTAAAAAAGATTACGATGTTATCGCCGTTTGTATGGACGTCGGTGAAGGTAAAGACCTTGAGTTTATCCATGACAAAGCTTTGACAGTTGGAGCTGTCGAGTCATACGTGCTTGATGTTAAAGATGAGTTTGCTGAAGATTATGTGCTTCCAGCACTTCAAGCTCACGCTTACTATGAACAAAAATATCCTTTGGTTTCAGCACTTAGTCGTCCAATCATTGCTAAAAAATTGGTTGAGATTGCTCATAAAACAGGAGCAACGACTATCGCTCACGGTTGTACTGGTAAAGGTAATGACCAAGTTCGTTTCGAAGTTGCCATTGCTGCCCTAGACCCAAGTCTTAAAGTAGTAGCGCCAGTACGTGAATGGAAGTGGTCTCGTGAGGAAGAAATTGAGTATGCTAAGGCTAATGGTGTTCCAGTTCCAGCAGACCTTGATAATCCTTACTCAGTCGATCAAAACCTTTGGGGACGTGCTAACGAGTGTGGTGTTCTTGAAAATCCTTGGAATCAAGCTCCAGAAGAAGCTTTTGGGATTACCAATTCACCAGAGTCTGCGCCAGATGAAGCTGAATATGTCGATGTAACCTTTAAAGAAGGGAAACCAGTTGCTCTTAACGGTAAAGAAATGAAATTGGCTGACCTTATCCAAGAAATGAATGTTATTGCTGGTAAGCATGGCGTCGGACGTATCGACCACGTTGAGAACCGTCTTGTAGGTATCAAATCTCGTGAAATTTATGAATGTCCAGGAGCTATCGCCCTTTTGACAGCTCATAAAGAAATTGAGGACTTAACTTTGGTACGTGAAGTTTCTCACTTTAAACCAATTCTTGAAAATGAATTGTCAAACCTTATCTACAATGCTTTGTGGTTTAGCCCAGCAACACAAGCTATCATTGCTTATATTAAGGAAACACAAAAAGTTGTTAATGGTATCGCTAAAGTTAAGCTTTACAAAGGGCATGCTCAAGTAGTAGCACGTCAATCAGCTAATTCATTGTATGATGAAAACTTGGCTACTTACACATCAGCTGACAGCTTTGATCAGGATGCTGCAATTGGATTTATCAAGCTTTGGGGTCTTCCAACTCAGGTTAATTCACAAGTTAACCATCCATTTGACAATTAATGACAGATTACATAAGAAAAGTAGGCTATTAGAAGAAAAACGCTTCTTATCAGATAAAAGTGGACAGAGAGCCACATCTGATACTCTTTTCTTATAACTTATATTATTATCGTTAAGGCGTTCTGAGAGGCGTCACGAGCCTAAATAAACTACGACAGAGATCGGGTTTTAGGAAAACAAGTGTCCAGAGAGACAAATTAAGCTAGACAAATACTATCTAGCTTTTTTCATTTAAGTTATTGTGACCAAAGAGGTCGTTGCTTGTTATAAGTATTAAGAAAGGATGGAAGATTATCCCAGTGTGGGGTAATCTTCAAAATAAAACTATGGCAGAAAATCATAAACTATGGGGCGGTCGGTTCGAAGCTAGTCTTGAAAAATGGGTAGAAGAATTTGGTGCTTCAATCTCATTTGACCAAAAGATGGCAGAGTTTGATTTGAAAGGGTCTATTGCCCATGTTACGATGCTTGGTGAGACAGGAATTATTACCAAAGAGGAAGCATTGCAAATTAAACAGGGCTTGGAAGAACTGCTTGAGGAATATAAGGCTGGTAAACTAGAATTTGATGTTTCCAATGAAGATATCCATATGAATATGGAGAGTCTTTTAACGGCTAAAATTGGACCAGTAGCAGGAAAACTTCATACAGCACGTTCACGTAACGACCAAGTGGCAACGGATATGCACTTGTATCTAAAAGCCAAACTAGTGGAAGTTATTGAGAAGCTTGATAATTTACGTGGTACTTTGGTCAATCTAGCAGACAAACATACCTACACGATTATGCCAGGCTACACCCACTTGCAGCATGCACAACCGATTTCTTTTGGTCACCACTTGATGGCTTATTACAACATGTTTACACGTGATGCCGAACGTTTTGAATTTAATATCAAGCATACGGATATCTCTCCACTCGGAGCTGCTGCTCTAGCCGGAACAACTTTCCCAATTGATCGTAATATGACATCTGACTTAATGGGCTTTGCAAAACCATATAGCAATTCCTTGGATGCTGTTTCCGATCGTGACTTTATTCTCGAATTCTTGTCAAACTCAAGTATTCTCATGATGCATATGACACGTATTTGTGAAGAAATCATTAACTGGTGTTCTAACGAGTTTAAGTTTGTAACTCTATCTGATACTTTTTCAACAGGCTCTTCCATTATGCCTCAAAAGAAAAACCCAGATATGGCAGAACTAATTCGTGGGAAATCAGGTCGTGTCTATGGCAACTTGATTGGATTGTTGACCGTGATGAAGTCATTACCTTTGGCCTACAATAAAGATCTCCAGGAAGATAAAGAGGGTATGTTTGATACGGTAGAGACGATTACTGTCGCTATTGATATTCTCGCAGGCATGCTCAATACAATGACTGTTAACGACAAACATATGGCAGAGTCAACAGAGAAAGATTTTTCAAATGCTACAGAGTTGGCTGATTATCTTGCATCTAAAGGCCTACCATTCCGTGAAGCACATGAGATTGTTGGAAAACTTGTCCTTGAGTGTACCAAAGCTGGTTATTACCTTCAAGATGTTCCTCTCGAACGTTATCAAGAAGTTTCAGATTTAATTGAAGAGGACATCTATGAGACACTTAAATCTCATACAGCTGTTGAACGTCGTCATTCCCTTGGTGGAACTGGTTTTGACCAGGTTAAATGGCAAATCAAAGAAGCTCAAAAAGCTCTAAAAAAATAAGTCTCTAAGGCCCTAACCATAAGGTTTTGGGCTTTTTTGCTATTTATGATATAATAGTACTAATTTTGAGTTTGGAGTCGCATTTTGAAAAAATCTTATCGCGTTAAGAAAGAGAAAGACTTTAAAGCATTATTTGATGCAGGGCACAGTGTTGCTAATCGGAAATTTGTTGTCTACTGTCTGGATCGTGATCTGCCTCATTTTAGAGTGGGTTTGTCAGTCAGTAAGCGTCTTGGTAATGCGGTTACTCGGAATCGGGTAAAACGTCGTCTACGACATGCACTGATGGACATGTCATCTCAGTTAGAACATCAAGATTTTGTCGTTATTGCTCGTAAAGGTGTCGAAGACTTAAGTTATCAAGACATTTATAGCAATCTCGTTCATGTCTTAAAAATAGCAAAGTTATATAAGGACTAAAAAATTATTTTGCTTCTTTACATTGTAGGATAAACTAAAATCACTCCTGATTTTTGAGATACTCTTAATGAATGGAAGCGAAGCAGTTCTTTATCGTATTAAAAAGGAGTTTTTAGTGAAGAAAAAACTTAATATATCTGTTTTAGGTGCAGGAGCTCTCTTGCTTTTGTCCGCGTGTGGACGAAGTGATGTTACAAGTCACTCCACAGGCCTTTGGGAACGTCTTATTTTAATGTTTGGGAAGGCTATTCAAGGGCTCTCATTTGGTGGTTCTATTGGATTAGGTATTATTATTTTCACGATTTTAATTCGTGCTGTAATGATTCCTCTTTATAATCGCCAAATTAAGTCAAGCCGTGAACTACAAGAGTTGCAGCCAGAGTTACGTCGCTTGCAGAGTGAGTATCCTGGACGCGAGAATCGTGAAGCTCTTGCTTATGCACAACAAGATCTTTATAAAGAGCATGGTGTAAATCCTTACGCAAGCTTCGTTCCTCTCTTGATCCAATTTCCTATTTTGATGGCTCTTTATGGAGCGCTCACGCGAGTGCCAGAGTTGCGAGAAGGAACATTCCTCTGGGTTGACCTAGGTCAGAAAGATCCTTACTTTATTCTTCCGATTTTGGCGGCTGCTTTCACCTTCCTTTCAACTTGGTTGACAAATAAGGCAGCTAAAGATCGTAGTGCAATGCTTCTTGTTATGAATATCATGCTTCCAATCTTTATTTTCTGGTTTGGAACTCAGATTTCTTCAGGGGTAGCACTTTACTGGGCAGTTTCGAACGCCTTCCAAGTTGTTCAGATTTTGGTTTTTAATAATCCGTTTAAAATCATTGAAGAACGTAATCGTTTGGAAGCGGAAGAAAAAGAACGTAAAGCTAAGATTCGTCGTGCCAAGAAAAAGGCGCATAAACGTAAATAAGGAGGCTTATTATGGTTGTCTATTCTGGACGAACAGTCGAACAAGCTATCGAAAAAGGTTTGAAAGATCTTAATTTACCCCGTATGAAGGCTCATATTAAGGTGATTTCTCGTGAGAAAAAAGGTTTTCTAGGGTTCGGAAAGAAACCAGCTCGAGTTAGTGTTGAACCAATAAATGAAAAGATAGCTCACGAAGCAGATCAAAACACCGTTAAAGTGGCTCCCGATGCTGTAAAACAATTAGACGATTCTGTCGCAAGTCCCAAAGACGAAACGATTGCTTTCAATAAAGTGACAAAACTCGTTACGGTTTCAGATAATAAGGAAATTGCACATGAAGACTTAAAGCAACCAGTTTCTACAGAGACTCTTGATGAAGAGTTGCCAGATAAGAAACAGGAGCAACCAAAGGCAACAATTATTCCGCTATCTGTTAAACGTGAGTTATCAGAAGAGGGTGCGACAGAATCTATGGCAAATTCGCTTGAACCCCAACTAGAACCGGTTACTCAAGTTCAAACTTCGGGGACTTCTGAAGGGGCTTTCAGTTCTTTAGTGTCCTCTGAGTTTAGTTCAGATGAGTCTTCTGAAAATAATTTAGAAGATATTCAAGGGGCTGCAGATGATGTTTTATCTTACCTCGAAAAAATTATCTATGAAATGGATGTTGATGCTAGTCTAGAGGTTAGTCACAATCGTCGCAATATTATCATTCAGATTGAAACAGACCAACCTGGTCGTGTTATCGGTTATCATGGCAAGGTTCTCAAGTCTTTGCAACTTTTAGCGCAAAATTATTTGCACGATCGTCATTCTAAACGTTTTAGTGTTGTTCTTAATGTTCGTGATTATTTGGAGCAACGCACAGAGACTTTGATTGATCTAGCAGAAAAAACGGCGGCTAAAGTAAAAGAAACAGGTCGAGAGTACGTTATGGATCCAATGACGAATAGCGAACGAAAAATTATCCATAAGGCACTTTCTCAAATTGAAGGTGTTGAAAGTCACTCAGAAGGAGACGATCCTAATCGTTACGTTGTTGTGACAAAAGTATAGTTAAAATAGCGTTTATTGCTTACAGAAGCTAGTCTTATTTGAAGGCTGGTTTTTTTTGACAATAAAAAGTAGACGGTGTATACTTTATTTAAAAGGTAGTCGCTGTCTACTTAGATGGAAATAGGAGTCAAAATGAAACGTAATACTGCTGAATTGAAGGAAAAGTTAATCGAAACTGGAGTCGAGGAAATAAGAACAAGAGGTGTTGATCAACTATCTATCCGAACAGTGGCTCAAAGATGTGGGGTCACCCATGGAGCGCCCTATAAGCACTTTGAAAATAAGGATGTCTATCTTCAGGTAGTTTTAGAGCGTTTATCTGAGATCTTTTTGAAGTGTTTGACACAAGGGGTAGACTCTTCGCTTGATGTAAGAGGTCAATTAGTATTAATGGGCTGTAATTTTGTGGAATTTGCTCAAAAAGAAACAAATAGTTTTGAGGCCTTGTTTATTAAGTTTCCTTTCAATTATATGGAGCTCACTCGGGACAGTATCTCTGTTAATGCCCATTTACCAGGGTTTGAGCACTTTAAGAGTGTGGTTCTGAAGCTGAAAAGTAACATGAATATTTCTGGTAGTGAGGCAGAAATATTAGTTCATATCTGGAGTTTTATTACTGGATTAGCCGTTTTGGTAAGGAGTCCTATTGGTGATAATTTCAATAGTAACACTATTGAAGAGACTGTTAGTACTATGTTAGACATCTATGTTAAAGGAGCTAAACAATGAAAACCTTAATTATCTACGCCCACCCAAACGACAAGAGCTACAATGCCTCTATACTAGAGACTGTTAAAGAAAATTTATCGTCTAAACATGAGTTAAAGATTCTAGATTTGTATAAAGAAATGTTCGATCCTGTTTTACGTTTTGATACAACATATAGGAGAAGAGACTTAGCGCACGATGTAGCTATGAAAGGCTATCGAGATTTAATAACTTGGGCAGATCAGTTGATTTTTATTTTTCCAACTTGGTGGAGCGGCATGCCAGCTATCTTGAAAGGATTTATTGAACGCGTTTTTGTTGCTGGCTTTGCCTATGAAAATACACCCCGTGGATTGGATGGTAAATTGACTGGGAAAGCTTGGATTATTACAACCCACAATACACCAAAGATAGTTCTACCTTTAGTTCAAGATTATAGCAAAGTCCTAAAATTTCAAGTCCTAAAACCTTGTGGTATTAAACCGGTCAAAGTTACCCAGGTTTCACCTGTTGAGTATATGAGTGACCATAAGCGAAAAGAGGTACTCAAGAAAATAGCTAAAATAGCAAGAAGGTTATGAGCAAGCGATGATATAGGAACGGCATTGTAGTTTACAGTTATCACTAGCCTTAGGAGTTCAAAGATATAATGAAATTAATATCTAAGTAATTCTTGACAAGATTAAGCTATTGCTATAAAATAGTATGGTATGTTTAGTAACTGATCAAAAATAGCCGGCTAAACGAATACGAAAATCTATCAGGAGGTATTCAACGTGAAACGTACTTATCAACCAAGTAAAATCCGTCGTCAACGTAAACACGGATTCCGTCACCGTATGTCAACTAAAAACGGACGTCGTGTTCTTGCAGCTCGTCGTCGTAAAGGACGTAAAGTTCTTTCAGCTTAAGACATTATTGAAAGCAACAGTGCTCGAGACTGTTGCTTTTTGTTTTTTGCTATAAATGAAAGTGTTGATGTTTGATGTTATTCAACCAAAGTTTGAAAATATAAAGCTGACAATTCTTGTAATTTTTGATAAACTAAAGCGGTTGTGAATAATGACCACTGACTAAAAAATACTTAGGACTGTTTTTCCTAATGTAAGGAGTATAAATGACTGATTTTCCTATTAAATATCGTCTTATAAAGAAAGAAAAACACACAGGAGCACGCCTGGGGGAAATTATCACGCCTCATGGAACTTTTCCAACACCGATGTTTATGCCTGTAGGTACCCAAGCTACAGTAAAAACGCAATCTCCTGAAGAATTAAAACAGATGGGTTCAGGGATTATTTTGGCCAATACCTATCATTTATGGCTAAGACCGGGTGATGAGCTCGTTGCTAAAGCTGGAGGACTCCATAAATTCATGAATTGGGACCAAGCGATTCTTACAGATAGCGGTGGTTTCCAAGTATATTCATTGGCCGAAAAACGAAACATCTCGGAAGAAGGTGTGACATTTAAAAATCACCTTAATGGAAGTAAGATGTTTTTATCTCCTGAAAAAGCAATCTCGATTCAGAACAATCTCGGTTCAGATATTATGATGAGTTTTGACGAATGCCCTCAATTTTACCAACCATACGACTATGTGAAAAATTCTATTGAACGTACAAGTCGTTGGGCAGAACGAGGGCTGAAGGCACATCGTCGTCCACATGACCAAGGTCTTTTTGGAATCGTACAGGGAGCAGGTTTTGAAGATCTTCGTAGACAATCTGCACAGGATTTGGTTTCCATGGATTTTCCAGGTTATTCAATTGGAGGTCTTGCAGTAGGAGAAACTCATGAAGAGATGAATGCAGTTCTAGACTTTACCGTGCCTTTACTTCCTGAGAATAAACCACGTTATCTTATGGGGGTAGGGGCACCAGATAGTTTGATTGACGGTGTTATTCGTGGTGTTGACATGTATGATTGTGTCCTCCCAACACGAATTGCTCGTAACGGAACTTGTATGACGAGTCAAGGACGTCTCGTGGTTAAAAATGCGGCGTATGCAGAAGATTTTAGCCCTATAGATCCTGAGTGTGATTGTTATACATGTAAGAATTACACACGTGCTTATGTGAGACATTTGTTGAAAGCAGATGAAACGTTTGGAATTCGCCTGACTAGTTATCATAATCTCTACTTCTTGGTAAATTTAATGGCCAAGGTACGACAAGCTATTATAGATGACAATTTACTAGAGTTCCGCCAAGACTTTATAGAAAAGTATGGTTACAAGTCAAGTAAAAGAAATTTTTAAATAACTTAATTTAGCAGTACATAATTGTACTGCTTTATTTTTTTCAAAAATCTATTGACAAGTATTGATTTGGGTGATAAGATATAAAAGTTGTCTTAACTGACTTGCCACAAACTTGAAAAGGTTCCAAAACTTTAAAAAAGTTATTGACAAGACAGGTCAGAGATGATATTATAAATAAGCTGTTTCGCGAGAGACAGCAGACACGAGAAGTGAAAAAAACTTCAAAAAAAGTGTTGACAAGGCATTCTAGATTTGCTAGAATATAGAAGTTGTCTTAAGAGAGACAAAGACCTTTGAGAACTGAATAAGAAACCAAGTGCAGGGTTATGATAGAAGAATTATAACCTGTCAATTTACAAGAATAAATCGTCAGACGACGGTAATGAGTTAACGCTCGAACAATTATTAAAATTTTTAATGAGAGTTTGATCCTGGCTCAGGACGAACGCTGGCGGCGTGCCTAATACATGCAAGTAGAACGCTGAAGAGAGGAGCTTGCTCTTCTTGGATGAGTTGCGAACGGGTGAGTAACGCGTAGG
>NZ_JBQSUN010000004.1:0-212500 GCF_052384325.1 Streptococcus sp. cx1 | reverse complement strand
TGCTTCTAAGCTAACATCCTAGTTGTCTGTGCAACCCCACATCCTTTTCCACTTAACATATATTTTGGGACCTTAGCTGGTGGTCTGGGCTGTTTCCCTTTCGACTACGGATCTTAGCACTCGCAGTCTGACTGCCGATTATATCTCGTTGGCATTCGGAGTTTATCTGAGATTGGTAATCCGGGATGGACCCCTCACCCAAACAGTGCTCTACCTCCAAGAGACTTAACATCGACGCTAGCCCTAAAGCTATTTCGGAGAGAACCAGCTATCTCCAAGTTCGTTTGGAATTTCTCCGCTACCCACAAGTCATCCAAGCACTTTTCAACGTGCCCTGGTTCGGTCCTCCAGTGAGTTTTACCTCACCTTCAACCTGCTCATGGGTAGGTCACATGGTTTCGGGTCTACGACATGATACTAATGCGCCCTATTAAGACTCGGTTTCCCTACGGCTCCGTCTCTTCAACTTAACCTCGCATCATATCGTAACTCGCCGGTTCATTCTACAAAAGGCACGCTCTCACCCATTAACGGGCTCGAACTTGTTGTAGGCACACGGTTTCAGGTTCTATTTCACTCCCCTCCCGGGGTGCTTTTCACCTTTCCCTCACGGTACTGGTTCACTATCGGTCACTAGAGAGTATTTAGGGTTGGGAGATGGTCCTCCCAGATTCCGACGAGATTTCTCGTGTCTCGCCGTACTCAGGATACTGCTAGGTATAAAGACTATTTCGAATACGAGGCTATTACTCTCTTTGGCCTACCTTCCCAGGTAGTTCTTCTATAATCTTTAAGTCCACGTTGCAGTCCTACAACCCCGAAGAGTAAACTCTTCGGTTTGCCCTCTTGCCGTTTCGCTCGCCGCTACTAAGGCAATCGCTTTTGCTTTCTCTTCCTGCAGCTACTTAGATGTTTCAGTTCACTGCGTCTTCCTCTACATTACCTTAACAGTAATGAGTGACAGGCATTACCTGCCGGGTTCCCCCATTCGGACATCTCTGGATCATTGCTCACTTACAGCTCCCCAAAGCATTTCGTCGTTAGTCACGTCCTTCATCGGCTTCTAGTGCCAAGGCATCCACCGTGCGCCCTTATTAACTTAACCTTATTTTGGTCTTTCGACCTAACTCATTAAATATTCACAGCGTTTCGGTTTATTTTCTTGTTACTATCTATATGTAATTAATTACATATGGAATTTGATATAGATATTCAATTTTCAATGGACAATACTTGAATCTTTCGATTCAATGGAGCCTAGCGGGATCGAACCGCTGACCTCCTGCGTGCAAAGCAGGCGCTCTCCCAGCTGAGCTAAGGCCCCACAAGACCTCTCAAAACTAAATAAGAAACTCAAGTACATTCCGTTTTTCCTTAGAAAGGAGGTGATCCAGCCGCACCTTCCGATACGGCTACCTTGTTACGACTTCACCCCAATCATCTATCCCACCTTAGGCGGCTGGCTCCAAAAGGTTACCTCACCGACTTCGGGTGTTACAAACTCTCGTGGTGTGACGGGCGGTGTGTACAAGGCCCGGGAACGTATTCACCGCGGCGTGCTGATCCGCGATTACTAGCGATTCCGACTTCATGTAGGCGAGTTGCAGCCTACAATCCGAACTGAGATTGGCTTTAAGAGATTAGCTTGCCGTCACCGACTCGCAACTCGTTGTACCAACCATTGTAGCACGTGTGTAGCCCAGGTCATAAGGGGCATGATGATTTGACGTCATCCCCACCTTCCTCCGGTTTATTACCGGCAGTCTCGCTAGAGTGCCCAACTGAATGATGGCAACTAACAATAGGGGTTGCGCTCGTTGCGGGACTTAACCCAACATCTCACGACACGAGCTGACGACAACCATGCACCACCTGTCACCGATGTACCGAAGTAACTTTCTATCTCTAGAAATAGCATCGGGATGTCAAGACCTGGTAAGGTTCTTCGCGTTGCTTCGAATTAAACCACATGCTCCACCGCTTGTGCGGGCCCCCGTCAATTCCTTTGAGTTTCAACCTTGCGGTCGTACTCCCCAGGCGGAGTGCTTAATGCGTTAGCTGCGGCACTGAATCCCGGAAAGGATCCAACACCTAGCACTCATCGTTTACGGCGTGGACTACCAGGGTATCTAATCCTGTTCGCTCCCCACGCTTTCGAGCCTCAGCGTCAGTTACAGACCAGAGAGCCGCTTTCGCCACCGGTGTTCCTCCATATATCTACGCATTTCACCGCTACACATGGAATTCCACTCTCCCCTTCTGCACTCAAGTTTGACAGTTTCCAAAGCGAACTATGGTTGAGCCACAGCCTTTAACTTCAGACTTATCAAACCGCCTGCGCTCGCTTTACGCCCAATAAATCCGGACAACGCTCGGGACCTACGTATTACCGCGGCTGCTGGCACGTAGTTAGCCGTCCCTTTCTGGTAAGCTACCGTCACAGTGTGAACTTTCCACTCTCACACTCGTTCTTGACTTACAACAGAGCTTTACGATCCGAAAACCTTCTTCACTCACGCGGCGTTGCTCGGTCAGGGTTGCCCCCATTGCCGAAGATTCCCTACTGCTGCCTCCCGTAGGAGTCTGGGCCGTGTCTCAGTCCCAGTGTGGCCGATCACCCTCTCAGGTCGGCTATGTATCGTCGCCTAGGTGAGCCGTTACCTCACCTACTAGCTAATACAACGCAGGTCCATCTTGTAGTGGAGCAATTGCCCCTTTCAAATAAATGACATGTGTCATCCATTGTTATGCGGTATTAGCTATCGTTTCCAATAGTTATCCCCCGCTACAAGGCAGGTTACCTACGCGTTACTCACCCGTTCGCAACTCATCCAAGAAGAGCAAGCTCCTCTCTTCAGCGTTCTACTTGCATGTATTAGGCACGCCGCCAGCGTTCGTCCTGAGCCAGGATCAAACTCTCATTAAAAATTTTAATAATTGTTCGAGCGTTAACTCATTACCGTCGTCTGACGATTTATTCTTGTAAATTGACAGGTTATAATTCTTCTATCATAACCCTGCACTTGGTTTCTTATTCAGTTCTCAAAGGTCTTTGTCTCTCTTAAGACAACTCCTATATTCTAGCAAATCTAGAATAGCTTGTCAACACTTTTTTTGAAGTTTTTTCACTTCTCGTGTCCGCCGCCCCTTCCGGAACAGCTTATTTATAATATCATCTCTGACTTATCTTGTCAATAACTTTTTTAAAGTTTTGGAACCTTTTCAAGTTTGTGGCAAGTCTGTTAAGACAACTTTTATATCTTAACACCCAATTTAGTTATTGTCAATAGGTTTTTTCAAAAAAATAAAGGAAGCACGTTTCTCAACCTACTTCCCTTTTTTATTATTTAGCTTCAATCAGACCGTAGTTACCGTCTTCTCGTTTATAGAGAACATTAGTTGTATGATCTTCGCTATCAGTATAGATAAAGAAGTCATGACCCAACAATTCCATTTGAAGGATGGCTTCTTCAACATCCATTGGTTTCAACTCAATGTTTTTAGTTCTTACAACTTCAACAGCTGGTGCTTCTTCAACTTGTTCGTTATTAAAATCAGCTGAGAATACTTCTCCTGTTGGAACTTTTTCACGATGCTTACGTGCAATTTTTGTTTTGTTTTTACGGATTTGTCTTTCAATCTTATCAACCACTAGGTCAATAGAACCATACATATCTTGCGAAACATCTTCTGCTCTTAGTGTTACAGAACCTGTTGGAATAGTAACCTCTACTTTAGCTGTCTTTTCGCGATAAACCTTAAGATTTACACGTGCATTCAATTCTTGGTCTTCGTTGAAGTATTTTTCAACTTTGCTAAGTTTACTTTCAACATAGTCACGAAGTGCTTCAGTTACTTCGATGTTTTCGCCACGGATACTATATTTAATCATAAAAGACCTCTTTCTCGCTTGTTAGCGTTTTCTTTATCTTTATTATATCCTTTTCATGAAAATTTGCAAGGATTTTATTATCTAGCTAGTGAAAAGGTCAAAACTTCTTTAATACCTATACCTTCTAACAGTTGAACCATCTGATATAAAGTGGAACCCGTTGTATAGATATCATCCACTATAATAATCTTATCTGGTAGATTTATACCTTCCTTGAGACAGAAAGCATTATCTTGACTTAGACGCTCCTCGCGTGTTTTTAAGGATTGCTTCTCAATATCTCTTTTCTCAAAGATATCCCGATAGGGAATTCCCTCTATCAATCCCTCAACTTGGTTGAATCCTCTTTCTGCCAAGCGTTCTTCCGATAATGGGACTGGCACTATGGTATAACCTTTCTTCAAAAATGGTTTTAAGTTGTTTTTAATATCTTGTTGAAATATTTTTCTAAGACAATAGTCTCCCATAAATTTATAGCGACTAAAATACTCTTTCATATTTTCTTCATATCGATAAATAGCAAGGTGCTTAGGAATATAGCCTTTTTTCATCCAAAGTTTACAATCAATACAAGTATCTCCATATAACTCTTTATTACAATTTTGACATCTTTCTTTTGAGAGGTTTTTAAACTGATGTTTACAAGATCGGCAAGAGTACTCTTTTCTTTGGTTAAACATAATGAGGTCTCTTAATTTTGGTACTGATTCAATCCAATCATTACATAGCAGACACTTCATTGTTAAACCCTCCTTTTTTATTCATAACCTTTATCTCTTCTCGACACCGAAGCATTGATTTGGATAGTCCTTCATGAAAGAAATAAAGCTTTCCTGTCGGTCTATCTGGTGATCTTCCAACTCGACCTCCAATCTGAATAAGACTCGAACTAGTATATAAGTGATGATTTGCCATACAAACAAAAACATCTACTTGTGGAAAGGTTACACCACGTTCGAGGATAGTTGTTGTCACTAAGATAGACAGTTCTTTTTTTCGGAACTTCTCTACGATAGTTGAACGCTTCTCGCTTTTTGAGGAAACAAAGGCCATTTTTTCATCTGGAAGATATTTTTGTAGAATACTTGTAAACTTTTCACCTATCGCTATATTTGGAAAGAAGATTAATAGAGGAAATTTTGATTTACGTTGCTTTTTAATCTGATAAAGAAGAGGTCTTGGAAGCTTGCCTCTTGTCAGAGATTTTTGTAATCTGCCCTGCCAGAAGAGTTTAGGAAGTACTAAAGGATTTCCATGGAAACGTCTAGCAAGGTGATGCTTTTCTAAAGTCCCAAGTCGAACTTGCTCTTCTAAAGATAATGTTGAAGTCGCTGTTAAGTAAATAAATCGACCGGTTTCGGTCTTCGCCTGTTCTACAGCATGATTTAACATGACATTTCCTACAAAGGGATATGCGTCTACTTCATCTACAATAACTAAGTCAAAACTCTGGTAAAACTTTAGTAGTTGATGTGTGGTAGCTATTACAAGCGGACTACCATCATATGGTTCACTCTCAGCATGAAGCAGGGAAATACTACAAGTAAAATCCCTTTTCATACGTAGAAATAGTTCTCGACAAACATCAACCCGAGGACTTGCGATAGCTACATGACCTTTATTTTCCAGAACATAGGCAACGATGTTATAAATCATTTCTGTCTTACCAGCACCGGTCACAGCATGTACGAGACTATCTTTCTGTTTTTGATAAGTTCTCAAAAGTTTCTCTGAGACCTTAGCTTGATAGGGAGTCAGTTCTCCAAACCACTTCAAAACAGGAAATTCAATTTCTGATGTTTTGGAAGGAAAATAATAAAGTTCTTTTCCTTCTTGGTTTCTACCAAAGACAATACATGCTCTACAATAATACTGACCTCCCGGTAATTGCCAATCTTCCTCTATCCAACTGTAACATCTTTTACATCTAAGTTGTTTATCGACCTTTATCATACCTTCTAATGTTAAAGCCTCTGGGTGATAGTTCACTGGCAACTGCTCTTTCGTAAATAGTCGTCCATAATATTCTTTAGGTACCATATCTTTCTATTCGAAAATATGTTTGAATTCATCTTTTTATGATAAAATTTTTTTATGGATTACAAAACTATTGCCAACGATGGAATCGTTGAAGAAGAAATAAAAAAATCTCGTTTTATTTGTCACTTGAAACGTATCAGCCGTGAGGAAGAAGGAAGAGAATATATCGCTCAGATTAAGAAACAGCATCACAAGGCCAATCATTCTTGCTCTGCAATAATCGTTGGTGATGATGGCCAAATTAAGCGTTCCAGTGATGATGGTGAACCTTCTGGAACAGCTGGGGTTCCTATGCTTACTGTTCTAGAAAAACAAGGTCTTACTAATGTCGTAGCAGTTGTGACTCGTTATTTTGGAGGAATCAAGCTTGGGGCAGGTGGTCTTATCCGAGCTTACTCTGGTAGCGTTGCTCATGCTATTGAAGAGATTGGCCGAGTTGAAGTCAAGGAATTAACAGGACTAACCGTAGAGTTAACCTACTCTCAATACCAAGTCTTTTCCAACTTCCTTGAAAAAGAAGGACTCCAAGAATTTGATACAACTTTCTTATCAGATGTTTCTACTACTTTATTTGTCGAAGAGTCTGAGATTGAAAGACTCGGTCAGGAACTAACCGAATTCTATCAAGGGAAAGTTACTTATGAAAAATCTGGAAAGAAAATCGTTGAAATTCCTATCTGATAGTCAAACGTTATCACAGTGATAAAGAAGATGTATTTTACAAGTTGGCCCTACCGTCGTATACTTAGAACCATCAATCAAAGATTAAGAGGATTTTAAATATGACAATTTACAACTCAATTACCGAACTTGTTGGAAAAACACCTGTTATTAAACTTAACTCTATTGTTCCAGAAGGATCAGCAGATGTTTACGTTAAACTCGAAGCATTCAACCCTGGTTCTTCAGTAAAAGACCGTATTGCTCTTCGTATGATTGAAGATGCTGAAAAGGCTGGTACGATTAAACCTGGTGATACCATTGTTGAACCAACTTCAGGTAACACTGGTATCGGTCTTGCTTGGGTCGGTGCTGCTAAAGGCTATAAAGTTGTTATCGTAATGCCTGATACAATGAGTGTTGAACGTCGTAAAATCATCCAAGCTTATGGAGCTGAGCTTGTTTTGACTCCTGGTAGCGAAGGAATGAAGGGTGCAATTGCTAAGGCTAAAGAAGTTGCTGCTGAACGCAATGGTTGGGTACCTCTTCAATTTGCTAACCCATCAAACCCAGCTGTTCATGCGGCTACAACTGGCCAAGAAATTCTTGAAGATTTTGGTGCAGAAGGTTTGGATGCTTTTGTTGCTGGTATCGGTACTGGTGGTACTATTTCAGGTGTTTCAAAAACCCTTAAGGCTGCCAATCCAAATATCAAGGTTTATGGTATCGAAGCTGACGAATCTGCTGTCTTGAATGGTGATAAACCAGGACCACACAAAATCCAAGGTATCTCAACTGGTTTCATTCCTGACACATTGGATACAAAATCATATGACAGTGTTGTGCGTATTCCTTCTGATGAAGCTATCGCAACATCACGTACATTGGGTAGCCAAGAAGGTTTCCTAGCTGGTATCTCATCAGGTGCTGCTATTGCTGCTGCCCTAAAGGTTGCCGCTGAGCTTGGCGAAGGCAAAAAAGTCTTGACACTCTTGCCTGACAATGGTGAGCGCTACCTCTCTACAACACTTTACGATTTTCAAGACTAATAAAAAAGAAGCTGGAGCATAATGCTCTAGCCTCTTTTTATTGTATAAAGTTAAGCCTGTAGTTCATCAATTACTAGAAAAAGTAAGGATTTTAATCTCATTTCCACTGAACTGTTCCTACAAACTTTCTGTTTTTTTATCCTTGTTATTAGTCTAACTCTTTTGCTTCTGTTTCTGCAATTTCAGTAACTGTAAATCCTGCTTCTACAAAAACCTTCTTGAGTTGTTCAATCCCAATCTCTCCTTCAACTTGAAGTTCAACACGAAGTACAGTGTCATTTTTAGGGGCAACAATTGTACGTTCGATGTTGAGATTCTCACTAGCAATAAGGTTCGCAATTTTTTCCAAAACACGTGGAGTATCTGTAACTTCCAACCCAATACGAATTCCAGCTTGACCATAACCAGAAATTTCCAAGAAAGCACGAAAGACATCTTTATCTGTGATAATTCCTGAAATTTGGTCATTGTCCACAACTGGAAGGACTCCAACCTTATTTTGAAGCATGATATAGATTGCATCCTCAAGGCTAGCATATTTGGAAACAGTAAGGACATTCTTGATCATGATATCTCCTACTTTTGTCTTATTAAGGAGATAATTCATTTCATAAATTGACAAGCTTGTTGCTTTTGATGGTGAGGCCTCCGCCATTGTACCTTCTGTAACAAGCCCAACAAGTTTATCGTGTTCAATTACTGGCAAACGGCGCAAACCTTTATCACGCATAATATCTGCAGCTGCTGCAACTGTTGTTTCTGGTGAGACATAAACTACACGTTTCGTCATAAAATCTTTTACTGCCATGTTTCATTTTCCTCCGAATGATTTCTTACTTGTATTATACCACACTAATTGAAACCGATTGCAATATTTTACTGAAAAATTAGTATTTTACAATCAGCATAAGACGATAGAAAAACGCCCTCGGGCGCTTTTTCTTATCCTCCAAGATAGGCTTTACGAACTTCATCTGATGCAAGAAGTTCTTCACCAGTACCTGAAAGAACTACTTTACCAGTTTCAAGAACATAACCGCGATCAGCAATTGACAAAGCCTTATTGGCATTTTGTTCAATCAAAAGAACTGTAGTTCCTTGCGCCTTAATATCTTCGATAATATCAAAAATTTCTTGAATAAAGATTGGAGCAAGTCCCATTGAAGGTTCATCCAAAAGCAAAAGTTTTGGACGACTCATAAGGGCACGACCCATTGCAAGCATTTGTTGCTCACCACCAGAAAGTGTCGCTGCATCTTGATTCTTACGTTCTTCTAGACGTGGGAAACGTTGGAAGACTTTTTTCAAGAGAGCTGCGTTCTCTTCTTTATTTGTATGAAGGAAAGCTCCCATTTCAAGATTTTCCATTACGGTTAATCCTGCAAATACATGACGTCCCTCAGGTACTTGAGCCAAACCTTCGGCAACAATCTTACGTGCTGGTGTTTTGTGGATGTCGTTTCCAAGATAAGAAATGGTTCCCTCAGTTGGACGAACAAGACCTGAGATGGTACGAAGAATTGATGTCTTACCTGCACCGTTAGCTCCGATAAGAGTTACGACTTCACCTTCATTAACTTCAAAGCTGACGTTTTTTACAGCTTCGATCGATCCATATTTAATTGAGAGATTTTCAACTTTCAACATTGCCATTATGCTTCACCTCCCAAGTAAGCTTCAATAACGCGTTTGTTATTCTTAATTTCATCAGGTGTTCCTTCGGCAATCAAGCGTCCATATTCCAAAACATAGATACGCTCAGTAACATCCATGACCAAACTCATATCGTGCTCAATCAAGATGATGGTAATTCCGAAGTCTTTTTGAATTTGACGAATATGAGCAGTCAATTCAGCTGTTTCTTGTGGGTTCATACCCGCAGCTGGTTCATCAAGGAAAAGAATTTTTGGTTCTGTTGCAAGTGCACGAACAATCTCCAAATGACGTTGTTGTCCGTAAGCCAAGTTTTTCGCAAGTGTATCTGCCTCACCATCCAAGTTGAAGATAGCCAACAGTTTCATAGCTTTTGCTTTTAACTCTTCTTCACTTGAATAGTACTTAGGCAAACGCAAAAGAGATGCAAAGAAATTTGAAGGTTGCTTATTTGATAAACCAACAAGAACGTTTTCAAGTACAGTCATGTCTTTGAAAAGACGGATATTTTGGAAAGTACGTGACAAACCGAGTGAAGCGATTTTATAAGGTGCTTTACCGTTTAGGACTGTACCATCAAGTATAACAGTCCCTTCACTTGGCTCATAGACACCTGTCAAAAGGTTAAACAAGGTTGTTTTACCAGCGCCATTTGGTCCGATAAGCCCAACCAACTCACCTTCATTGAGTTCCATTGAAACATCACCAACGGCAGTCAAACCACCGAAGTTTTTAGTCAGATTTTTAACTTCAAGAAGTGCCATTTTATTTGCCCTCCTTAGATTTATTGAAGAATTTTGAGAGATAGAGTTCTTTTGTTCCAAGAAGTCCACCTGGACGGAAGAGCATTACAAGAATCAAAGCCAAGGCGTAAATAATCATACGAAGGTTTGAAACATTTTGTAGGAACATGTTGATAATACCAAGAACAACAGCGGCAATGATAGTACCTGTGATTGATCCAAGACCACCAAGAACGGCAATGATAAGGTAATCAATTGATTTCATGATGGTGAAGTCTTTCGGCACGACTGTACCGATGTAGCTGACATAAAGTGAACCAGCAATCGCTGAAATCATGGCACCAATAACAAAGATAAGAACCTTCATTTTTGTGACATTAACACCCATTGACTCAGCAGCAATTTCATCTTCACGAAGAGTGATTGCTTGACGTCCAGTTGCTGAACGTAAGAAATTAAGCACCAAAATGGTAATGATTACCACAAAGAAATAAATTACAGGCCAACTAGTATAGGGAAGGATACCTGTCAAACCAGCGGCACCATTGGTCAATTCACCACCATTAACGATAATGATACGGATGATTTCAGCCATACCAAGAGTTGCAATGGCAAGGTAGTCACCTTTCAAACGAAGGGTAGGTAGACCAAAGATAAGGGCAACAATAGCTGCGATGATGACACCGACAACCATTGAGAGGTAGAAACCGTCATATGTTGGCATCATACCAGTGATGATAGCTGATGAATAGGCACCAATTGCCATGAAACCAGCTTGACCAAGTGTAAATTGCCCTGAGAAACCAAGAACCAAGTTAGTACCAAGTCCCATAAGGATTGAGATTCCAATCCCCATTAAGATTTGGATGTAGTAAAGGTTCATGATACCTGAAAGTTCAAGACCTTTCAAGATAAGGAAGAGCCCAATGATAAGACCAAACCAAATAAGGTTTACTTTTAGATTTTTCTTCATGTCTTACACCTTCTCTTTCACATTTTTACCGAGGATACCCGCTGGGCGAACCAAAAGGATAACGATCAAGACACCATAAACGATGGCATCACGGTAACTTGACAAACCAATTGCAGTTGATAATGTCTCCAAAATACCGATAACAAATCCACCAAGTGCTGCACCAGGGATAATACCGATACCACCAAGAACGGCAGCAACAAAGGCTTTAATACCTGGTGTCATACCCATAAGAGGTTCGATAGAGTTATAGTAAAGACCAATAAGGACACCCGCTGCCCCTGCTAGTGATGATCCAAGAGCAAAAGTGAAGCTGATAGTATTATTAACATTAATACCCATCAATTCAGCTGCATCACTGTCTACAGATACGGCACGCATAGCTTTACCCATCTTAGTCTTTTTAACAATCAATTGAAGAGCAACCATAAGGACAAGGGCAACTACCAAGATAAGCAATTGCACATTTGTTACAGAGATTGATCCAAGATGATAAGTCTTAATTGCAATCTTTTGAGGGAATGAACGTGTATCTGCACCTACAAAGAGAACCATGATGTACTCAAGGAAGAATGAGACACCAATAGCCGTAATCAAGGCAGAAATACGTGTCGAATTACGGAGTGGGCGATAAGCCAAGAACTCAATGACAACCCCTAAAATCGCACAGACAAGCATAGCAAAGACAAGGGCAACCCAGAAATTCATTCCGAGGCTATTAATCGCATAGTAACCAACGAAGGCACCCATCATATAGATGTCTCCATGAGCAAAGTTAATCAATTTGATAATCCCATAAACCATGGTATATCCAAGGGCAAGTAGGGCATAGATACTACCCAAGATGATACCATTGACTAGTTGTTGGGGAAGTTGTTCAAAAAACATATATAACCAAACTTTCTAGTTCATTTTTAGTATAGATAACAGATTATTTTTCAATTTCAACGGCTTCCGCTGAAACTTCTTCACCATTATCTCTTTTAACCATAAGAGCTGCTTTAATAGGGTTATGATCCTTATCAATCGTCATTTTACCTGTAACCCCGACAAAGTTTTTCAAATGTGCTAAGTTATCGGCAATATCAACTGATGTTTTCGCACCTTTTGATGCTTCTGCAATCATATAAACAGAATCGTAAGCTAGAGCAGCAAACATATTTGGGTCAGTGTTATAAGCTTTCTTATATGCTTTAATGAAACCTGATGCCTTGTCAGAAAGAGCAACATTTGTTGAATATCCTGATACATAGTAGACGTTTGACGCATTCTTTTTACCTGCAAGCTCAGTAAATTTCGCATCACTAAATCCGTCAGGTCCAAGGATTGGTTTATCAATTCCAAGGTCACGTGCTTGTTTAGTGATAATACCAGTCTCAGTATAGTAACCTGGCATTACAATAGCATCATAATCAAGGTCTTTAAATTTTGTCAAGGCTGACTGATAGTCCTTGTCCCCTGAAGCAAAGGTAGCTTCAGTAACGATTTGACCTTTATATTCACGCTTGAATTCATCCGCAATACCTTTGGCATAATCTGAAGCATTATCATAGTAGAGAACTACTTTCTTAGCATTCAAATTATTGTAAGAATAAGCTGCCAAAACTTTACCTTGGTAACTATCCTTGAAGGTTGTACGGAAAACGAATTTCTTCGTACCATTAGCATCTACCGTAAGGTCATCCTGCGTACCTGAAGGTGTCAGCAAAGGAACCCCTGTTTTTTGTGATACGAGGCTAGCCGCAGCAACAGCACCTGATGTCGCTGGACCAACGATAGCATTTACATTACTCTGAATAGCCAAGTTCGTTGAAGATGTTGAAGCTTCAGCATTTTCAGATTTATTATCTTTTGTGACAAGCTCAAGCTTTTTGCCATCGACGCCACCAGCTTTGTTAATTTCGTCAACAGCCAACTTAATACCATTCTGCTCCGCCTTACCATAGGCTGCAACGGCACCTGTCAACTCCATGTTAACACCAATTTTGATGGTATCGCCAATCTTAGTACCATTGGCATTAGCAGTCACATCTGGTGACTTGCCACAGGCAACCAAGAAAATGGAAGCAAAAAAGGCTAACACAATAAGTGTGATCTTTTTAGACATAAGATTTCTCCTTAATATTTTCTTAAAAAAGTCCACCTTATAGCTTACAGAATTATCAGACAATTGTCAACTACACATAACTAAGCTTTAGCGGCAGTAATCGTTTCCATTACTTTAAGAATAACTCTTTAAAAAGAAAAAAACTTTTCTCTTATTAAAGAGAAAAGTTCTTAAACGGTTCAGGGACTGAGGTGTCGTAACGTTCCAGACTACCTACAAAGTCCATATCAATATCAGAATAGTAAGAAGGCAGAACTTTTTTCACTGCTTTCATTCCATCGAGCTCTTTCAAAATATCCTCGACCTTGTCCTCATCTACATAAAGGTGCACATAACGCATCTTATAAGAATGGTAGACAACATCCCCAAACTTGGCAATTTTACGTAAGTCTCTATTGTAGTATAAATAAACAATAATGCCTTGACGCTTAATCATGACTCATCTTCTCCTTTATGTTAGTGTCTCCCTTTTTATGATGTGGTTTATGAGGGGCAAGAGGTAGCCCAGTATCAATAAAAATCTGGTCTGAAACAGCTTGGGCAATCTCCTCACCAAGATTGGCTAAAATGGTCTGTAAATCGAACTCTGCCCGACGATAGCCAATAACCACCTCGTTTAAATCAATTTGGCGCTTCATTCGCAAAACCTGACGTTTCAACTCTCTCACATCTGGTCTAAAAGCCTCATACGCCTTAGCAGCATCATAGCTATCTTTTAATTCTTGAAATGCAAAGAGTTGCTCTTGAAGTTCTCTGTCATTTTCGAATTTCTGGCGTTTTAAACGGTAATTCTCTATCTCAGGTAGCTTTATAAAACACGAAACAAGACACTCTATAGCTTGATCAATCGCAAGCAACTCCTCATTGATTATTAACATGTTTTCTATTATAACACAAAAAGCCAGATGAAACGGTCCTTATACAACCGATTTGCATCTGACTTTTGTTTAAGACAAGCTCAGTTTATTTTAATTGGTTATTAGCCATGATTTCATCGATGAAACCATATTCAAGCGTTTCTTGAGCACTCATCCAATTGTCACGTTCAGCGTCTACATGAACCTTTTCAATTGGTTGTCCAGAATTATCTGCTAAGATTTGCTCCAAGTTATTACGTGTCTTGAGCAAGTGTTCAGCTGCGATAGCCATGTCTGTTTGTTGCGTACCGCCACCAGTACCACCCATTGGTTGGTGAATCATGTACTCTGCATTTGGCAACATGAAACGTTTACCTTTGGTACCGCTTGAAGCGATAATTGTTCCCATAGATGCTGCCATCCCCATAACGATAGTCTGAACATCAGACTTGATGAAGTTCATTGTATCAACAATGGCAAGACCTGCCGAAACGGATCCACCTGGTGTATTAACATAAAGATAGATATCTTTTGTATTGTCTTGAGCATCCAAGAACAAGAGTTGGGCGATAATTGAGTTTGCCATATTATCTTCAACAGGACCTGTTAACATGATGATACGATCCTTGAGCAAACGCGAGTAAATATCATAAGAACGCTCACCGCGTGATGTTTGTTCAATTACTACAGGAATCATATGAATCCTCCTTTTAATATTGTCTTGATGCTATTATATGATTTTAGTCAAATTAGGTCAAATAAAAAACATCATTCTTAGCACTCTTTCTAAAAGAGTGCTAAACTCTTCTATAACAATTTCACTTAAAACTTATTAATCTAGTAAAAAAAGGGAAATTTTCCCTTTTCAACTTATTTTGTACCAAAGAGACGGTCACCTGCATCTCCAAGACCTGGAACAATATAACCGTTTTCATTAAGTTTCTCATCCAATGATGCTGTGTAGATATCAATATCTGGGTGAGCATCTTGCAATTTTTTGACACCTTCTGGTGCTGCAACCAAGCAAACAAACTTGATATTAGCTGCACCACGTTTTTTAAGTGAGTCTACTGCCAAGATTGCTGAACCACCAGTCGCAAGCATTGGATCTACTACAAAGATCTGACGTTGATCAATGTCTTCTGGTAATTTAACTAAGTACTCAACTGGCTCAAGAGTTTCCTCGTCACGATACATACCAATATGACCAACTTTAGCTGCTGGTACAAGGCTAAGGAAACCATCGACCATACCAATACCCGCACGAAGAATTGGAACAATCGCCAATTTCTTACCAGAAAGTTGTTTTTGTACAGTTTTAGTAATTGGTGTTTGAATTTCAACCTCTTCGAGAGGAAGGTCACGAGACACTTCGTAACCCATGAGCATAGCAATTTCATTAACTAGCTCACGGAAGTCCTTAGTAGAAGTATCCTCACGACGGAGGATTGAAAGTTTATGTTGAATCAGTGGATGTGAAATAACTTGAAATTTACCCATAATAGTTTCTTCCTTTGCTTTATATTCACTCCATTATATCAAAAAGGTAAAAAAAACGCTTGCTTTACTGCAAACGTTTTTGAAAAGGATTATTTTTTAGGCAAATGAATCTTTCCTGTGACCAAACCATAGCCAAGAAGAGCTAGACTTGCAATTGCTGCAAAGATAGTCGCCAAGATTGAAAGAATGTTGCTCTTTGAACCTTCTGAATCACTTGGTGTCTTAGGAGTCGTAGCAAGTTTGGCAGCAACTTTAGTATTGTTGTCTTTACTTGACTCATCAGACTTAGTTACTTCATCAGCTTTAGCGACTCCGTGAGACTGAACTTCCTCTTCAGACTTAGCTGGTTTTGGAGCTTCTGTTTCAGTGACAGACTCTTCTTTAACAGGAGTCGTTGAAACAGTTGGTCCAGTTGCTACAATAGCCTCTGGTACTGGTGACGCAATCTCTGTAGCTTGAGCTACTGGACGACGGTCACCCACAGAACTCTCTGTTGAAGGTTTCGCAGGAACCTCTACATGATGATCATCTGATGAATTATTATCATTAGATGGGCGGTCTGTGAAATAAGGGAACGGATTACGAACTGGAGAATCTGGATTCGTCGGCGTTGCTGGTTTATCTTCTTTATTAGTTGATGGTTGATTATTGTCTGCTGGTTTAGAAGGTGTATCTGGTTTGTTAGACTTATCATCAACAGAATGATTCCCTTCTGTTGGATTTACTGGTGTTTCTGATTTATCTGATTTCTTGTCTTCACCATCTTTAACAGTTACAGTTAAGACACCGCGAGCTTCAGAAACGCCCGGTGAACCATCAACTGTAGGATAAGTATGTGGTTTAAGACCATAATCTGACACTGCATAATAATCTACGTTATAGTCCTCATTTGGCAATTTAGCACTGTTTTGATCGGCCACGTGTACCAAGCTTTCACTAGATTTATCCCAAATCCAGTCCCCTTGGTTGGTCATCTTAGGAAGAACTTCTGTAGTATCATCTGCATTCATCTTGATGAGGAAGCTTGGAGCCCATGTTGATTTATTCTCAGCACCAGCAATACCACCGCGGTTAGTCATGTAAGAAGTAACCAAGAGAGTATCTGATGATCCTTCAACAGGAACCGCATAGTAAGAATAGGTAGATGTACGCCAGTCAGCTGGAACAGAGGCTGTCAAGACCACACCTGAGCCGTTAAGTGGACGGTATTTCCCACGGAGGCTGTCTGATACGAATCCAAGCATGACAACGTCATCACCGACAGCTTCACGCGCTGCTACAGTACCTTCAGCATCCGTAGATTTGTTGATACGTGAAGCAGTGAAGAGGTAATACTTGCCACCCATCTTAACAACACTTGGACGTTCTACTTCATCAGTAACCATGTGGCTAGTGACAAGCGGTGTGTAAAGTTCAGCTACAGATGGATTTTTCTCATTATCATCAAGTTTCAAGATACCGATAGAACCATTTGCCCATGATGCAAGGTTGTAAAGGTGTTTATTATTAACAATATTGAGGAATGACTTAAGGTTAAAGGCGTCATCTCCTCCATAGTTTGACCATTTGTAAATTTGTTTTTCGCCTTGGTAGTTTTCGTCACCTGTATTTGATTCGAAAATAAGGTAGCGGCTACCGTTATCTTCAATGATGTGTGGGTCACGAAGACAGTAGTTATCTGTACGGTCTGGATTTCCATCGTGGTTGTGGTCATCGTTGAAAGTACTCATGAATTTTGGATAACTTTGATAATGATAGTTATCCCCACCAAAGAGAATGTGGTCATTTTCAACTGACTTAATAACAACTTCGTCGTTTTCAACAGCTAGGTTAAGTGTAGCACTAGCCAATTGTTGCCAGTTCAATTTACCGCCACTAGTATCATTCTTAGTGTAGTAAAGTTGGATACTACCGTCAGAGTTTACCGTCGCTGAACCTGACCATTGTTGGTCATCTTCAAGGGCATTATAACCAAAGATTGGACCCGCATTTTTCCAATGCGTAAAGTCATTATCTCCGTATTTACTATAGAGCAAGTAAATGTGGTTTGAGTTTTTATTTGGTGCACCGGCCATTGAGATAACCAACTGATAACCGTTCCAGTTGCTTACTACACCTGACTCAGCATCTTGGACTGGCCAAGAATCCCAAACGTCGATTTCTTCTTTTTTCATCGTTTGGGCATCAACAGTGTTGAAAGCAGGCATATTGATGATTGTATCTGCTTTAAAGTAAGGAACTGCCAATTTGCTGTCTTGCTTCAAGAAGCTAGCAACGATATCTTTCAAGTTACGGTAAGTCAAGCTAGTACCTGTACCCTTGATAGCATCATCGCTAAAGTCAACTTTATTAAGTGCTTTAATTTCTTCCTCAGTCAAGGCAACGATTTGATCTGAGGTCATATTATCTTCAACAATAGACTTGATACGACCGTTAAGTTTGCTAAGGTTTGCATTAGCAGCGCTGTTTTCAGTAGGTTTAAGGGCTACTTCAGTATGTGTATCAGCTGTTTCTGAGCTTGCTGTTGAAGTTGGTGCTTCTACTGCAGCCTCTGATGTATGAGCTGGAGCAGAAACCGCAGCAACTGTTGATGAAGGTGTTGTTGCATCTGATGAAGATGTCACTACTGTGCTAGACGCCTTTTCTTCGACTA
Source organism: Streptococcus sp. cx1 (assembly GCF_052384325.1). Lineage (NCBI taxonomy): Bacteria > Bacillati > Bacillota > Bacilli > Lactobacillales > Streptococcaceae > Streptococcus > Streptococcus sp. cx1. The sequence continues at coordinate 194,373 of NZ_JBQSUN010000004.1, read as the reverse complement.
CTGATGGAGTTGTGTTGCTTGGTTGTGTCTCTGTAACTGGTGTAGTTGTAACCTCTGAATGTGCAACTGAAGATTCAACTGCTTCTGAAGTTGCCACACTTGTTGCTGTTTCACTGGCTACCGTTAGAGATGCTGTGCTTGTTTCTGGTGTTGCTGTCGCAGTAGCTACAGCTGGTGCTGTTTCTGTAACTTGATCAGCTTTTACCTGAGTGGCACCCAAAAATGCCAAGGTACCAACGAGCGCTGATGTTGCCCCTACTGTGGCAACCTTACGGATGCTATAACGCATCTTTTTGCACTCTGCTTGCTTTGGTGCTACTGTATTTGACTGTGAATTAATTGTACTATCCATATTAAACTCTCCTTTTAGGTTTTCACATGTTTTATTCTATCATTTTTTAATCTAAATTCCAATCTTTTTTTAATGACAAATTGATATTTTTTGTAAAAAACTATTTTTTTGTTAAAATAATAACTACAAAATAAGTAATTTTATCAGGAAATATCACTATATGGAATCAAAATATTCACCTCTAATTTTAGCTCTCGTTTTTTTAATTTTATTTTTTGTTTTTATAATAAAAAATGAGAACGCTAACAATCCTTCCCAAAAAACAAATAAGGTTTCTGTGAGTCAAACCTTTCATCTAGCATCTCATAAAGGATGGTCTAACGACCTACAGACTATCGTATGGAATCAAGAAAAAAATTACTATGATATCTATTTTCTACACTCTGTGGATGGGGCTACTGATCCTTTTGGACCCAACGGTCAAGATTGGACACATACAACGACTAAAGATTTTATCACCTATAGTAAACAAGAGACTGCTATACCATCAAAGGGTGGCGACTCTAAAGAAGGATGGCATTCTGCTTGGACAGGTAGTGTAGTCACAGATAGTCAGGGGATTTCTGATATCCAAAACGAAGAACCTGTCGCCTATTTTACTGGACTCACGGATGATGGAAGCCAAGCAATCTATGCTAGTGCATCAAATGACAAGGGAGCTAGCTTTACTAATGCCTTAAAAGATGGTAAACCTTTATTGACAAAGGAACAATCCTATAACGGTAAAGACTTCCGCGATCCTTATGTCTTCCACTTCAAAGACAAATTACTCATGTATGTCGCTGAAGGTGACGCACTAGGTGTTTATCAATCTCAAGATGGCATCAACTGGAACAAAGCAGATAGCAAGGGAGTCTCCAAAATCCTACCCGAAACATTTTTTAAGGGTCGTAAGTGGCAGGACAATGCTCCTATCGAGTGTCCCGTTCTCAAAACAATGACAACAACCGACGGTCAGGACAAGCAAGTTCTCTTTTTTGGAGCTAAGGATACAGCTTCAGGCGAAACAACTGGAACCTACTATACTGTAGGGCATTTAGATGGTAACGGCTTATTTATTGCAGATACAGAAACAAAACGCTTAGATCAAGGCTCAGACTATTATGGCGCTAACTTCACTGGAAGCGATCGAATTGAAGAAAGCAATCATAACCTTATCAGTCTTGGCTGGGTTGGTAATTGGAATTACTTCACGTCAGGCATTCACAGTGACCAAGAGGCCAAGAGTGATTTTCTAAAAACTATCGGTTTTTACGCTACACCCAGACAGCTACAACTGGATAAGGACGGTATTATTCAGTCCGCTCCCCTCTATAAAAATGAACAATTAACCCTCAAAAATCAAAACGGCAACATTTCGAGTCAAAGGCCACTCACCAGTGACAATAGAAAACCTTGGATTGATAAAAGTCACAATCAGAATGCTAATGGCCTTCTTGACCTTTCTGAAAAAAATAGTGCGGGGTATTACCAACTGCATTTTTCAAATATTAAGAAAGAAGGAGGCTATATCTACATTGATATCTGGCAAGGCTCTGATTACGTTAAAATCGCCTACCAAATAACAAGTGGTACCTATCGGGTCTCTGCCTATGCTGCTGAACTGAACAACAGCATGGATGGTAGTCAAACTGCCTCTTCTTACTATTACGATGGACTCTTGGGTAACGGTCAAGGTTTTCAAGCTGACAGTCTCTATAAGGAAAATGATAATATCACTATAACGCTTATTACAGACAATCGTAGCTTGGAAATTTTCTTCCCCAATGGCCAAACCTACACTCTAGCCAGATTTAATACCTCTGGCAAGCAGGATGTCAAGGTTTTCTCCACTCAGGAAGATCTACTATTAAACTTGAAAATCTACGATGTACACTCATAACAATAATAAAAGTGATGCAAACAGCATCACTTTTATTATTTTCCAAAGACAGAAACAAGACGTTTAACTCCTTCGGCAACAACCGTAGTTGGCGTAGCTACGTTAAAGCGGAAATGTTTTTCTCCTTCGGAACCAAAAGTAATACCGTCATTTAGCACTACCTTGGCTTCTTCTTTAAGCAAACGTCCAAGTTCATTATGGTCTTGATCATAGGCTGAAAAATCAAGCCAAACCAAGTAAGTTCCCTCAGGTTTCATGACCTTGATATTAGTCTTTTCACTAAATTCTTTGGTTAAAAGGTCAATATTAGTTTCAAAGACAGTTTTCAATTCCTCTAACCAAGGTTGCCCATAGGTCAGAGCTGCTTGGGTTGTAATCAAACCAATGGTTGGAATTTCATGTTGATTATTTGCCAATTGCTTTTGTTTAAAGGCTTTACGTAAGTCTTCATTTTCAATGATAGTAAAACTGTTTTTGGTACCAGCAATATTAAAGGTTTTAGTAGCCGAACTAAGCACCAAGGTAAAGTCCTTGTAAGCATCTGAAATGGTATTCATAGAGATGTGCTTATTCCCATATAGAGCTAAGTCTTGGTGGATTTCATCAGATACCAAGAGGACACCATGTTTCTGGCACAAATCTGCTACCTTAGTCAATTCCTCTTTGGTCCAGACACGCCCACCTGGGTTATGTGGGCTACAGAAAACATAAAGTTTAACATCATTCTCGACGATATCACGTTCCAATTGTTCAAAATCAATTTCGAAATGGCCATTAACTTTAACAAGACTATTTTCAATCAATCGACGATTATTCAAACGGACTGAACGAGCAAACGGTGGATAAACTGGTGTGTTGATGAGAACAGCATCACCTTCTTTGGTAAAGGCTTGAATGGCTGTTGAAATGGCTGGAACAACACCTTCAATGAGAACAATACTCTCCTTATCAACGACGTAACCGTGTTGATTTTTTTCCCAATTAATGATGGACTGATAAAGTTCTTCACTTGGATAAGGATAACCAAAAATATGTGTCTCAGCATAGTTGATAACTGCATCCCTAATCTCAGGAACAGGTAGGAAGTCCATATCAGCAACCCAAAGCTCAAGTAGTTCTGGATTACTTTCGGCTTCGTGCCATTTCATGGTATTTTGATCCAAGCGATTTGGTTGTGTTGTAAAATCATAACGTGTCATAGATAACTCCTTAAAGACTAAGGGCATTTTCCAAGTCAGCAATCAAATCTTGTGCTGCTTCAATACCAATTGAAAGACGAAGCAGGTCGTCTGTCAAACCATAGGAAGCACGCACATCACTTGGAATATCTGCGTGGGTTTGTGTCGTTGGGTAGGTAATCAAGCTCTCGACACCACCTAAGCTCTCCGCAAAAGTAAAGACCTTTAGGGAATTGATAATAGTTGGAATCTTGTCTTGATTAGCCACTTTAAAGGAAATCATACCACCCTTGCCTGGGTAAAGAACTTCCTTAACAGCTGCTGACTTTTCTAAGAAAGCAACAACTTCTTGAGCATTGGCTGTTGATGCCTCCATACGAAGTTTTAAGGTCTTAAGACCACGCATAAGCATATAGCTATCAAATGGTGACAAGGTAGGACCAGTCGTATTGAGATTATAATAAAGTTTATCGTAGAATTCTTGGTTGCTAGTCACAACAACACCAGCCAAAACGTCATTATGCCCTGATAGGTATTTAGTAGCTGAATGGACAACGATATCAGCACCTTGAGTAATCGGCGTTTGATAGATTGGGCTATAGAAAGTATTATCAACAATAACCACCGCACCCTTGTCATGAGCAATTTTTGCCACTTTTTCAATATCAAACTCAATCATAAGTGGGTTTGTCGGTGTTTCGATGTAGACAATATCGGTATCTTCTGTAATAGCCGCAATCATCTCATCTTCTGTATTTGTGTATTCAAAAAAGAAACGACCTTCTTTTTCCTTGTCATTAAACCAACGGAAAGAACCTCCGTAAAGGTCACGCGCAGCTACAACCTTGCTACCTACTGGGAAAATTTCAAAAGCCAAAACAATGGCGCTCATCCCTGAACTTGTCGCAATAGCATAATCTGCTTTTTCAATAGCTGCAAGTGTTTTTTCCACTGTTGCGCGTGTTGGATTTTTAGTTCGTGTATAGTCAAAACCAGTAGAATGGCCAAATTCTGGATGTTGGTAAGTTGTTGAAAAATGAATTGGTGAAGCCAAGGCTCCTGTTGCTTCATCCGAATTGATTCCTGCGTGTGCCAAAATGGTTTCTAATTGATATTCTTGTGTCATAATGCGCCCTTTCTACATGGTAAAGTGGATATACTCCATATCTATGACCTCTATTTTATCACTATTTTCTGAAAATAATGGTAAGTTCATCATACGGATTCTTGATAGTTAGTTATAGTTTATTTCTATAACCTAAAAAGACAGATAGATACTGACTCTAATTTAAAATAAGCCCAATTTTTGAGATTGTCAAAAGTAGATTTTCAAACGTTAAAAAGTGCCTGAAACATCATAGTTTCAAGCACTAAGAAACGGTTTAAAAGTCTTGCTTCAATCTAAGGTAAACCACTGACTTACTTTTTATCAAATAAGCGATATCTGATTTCTTCCAAAGCCATAATAACAAACGGACAAGCAAGTAAATAGAGCCAATCATCAAGTCCAATAGGCGCGGTGTTAAATAACGTGTGGAAGAAAGGCACGTAAGTCAGGATAATAAAGAGAACAATTTCTAAAACAATCCCTAAGCTAATAATCCGATTAGCAAATGGTTTAACTTGGAATATAGACCCTCTACCTTTACGACTATTCATAGCCATACCAATTTGGGTAAAGATAATAGCTCCTAAGGTCATGGTAGTTGCCTCTCGATAGAGAGGACCTGAGCTGGCCAAATGGTTTAAGTTACCTTGATTAACCCAATAATTAAGGAAGAAAGCCCCCATAGCTAAGGCTGCTTCAATCAGTCCATACCAGACAAAAGCCTTAATCAACAATTGTCGATTGAGCAAGCGATCTGAAAGACGTCTTGGTGGTCTGTCCATAACGCCCTCTTCAGGCGGTTCAACCCCTAGCCCCAAAGCAGGCATCATATCTGTTCCCAGGTCGATGGCTAGGATTTGCATAACCGTTAAGGGAAGAGGTATACGTCCCAAAGAGAACAAGAAGAAAGCAGAGGGTACAGCTTCTGGTGTGTTGGAATTAAAAATATAAGTCAGGAATTTTTGAATATTTCTATAAACCGCACGACCTTCTTCGACAGCATGAACAATAGAAGCAAAATGATCATCTGTTAAGATCATATCTGCAGATTCCTTGGCAACATCAGTTCCTGATACCCCCATAGCTACACCGATATCAGCTTTTTTAAGGGCAGGGGCGTCATTAACACCATCACCAGTAACAGCGACAACTTCACCAAGCTCTTGAAGGGCATTGACCACACGGTATTTTTGTTCAGGAGCCACACGAGCAAAAACGATTTCGCCTTTAAGAGCTTCTTTAAGCTGATTGTCATCCATACCAGCTAGTTCAAGGCCTGAAACAACACGCGCATCGTCTCCTTGTACAATTCCGATTTTCTTAGCAATGCTAAGAGCTGTCAAACCATAATCACCTGTCACCATGATAATACGAATACTAGCTCTATGGCATTTTTCAATGGCTTCACGCACACCCTGACGTGGCGGATCACTCATGGCAACCAAGCCTAGAAAGACCATATTGTCCTCCAAGGTCTGCATGTCCCATTTGTCTTCTCCAATATGCTCACTGTCTAAAGGTCTATAGGCCACAGCTAAAACACGTAAACCGTCTCGGGCAAACTGGTCGTTGGCCGCAAGGATAGCCTGACGCTCAGTAGCTGTCAATGATTTAATCATTCCTTGATTATCATAATAGTCTGAGCAAAGCTCCATCACTTCTTTCGGAGCACCTTTGGTGATAGAAATATGCTGACTGCCATCTAATCCTAACTCAAGCTTATGCACTGTTGTCATCCGTTTACGATCAGAATCAAAGGGGATTTCCTTGAGGCGAGGGGCCCAAGTATGATTGTCATTTAAATTAATTCCTGCTTTTTCGGCGAGAACATTAAGACAAGCCTCAGTTGGATCACCTAAAATTGTAAAATTGGGATTATCAGCACTAGGGGCCACAACTTGAGCATTACTAGCCAAATGAGAGAATCGTACCAAACGATTAAGAAGCTCATTGTCTTCAAGAGAAATAGGTCGTCCTTCCTGCTCAATCTGTCCTTCTGATGCATAACCTAGCCCAGTTACCTCATAACTGTCTGACAAAGTCCACAGATGGTTAACCGTCATGGCATTTTGCGTCAAAGTCCCTGTTTTATCCGAACAAATAACAGAAGTTGCTCCCAACGTCTCAACCGAAGACAGTTTCTTAACCAAAGCATGGTCCTTAGCCATGCGCTGAACGGCCATGGCTAAAGATAGAGTAACTGTGGGAAGAAGTCCTTCAGGAATAAAGGCCACAATCATCCCCAATGCAAAAATAAAGGCTTGAGACAAAGGCTGATGGACAAATAGAGTCGCTGCCACCATAAAGAAGAGACCTACAGACACCGCAATAACTGAAATCTGTTTAGTCAAATGGTCTAATTCTTTCTGAAGGGGACTCTTTTCCTGAGCAAGATTCTGTGTCAAATCCGCAATCTGTCCAAACTCAGTTTTCATCCCGATAGCAGATACTATAAAATGTCCAGAACCAGAAGAGACAGTAGTCCCTGCAAATACCATATTGTCATACTCTAACTCAGTCTTGTCGGGAGTCAAATCTGCTTGATCTGACTTATAAATAGGATTAGACTCACCAGTGAGGGCAGACTGGTTAACCTGCAAATCTGTCACAGCGACCAAGCGTCCATCTGCAGAAATACGGTCTCCTTCTTCAATGAAAACCAAGTCACCTGGCACCAAGTCCTGAGCTAGAATCTTATCCTCCTTACCATCACGAAGAACTCGCGCATAGGATGGAAGAAGCTTATTAAGAGCTGCCGTAGCCTGACTCGCCCTATATTCTTGAATAAAGCTAAAGAGACCATTAATAATGTTGACCAACCAAATTGCAATCCCCAACTCTAAACTATGAGAAAGCATGGCGATAAAGCCACCACCCCACAATAAGAGTGCCATAAGACTAGTAAAATGTCTGAAAAAGGTCAGCCAAATAGGCTCCTTCTTACTTTCCTTCAATTGGTTAGGGCCATACGTCGCCTGCCTCTCCTTAACCTCTTGTGAGCTCAAACCCTGAGGGCTTGTCTGCAAGACTTGGTAAACTTGTTCGGGAGGATAGGTCCCTAATTTTATATGTTCTTGTCTAGAATCAACCATAATCCTTTCCTCGATTCTAAATCATTAAAACGATTTCATTTTTTCACCCCTATTATACTCCTTTTTCAGAAAAGGTTGAAAAGAAAAAAACCAAGCCACATGACTTGGTTTAGATTTTATTTAATATGTAATTTAGCACGCAGACTAGCAGCTCGGGCACCAAGTAGTTGGTCAGCCATACGAGTTACAAGAGCAAGAACGCCGTAGACACCGATTCCAAGGCCTCCTCCAATGACCAAGTAAATCACACTACCCATACGGCTTGTTGGTGACAATACAAACTGGAACAACCAATAGAAGATCGCAACTGGAATAGCCATGAGTACCGTAAGGATACAGATGAGCAAGGCTTTTCTAAACACTGTCTTACGACTAAAGTGCGTAACAGTGTGGAGGTGATTATACATGAGAGCAATTGGAACACCTAAACCGATGGCTGTTGAAATAACCGGGCCAAGGGCTCCTAAGAAAATAATCAATGGCAGCTGTAGAATAGCCTTAACTAAAACCCCAATCGCAAAATAGTTGATAGCTTTGCGGGTTTCAAAGATTGCCTGAAGCATTGGTGCTAAAACGCTATACAAGGCCAAGAAAATAACTTGAATCAGACTGGCTACAAAGAGCAAGTGGGCCTGACTATCTGGCGCACCATAAAAGACTGTATAAAGTGGTTTAGCTAAAATCACTGATCCTACAATGGCAGGAACAATAAAGAGCAAAAGCAACTGTAAGTTATTAATAATCAGTTTAGCTGCTCCCCTAAGATCCTTCTTAACCATATTTTCAGTCAAGAGTGGAATCCCAACCCCAGCAATGGAGATAGCTACAGCAATCAAAATCATAGTAATCTTACTTGGGTTTGAAGACAAGTAAGCATAGAGAACCTGAAGCTGACTGTTGCTATAGCTTGTAAACTTCTCCATAGTACGGATAAAGGTCCATTGGTCAATCAACTGGAAAAGTTGAACTGCTGACCCAGTAATAATGAAAGGAATGGCTTCCTTAAAGGTTTCAATAACAATTGCAGTTGGATTGATATCCGGATGAACAGCCTGCTTGCCAAAAAGACTCTTGAGTTTACCCTCCTTCCAAAGGTAGAAGAAAAGCACCCCATAACTAGCCAACATACCGATAAAAGCGGCAAAAGTCGATTGGACAACTGCTGTCACATAATCGCCTGTCCCAATTTTCATGATGAAGAAGGTCGCCAACAGCATCCAAATAACACGGATAATCTGTTCCGCAATCTGACTCAAGGCATAAGGTTTCATGTTGTTAAAGCCTTGGAAAAAGCCTCGTAAAACAGACATCGATGGGAAAATAACAACTGCCCAAGAAAGACTACGCATGACGCGAACCAGATCCTCGTCTCCCCCAGAAAGGTAAGACATCCACGGCGAAGCAAAGTACATGAAAACGCCAAAGATAAGTCCGAGACCAATCATGTAATACAAGATACGCTTGAGTAAGAAGAAACTCGTCTCCATCTTTCCAAGTGTGTTGTATTTAGACACCTGTTTGGCAATTGCGACTGGAATACCTGCTGTTGAAATCAAGAGGAAAAGAGCATAAATATTATACCCTTGACCAAAAAGGGCATTGGCTTGGTCACCTTGTTTACCCATCCAAGCATACCAAGGAATAATGTAGAGTGCCCCCAATAGACGACTGATAATATTGGATGCTGTCATCCATGCCGTCCCTCTTAGCATCTGCTGCTGCTGTGTATCAGTTTTAGTTTCAGTCATAACTTTCTTTCTAGAGAATAAAATATAATCTAGTTTATTATAAACTTTTGGCTGTGACTTGTAAAACAAGAACATTAAGGCTAAAATAGGAACTATGATTACTATTGAACAAGTTCTAGAGGTTCTTAAAAAGGACCATAATTTTAGAGATATTATCGACCAAGACAACTACTACTATTCATGGACTGGGGTGACTTTTGATCATCTTTCTTATGATAGTCGTGATGTCACACCATCGTCCCTCTTCTTTGCCAAAGGAGCTGCTTTCAAGCCTGAATTTTTAGAGAATGCTGTCAAAGCTGGCTTGAGTTTCTACGTGGCTGAGAAAGATTATCAAGTGGGAATACCTGCCATTATCGTATCAGATATTAAGCAGGCTATGAGCCTCGTTGCTCAGGCCTTCTACCAATACCCTCAAGACAAGCTTAAATTGCTGGCTTTCACTGGGACAAAAGGGAAAACAACAGCAGCCTACTTTGCCTTCAATATTCTCAAGCAAAGTCATAAACCTGCTATGCTTTCAACCATGAACACGACACTAGACGGAAAAAACTTCTTCAAGTCTACCTTAACAACACCTGAGAGTTTGGATCTTTTCCGTATGATGGCTGAAGCTGTTGCTAATGGCATGACCCATCTGATTATGGAAGTCTCAAGTCAAGCCTATCTGACTAAGCGTGTCTATGGACTGACTTTTGATGTAGGTGTCTTTCTTAACATCAGCCCAGACCATATTGGGCCTATTGAACACCCAACCTTTGAAGACTACTTCTACCATAAGCGTCTTCTCTTGGAAAACAGTCGAGTTGTTATTGTTAATAGCGGTATGGATCACTTTGATTTTATCGCTGAGGAAGTTGTGGATAAAGAGCATGACTTCTATGGTAAAAACTCCGACAACGCTGTTAAACATGGCTCTGGTTTTAGCTTTAAGGCAAGTGGGAAATTAGCCGGTGACTATGATATCCAACTTATCGGTGACTTTAACCAGGACAATGCTATGGCTGCTGGTCTGGCCTGCCTACGTCTCGGAGCTAGCCTTCAAGACATCAAGGAAGGAATCGCTCAAACCTCTGTTCCAGGGCGTATGGAGGTTCTAACCCAAACTAATGGGGCTAAGACATTTGTTGACTATGCTCACAATGGAGATAGCCTAGATAAGCTCTTACAAGTCGTAACCAGCCATCAAGATGGTCGTATTAGTCTAATTCTAGGGGCTCCAGGAAATAAGGGTGAAAGCCGTCGTAAAGACTTTGGACATGTCCTCAATACCTACCCTGATGTTGATGTCATCCTAACAGCCGATGATCCTAACAAGGAGGATCCTCTTGCTATCTGTCAGGAAATTGCTAGTCACATCAGTCGCGAGGTTCGTATCATTGTCGATCGAGAGGAAGCAATCAAAACAGCAATGTCTGAGACTACAGACTCTAAAGACGCTGTGGTTATTGCCGGTAAAGGTGCCGATGCCTTCCAGATCGTAAATGGTAAACGCGATAACTATGCTGGCGATATTGAAGTCGCTAAAAAATATTTGTAAACTAAAAAAAGTCAATTGAGGTAATGAATTTAACCTCAATTGACTTTTTTCTATACAAGGAACTAGTCTTTACCTAGTGTTTTCTTAAAAATATCATAGAAAGGATTTAGGGTTTTATCAAAAGAGCCAACAAGAGTCTCTAATTGCCCACCAAACTGACGCTTGAAGTTAAAATTCCCTTTTCCAGCACTTGCCGCTTCAGTTTCGATTGTCCCATAAAAATTAAACCGCTCTTTTCCCTCACACTTAGCATATTGTAGCATTTCCCAATGAAGAAGGACTGCTCCACCAAAATTAAGGTAGGCTTCATCATTCCCACCGTAAAAGCTGACAATTTCTGAACCATAATCCATAAAAAGATAGGCCGAAAGAGGTAATTTGTCACCAGTGACTTGGTAGGTCTTAAATTGCTCTAAACGTTTATAGTAACTTCTAAGCTGATCTTCGGCATCCGCAATCTGACCCTTGGTTCGTTTTTTCTGTGGGCCATCTTTTAAAGCCTGAATCTTAGCTTCAAAAGATTTAATATTCTCATCAAGATAAGCCAAATAAGCTGGACAATCCAAATAAGCCAACATAAACTTTGCAGATTCTCCAAAGTTCCTCTTCAAATCTTGGAAATAGGTCAATGGATGAACTGAAAATCCTTTTCTCTCTGCTGTCCGAACTAGGATGTCATAAAACTGATTGAGATTGTCCTCACGTAGTTCTTCAACTTTGACATGCAAAGCAGTGAATTTTTTTAAATCTCGCTTCAAAGATGGTGAAAAAGCTGCGAGCATCTCATCAGAAGTCGTAAAGGTATCAATTGGTTTTACAAACATCTGATTAACAACTAGAGCCTGTTCTGGATCTAAATACTGCTCAAAACCTAATTTTTCAAATACCTTGGAGACCTCATCAGCCTTTTCTTCTTCAATGATTTCAAGTTCTTCATTCCTAATAAGATCGGTAAGATAGGGATGGATAGAAAGTGATGCAATATTTTTCTTTTTTAAGTAGAGTATCAAGGCCTCTAGAAGGTCTGTCAAATCAGCTATAGAATTGTAATCTAGCAAGGGTCCATGAAACAAGAGAGCTTTTCTAAAGATACGAAAGCTTCTTCTATAGACAACGATGGCTTGACCTATCCGCAGGCCATCCCTTTCAAAAACCAGAGCCTCTACTTCTCCGATATGATTACGGCTTAGCTGAAGCTTAGCCATCTCAGCTGACTGTAAAAAGTTGGCATCTTTATAGTTTGTCTGTGTTTTTTGATAGTCATCAAAACTCACATGTTTAACCATAATAGACATACTTATCATTCCTTCCATTTCATCCTATATCCCACATTCCCCATAAAAATAAATGATTGGCAAAGTTTTCCTAACCAAGTGGGGTACTAAGTATTCATGGATATTACTCACAGATGATGAGGAAAATTTGTTAAATGATTAAATTTACAAACACTATTATATACAAATCCACCATTTTTGTTAAGGTTTTTTTAGTTAATTTTCTGAAATTTAAAAGAAAAAAATAATTACTAACGTCTCTCCATCAAAAAAGCTCTCCTTTTAAACTTAGAGAGCTAACCTATCATATAAAGTTACCGATAACGTCTCAATTGAGGTGGTTCATAAGACTGGACAAAAGCTGCAATTTCTGAAAAATCATCTGTAAAGAGGAATTTTGCTGCTGTTTCAGCCTCCAAAAAATCATGAGCAACCATGGTATCTAACATCGTTTTCATAGCATCATAATAGCCATTGAGATTGAAGAAAACACAGGGTTTGTCCAACTTACCGACTCGAGCAGCTGCAATAGCTTCAGAGATTTCTTCCAGTGTCCCTAAACCTCCTGGAAGGGCGATAAAGAGATCTCCTTGCTCTAGCATGGCAGTCTTTCGTTCTGCCATAGTTTCTACTATGGTCATTGAGGTTAACCCCTCATAAGCTATCTCCCTATCTTTGAGGAATTGTGGCATAATGCCATGAGCCTGTCCACCATTTTCCAAAACCGTATCACCAAGAACTCCCATAAGTCCCATCCTACTGCCACCATAGACTAGGGTATGCCCATTTTTAGCAATCCACTGACCCAAGGCAATTGTTGCTTTCTTAAAGCTAGGATTATCACCCATATTAGCACCCAAATAGACCGTTACTTTCATTGAAGTCCTCCTTTTTATTCTATTATAACGCAAAATTCCTGCCATAACTGACAGGAATTTTTTCTTAGTCTTTACGCTCCAAATTACGAAGCATTTCATCAATTTTATTACCGTATTCGATAGACTCATCTTTAATAAAGGTCAAATCCGGAATCTTATACATAGTCAATTTTTTACCAAGTTCACGCTTGATTGTCCCAGTAGCCTTTTCAAGACCAGTTTGTGCTTTTTGGTTATCTGAGGCCAAGGTTGAATGAATGGTGTAAAAAATCTTAGCAGCTGACAAATCACCAAGCATCTGTACATCTGTGATAGTGACATCTTGCACACGTGGGTCACGAACTTTCTTTTGAAGAATTTCATTGACCTCACGTTTGATTTCCATACCAACACGGTCTACACGAAATGAATTTCCCATAGTCTTATCCTTTCTCTCTTATTATGATGGAACAAAAGCCAGGCCAGATGACCTAGCTTTGTCTCCTAAGTAAGCTTTCTTAAAAGCTAACAAAATTAACGTTTAATTTCTTCCATAATGTAAGCTTCGATAACGTCATCAACTTTAATATCGTTATAGTTTTCAATCATCAAACCACCCTCTTGAGCGTTTCCGACTTCTTTAACGTCATCTTTAAAGTGTTTCAAGCTTGCCAATTTACCATCAAAAATAACGACACCATCACGAATCACACGGGCACTTGAATCACGAGTAATTTTACCACTAGTAACCATGAACCCACCGATTGTTCCGACTTTAGAAACTTTGAAGGTTTCACGGATAATAGCTTCACCAATGACTTTTTCTTCAAATTCAGGATCAAGCATCCCTTTCATGGCATCTTCGATTTCTTCGATAACCTTGTAGATGATGCTGTGAAGACGAATTTCAACTTCATCAGTTTCCGCTTGTTGACGTGCTTGTGGTGTAGGACGAACGTTAAATCCGATAACAACAGCATCTGAAGCTTCCGCAAGAGTAATATCAGATTCGTTGATAGCACCTACTGCTGAGTGAACAACATTAACACGAACACCCTCAACATCAATCTTAAGAAGTGATGCTGCCAAGGCTTCAACAGAACCTTGTACGTCGGCCTTGATGATAACATTAACAGTCTTCAATTCACCAGCTTTAAGGGTATCAAAGAGGTTATCAAGACTAACACGATGTGTTTGTTGACGTTGTTTCATAAGGGCACGTTTGGCACGTTCTTCACCGGCTGCACGAGCTGCTTTTTCGTCTTCATAAACGGCAAAATGGTCACCCGCCATAGGCGCTTCGTTCAAACCAGTAATTGAAACTGGTGTTGATGGTGCTGCAGTCTTAATACGACGACCAAGGTCATTGGTCATAGCACGGACACGTCCGAAGGTATTACCAACAACGATTGGGTCTTGAACATGCAAGGTACCTTGTTGAACAAGGAGGGTTGCAACCGCACCTTTACCTTTATCCAAACGCGCTTCAATAACGGTACCGATGGCACGAACTGTTGGGTCAGCTTTAAGTTCTTCCACTTCAGCCACAAGAAGAACTGTTTCAAGCAATTCTTCAATATTTTGACCAAACTTCGCTGAAATTTCAACGAATTCGCTATCCCCACCCCATGCAGTTGAGATAACGCCATGCTCTGCCAATTCACCGATTACACGCTCTGGGTTAGCACCTGGTTTATCAATCTTGTTAATCGCAACAATGATTGGAACACCAGCAGCCTTAGAGTGGTTGATGGCTTCAATAGTTTGTGGCATAACACCGTCATCCGCAGCGACAATCAAGATAGTAATATCTGTAACAGAAGCACCACGGGCACGCATAGATGTAAAGGCCGCGTGTCCTGGAGTATCAAGGAAGGTGATTTTCTTACCACCCTCTTCAATTTGGTAGGCACCAATATGCTGTGTGATACCACCAGCTTCTCCAGTCGCAACACGTGAGTTACGAAGGGTATCAAGAAGGGTTGTTTTACCATGGTCAACGTGTCCCATGATAGTAACAACTGGTGCACGTTCTACCATAGCATCTTTATTGAGGTAGTCTTCGTCAACAAAGAAACGTTCGATATCAGCATTATCGACTTCTTCTTTCTTGGTTGCTTCAATACCGTAGTCAACCATCAACAACTCAATAGTATCCCCATCAAGAGATTGGTTCTGAGTTGCCATAACACCCATCATGAAGAGTTTCTTAACGATTTCAGCTGGCTCACGTTTAATACGTTTTGCGATTTCTGCAACCGTCATGCCTTCAGTGTATTCAAATTCTTTTGGTAATTCATGGAATTTACGCTCTGTTACTGGTTTTGGAGCTGAATTACCACGGTTATTTTTACCTTTTTTATTTTTGTTTTTATTCCAGTTACTATTTCGTTGATTTCTCACTTGGTTTTGATTATTCCACTTATTATTTCTTGTTTGCTTAGGTCCATCTTCATTCTCGCGACGATTATCACGTGATTTATCTGGACGTGCCTTTTTACGACGTGTATCTTGTGCTTGCGCAGCTGGAGCTGGTTGAGCAGCCGGTGCTGGCTTGGGAGCTGGCTTAGCTTCAGCAACTGCTTTTTGAGCAGCGACTTCAGCCTGTTGTTTTTCTTTTCTTGCCTTTTCTTGCTCTTTCGCACGGCGTTGCTCTGCAGCTTTTTCTTCACGGAAGCGTGTTTCACTTTGACGTGAATATTCTGCATTTTGCTCTGCTTTCAAGGCTGCTGCACGCGCTTTAAAGTCAATACGTGGACCTGCCTGATTGTTGCGGGCAGCATCGTTACGTTTATTTCGACCTTGATCATTGCGCTGTTTACCTTGGAAATTACGGTCACGATTACTATTGTTACCGCGGTTCCCATTATTACGGTTGCCTTGACCATTTCCATTTTGGTTGCGACGATCATTATTCTGACGTTTACCTTGATCGTTCCCTTGTTGATTTCGGTTACGATTACGGTTGTCACGGCCTCCGCCGTTTTGACGACGCTCTGCTTCTGCCTTGGCACGTGCTTCACGTTCTGCCTTAAAATTACGGCTTTGTGGTTTTTTCGGAGTCGCAGGGGCTTCTTTGACTTCAGCCTTTGATGTTTCTTTAGCTGGAGCTGATTTGGCAACAGGTACCTTATCAACCTTAGGCGCTACCTTTTCCTCTTTAGGAGTTGGTGTCGCTTTAGGAGCTGGCTTGCTTTCAGCCTTAGCTGTTCCCCCTTTTAAACTTGAAGTGATACGATTAGCATCAGCTTCTTCAACTGATGAGGAATGGCTCTTCACAGAAAGACCAAGTTCTTGAGCTTTTGCAACAACAACCTTGCTTTCTACACCAACCTCTTTTGCGATTTCATATAATCGTTTCTTTGACACGTGATGTCCTCCTATTCTTTATTCCATAAGAGTCCTCATTTTCTTTGAAAATCCAGCATCAACTACAGCAACCGTTTTTCTTGGTTTACCAATAGCCATGCTTAATTCCAGTGCGTTAAACACTGTGGAGACTTCTATATTATAGTAGTTACATTTATCAGTCGTCTTTTTAGTCACGTTACTACCAGCATCATTGGCAAGAAAAACTAGTCTCGCCTGCCCTGATTGAACTGCCTTGATGACAAGTTCTTCGCCAGAAATAAGTTTTCCAGCTCTTTGTGCCAGTCCTAACATATTTGACAATTTTTCTGTGTTATTCAAGACCTAACTCTCTTCTTTTGACCTTGTGATCCACATAAGCAATGAGTTCATCATAAAAACTTTCAGGAACATCCATTGAGAAACTATGGTTAAAAGCACGTTTCTTTTTAGCTTGGAGAGCTTCTTCATTATCTAGTTTAATGTAAGCACCTCTGCCATTTTGCTTTCCTGTTGGATCAATGAAAATCTCACCATCTTTAGTTTTTACGATGCGGAGCAAATCACGTTTATCAATGATTTCTCCTGAGACAACTGATTTGCGTAAAGGTATTTTTCGTGTTTTAGCCATCAAACACCTCTATGTTCTTCTTATTCTGCTTCTGTTGTTTCAATTACTTCTTCTGTTGTGACTTCAACAGGTGTAGCATCTTCTGCAACAATCTCGTCAACAACTTCCTCAGTAGCAGCCTCAGCTTTTTCAGCTTCGAGTGCTTCATATTCAGAAGCTGACTTGATGTCAATACGGTAACCAGTCAAATGAGCTGCCAAACGAACGTTTTGTCCACGACGACCAATTGCAAGAGATAATTTGTTATCTGGTACAACTACTGTCGCACGTTTGCTATCATCTTCGTCAAAGAGAACATAGTCCACTTCAGCCGGTGCAATAGCATTGTAGATAAATTCAGCTGGATCTTCAACCCATTGAATAACATCAATATTTTCCTCAACAGGAACTTCAATTCCTGTCTTAGCATCCAAACGTGTTGGGTGGAAACGGCTGACAACTTTCTTGATGTTACTTCCACCACGACCAACGATAGTACCAATAGCATCAACGTTAGGGTTATGACTGCGAACAGCAACTTTGGTACGATCACCAGCTTCACGAGACACGCTCATGATTTCTACAGTTCCATCAAATACTTCAGGAATTTCTTGTTCCATGATACGTTTGATGAATTCTGGATGGCTACGGCTTACAAAGACGTTAACACCCTTAGGGTTGTTTTCAACTTTATAAACATAAACATCGATGACGTCGTGTGACTTAAAGCTTTCGCCAGGAATTTGGTCTTGGCGTGACAATTGAGCTTCGAGCGTTCCAAGATTGACATAAATGAAACGTTGGTCAAAGCGTTCAACTGTTCCTTGCATGATTTCACCTTCATGTTGCTTATAGTCATTATAAGTGATTTCACGCATCTGCTTGCGCATCTTTTCCATAATGGTTTGTTTGGCAGATTGCGCTGCAACACGGCCAAATTCATCAACTGACTCTTCAAAACGAATCTTATCGCCAAGTTCGTAAGCAGAGCTGATAGCAAGGGCATCTTTCAAGCTAATTTCCAAACGACTATCAAAGACTTCGTCTACAACTTCACGAACGGTATAAACTTGAAAATCACCTGTTTTTTCATTGAATTCAACTACAGCTGATTCTGACTGACCATAACGACGCTTGTAGGCTGACTTAAGCGATTCAACCACGGCATCAATGATGTCTTCCTTGTTAATGTGTTTTTCTTCTTCCAAGACACGGAAGGCTTCTAGCATTTCTTTGCTCATATTCTTTGTTGTTTTAACCTCTAAAGGCCAAAACTGGCATCCTTTCTTTATTTACACTAATAGTTTTAGAGTTTGACTGCCAAACGAGCTTTAGCAACTGTTTGATAGGGAATCTCAACAGTTTTATGGCGAGTCTTATCAAGGTAATCAATTGTTAGGGTTTCCCCATCAAAGGCCACCAAGTCACCTTGGAAAATCTTGATCTTATCAATAGCCTTGTAAAGACTAACATTGATATACTGACCAACAGCATTTGTCAAAGCTTCTTTGGTTTTTAAGGGACGCTCTAACCCTGGACTAGAAACTTCCAGCATGTATTGATCCGGGAAAGGATCAGGCTGAATAGTATCCAAGAGGGGACTGATAATTTCAGTCAAGTCTGCAGTATCTTCTACAGTAATACCTCCTGGCTTATCAATCAAAACTGACAAGACATAGTCACCGCCAAGCTTTTCGTACTCGATATCGACCAGTTCGTATGGCTCAGGAATAGCTGGAGCTACGACTGCCGTCACGAGATCAATAATTTTTTGCGACATTATGACCTCCTTACACACACAAGAGACGAAGTTTCTACTCCGCCTCTCTTTCGTTATTTTCCTATATTATAGCATAGCTCAAAAGCCATTGCAAGGAATAACCATATTGCTATCATTTCATAACAAAAAGGTTGGGAATCACCCAACCTTATTTATTGCGTCGCTGGAACAGTGCTATAAGTAGTTACACCCGATCCATTATTATTGTATGTAGGGGTTGTCGTACCTTGTTCCTGAACATAATTACCTGTGTTTTCACTATAGTTATTGCTATAGGTAGTACCTCCATTGTAGGTACTTACTGACCCACCACCAGCTGCCTCAGATGTCCCGCCCTCATAATTTGAAGATGCCTCACTCGAAGCCGCACTTCCTTTAGAATTAACGAAATCATCTGAGCCATAGTTAGAGCTACCAGAACCATAGAGAACCAAACTAGTCTTAAGATTAGATTCAGAAACTTTCTTCTTACCAACTTCCTGCTTAATGCGATTTTGCACCTTAAGAATATCCTCAGTGGAGGCTACTTGATAGCTTCCTCCATCGATCATGGCATCCGAACCAGCCAATTGGTATGACTTAATATTTTTAAGGGCATCACTATAACCCATCAAGCTACGCAAAGTATTGGTATCACCAAGATCGATACTGGTTTGAACATTTGAACTTACAGCCGACAAAATTTTCTTGTAAGAACCAATAGAGTCCATCTTCAAGAGCTTAGCTACAACTTTTTGAATAACCTCACGTTGACGTTTTTGGCGACCATAGTCACCATCAGGGTCATCGTAACGCATACGTGAATAGACTAAAGCTTGCTCACCATTGATTTTATGGGTTCCGGGCTCAACTTTTGCCTGAAATTCAGGTTCATTTTCTGCAATCGAAATTGGAAAATCAAAATGATTCGTTACCTCAATACCACCAACAGCATCTACCAAATCAATCATACCCTGCATATTAATCAGTGCATAATAGTCAATATCAATATCTAAAACCTTTTGAATGGTTGAAATAGCCAAGTCAGCACCACCCTCAGCATATGCTGAATTTAGTTTTGCTTCACCCGACCCCTCAATATCTGTCAAAAGGTCACGTTCCAAACTGGTCATGGTTGTTTTCTTAGTCTTAGGGTTCACTGTTACCAAAATCATGGTATCAGAGTTTCCTTCCCAGGTTTCCTTACGTTCTTTGGATCCTGTATCTACCCCCATCAAGAGAATAGTTATAGGCTTAGTCTGTTGAATAGCCTTACTATTCCCTGAAGTTGCTTTAGAAGCCCTAAACGTTTTTGACAATTCGCCTGTGGCGTAATTATAAGTTGTCGTTAGGTAAATACCAGCAGCTACTACTGTCGTTGCAAAAATCGCCAACAACATCAATAAAATTTTTCGTCCAAGTTTCATGTTTTTTCCTAATCTATGAGTTTAGCCATAAGGTAAACATCTAGAAATTCTCCATTTTTAGTTCTTGCACCACGTTTCTTAGTGCCTTCAATGTCAAATCCGAATTTTTGATAGAGATGAACCGCCCGTTCATTACGTGCTTGAACCGTCAACTCTAAGCGGCGGATAGTTGGTGTATGATCTGCCCAGTCAATCATTGTTTCCATAAGAAACTGGCCAACACCATTCCCCCAATAGGGTTTAGAAACCGCAATAAATACGTCGGCGATATGACTGGTCTTAGTATCTTGATCAGAGGTAACATTACAAACACCAATGACCTCATGACCCAATTTTGCCACCAAACAAATCTCATTAAGCCTATGCTGATGACTTTCAATATAAGTGGCTAACTGTTCAACACTCAGTATAGAACTTCTATCATCTTGTGCTAGAAAATCCGATTCCAAGGCTACAGTCTCTAGTAAACGAGCTAGAGAGGCAGCATCCTCTCTTTGAGCTTCCTCAATGACTAATTCTTGCTCAGCCATTTACCATTTCCTCCTGAATCTCCTTACTTCTAGGACCGAAAGATTCAAAAAGCAACTGACGTCCATCTCCATGATGAGATATCGAAATTAGGAGATAATCCCCTAACAGACTCTCGTCTAGGAGCTCACCCCACTCGATGATGGTCACACCTTCACCATACAGAAAATCATCCAAATCAATAGAATCAGGATCATCACCAATGCGGTAGACATCTAAATGATAGAGTGGCAGCCGCCCCTCATACTCCCTTACAATAGTATAGGTTGGACTCTTTATCATCTGTGAAATATCCAAACCTTTGGCAATCCCCTTGGTTAAGGTTGTTTTGCCAGCTCCCAGATCACCTGAGAGAACAATTATATCTCCAGAATCGAGCAGTCGACCTAACTTTTGGCCGATACTAATCAATTCTTCTTCATTTTGACTGTAAATCATGTTTTCATTATATCAAAAAATAAAAATATGGACTAGAATCCACTGTAAAAATACAGTAGAAACTTATAAATATCGAATCATTTAAGTAAGAAGTTAAGATGTGTATTTTAATCTTCAATTTATTTTAACCACATCAACCACTCATAGATTAGAAATCATTTTGTAAAACTTACTATAGATTTGAAAGTTAATCAAAAAAACTCTCTCACATTCCCCAGATAAAAATCGCAAAAGAAAAAGCCTGACAAATGTACAGACTTTTTCTTTCAAGCTTTAGAACACAGCCATACTGATGAAGTTAAGGATAAACAAGATATCCAAAATCCACATAATAAAGTGGACATCCTTAGCTTGACCTTTGACAATTTTGACCAAAGTATAAGTAAGGAACCCAGCTGCGATACCATAGGTAATGCTATATGAGAATCCCATGAAAATAGAAGTGAAGAATGCAGGAATAGCTTCAGACAAGTCTTCCCAATCGACACTCTTAAGGTTAGAGAGCATCATAACACCTACAATAATAAGAATAGGCGCTGTTGCTGCATTAGGAACGATTGATACCACTGGACTAAAGAAACTAGAGATGGCAAAGAGTACAGCAACCACGAGAGCTGTCAAACCAGTACGTCCACCAGCACCAATACCTGCTGCAGATTCAACGTAAGTTGTAACGTTTGAAGTCCCTGCAATGGCACCAATACTTGTACCAACAAGGTCAGAGTATAGGGCACGGTCAAGAGCTTTTGATTCGTTGTTATCACCTGTTGAAGCAATGATACCAACCTTCTCACCAGTACCAATCAAGGTACCGATAGTATCGAAGATATCAGTCAATGAAAAGGCAAGAATAGCCATAAAGACACCAGGCAAACGAGAAACATCTGCAAAGAGTGATCCCAATCCCTTAGATCCAAGCGCTGCACCAAAGACCTGACCAAGATCCTTAATAGATGATGTCAAGCTAGCTGCGTGCCAGTCAATGCTTCCAAGATCAACGACACCAGCAAAGATAGCAATGATAGTCGTTACGAGGATTGAAAGAAGAACACCACCACGAATACCTTTAACAATAAAGAAAATCGCAATCGCAAGACCAATCAAACCTACAATTACAGTTGGGTTATTGAAAGCAACCAAACCTGGTGTAGCTGACGATGAAGCTGTAATTGAAGCCTTAGCCATGTCAGCACCTTTGCCTGCTACAGTGTAGGTATGTGGATTAATTGAGAATTTCAAGAAACCAGCATTTTTAATCCCAACATAGGCAAGGAAAACACCGATACCTGCTGAAATAGCAGATTTGAGAGCTGTTGGAATAGACTCAATAATCATCTTACGTACTTTAGTTACCGTGATGATCAATGAAATAACACCACATAGAAAGACCATTGCTAAGGCCTCTTGCCAAGTGTAACCCAAAGAAAAGACCACTGTGTAGGTGAAGAAGGCATTAAGCCCCATACCAGGCGCTTGAGCGTATGGTAGGTTAGCATAAAATGCCATCATCAATGTCCCTGCAACCGCACCAATAATTGTTGCTAAGAAAACACCTTGTGCAGGCATTCCTGTTTGGGCCAACATCGCTGGGTTAACAAAGAGGATGTAAGACATGGCAAAGAAAGTTGTCAATCCGGCAGTCACTTCTGTGCGGACGTCAGTACCATGTTCTTTCAATTTGAAAAACTTTTCCATGAAAGTTTAGACTCCTTAATAAAAAATATTGTCAAAATCCGAATAATTTCGGAACATTCTCACGTAGAATGCAACATTACTATTCTACATGAAATTATTTGACGGTGCAAGGTTTATTTCCTGAGACTTTTCTTATGAAAAACCGAACGTTCTTAGAAAGCTCTTTCTTAATCACCAACAAAGGACAGATTTTTGCTATAATAGGAACATGACAAAAAAATTGATTGCACTAGATCTTGATGGAACGTTATTACGCCCAGATGGAACTATTTCAGAATTTACACAAAAAACGATTAAAGACGTACAAAACAAAGGACACCAAGTCGTTATTGCTACAGGTCGTCCTTATCGTATGGCTATTGACCATTACAAAACACTAGGGTTAGAAACACCACTCATCACCTTCAACGGCTCTTTGACCAATCTTCCAGACCAAGACTGGGCTTATGAGCATTCGGTTAAATTAGATAAGAAATATCTGATTAGCCTCTTACAACGCCATGATGAATTAGAGATGGATTTTCTGGCTAGTGAATATCGAAAACACTTCTATATCACTATGAATCACCCAGAGCGTATTCAACCACAACTCTTTGGTGTTGATAAAATTATTGAGGCTATGCGTTTAGAACCAACTAAAATCACGCGCAACCCTAACGCTCTCCTTATGCAAACTCGCCATGAAGATAAGTACCAACTAGCCGATGACATCAAGAAAGACTTCAAGGAAGAAATTGAAGTTGATTCTTGGGGTGGCCCACTTAATATTTTGGAATTTTCGCCTAAAGGTATTAACAAGGCCTACGCCCTGAACTACTTACTTAAGGCCATGCGTAAATCAACGGATGATTTGATTGCTTTTGGTGACGAACACAATGACACAGAGATGTTGGAACTTGCTAAAACTGGTTATGCCATGAAGAATGCTAGCTCTGTCCTTCTTCCCCACGCTAACGAACAAATTGAGTGGACTAATGAAGAGGATGGCGTTGCTCGCAAACTTCAAGAACTCTTTTTATAAACAAGAAAAGACACTGAAAATTTCTTCGGTGTCTTTTGTTCTGATTAAGGTAAAATAGCCACTGCACGCACTGGGGAACCTGTCGCCTTGTCCCAGTGAGGAAATGCAATCGAAATCAAAGCACCAACAGCTGGAACCTGATCCAATTGATTCAAGACTTCTACCTGATAAATGTTTTGTTCCAAGAGGTAGTATTCGTTAACCAAGCCATGTTCTGCTGCTGGAATACCAGCATCTGTATCAAAAGTCTCATGACCCACAGCCTTAACATGGCGTTCATGAATCAAGAATTCTAGAGCTTCACGGCTCCACCCTGGACTTTGTTGAACCCCATTTTCATCAAGGTTGCGCATAGCATCTTGATCTGGCCAACGTTTTGACCAATCACTACGAAAAGCGACAAAGGCCCCTTCAGTAATTTTTCCATGCTCTGCTTCAAAGTCTAAGATATCTTGTTTGCTCAAGATAAAGTTTGGATTGGCTGCAACTTCTTTAGACTTGTCGATAACATAGAGTGGCAAGAGGAGATCTTTGAGGTCAATCTCATCCAACCAACGACCACCTTCTACAAAGTGAATCGGTGCATCAATATGCATTCCGTATTGACCAACCACTGTAAATTTTTGAACATGGAAATCATCTTTTAATGTGAAAAGGTCTTCTTGTTTCAAAGCAGGGAGGGCTGGAAAGTGTGGACTTTCCGCATTAATTTTGTGGGTCAAGTCAACCCATTTCTTAGATTGCAATTCATTATAAATACTTAGTAAATCTGACATAAGGAGGTCCTCTTTTCTTATAGATTTAACCTTAAATAGTTAATTGAAGAAATTATAGCAGTCATCACTAGTTATTACAAGCGTTTCTCTCATTTTTCCTTGATCCCATTTCCTCTATTTAGATATAGCTTAAAACTATACCAAAGTCCTTTTATCTGAAAAGAAAGTATATTTGCGATAATTTGATATTTTTTTCAATTTTATGACACTTTTGTTACGAAAAGCATTGACAAATCTATGATAACGTTTTACAATTAGATTGTTCTAATTTTCGAGGGACTAAAAAAATATTGTTGTCATTTTCATGTCATGAATGATAATACCAATAATCATTTTTCTATTCCTAAGAAGCAATATATAAAAGGAGGAAGAACACTAATGGGTATCGGTATTATTATTGCTAGCCATGGTAAATTCGCTGAAGGTATTCACCAATCAGGTTCTATGATTTTTGGTGAACAAGAGAAAGTTCAAGTGGTTACTTTCATGCCAAATGAAGGTCCTGACGACTTGTACGCTCACTTCAAAGATGCCATCGCTCAATTTGACGCTGACGACGAAATTCTTGTCCTTGCAGACCTTTGGTCTGGGTCACCATTTAACCAGGCAAGCCGTATCAAGGAAGAAAATCCTGATCGCAAGATGGTTATCGTGACAGGACTCAACTTGCCAATGCTTATCCAAGCATATACGGAACGTATGGTAGCTCCTGATGCTGGGGTTGAAGAGATTGTCGCTAACATTTATAAGGAAACAAAAGAAGGCGTTAAAGTCCTTCCAGAAGGCCTTATTCCTGAAGAAGACACTAAACCAGCCGACGCAAAACCTTCTATTCCTAAAGGTACCATTCCTGAAGGAACAGTACTTGGTGATGGAAAAATCAAATACGTTTTGGCTCGTGTTGACACACGTCTCCTCCACGGTCAGGTTGCGACTGGTTGGACTCACTCAACTCACCCAGACCGTATCATCGTTGTTTCAGACACTGTTTGTCATGATAAACTTCGTACAAACATGATTAAACAAGCCGCTCCATCTGGTGTTCAAGTTCACGTTATCCCAATTAAAAACATGGTTAAAGCAAACAATGACCCACGTTTTGGTGATACACGTGCTATGCTTCTCTTTGAATCTGTTGAAGATGCTCTCGCTGCTGTTAAAGCAGGTGTTGATGTTAAAGAAATCAACCTTGGTTCTTCAGCTTATAAAGAAGGAAAAGTCAACGTTACTAAAGCTCTTTCATTTGACCAAACAGATGTGGATGCTATCAAAGAGTTGCAATCATTGGGTGTCAAATTTGACGTTCGTGGGGTACCAAGTGATAGCCCAGCAAACGTTGATGCCTTGATTAAGTCAGCTGAAACTAAATTAGCAGAGAAGAAATAATTTTGGAGGATGCATAAATGAGTTTAGTACAAATTATTTTAGTCGTAATTGTTGCTTTCATCATCGGTTGTAGCTCAGTTAACGACCAAATCGAAACATACCAGCCAGTTGTGGCTTGTTCCCTTATCGGTCTTGTTACTGGTCATCTCGAACTCGGCGTAATGTTGGGTGGTAGCTTACAATTGATTACTATGGGATGGGCTAACGTTGGTGCTGCCATGGCACCAGATGCCTCACTTGCCGCTGTTGCTTCTACAATTATCCTTATCTTGGGTGGTCAAGGAACTAAAGGAATTGGTCCTGCCATCGCCCTTGCGGTGCCTTTGGCTGTTGCCGGTCTTGCCTTGACAATGGTTGTCCGTACAGCAACTGTCTTCATCGCTCATATTATGGATAGCCGTGCAGAAGCTGCTGATATCGCTAGTGTTGAAAGATGGCACTTTATCGGTATGGCCCTCCAAGGTCTCCGTGTTGCTATCCCTGCCCTCCTCTTGCTCTTGATTCCTGCACACCTCGTACAATCTGGTCTTGAAGCTATGCCTGAATGGTTAAAATCAGGTATGACAATCGGTGGTGGTATGGTTGTAGCCGTTGGTTATGCCATGGTTATCAACATGATGTCTAGTCGTGAAGTTTGGCCATTCTTCTTCCTTGGTTTTGCTTTGGCTGCCCTCAAAGAGTTGACCTTGATTAGCTTGGGTATCATCGGCCTCTGTCTTGCCGTTATGTACCTTGCGCTTGAAGCTAGTGGTTCAAATGGTTCTTCAAATGATGGAGGATCAGGTGATCCCCTCGGTGAAATTCTGGAAGACTTTTAATTAGGAGGAAAGAAAATGGCTGATTCAAAAATTAAATTAACAAAAGCAGATCGTTTCAAAGCTTTCTTGCGCTCATACTTCCTTTTAGCTTCATTCAACTATGAACGTATGCAAAATGGTGGTGTGGCTTACACCCTTATTCCTGCAATCAAAAAACTTTATCAAACTAAAGAAGAACGTGCTGCTGCGCTTAAGCGTCACTTGGAATTCTTCAATACACAACCATTTATGGCCAACCCAATCTTTGGGGTTACCCTTGCCTTGGAAGAAGAACGTGCCAACGGTGCTGAGATTGATGATGCTGCTATCTCAGGGGTTAAGGTCGGTATGATGGGACCTCTTGCAGGTGCCGGTGACCCTCTCTTCTGGTTTACCCTTCGTCCAATCTTCCTTTCATTAGGAGCAGGTTTGGCTGTTTCAGGTAACGTCCTAGGCCCAATCGTCTTCTTCGTTCTCTGGAACGTCATGGTAGCTGCCGTTAAATGGTATACTCAAGAATTCGGTTACCGTGCTGGTACTGCGATCACAGACGACGTATCTGGTAACCTTCTTCAACAAGTAACTCGTGGCGCATCAATGATGGGGATGTTCGTTATCGGTTCTCTTATCCAACGTTGGGTTAGCATTACCTTCACACCAGTTGTCTCTGTTGTTAAACAACAAGAAGGCGCTTATATCGATTGGGATAAACTTCCAAAAGGTATTGCCGGTGTTAAAGCAGCCTTCCTAGAACAAGCTGCTGGTAAATCACTCGAAGCCAACAAGGTGACAACCTTGCAAGATAACTTGGACCAATTGATTCCTGGTCTTGCCGCCCTTGGTTTGACTTTCCTCTGTATGTACCTTCTTAAGAGAAAAGTTTCTCCAATTGTTATCATCTTAGGTATCTTTGTTCTAGCTATTGTGCTCCACATTATTGGTGTACTCTAATCGGAGCAAGGTATGGTTAAATCGCTCAATACCGAAATGGCTCACACAACTAAGGGAACTTGGTTTCGTGAAGGACCTATTTACGGAAATATCATGGTCGGAGATAAGGCCTTCGAATTTTACAATGATACGAAGTTGCAAGATTACGTTCAAATTCCTTGGGATGAAATCACTTATGTGATTGCCGATGTCTACTTCGGTGGTAAATTCATCCCACGCTTTGAAATCCGTACTAAGCAAAATGGACGTTTCCGTTTTGCCAGTCGAAAAAGCCGAATAACTTTGAAAGAAATTCAAAAAAGAATTCCTCGAGAAAGTTTACGAAAAGCACCTAGCTTTATCGCTGTCCTCAAACAAGGCTTTAAAAATCTTTTCCGACTCATTGTCAAGAAGAAATAATCTCCGAATATTATAAAAAGATTGTCCAATCTAATGGTTGGGCAATCTTTTTATAATATTTTGCTCATTTTTGAAAGAGTTTGACTTCTTTTGAAATTTTATCTCACTAGCTATTGACATTTTCTTGAAAGCGTTTTAGAATATAATTGTTCTTGATTTCTTATGTTTAAAAAGATTGAGAGACGCTTTTTTTAGCGTCTTGATAAAAATCGGAGATAGTCTTTTTAAGCCTAGGAAAAAATAATTTATAAGGAGGAGAACACGAATGGGTATCGGTATTATTATTGCCAGCCATGGTAAGTTCGCTGAAGGAATCCACCAATCAGGCTCTATGATTTTTGGAGACCAAGAGAAAGTTCAAGTCGTAACTTTCATGCCAAGTGAAGGTCCTGATGACTTGTACGCTCACTTCAACGACGCCATTGCACAATTCGATGCTGATGATGAAATTCTTGTTTTGGCTGACCTTTGGTCTGGTTCACCATTTAACCAAGCCAGTCGAATTGCTGGAGAAAATCCAGATCGCAAGATTGCTATCATCACAGGACTTAACTTGCCAATGCTTATCCAAGCATACACTGAACGTATGATGGATGCTAACGCTACTGCAGAGCAAGTTGCTGCTAATATCATCAAGGAAGCTAAGGGTGGTATCAAGGCACTTCCAGAGGAGCTTAATCCAGCTGAGGAAACAACAGCAGCTCCTGTAGAAGCTGCTGCACCTCAAGGAGCTATCCCAGAAGGGACAGTTATCGGAGATGGTAAACTCAAGATTAACTTGGCACGTTTGGACACACGTCTCTTGCATGGTCAAGTAGCAACTAACTGGACACCTGCTTCTAAAGCAGACCGTATCATTGTTGCTTCAGACGACGTTGCTAAAGATGAGCTTCGTAAAGAATTGATCAAACAAGCAGCACCAAATGGGGTTAAAGCAAACGTTGTTCCAATTCAAAAATTGATTGATGCTTCTAAGGACCCTCGCTTTGGTAACACACACGCGCTTATCTTGTTCGAAACTGTTCAAGACGCACTTCGTGCTATCGAAGGTGGCGTGCCAATCAAAGAACTTAACGTTGGTTCTATGGCTCACTCAACTGGTAAAACAATGGTTAACAACGTTTTGTCTATGGACAAAGACGATGTCGCTTGCTTCGAAAAATTGCGTGACCTTGGCGTTGAATTCGACGTCCGTAAGGTACCAAATGATTCTAAGAAAGACTTGTTCGACCTTATCAAAAAAGCTAACGTTCAATAACCTTCATTCGGATAAATTAGTTGATACTCTCAGCTAATCACAACTCAATAGAAAAGGAATTATTACCATGTCAGATATGTCAATTATTTCTGCAATTTTGGTCGTAGTTGTTGCCTTCCTTGCTGGTCTTGAAGGTATCCTTGACCAATTCCAATTCCACCAACCACTTGTTGCATGTACCCTCATCGGTGCTGCTACAGGTAACCTCACTGCAGGTATCATGCTTGGTGGTTCTCTTCAAATGATCGCCCTTGCTTGGGCTAATATCGGTGCCGCTGTCGCTCCTGACGCTGCCCTTGCCTCTGTTGCTGCTGCCATTATTTTGGTTAAAGGTGGTAACTTCACAACTGAAGGTATCGGTGTTGCGACTGCAACAGCTATCCCACTTGCGGTTGCCGGTCTCTTCCTAACTATGCTTGTTCGTACAGCCTCTGTTGCCCTTGTTCATGCCGCAGATAAAGCTGCAGAAAGTGGAAACATTGCTGGTGTTGAACGTGCACACTACCTCGCCCTCCTTCTTCAAGGTTTGCGTATCGCTGTGCCAGCCGCCCTTCTTCTTGCTATCCCAGCAGAATCTGTTCAACATGCCCTTGGATTGATGCCTGACTGGCTCAACCACGGTATGGTTGTCGGTGGTGGTATGGTCGTAGCCGTTGGTTACGCCATGGTTATCAACATGATGGCAACTCGTGAAGTTTGGCCATTCTTCGCCATCGGTTTTGCTTTTGCTGCTATTAGCCAATTGACACTTATCGCTCTTGGTGCTATCGGTGTCGCTATTGCCTTCATCTACCTCAACCTTTCTAAACAAGGTGGCGGAAATGGTGGCGGAACTTCATCTGGTTCTGGCGACCCAATCGGCGATATCTTGGAAGACTACTAGGAAGGGGTGCTCTCATGGCTGAAAAAATTCAATTATCTCAAGCGGATCGTAAAAAGGTTTGGTGGCGCTCACAATTCTTGCAAGGTTCATGGAACTATGAACGTATGCAAAACTTGGGTTGGGCTTACTCACTCATTCCTGCTATTAAAAAACTCTATACTAACAAAGAAGACCAAGCCGCAGCTCTTAAACGTCACTTGGAATTCTTCAATACCCACCCTTACGTAGCTGCTCCTATCATGGGTGTTACCTTGGCTCTTGAAGAAGAAAAAGCTAACGGTACTGACATCGAAGATGCTGCTATCCAAGGGGTTAAAATCGGTATGATGGGACCTCTTGCCGGTATCGGTGACCCTGTTTTCTGGTTCACAGTTCGTCCTATCCTTGGTGCCCTTGGTGCATCATTGGCACAAGCTGGTAACATCGCTGGTCCACTTATCTTCTTCATCGGTTGGAACCTTATCCGTATGGCCTTCTTGTGGTACACTCAAGAACTTGGTTACAAAGCAGGTTCAGAAATCACTAAAGACATGTCTGGTGGTATCTTGAAAGATATTACTAAAGGGGCATCAATCCTTGGTATGTTCATCT
Source organism: Streptococcus sp. cx1 (assembly GCF_052384325.1). Taxonomy (NCBI): domain Bacteria; kingdom Bacillati; phylum Bacillota; class Bacilli; order Lactobacillales; family Streptococcaceae; genus Streptococcus; species Streptococcus sp. cx1. Next base: position 163,475 of record NZ_JBQSUN010000004.1, on the reverse strand, counting down.
TGGCTGTCCTTGTTGAACGTTGGGTTTCTATCGTCTTCACTGTAAACCTTCCGGGTAAAGTTTTGTCTAAAGGTGCCTATATCGAATGGCCTAAAGGCAATGTCAGTGGTGACCAACTTAAGACTATCCTCGGCCAAGTTAATGACAAACTTAGCTTCGATAAGATTCAAGTTGATACCCTCCAAAAACAATTGGATTCATTGATTCCAGGTTTGATGGGACTTCTCCTTACTTTTGCATGTATGTGGTTGCTTAAGAAGAAAGTTTCACCAATCACAATCATCATCGGACTCTTTGTAGTTGGTATTGTTGCAAGCTTCTTCGGAATCATGTAAAAAGAGTAAGAGTTTAGCAAAGCTAAACTCTTTTCTTATGCTATAATAAAAGTACTACAATCAAAAAGCGAGATAGATATGGCACAATCACTAAACAAAACAGTTGAATTGCATACAACAGGCGTTTCCTACATGGCTATCGGGGGGAAAGTCGGCAAATTTCTAATCGGGGATGTGGCTCTTGAATTCTACCCAGATGTCAATGTCGAGCAATACATTCAAATCCCATGGACTAGCATTACTCAAATCGGTGCGAATGTATCAGGAAAGAAAATTAGCCGTCACTTTGAAGTGTTGACAGACAAGAGCAAATTCCTCTTTGCTTCTAAAGATTCTGGGAAGATTCTAAAAATTGCTAGGGAACACCTTGGCAATGAAAAAGTCGTCAAGCTACCAACTCTCATTCAAACTATTGGGGCTCGACTCAAAGGTTTATTTGCCAAAAAATCATAATTTTTGTATAATATAACAGACGGATAAGTACTAGCTAGACCCTTACAGAAAGCCTGCGGTTGCTGCGAGCAGGTAGGGTTGACCTACGAAATTCTACCGTTTCTAATAATTAAAAACATAAACAAGTGCACTCCTGTGAAGTTGGATGGAACCGTGGCCTATGTCACTCCAACACTTTCACTGGAGTGTTTTACTTTTTGGAGGAACTTATGTTAGATGTAAAACGTATTCGTAACGACTTCGATGCCCTTGCCGAAAAATTGGCTACACGTGGTGTCGCTGCTGAAACTTTAAATGAACTTAAAGAGCTTGATGTTAAACGTCGCGAACTTCTTATCAAATCTGAAGAACTCAAAGCTCAACGTAACATTGCTTCAGATGGTATCGCTCAAGCTAAGCGTAACAAAGAAGATGCTTCTGAACAAATCGCAGCAATGCAAAAAGTCTCTGCAGCAATTAAGGAAATTGATGCAGAACTTGCTACTATCGATGAAAAGCTTAATGCCATCGTTGTGACACTTCCAAACACACCAAATGACTCTGTTCCTGTAGGCGCTGACGAAGATGAAAACGTAGAAGTTCGTCGTTGGGGAACACCTCGTGAATTTGATTTTGAAGTTAAAGCACACTGGGATCTTGGGGAAGACCTTGGTATCCTAGATTGGGAACGTGGTGCTAAAGTCACTGGTTCTCGTTTCCTTTTCTACAAAGGCCTTGGAGCAAAATTGGAACGTGCAATCTACAACTTCATGTTGGATGAGCACGCTAAAGAAGGTTACACTGAGATGATCACACCTTACATGGTTAACCACGACTCAATGTTCGGTACTGGTCAATATCCAAAATTCAAGGAAGATACTTTCGAGCTTGACGGTACTGACTACGTCCTTATCCCAACAGCTGAAGTTCCTTTGACAAACTACTACCGCGGTGAAATCCTTGACGGTAAAGAATTGCCAATCTACTTCACAGCTATGAGCCCTTCATTCCGTTCAGAAGCTGGTTCAGCTGGTCGTGATACACGTGGTTTGATTCGTCTTCACCAATTCCACAAGGTTGAAATGGTCAAATTCTCAAAACCTGAGGACTCATATGATGAGTTGGAAAAAATGGTAGTTAACGCTGAAAACATCCTTCAAAAACTTAACTTGCCATACCGTGTCATCACTTTGTGTACTGGCGATATGGGATTCTCAGCTGCGAAAACTTACGACTTGGAAGTTTGGATTCCAGCACAAAACACTTACCGCGAAATTTCTTCATGTTCAAACACAGAAGATTTCCAAGCCCGTCGTGCACAAATCCGTTACCGTGACGAAGCTGATGGTAAGGTAAAACTTCTTCACACTCTTAACGGTTCAGGACTTGCTGTTGGACGTACAGTAGCCGCTATCCTTGAAAACTACCAAAACGAAGATGGTTCAGTAACTATCCCTGAAGTTCTTCGTCCTTACATGGGTGGTGCTGAAGTGATTGCACCAAAATAAATAAGAGAAATCTCCAGAAAAAAACTGGAGATTTTTTTAGTTTTGATTAGCTATCTCATAGTAAGGTTTCAACTTGTCGAATCCATCAGCAAGTTTTTCTACTAACTCTTCTATTGTTTCACTAGTAGTCACAGAGACATCATATTTGACCAACACCTTACGAACACGACCATCTCTAACTGCTTCTTTAAGCATCTGACGATTTTCTTCAGTTCCTTCCACACGATGACTGACACCATTTTCCTGGGCAAAATAGTATAGAGAGGGTGCAATCGGTAAGTCTAGGACCTTATGTTGCTTAGCTAAAGTAGTATCTGATTTTTTACGTTCGACAAAGCTAACTTCTACTGAAATCCCCCATTTTTCAAGCTGACCATAAAGTCGAATCGCCATAGCAACATCGTCTAAACTATCCTCAGGGGCCCTGTAATAGCACCAAAAGTGAGGACGACATATTTGTGCCTGATTGGCCCAATTACTGACACGATCCATCTTAAAGGGTGCCAAACGCTCCCCTAGAAGTTTTGCTAAAGTCTGCATCTCCTTACGAGCTGCTTGACCAAGTGCCTTGAGGTCTTCCATCTCTTCCTGATGTGGACCCGCTTTTTCAGGTTTGACATACTTAACTCCCTGTTTTGATAAATAAGCTTGAATATTTTCTAACATCGTTTTCTCCTTACAATGATAAAAGACCAACCCATAAAGATTCTATTCTGGTTGGTCTCTTTTTTATTTACGTTTACGAGCAATCAAATGAATTGGTGTTCCCTCAAAACCAAAGGCTTGACGAATTTGATTTTCCAAGAAACGCATGTATGAGAAGTGCATAAGCTCTTCTTCATTGACAAAGATAACAAATGTTGGTGGTTTAACCGAAACCTGTGTGCCATAGAAAATCTTAAGGCGTTTTCCTTTGTCAGTTGGTGTTGGGTTGATGGCAATGGCATCCATGATAACATCATTCAAGACAGCCGATGAAATACGACGGTTCTGACTCTCACTGATGCGTTTAATCATCTCCGGCAACTTGTTAAGACGTTGTTTCGTCTCAGCCGATACAAAGATAATTGGTGCATAGCTCAAGAATTGGAACTGATCACGGATATCTGCTTCCCAGTTAGCAACGGTATGATTGTCTTTCTTAATCGTATCCCATTTGTTAACTACGATGATAATCCCTTTACCAGCTTCATGGGCAAAACCAGCGATACGCTTGTCATACTCACGGATACCTTCTTCGGCATTGATAACCATAAGGACGATATCAGAACGGTCAATGGCACGCATTGAACGCATGACAGAGTATTTTTCTGTGTTTTCATAAACCTTACCAGATTTACGCATACCAGCGGTGTCAATCATGGTATACTCTTGACCTTCACTGTCCACAAAGTTTGTATCAATGGCATCTCGAGTCGTACCAGCAATCGGGCTGGCAATCACTCGGTCCTCACCCAAAATGGCGTTAATCAAGCTTGATTTTCCGACGTTTGGGCGTCCAATCAAACTAAAACGAATGATATCTGGATTTTCTTCTTCAACTTCTGTTGGAAGATTTTCAACGATAGCATCGAGAACATCCCCTGTACCGATACCGTGAACAGATGAAACTGGATAAGGATCACCAAGTCCAAGAGAATAAAAATCATAGATATCTGCACGCATCTCAGGGTTATCCACTTTATTTACCGCCAAGATAACTGGCTTGTTGGTCTTATAGAGAATACGAGCAACGTACTCGTCCGCATCTGTCACGCCTTCCTTACCTGAAACGACAAAGACAATAACGTCAGCTTCAGTCATGGCAATGTCAGCTTGGTGCTTAATTTGTTCCATAAATGGTGCATCAACATCATCAATACCACCTGTATCAATTAAGCTAAACTGACGATTAAGCCATTCAGCAGAGGTATAAATACGGTCACGTGTTACCCCTTCAACGTCTTCGACGATAGAGATACGTTCACCCGCAATTCGGTTAAATAGGGTCGATTTCCCAACGTTTGGGCGACCCACGATAGCAACTGTAGGTAATGTCATATGTTTAAGTCCCTGATTAAATAGGGATTCCTTTCTTCATTTAGCAGTCTCACTTCCACCAAGGAAAGCAAACTCTCTTATTCTTTATCATTATTAGATTCAACTTAGCGGCGATTAACACCCTTCAAGTGAACCTCTTTGGCAAGAAAACGAATACGCTCCATCACACGTTTGGCCTGCCAAGTCTCGTCTCCTTGACGTCCATTGGATAGCTTAGCTTCTAGATCCGAAAAACTATAGTTAGACGTAAAGAAGGTAGGCAACTCCTCAATCATGCGATGCTGGAGGATAACTTGCAAAACATCATCCCTAATCCAAGAAGAGAATTGCTCTGCACCGATATCATCTAGAACCAAAACTTCTGCCTGTTTGACAGCATCAATTTGATCCTTGACAGAACCGTCCTTGATTCCGTTTTTAACATCAATAGTAAAAGATGGGTAATGAATAATGGTCGTGGCAACCTTCTTGGTCTCTGAAAGTTCATGAGCCATAGCAGCCAACATGAAGGATTTTCCAACCCCCATGTCTCCATAGATGTAAAGGCCTTTCTGGTCTGGACTAGGGTAATTCGCCACAAAATCCACAAGACTCTCAAAAGTATCAACACGAGCTACATCATCTAATGCAATGTCCGCAAAGGTAATCTTACGATAAGACTGAGGAAGACTCACCAAATTAATCCGTTTAGCAATAGCCTGTTGTTCTTGTTGCTCCTTGAGCTGACGCGTCTCCTTATAGGTGACATCAGCGTAGCCTTCATTCATGGTCAGAATCGGTTCATACCCTTTGGCAATATACGAGGCATCACCTTCTTTAACCTTACGGCATTCCACTAGGAATTGATTAAACTTAGGAAGACTACGCTTGATTTCATCCTGGCTTAGGCTATGCTCTTGAATAAAGCTAGCCACTCTTGGATCCGCTAAAATTTGCTTCGTTAAATCCGTCGCATTGCCAGACCCATGATGCCCTGTTCGGTTTAGGGTTTGTCCAACTCTTTCCATAGGCTACTCCTTTCCTTTTTCTAGTTTTGCCAAAGCTCGACGTCTAATTTCATCCAACTTAGCCTGATCAGCCTGACTGGTTTGATTATCATAATCTGGATTACTCCAGCTCGGCACATTTGTTTTCTTCTTAGAATCAGCTTTTGCTTGCTGTGATTTCTTATCGTAACCACTACGCAAAGCTAAAAACCCCTGTTCAGCAGTGACGATATTCTTAAAGGCAAAATCGTTGGCAAGTTTAGAGATATACTCTCGATTTACATTCGTTGAACGTGTCCGTCCCAAACTGTAGGCAACCATGAGGTTAATGACCTCATCCATAAAGCCTCTTTGTGCCAAATCCGTGAGAATCTGCTTCTCAGAATTAGTCACAGTCCCGCTTGGGCCTTTAGCACTTTGCAAGTAATCTATAGGCTTTTCGGATCTAACCGCTTTAAGAATCTTTTTCTCCGTCTCTGTCAAAGCAGAATCACCACCCAATGTTTGAGCTTGAGCCTGCTCTAATTGCACCTGCATACGCTTGACAATAATCTGGTGGTTCACGGCTGTCTTCTTAGCTAAGAGATAAGTATCATACCAATTCATGCCATGAGTTTCAGACAATTTATAGATTTCTGGCACATCTGTCTTTTCATCTTTAAATACAAGCCCATCAGCCTGCATACGATTCCTGAAACTGCTTAAATCAAATGAATTTTTGGGCTTGATTTCAGACACAGACTTTTGAGCCAAACGCTCATCGGTAAAGACATCCGAAAAACGTTTAGATAAATCTTGCAAGCCTTGTAGACCTGCCGGTTTCAAAGCGTCTACTGCTGGTTCACTAATCTTTTGCTCGAGAAGTGAACTATAAACGGCATGTTTTAGAAACTGCTCAATTGATAAGGGAGACTTAAGCTCTATAACATAAAACCCTTGAGGTGACTGGTAAAAGGCCAAGAGATCTACTGCTGTCAGAACCGCCAGTGCTTCCTGAAGGGGCTGCATTCCAAAGTTAAGATGGTTCAGAATAGCCGCAAACTTATGGCGGTGATTACCATTGTCATAAAAAGCCACGAAATACTGGTAGAGAGCGTATCCTTCACTCCCAATAATGGGATAATAGCAACGCATCAAACTTGCCTGATCGGGAACGATAACCTGATTGCCAACATAGACAAATTCTTCAATAGGTCTCATTTTTTAGACTCTTTTTTCGCACGTACAGTTTTGGTGATTTCTTGAAGCAACTCTTCAATCTCATCAACATCCTTGAAAGAACGGTAGACACTGGCAAAACGTACATAAGTAATTTCATCAAGGTCAGCGAGTTCTTTCATCACTAAATTCCCAATGACATCACTATCAACCTCTCCATCATGGTTACGGCGAATGTTTTGCTCAATACGGGTGATGGCATTTTCGATATCCTCACTAGAAACTGGACGCTTCTGAGCACTCATCAAGATACCATTGAAAATCTTATCGCGAGAGAATTGTTCACGAGTACCGTCTTTTTTGACAACCAAAAGTGGAACTTCTTCCACACGCTCAAATGTTGTAAAACGAGCATGACAAGAATCACACTCACGACGACGACGAATGGTATTCCCATCTTCTGCCTGACGGCTATCGATAACACTAGATTTATTGTGTTGACATTTTGGACAACGCATGCACTTCACCACCAATCTTTGAAATTCGGTACTCTATTTTACCATAAAAACACATAAAAAGCACGCCCTAAACGAGGCGTGCTCATGACCAAGAACCACTCTAAGTCTCTTATAAATTGATTTAAAGCTCAAGTTGAGGTGTCGTCGTTTCTCCATCTGCAAATGGAATGTAAAGGTCGAAACGTGTTCCAACACCAAGTTCAGAACTAACATCGATACGGCAGCGATAAGCTTCCACAATTTGGTAAAGGATTGACAAACCAATACCAACACCAGATTGCGTTGTCGTACGGTTACGTGCCTTATCTGAACGATAGAAGCGCTCAAAGATATGCTCAATATCTTCTTTAGAGATCCCTTCACCATTATCTTGCACTTGCACCAACATTTCATCTTCCAGAGCCTTAATTGTAACCTGGATTTCCTTGTTAACAGGAGAATACTTGACCGCATTATCAATCAAAATCGTAATCGCCTGTTCAAAGTGTTGGCTGTAAATCTGTGCAGGGCGCTCTGAGCTCTCGAAATCATTGAGATAGAATTGGTAGTCTTCATGCAAGACACGGAAATTACCAATAACCGTACGGATTGAAGAATTCAAATCACAAGTATCGTTTCTGTGATTTTCAAATGATCCTTTGACACGGATAGAATCCAACATATCATTAATCATAATCGTCATACGGTTGGCCTCGTGACTGGCAGCCTCAAGACTTTCTTCAAGAATCTCAGGGTCATTTTTACCCCAACGTTGCAAGAGGTCCATATGCCCCTTGATAACTGCAATCGGCGTACGTAATTCATGACTGACGTCACTCAAGAAACGCATCTGCATCTGATTATTTTCTTGAATTTTATCCATCATGCGGTTAAAGTTAACCGCCAAATCACCAATTTCATCGTGACTTTCAATCTTAGAACGAAGTTCCAAGTCACTTGGCGAATCGGTGATAACTCCCATCGTTTCGTGCAACTGTCTCATCGGACGAAGAATAGATGTCAAGACAACTACAGTTGCTGCGATAACTAGGACCGTCATCCCCACTTCTAGGAAAATCAATAAGAAAATCAAACGCTCTTTAAGAGCATAGTAGAATTCCAAATCATGGAAAATTTGGGCATAACCAACGATGGTCTTTTTATCCTTACCGTAGATTGGAACTTGCAGCAAGAAACCACGCTTCCCTTTATAGGAAACTGACTTCAATTTGTTTACCTCGGACATACCTGGAGGCGAATCTGTGTTCTCCTCAGAAGTAAAGATAAACGTTCCCTTTTTGTCATAAACAAAAACAGATTGGTTAGAATATAATTTATTAGAAATCGCAACCTGACCATCCAAAGAGTGCTTTTCGGAAAGCACGCCATTAATGATCGATGCATAGATATTTTTAGGCGAATAAAGGGCAGCTAAAAGCGGTTCTGGACTCAACTCTTCGTCGGAGTCCCAGTCCTTTTCTATATAAGTAACAACTTTTGAGATTGTAGTGTTTACATTTTGACGTTCACGTTGTAAAAGTAGCGTATTGGCTGAGAAAATAACAACCAGAGTGAACATCGACAATACAAGAAAGAAGACCACAGCAGTTGTCATGGTCAACTTTTTTCTAATGGTTACTTTACCAAATAATTTATCTTGTAATTTACTCATTTTTCACGGATAACGTAACCCATTCCTCGTACTGTTTGAATATATGATTCCTTACCTGGAACATCGATTTTTCCACGCAAGTAACGAATATAAACATCTACCACGTTTGTTTCGATGGCGTCATCATATTTCCAAACTTGAAGCAAGAGTTCCTCACGGGTCATCACTTGGTTCATATTGCTCAAAAGTGTGTTCAACAAATCAAACTCACGTTTTGTCAATGGAATTGCTTCATCACCACGAACAACTGTACGGTTTTGAACATCCAATTTCAAATCACGATAAGTTGATGCTTTTGCTGGTGCATTCTTAGCAGCTTCGATATCTTGGCGACGGAAGGTTGCACGGATACGTGCCAACAATTCTTCAATCGCAAATGGTTTTACAATATAGTCATCAGCACCGCGGTCCAAACCAGCAACAATGTCCATGATTGAATCACGAGCTGTCATCATCATAATATAAGTATCTTTTTCTTGTTGGAGACGACGTGTTACTTCAAAACCGTCCATCTCAGGCAACATAAGGTCCAAGAGAATAAGATCGAAATCTTTCTCGAGTGCCATTTCAAGTCCTTCGCGTCCGTTGTCTGCTGTCACAACGTCGTATCCTTCGTGTTGAAGTTCAAGAGAGACAAAACGAGCAAGGTTTTTCTCATCTTCAACAATCAAAATGCGTTTGCTCATAATAAGTATTTACCACTTTCTTAAAATTTTTTGACTTCCATTTCCCTTAAAAAGTCTGTAGATTTACCCAATGAATAAATCCGAAAATTAACTTCTAATGATATAATAATATAGATTTTTAAAATTGTCAAACATTTTTAGTTTGTTTTTTTGAATTAATTTTCATCAAAAAGACCGTTCAATTGGGCAAAGGGATTACTTGCCTCTTTTTTCTCCTGTTGAAGTGCGGCAAAGTCCTCTTCTGACAAGACTTCCCAGTCATTCCCAGAGAGCGAAATTTGTCCTGATTCTTCCTCAGGTGTTAGTACTCTCAAAGGAATATTAAGAAGAATATTATCTAGAATACTCTCATCAAGATTAATAGTATCCCCATCCAAGATAAGAACTAGATTTTCTTCGACTAATTCTTTTTGAAGAGCAGCATCTGCCTCTTGTATAAAGGTTTCTGAAACCGGATAGTTAAAACTAAGTGTCACAGGTTCAAGTGAACGGCTAGATGGCAGGGTAATATCATAGCTAAGTTGATAATCCAAAAGGTACAAACCATTGTCATAGGCTACCTGCCCACTTGCTTGAATCTGTTCAAGATTTAAAACTTGATCATAGCGTTCTTTAATAGACTCCAACAAAGAAGGTGCTTCGTTAAAGGCGAGCCCTTCTGGAGACTTTCTAACTTCTGAAAGATAAATCATTTTTAATCCTCAAATTAAATTTCCCCATAGGGGTCTATTTTCAATCCACAAGACCATAATCCCCTACATTCACTTTTCATTAGAGAGCATGATTATGATTTTAGACTTAATTAGTATTATATCAAATTTTTAAGAAAAAATAACACCTTTAATATTACATATTTCTTAAACTTAGAACTTTTTTCAAAGCTAATGAGAAACTTACTCGGACCCAGTTTTCATCTGTCCTATAGAGTTAGATGAAAGCTCTTAATTATGGTAAAATAAGAGCATTGAAACTAGATAAAAGGAATATATAATGACACCTGAAGATTTTTACAAGGCTTTGAAAGAACTGGGGTTCAATCTCAGCCAAAAACAAAAAGACCAATTCCAACGCTACTTTGAGCTTTTGGTAGAATGGAACGAAAAGATCAACCTTACTGCAATCACAGAAAGAGACGAGGTCTACCTCAAACATTTCTATGATTCTTTGGCTCCTGTTCTTCAAGGGCATATTAAAAATCAAAGTATTCGACTTCTGGATATCGGAGCTGGAGCTGGATTTCCAAGTCTCCCTATGAAAATCCTTTGCCCTGAGCTTGATGTGACTATCATCGACTCTCTTAATAAACGCATCAATTTCCTCAATCTCTTGGCTGATGAACTTGAGCTCAGCGGTGTTCACTTCTATCATGGACGTGCAGAGGATTTTGGACAAGACAAGGCCTTCCGTGCTCAGTTTGATATTGTTACTGCCCGTGCCGTCGCACGCATGCAGGTTCTCTCAGAATTGACTATTCCTTTCTTGAAGGTTGGTGGACAACTTATTGCACTTAAAGCTGCAGCAGCTGATGAAGAGTTAGCCGATGCTAAAAATGCCTTGAACTCGCTTTTTGCCAAGCCTATTCTCAACGAGAACTACAGACTGCCAAATGGGGATGGACGTAATGTCACTATTGTCGATAAGAAAAAAGAAACCCCATATAAATACCCACGTCGTGCTGGAATTCCTAACAAGAAGCCGCTATAACGTTTATCCAAGGAGGTGTCTTACTCCTTGGATTATTATTTACTCTTATGATAACTCGGAGGTTTTCATTGATCAATCGTCTTTCTTTCACGCAAAAGCTGGTGCTCAGCTTTGTCTTTGTCATTATAGTGGGAAGTATTTTACTTAGCCTTCCTATAAGCCACTATGCTAATAGTCCAGAAACAAGCTACCTAGATCATCTCTTCAATACTGTGTCAATGGTCTGTGTAACTGGACTTTCTGTTGTCCCGGTCAGTAAGGCTTACAATGGTCTCGGTCAAATTTTCTCTATGCTTCTCATGCAGACGGGAGGACTTGGGCTCGTCTCTCTTATAGCCTTTAGCACCTATACCCTGAAAAATAAATTAGGACTGAGTGATCAAGATCTCCTTCAATCCGCACTTAGCAGGGATAACCAAAAAGATTTGAAAGCTTATCTTTTTAAGGTCTATAAAATTACTTTTTCTATTGAAGCTTTGGCAGCACTTGTGATCATGACTGATTTCGTTCCTCGTTTTGGACTTGGTCACGGCATTTTTAATAGTCTCTTTCTAGCTGTCTCTGCCTTTTGTAATGCTGGATTTGACAACTTAGGTTCTAACAGTTTACAGGATTATGCAACCAATCCAACCATTAACCTTGCTGTAGCTTTTCTCATTATGTCTGGAAGTTTGGGATTTGCAGTTTGGATTGATTTGATTCAACTATTGCGACGTTATATTAAAGATCGTCCAAGGAATTGGAAATTAGCTTGTAGACCTCTCAGCAATCAAAGTCGTCTTGTTCTTATAAGTACAGGCTGTCTCCTCTTAGGAGGAACACTACTTGCTTGGTTACTGGAAATGGATAACTCTAAGACAATCGGTACTCTCAATGTCTGGCAACAACTTCTGGTAAGTTTCTTTCAGACTGTAACCATGCGTACCGCTGGTTTTGCGACTATTTCCTATACCAATGCCGATTTCTCCACAAATCTTCTTTTTATGATTCAAATGATTATTGGGGGTGGTCCTGGAGGAACTGCGGGTGGTATCAAGGTGACAACTGCCTCTATCATGTTCCTGCTTTTTAAGTCAGAACTATCTGTTAACTCGAGCGTTGTTTTTCGAAATCGTATTATATCTAATAAGACTGTTTTGCAAGCATTCACAGTTATACTCTTTTTCCTAACAATGCTCTTTGTCGGCTATGTTATTTTGCTGGAGACTAATCCTACTCTCTCGCCACTAGGCCTACTTTTTGAGAGTGTGTCAGCCATTGCTACCGTTGGTGTTTCAATGGATTTGACCCCTAATCTAAATACTCTAGGACGACTCGTTATCATGTCTCTGATGTTCATTGGCCGTGTTGGACCTATCACTGTTCTCTTGAGCTTGATGACCAAAAAAGAAAAGCATGTCTCTTATGCCCCAACTGATATTTCAGTTGGCTAAACAATTTTATTCATTGACAATATTCTGAAAGGATTTTATATGAAAACACAAATTATTGGGGTCCTCGGTTTGGGAATCTTTGGACAAACCATTGCAACCGAACTCTCCTCTTTTGGACAAGACGTTATCGCCTTAGATAATAACTCTACAACAATTGATTCCCTTGCTGATCAGGTGACTAAGGCCGCTGTTGGTGACATTACTGACATTGACTTTCTACGTTCTGCTGGTATTGATACTTGCGATACGGTCATTATTGCAACTGGAGAACACCTAGAATCGTCTGCGCTAGCGCTCTTGCAGTGCAAAAAACTTGGTATTAAGAATATTATTGCCAAAGCTATGAATAACAATTATGAGGAAGTCCTTTACGGAATGGGTGCTAACTGGGTCATCACTCCTGAACGTAGCACAGCAAAAGAATTGGCTTCAAATATCCTCCGCTATAACATATCAAATGTTTTTCATTTAGAGGATGACGTAGCTTTAATTGAACTTAAAATTCCTAGTGAATGGGCTGGAAAGTCCTTGCATACTTTAAATCTAAGACAAAATTATAACGTCAATGTTATTGGTTTTAGAGATGAGAAAAGTGGCAAGTTAAACACCCACTTTGACCCAAGTAAGAAACTACCTGATGAAGGGATCATACTAGTTGTCGCTGACAATCGAACACTAGAAAAATTTGATTATTTAGGATATTTAAAATAACAAAAAACGTTCCAATCTCGTTCATCTAGACAAGACTGGAACGTTTTTAGTTGTGCTTAATAGCATACTTTTACTAAAAGCCAAGAATATCATCCCCATGGATTGTAAAAACGACCATGATTGAGGAAGATTAAGCCTATACTAATCCCCAATAAAAGAATAGCTGACACGATGACAAGGTAATCTTGTTTCATCAAAGATTTATGCACATACCAGGTACGTTTTTTATAGCGACCAAATCGACGTAGCTCCATAGCTGTCGATATGGTATCAATTCGTTCGAGAGATGAAAAAATTAGTGGAAGAACAATTTGGAGATTCCCGCGAATACGTTTGACCAATCCCGACTTTTGCGACAAATCCAAACCACGAGCCTCTTGAGCCTTACGAATCGTAAAGAATTCTTCTTGGACATCTGGAATATAACGCAAGGTTAAACTAACGGAATAGGCAAATTTATAAGGAATTCCAATCTGATTAAGACTAGCCGCAAACTGACTCGGATGAGTGGTCATAAGAAAAAGAATGGCAAGAGGGACCGTTGAAAAATACTTAAGCAATAGATTTGCAAGGTAAAAAAGCTCCTGACTGGTTAGATAGAAACGCCCCCAGCCTTCAATAAGAACTGTCTTTGCTCCGTAAATTTCTTCACCATAACCAGGTGCGAAAAGGTAGACCATAAGTAAATTAAAGAGGGCAATGGATCCAATAATCTTAACAACAAAAGAAATATCTCGCCAACGAATCTTAGCCAAATAAAAGAGATAAATGGAAAGTAAGCCTACTGCTAGGATAAAGCGTGGATCATAGGTTGCCATACAGGCAACTGAAACCAAGATAAAGAAAAGCATCTTACTTGCCCCAGACAAATCATAGAGGAAACCTTGACCGGACTGATAACCAATTAAACGATTAGACATTAGGGCCTCCTTTTTCAATATAATACTGGGTTACTTCTACTGGATCACTTGACAATTTCTGACCCAAAGTATAAAGAGAGGTCTGCTTGAGATTGGCTGACTCTAGTAAATCCTTCTGATTAAGAATTGTAACAGGGTTGTCGTCTGCAATGATTTTACCCTCAACCACAACGAGACAACGATCGCTATATTCCAACATGAGCTGCATGTCATGGGTAATCATCACAATCGTATGACCTTGCTTCTGAAGACTGTCCAAGAAATTCATGATATCTGTGTAAGTCTTGTAATCTTGACCAGCCGTTGGCTCATCCAAGATAATGATTTCAGGTTTCAAAACTAAGATAGACGCAATGGTCACGCGCTTTTTCTGACCAAAGGAAAGCGCAGAAATGGGCCATTTACGAAAACTATAGAGACCACAAGTCTTCAAGACCTCATGAACACGCGCTTCAACCTCAGCCTCTTCAATACCTCGCAAACGCAAACCAAGAGCGACCTCATCAAAAATCATAGTTTGGCTAATCATCTGATTTGGGTTTTGCAAAACAAAGCCTATACGTTCTGAACGCTCGGCGATGCTATCCTGGCTAATATCCTGCCCCTTGTAAGTTAATTTTCCTTGACTTGGGACAAAACCACATAGAGCCTTGGCAAGAGTCGACTTTCCAGCCCCATTTTTACCGACAATCGCTAGTCGCTCACCTTTTTTCAAGCTAAAGGACAGATCCTCTATGATTGCTGGATTATCTCCATAGGAAACGCTAAGCCCCTCAACCTTCAAAATAGAGTCACTCGAACTGTCTTTTTTATCCTTCAAAACTCTGTCTGGCAGAGCAAGGCCAGATAGGTCTAAAGCATCTAATTGACTAAGATTTTGTGCACTCCTTGTGTCAAATCCCAACTGACGTAAAACCGTCACATATAGAGGTTCGCGAATCCCATTTTCTAGCAAGAGCGTACTCGATAAGAGCTCATCTGGGCTACCATTAAAGAGGAGCTCTCCTTCATTGACCAATAAAATGCGGTCAACGGGACGATAAAGAACATCTTCTAGGCGATGTTCAATAATAATCGTCGTAGCTCCCACCTCCTTGTGGATCTTATCAATGAGATCAATGGTTTCCTGTCCTGATTTAGGATCTAAATTTGCCAGAGGCTCATCAAATAAAAGAATAGGACTCTCATCAATCAAGACACCAGCCAAACTGACTCGTTGCTTTTGGCCACCTGATAAATCTTGAGGGCGGTGATTCAAAAGAGAGGTCAAGTCTAGACGCTCAGCCCAGAGGGCTACCTTATCTTTCATCTCACTTTGATCAGCACAATCATTCTCCAAAGCAAAAGCCAAATCCTCGGCTACTGTTAGGCCAATAAACTGACCATCTGGATCCTGCAATACCGTAGATACCAACTGTGACTTATCATAGATAGATTGCTTGAAAATATCCTGACCATCTATCCTTACCTGGCCTTGTGCCTGACCTTTATGAATATTAGGTATGATACCATTGAGACACTGAGCTAGGGTCGACTTTCCACTGCCAGAAGGACCTAAGATGAGGACTTTCTCGCCCTTGGCAATATCAAAGCTGATATCTTTAAGCGTCGCTTCTGCTTGCGCATCATATTGAAATGTAAACTGATTAAAACTAATGTATTTATCCATGTTTCTACTAAAAAAGAGAGGAGGTATCAAAACAAACTGACAGTCCCACTCTCCTATGATTCATGCTAGTCTTTTGTAAGACTACCAGATTGTGTACGTGAGCTAGCATAGATTGCAAGAAGGAGGGTTCCTCCAATTGCAATTGTAATAAAGTTAGCTACGCCAGCTACAAAACTTTGTGCATAAAGGTATGACCAGGCTTGTGCAAATTGGAGTCTATCACCAATAGGGGTAACGATACCATAGGCAATAAGGAGGGCCAATGCTTGTACTAGGTTAAACCAAATCATACTCATCAAAGAAAACTTGCCAGTTGTCACATCATATTTTTTGTTGAATAGACCAATTACAAGTCCTGTAATAGCACTTGCAAGTACCCAAGCCCATGAGATATTTCCGTATTGGATGCCATCTTTAAGCGCATGGCCAATGAAGCCCATAAAGAAACCTGTAATAGGCCCAAAAATCACTGAGAATAGGGCTTGAACAGCATACTGAAGTTGGATACTAGTATTCCCAAAAATAGGGATATTAACAAACATACCAATGATAATAAAGAGTGCTGCACCAATACCTGTCGCAACTACTGTACGAATTGAATTATTTTTCATAATCTTACTTTAATCTCCTAAACGTTTGATTTCAATGTGCCAGTTAGACCCTACACCAACATTATAGGCCTTGGCAAAAGACCCTTGGTTAATGGCTAAGCCAACACGATAGAGGGAATTGATATAAATAATTGGCTGACCGATACGAACATCCGCAAAAGATTTCCCATAGGTAACTTGGTTTTGGTAGACCAACATATCATTGTTAAAGATGGTTACTTCGAATCGATCACCAAAGTTTGGTTCCAACGCGTAAAAGTCATCACGTGTGATAGAGGTCCACAGAGAGCCGAAACGGACGTCCAAAATGTCAATCGCCCCACGAACCAAATTATCCTCTATGATGGTTTCAACCACTGGAAGTTCTAGAATTTTGTCCACAGGTAACTCAGGACCAACTTCTTCAAAACTGATATGACCAGAAGCTAATTTGGCACCTGTATAGGCATAAACATCACGACCATGGAAGGTATAAGAAAGCTCTGTATTACTACGACGATTCTCAACCTCGGAAATCTCACGAACAGCCTCGATACCAACAACCTTCTTGATATAAGAAAGTGTCCCGTTATCTGGTGTGACGATATATTGCCCCGTCTTTGTTAAGGCAACCACACTTTTACGTGAGGAACCTACACCCGGATCAACTACCGAAACAAAGGTTGTCCCCTCAGGCCAGTATTCAACGGTCTGAAACAGACGATAGGAAGCCTCAAAAGTGTTGTAGGGAGTAATATCATGTGTCAGGTGATGAACTCCCAAACTAGGTTCTTCCTGAAGGGCCACACCAATCATAGCCGAAACAGCACCGTCAACCAAACCAAAGTCTGATTGAAGCACCAATAAATTATTAGTCATAAATGTTTTACCTTTTCTCTTTGAACGGTTTATTTTACCATATTTTAAGGGCTTTTTAAAGATGATAGATTCTTGAGCTAGCTATAGTCTTTGACTATGTTTTCTCTAAATCAAAAAGCCAGCCAAATAGGCCGACCTTATACAATTAGCTATACTTTCTTCCAACGGCTCTTTTCTGCTACTGCTGTAAAGAGAACGTCTGTTGAAGAGTTAAGGGCTGTTTCACAAGAGTCTTGAATGACACCTACGATAAAGCCGACACCGACAACTTGCATAGCCAAATCATTTGAGATACCGAAGAGGCTACATGCCACTGGCACTAATAGGAGGGATCCTCCTGCAATACCTGAGGCACCACAAGCAGAAATAGCTGAAACCACACTAAGAATGAGTGCTGTCGCAAAATCGACCTGAATTCCCAAAGTCGTTACTGCAGCAAGCGTTAGGACATTGATTGTCACGGCTGCTCCAGCCATATTAATAGTTGACCCCAAAGGGATAGAAACTGAATAGGTATCAGGATTCAAACCAAGATCCTTACAAAGTTGAAGGTTAACTGGAATATTGGCTGCTGACGAGCGAGTAAAGAAGGCTGTAATCCCAGAGTCTTTCAAACAACGGAAAACTAGTGGGAAAGGATTTTTGCCCATCATCACAAAAGCAATGATTGGATTAACAACCAAGGCAACAAAGGCCATTGTTCCCACTAAAACAAGGATTAGGACCCCATAATCTGCCAAAACACCAACACCATTCTCAGAAATAGTATTAAAGACAAGACCAAGGATACCAAATGGGGCCAAGTTGATAATCCAACGAACGATTTGTGAAGTCACTTCTGCCAAGGTATTAAGCAAATCCTTCGTGTGATTGCTAGCTGCTCGCATGGCAAAACCAAAGACAACTGCCCATACCAAAACACCAATATAGTTAGCTTGAGCCAAGGCATTGACAGGGTTATCCACCATCTTAAGCAATAAATCTTTAAAGACTTCTCCCACACCTTGAGGTGCTGTCGCTTTAGTCGCTGTAGCTGCTCCCAACTTCAGAGAAATTGGAAAAATATAGTGAGAAATAACTGCCGTCAAAGCAGCCGCAAAGGTCCCAAAGAGATAAAGAACAATAACTGTCTTCATGTTGCTTTGTTGACCTTCTCGCGTTTGGGAAAGGGCATTGGCAACCAAGGCAAAGACCAAAAGTGGGGCAATTGCCTTCAAACCACCAACAAACATGTCTCCTAAGAGACCAATAACCGTAAACTTAGGAACAAGCAAACCAAGCACAGCACCCACTACCACACCAATGGCAATGCGCTTAATTAGACTGGTTCTATTCCAAGTTGAAATAAAACGTTTCATAACTCATTAACTCCTTTTTTATGGTTAGTCAACCATAAAGCATTCGATAGCTTCCATACTATGATAAATATCTGAAATCGTCAAGACATTAGAAAAGCCTGTGGCAAACAGGCTCTCAAATCCTATTTATGACTCAATTTACGAGTCAAGAAATCACCCAAGAATTGGATAAGGAAAATCAAAATCAAAATTAAGAAAGTTGCCAAAATGGTAACTGATGTACTAGAACGGTTATATCCATAGTAGATGGCGATGTAACCAAGACCACCTGCACCGATAGCACCGGCCATTGCAGTTTCACCGACTAGGGAAATCAGAGTTACGGTTGATACACGAACCAACTCAGGTAGACCTTCACCAAGGTAAACCTTAATCGTATCCCAAAGTGTAGCACCACTTGCTTGTGCTGCTTCAATAACGCCACGGTCAAGATCTGCAAGTACCACCTGTACTTGACGTGCAAAGAATGGGAAGGTTGCAGCTGACAATGGAACCAAGGCAGCTGTCATACCAAGGTTAGTCCCCACGATAAAGTAAGTGAAGCCTTTCAAAATCGCCAAGAGGATGATGAAAGGAATGGCACGAAAGATTGAAGTGATTTTATCCAAGATTTGGAAAACAAATTTATTTTCAATAACTCCACGAGGACCTGTCAATACCAAGAAGAGCCCCATAACAAGACCAAGAAGTCCCCCAATGATGAAGGAAATAACCGTCATGTAGAGAGTCGCATAGATGGCGTCTGGCCAAGAGTTAACCCCCTGCATACCGATACGATAAATATCTGGAAAGTTTTGTTGAATCCAATCTGCCATTATTGGGCTCCTTTCTTAAGTACTTGCAAGCTGACACCTGCATTTTCAATCGCTTTTTGAGCAGCAAGAACCTTATCTGCCTCACCATCCAAGACAACGACCAATTCACCAACAGGAGTATCACCTAGAATCTCAACATTACCATAAAGAATGTTACTTGAAACTCCGTAATCTTTGAAAATTTCCGTCAAGAGTGGCTCATCTGTTGAAGAACCAGCATATTTAAGTTGAACGAGAAGGGCTGAGCTTGGTAAGTTTTTCACCAAAGGTTGTGCATTAATCTTAGCCAAGGCATCTTCAATCCCTGCTGCAGTTTCAATAAATTCTTGTGTCAAATCTTCTTGAGGATTTGAGAAGATCTCAAGGACACTACCCTCTTCCAAAAGTTGACCATTTTGCATAACGGCAACACGATTACAAATATCTTTAACAATTTGCATTTCGTGGGTGATCATAACCACTGTCAAACCAAGCTTTTTATTCAAATCCTGCAAAAGTGAAAGAATTTGCTTAGTTGTTTTAGGGTCAAGGGCTGATGTAGACTCATCTGAAATCAAGATTTCAGGATCATTAGCCAAGGCTCGGGCAATCGCTACACGTTGTTTTTGACCACCTGATAATTGTGCAGGATAGTTTTCAGCACGATCAGCCAAATCAACCAATTCCAAAAGACCACGAATTTTTTTGTCTTTCTCTTCATTGCTTAGTTTAGAATGACGAAGGGCAAAGGCTACATTTTCATAAGCCGTCTTTTGAGCCATAAGGTTAAAGTGTTGGAAAATCATCCCAATCGTTTGACGTTTCTGACGCAATTCTTTTGTCGACAATTGGACCTTACCATCTGCAAAAGTCACATCTTTACCGATAGTGATTTTACCAGCTGTAGGCACTTGCAAAAGATTGATTGCGCGCACAAGGGTAGATTTACCAGCCCCTGAATAACCAACAATTCCGTAAATATCACCTTTTTCAATCTGGATAGACACATCCTTAACCGCTTGAATAGTGCGGCGTTTCTGTGTAAAGGTGATATCAATATTTTTCAAATCAATAATGACATTACTCATAACTTGCAATTAACTCCTTAATTAGTTCAATGTGGGTGTAGTAATCTGCTAAGCTAACATTTTCATCCCCACCATGGTCACGACTGTTAGCATTCCCTATACCAAAGGCTGCCATTGGTACACCCAAAGCTTGATGAATCATATGCATAGGCCCTGTACCTGCTGACGTTGGAAGTACAGCAACACCTTCTTTATAAAAGCCTTTTGCTAACTCAATAACATTGACAATAGCTGGATCAGACATATCACTACGATAACTTTCTTCACCAAGAGTGAAGGTCACCTTGATACGGTCAAATCCTTCTTTTTTAAGGTGAGCCTTGATACACTCCAAAACGTACTCAGGCGTCAAGCCAGGGACCAAACGCATCTCCATCTTAGCTCTGGCTTGAGCTGGTAAGATAGTCTTAACCCCTTGCCCCTGATAACCTGTTGAAATACCTTCAATGGAAAGGGCAGGTTCAAAATAGTAAGTTTTTAAGAAAGCTCGGCGGTCACTTTCTAAAATGGGTAGTTTTAAGCCGTAAATCTTACGAAGACTATCTGCATTTTCAATGGCATAAGTTTCGATAAGATCCATCTCTCGTTCGTTTGGTTGGACAATCTTTTCATAGATGCCGTCGATAAGGATACGTCCCTGATCATCTCTCATGCTTGAGATAGCGTTGAGCAAGTACCATGAGGCCGATTCAATCACGGCACCAAATTTAGAGTGGATATCAACATCAGCACTCTCGACAGACAAGTCAAAGGTAATAATCCCCTTGTTGCCCCCTGTGATTTCCAATTGACCTTTACTATTTCGATTTCCTTGTTCCCAAACCAATAGGTCTGCTGGAAGAAGGTCATCTCGGTATTTTTCCAAATATTTTTCAAGGTCAGTTGATGCAGATTCTTCAGCCCCTTCCATCATAAACGTAATATTTACAGGAAGGTCGCCAACTTCTCGAATATATTTCCGAAGGGCTGTCAAACGAGCTGTAATATGCCCCTTATCATCATCAACACCACGACCATACATGTAGCCCTTACGAACAGTCAGACGGAAAGGTTCATCTGTCCATGGCTGATCATTATCCGCAGGAACCGTATCATAGTGTTGATAGAAAATAATTGTTTTCGCATCTGGATTTGGACTCTTGAATTTTGCCAAGACAAAAGGTGCCGTATAGGTCTCGTCAATTGTCACCTCTGCACCAACACCAGAGAAAATCTCACCAAGGTAAGCAGCCACATCATAGAGACCAATATTTTGAGCAAAAATAGATTTTTTAGAAATCAAAGTCCGCAAAACTTCAAAATAGTGCTGAGCAATTTCATCGTTACGAAATTTCCGTAACTGCTCTTCTTCACTTGAAAATGCCATCAAATCGTCTCCTTCATACACGACAAAACGGCGTGCTCTCACACGCCCTCTGTCCTTAGCTTATTTCTTTGAATTAGCTTTCAATTGATCTTGTGTTGGGGCGCCTTTCCATGCTGGAAGGTCAACCTTGTTAGATGCATCATAGATGATTTGCGCTACTTCATCATTTTGGTAGGCTTTAATCAAAGTCTTGATAGCATCAACTTTATTTGATTTTTCCCAATCTTTATTAGCTGCAATGATATTGACCCAATCTTTTAAATCTTGGCTTGGATCTTCTTGGAAGAGAGTTGTGTCATAGTCAACGTTTTGTTGTTGTGCGTATGAGTTGTTAACAACTGCTGCATCAACAGATGAAAGAGTTTGGGCAGCTTGTTCAGCTGCGATTTCTTTGATATCCAATTTCTTTGGATTTTCAGAAATGTTCTTGATAGTTGCCAATTCACCATCTTTAACATCCAACTTAATCAAACCAGCTGTTTGAAGAAGTGTCAACGCACGGCTTTCGTTTGTACCATCGTTAGGTACTGAGATAGTAGCTCCATCTGGAAGCTCTTTAACATCTTTATACTTAGCCTTTCCGTTTTCAGTACCTGAGAAAAGGTGGATTGGGCTAAGAAGTGTGTCAGCTGCCGCAACAACATCACCTTTATTTTCTTTGTTCCAGTTGTTCAAGAAATAAATGTGTTGGAAAGCATTAACATCGATTTCGCCGTTTTTAAGGGCTTCATTTGGTTGGTTGTAGTCTGTGAACTCTTTCAACTCGATAGTAACACCCTTGTCTTTAGCCAATTCTTTGACTTTATCCCACAATGGCTCAGTAGTGTCATCCAAAGTCATGACACCAACTGTTAATGTTTTATCATCTTTAGCTGATTTGTTACCGCCAGCACCACAAGCAGCCAAAGCTACTGTTGAAGCGACTGCCAATCCTGTAATTCCAAGAATTTTTTTAAGTTTCATAACGAACTCCCTTTAATTGTTTTAAGTGTAAAATTATTATCCCATAGGATAAGAATTGTAGCAAATTGTTTATAATTGTATATATCTATAGTTTTTAACTATAACATGTCCTAGATTTTAATTATATGAAAAAGCTGAGATTCATTCCCAGCTCCTTTCTTATTTTTTGCTTGGAACTTTCAAAGCGTCTTTAGTTGGAATATAATCTTTGTTTCCAAGGAATTTTTCAGCCAACTTAGCCAAAGTACCATCTTTTTGGAGTTCTTCCAAACGTTTGTTTACAAATTTTTGAAGATCTTTTTGGTTATCTGCGAACAAGAAGTAGATGTATGGTTGTTGATCAGATTTAAGCTCAATCGTCTTCAAGTTGCTCAATTTATTGTTTTTGATGATTGCATTAACAGTTGGTGCATCAAAAATCTTGAAGTCGTACTTACCTTCATTCAAACTTGTCAACATTTGTGTAATATTTTCATTTGTGTAGTTAAGTTCAACTGGCTTGTCTGAATGTTTCTCATTAAACTCTGTCAATTGAGTAGCTGTCGATGTTCCTTGAACAACCTGCGTTGAGTGTCCAGCAATATCATCATATTTCTTAATATTACTATCTTTTGGAACAGTCAAAACAGCTGGTGTGGTACCAATTGGATATGAGAAGAGGTATTTTTGGTCACGTTCTTCTGAATAAGAGATATTGTTCCCAGCCATTTGGTATTTAGCTGAGTCAAGACCTGTGAAGACTGAAGACCATTCTGTTTTTTGGAATTTCACTTCATATTTGTCAGAGTCTTTGAAGACTGCTTTGGCCACTTCCACATCGTAACCAGTCAATTCACCGTTTTCTTCATATGAGAACGGTGCTGTTGTCCCAACAGTGGCAAAGTTAATTGTTTCTTTAGCACCTGAAGATTTAGATGCTTCTTTTGATGATTTAGATGAACATGCAGCAAGCAAAGCTACTGAAGCAATGGCTACACCCGTAATTCCAAGAATTTTTTTAAGTTTCATAATACTCTCCTTTGAGATTGATTGTTTTTATTGTAACAGAATTCACTAAGCTTAACTAATACTTAAACATAATCAAGGTGATAAGAAAATACTATCACCTAAAAATATCAATTGTTTGACAAAGAAAAAAGTAGGAAACCTAGAACGATTTCCTACTTATCCTTATTAATAATGTGACAAACGCTCAACTACTTGCTGGTTACTGAGCACTTCCTGGGCAGGAAAGAAATCAGCTTTGCCATCTTCGAAAAGAAGAACATCAGCCTTTTCATGATGAAGGTGCTTGAAGTGGTGAGCAGACATGATAATAGTTTTTCCAGCTGAATGAAGGTCATGTAGAAGTTCCCTAAAAAATTCTTCATATTCTTTAGAAAGATTATTGAAGGGTTCATCAAGAATATACACATCTGGATTAGTTACCATGATACTGGCAAAAGCCACTTTCTTCTTTTCTCCACCAGACAGTTGATAGGGAACGCGATCTCTTAAATCTTCAATTTTAAGCAGGGATAGCGTGTCTTGAACGCGCTGTGAGACTTCTTCTTCGGTTAGACCTAGCTGGCGAGGACCAAAAGCAATCTCATCATAGACAGTACTATTAAATAACTGACTATCCACATCCTGAAAGAGGATTCCGAGGCGACTATAAAAATCTCGTTTTTGACGTTTGTCCTTCAGCCATTCTTTGAGGTCCTTCCCTAAGAAAAGAATGCGACCAGATTCTTCCTGCTTGAAGCCAGTTAATAAACTGATAAGACTTGATTTTCCAGTCCCATTTTCCCCCATCAACATCACATATTGTCCTTGTCTAATCTCCAAATCAAGACCAGTAAAGACCTTTTTTTGTTCATAGGCACAGGCCACTTGTTTCAATTGAAACATCTCATCCTCCTAACAGAATCTGTCCTAAAATCACTGCTACTAGACCTATCAAGGCCAGCCAGTCCTTCCATGTGAATGACTGTGATGACTTGACATACTCACCAACAAAGCAACGTGCTTCCATGGCTTGAGTCAGTTCCTCACCATAGCGTATAGCTTTAAGGTATAAAATTCCCCAGATATTACTTCCAATCCGGAAACGATGGTTGCCGCCAAAGCTTCGTGCTTCAATCCCTTTGAGCAAATCCATTAATTGTTTTCCAAAGACATCGATATATTTTATGGTGATATCTAACTGGAGCAGAACAAGATCAGGAAAATGCAACCCTTTTAATGCCACTAGCATCTCACTTATTGTACTTGTCTCTGAATAATAAGCAATGGCTACGGCAATCAAAGGAAGTCTAAAAAGAAAGAGCGATTGACCTCCGCTAAGTAAGAGATGCGGTAGATAAAGAACTAAAGGGAAGATCAACAACACTACAGTTTTTTTCAAAGTTCTTACTAAAACAGAATGCGGTAAAAAAGCCACGCCAGCTCCTAAAAACAAGGCTACAATCCACAAAACTGTGAGATTTCGGCTAATTCCCACTGAAACAAGTAAGAAAAAGAGAAGTAAAACCTTAGCTGTTGGATGAAAGACTGATGCTACTTTTAAAGGATGCGTTTCAAACTTTTGAAGAAGAGCTTCCAGATGGTGACGATTCCGGATAAGAAAGTTATTTCTACCGACTTTAGTGACTACTGGGCGCTCTTCCGACATCCAATCTGGAAGAATCATTTTTCAACCTTTCTACCGAAAATCAAGCGATAGAGTATGAAGAAAATCAAAACAGCAGAGGCAGCGCTCAGGATATAACCCAAAACTTCTGGAATACCTGCGATACTATAATCTGGGAAGAGGGCATTGAATGAAAAACCATTCAACATTCCTTTTGGCGCTTGGGCTTCCACATGGTAATGAGACAATTTTTCTACCAACTCTTTGACATCCCATTCTGCAAAAGCTGTTCCCGTCGCCAATAAACCAAGTGGTGTTAGGATAATTAAGGCTAAGATAAAGAGCAATAAAGGACGTAGTTTCTTAGTCGTTATTTCCTGAGTATTATCAATATTCAAACGTTCAATGAATTCTTGAACACCGGCTGTGAAAAATCCTTCTACCAGACCGATAAGCAGGTGAGTCAAGCCCATTACTGGAAGCGTCACTCTCAAAGGGTATGGATTGTAAAGCGGATTACCACTGCTATCTTTAAAGAGAATCGGTTGAATTCCTAGTAAAACCGCAACAGTCAGGGCCGCAACTACAATTCCAATATAACCTCCAAAAAAGCTAGCAATTATCCTGTTCTTTGTCCACTTATTCAAGAGTTTATAAACAGCATAACCCATAAATGGCATGACAACAGCCATACAAAAGGCATTCGCACCAAAGGCCAAAATCCCACCATCACCAAATAGCAAAGCCTGCATAGCTAGAGCCACACTAACTGCTAAACAGGAGGCCCAAGGTCCTAACAATATAGCAATTAGCACTGCCCCAACAGCATGGGCACTCGTTCCACCTGGGGCTGGAAGATTAAACATCATGATAAGGAAGGACAAGGAAGTCCCGATTCCCAACATAGGAATCGTTTTTTTATCAGTTTCAACCTTTACCTTCACTTCCTTGACAGCCTTATACCAAATAGGCAACATAACTGCCCCCATTGCCGCACAAGTCATAGGGCTTAAGTAATTTTCAGGAATATGCATTTTTTATCTCCTCATATCATTTTTTCTCAAATTCAAAGGGGTTAATCCATGTATTTCTTGTCTAAAATAGTCTGCACAAGAATAAATGACGCGACGATTATCCTCAGCAGTTTTTCCTAAGATACGTAACACCAAACCTGGGATATCTAAGGATGAAATGGCAAAATCAGACTCAAGATTTAGCCCTTCTAAGTACTTCTGCAAAGCCTTAACAAAAGCCTCGTCAATATTTGGTGACACCATTACCAAGCTATTGTAATTACGCCAGCCTTCAAAATAACCAAGTTTAAACATATCTTGTTTCTGAGGCTCTAAGAGAGTCTGATCGCTATAAACAAGTTCATTATCTTGGTAAATTTGTGTCAAATTACGAAAATAATGGTATTGAAACGGTAAATCCTCATGAGACCAACCTGCCGTTACACCATCTGAATAAATCAAGTGGGCAGACTTATCCATATCAATACGACTTGTTTGGAAATAGCGTGATTTTAAATAGGGAATAACTTCATCAGCCATGTACTCCAAATAACTATTTTCTTCAAGTGTGATAGACGTATTCTGTTGTGTCAACTGTCCTTTCTCACACTTGTAAACATAGGTAGGTGTTTGAGTTGTCACCAAGGCATGAGCATCTTTATTAACATCAATGGTCACTTGATACTGCTCACCCTCGACAAAGCCCCCACCCATATTAATTAGGAAATAGTAAGGAACGCCATTGGCATCTGAATTATCTGCCGATACTCGAGAGTTACCTTCTTGATATTTCTTGTGGGAAATTGTACGACCATTTCTGTTTGAAAATCCAAGATGGACAAAGCCATCGTAAACTTGTGTCATCTTACAAGTCCTCTAGTAGGAAATTCTTACGAATACATTCTTCCACTTCCTTAACATTGTCATCATTATTCAAATTTGTGAAAATGAAAGAATCTTCGTTACGGAAATGAAGTGTATCTTCACGCATACGGTCTAGGTTGGCTCCAACATAAGGTGCAAGATCAGTCTTATTAATCAAGAACAAATCACTCTTAATCATCCCTTGACCAGCCTTACGTGGGATTTTTTCACCCTGAGCAACGTCAATAATATAAATGGTAAAATCAACCAAATCAGGGCTGAAGGTTGCAGCCAAGTTGTCTCCTCCACTTTCAAGGAAAATAACATCCAAATCATGGTTAAAGCGCTCTTGAAGAGTTTCAATCGCTTCAAAGTTCATAGAGGCATCCTCACGAATCGCAGTATGAGGACATCCACCAGTTTCTACACCAATGATACGGTCTTCGTCTAAGCTTGAATTTTTAGCCAAGAAAAGGGCATCTTCTTTTGTATAGATATCGTTAGTAATAACTGCTAAATTTAAGTCGGACATACGTCGTGTAAGACGCTCAAGCAAAAGGGTTTTACCTGAACCAACAGGTCCACCAACTCCAATAATTACAGTACGTTTTGTCATTGTTTTTTCCTCTCAACCTTGTTGATATTTTAGGACATGAATAGGCGGAATACCTGTGTTTCATGTTTCATCTGAGCTAATTCAAGACCAGGCGTATTGGCCCCAAGGTAGGACGCATCCAATTCTTGAATTTCTTGTGTCATTTTTTCTAATTGTGAAAAGCTACGTAAAACAATCTCCTGTCCAGCAAACTGTCCAAGGGGAATGGCACGCACAGCATTTTGAACCATCGTCGAAATCACGCTATAGCCATAAAGTGCTATGGCTTCATTACATCCCAAGCCCTTGTTAAACACATAGAGCGCAAAGACAATAGCTGGATTGCCGAAAACCTCACCCTCACGTATTTTAGACTGATAGTCATCCAATACCGGAATAGCATGAAGCCTTTGAATGAGTCGAAGCATTTGTTTAGCAATCATCTTAGTCCCCTGTCTTGTTTCACGTGCTTGCGTCGAAACTGTCAAGACCTTATCATAATGCCAAACCTGCTCTATGTTATCTGTAACCATAGCATCATAAACCAGTTTGATTACAAGACCTTCACCATATTTAAACTGACTAGCTAAATAGGCTTCTTGCCACTCTTCGTAACCTTTATCATCTGTTACAGTGTCTTCACGCAGATAATTTTCCATCCCAAATGAGTGGTTAAATGATCCAATTGGAAAGGTTGAATCGACAATTTGCACAATTTCAAGATAATCTTGCAAAGACACATTAGCAAAGGGATTAATGTTCATGGGCAGTTAAATTCACATGGCGTAGGGGTTTATCAAGGACCACTTCTTCAATCGTGTAGGCAATCTCTTTTTGAGTCAAGACTTGCTCTACAACTGGGTCAACCTCTAAATAAATCTTGGCATCTTTCACCTCAATCGGTTTATGAGTATTCCCAAGAATGTGAGCTGTGATTCCCATTTCATCCATATCTTTAGGTGAGATGACAATCAAATCCTGTGACTCAACACCAATAGCAAGGACATGGTGATCATCGATAAAAAAGGCAGATCCATTTTGCAATTTTTGTCCCTTATCAAGACGAATACCAAATTCATTCCCATGATCACTCTTCACACGAATAATTTTTTTGTTAAGATCGTCACTCGAAAGAATGACTGTTTCAATATGGTATTTATCCACATCGATATCTTTAACAAGAGCGTCTACTTTTGTAAAAATCATACTTTTTCCTTTTCTATTACATTTTAAAAATCTAGCATCAAACTCATATAGCAACTTAATAAAGCACTAAAAACGTTATGGCTATAAAATACAAAAGAGGTTGGAGGAAAAATTCCAGCCTCATTTATATAGCGTCTTCCTTAGAACAAGAAATAACGTTGAGACAATGATGTCGTATGGATTGGCTCACAAGTAACCAACTCATCATCAATAAAGACATCAAAGGTCTGTGGATCGATACGGATTGTTTTTGGAGCGTAGTCATTAAGCTTCATATCACGCTTAGTCAAGTTACGCGTATTCTTAACAGGAAGAACAATCTTATTCAAACCAATTTCTTCTTTGATACCGTGATCATAAGCATATTGAGAGACAAACGTTAGATTTGTTTCATGAACCGCTTGACCGTAAGCACCATATAATTTACGCATGATACGTGGTTGAGGTGTTGGAAGACTTGAACCAGCGTCACCCATAACACCATAAGTTAACATACCACCCTTAAGCACCAACTTAGGTTTTGCACCAAATTGTGCTGGTTCCCAGATAACCAAATCTGCAAATTTACCAACTTCTACAGAACCGATATAGTCTGCAATACCGTTAGTGATAGCAGGGTTAATTGTATATTTAGCCACGTAACGTTTGATACGGTTATTATCGTTAAACTCTGAATCCCCTTCAAGTGGACCACGCTGAGCCTTCATCTTATCAGCTAGTTGCCAACAACGCATTGCTACTTCACCGACACGTCCCATTGCCATGGCATCTGAAGTCATGATACTAAGGGCACCCATATCGTGAAGAACGTCTTCTGCAGCCACAGTTTGTTTACGTACACGTGATTCAGCAAAAGAGACGTCTTCTGGGATTTTTGGATCCAAGTGGTGACAAACCATAACCATATCTAACAACTCACCAATAGCATTTGTGGTGTATGGGTTAGTTGGGTTAGTTGATGATGGCAAAATATTTTCCTTACCAGCAAAGACCATGATATCTGGAGCATGTCCACCACCTGAACCTTCGGTATGGAAGGTATGAACGGTACGACCTTGGAAGGATTCCAAAGTATTTTCCATAAATCCACCCTCATTCAAAGAGTCAGTGTGGACCGCAAAGGAAACATCGTATTTATCCGCAACTTTAAGGGAATTATCGATTCCTGCGTAAGTCGCACCCCAGTCCTCGTGTGTCTTAATTCCTGCTGCACCAGCTTTAATTTGCTCTTCAACCACTTCAGTCTCAGAACCAACACCTTTGGCAAGGAAACCAAAGTTAGCAGGCATATCATCAACAGCTTGCAACATACGAGTAATATGGAATTTACCTGGTGTACATGTTGTTGCATTACTACCGTCAGCGGGACCAGTACCACCACCAAAGAGGGTCGTAATTCCATTATCCAAACCAAATTCAGGAAGGTCAGCAGAAATATAATGTACGTGGAGGTCAATACCACCAGCAGTCACAATCAAACCTTCTGCAGCAATGGCTTCTGTACTAGCACCCACAACAAAGTCCACATTGTCCATTGTATCTGGGTTACCACCGCGACCAATAGCAACAATCTTACCATCACGAATACCGATATCTGCTTTAATAATACCTGTATAGTCAATGATGGTTGCACCTGTAATAATGGTATCAACAACTGATGGATTGTCACGTGTTTCCGTAGCACTAA
This sequence comes from Streptococcus sp. cx1, assembly GCF_052384325.1. NCBI lineage: Bacteria > Bacillati > Bacillota > Bacilli > Lactobacillales > Streptococcaceae > Streptococcus > Streptococcus sp. cx1. The sequence continues at coordinate 132,710 of NZ_JBQSUN010000004.1, read as the reverse complement.
CACCCATACCATCACGCAAAACTTTACCGCCACCAAACTTAGATTCCTGTCCATAAACAGTAAAGTCTTTTTCAATGGCTGCAAAAAGATTGGTATCTCCAAGACGTACGCTATCACCTACAGTTGGTCCGTAGTGTTGAGCATACTCTTCACGATCCATTTTAAAACTCATCGATTTGTCCTCTTTCTAGTCTAAGAAACCATTGACCTTGTTATTGAAACCAAAAATACGACGTTTCCCTCCAAAGTCAATAAGTTGTACTGTTTTCGTTTCACCTGGCTCAAAACGAATGGCTGTACCTGCTGGAATATCTAGACGTTTGCCTCGCGCCTTTTCACGATCAAACTGAAGACCAGCTTCGTTTGCTTCATAAAAATGGTAGTGAGAGCCCACTTGAGCAGCACGGTCACCCACATTTTTCACTTCAAGACTAATGGCTTCGTAACCACCGTTATAATCAATTGGCTCACTCGCCACATGGTATTCACCTGGAATCATTACATTTCTCCTTACTGAATAGGATCATGAACAGTAACCAGTTTTGTACTGTCCGTAAAAGTAGCTTCAACTTGAATCATTGGAATCATTTCCGCAATACCTTCCATAACATCTTCACGTGTTAAAAGATTGCGAGCTTCATCCATCAATTGGGCAACAGTTTTACCTTCTCTTGCACCTTCAAGCACATAGTCTGTAATCAAAGCAACCGCTTCTGGATGATTCAATTTGATTCCTTTATCTTTACGTCGTTGAGCAATCATAGCCGCAAGGCTAATCATCATTTTTTCCTGCTCACGCATTGTCAATTGCATCGTTTTTCCTCCTTAAATCAATGCTTACCACTTGCCCCAAAGCATCAAAAGCCCTGGAATCCAAGCTGTTACAATTCCTTCAAAAATAGCTAGGTAAGGGACAAATTTCCCTAGGTGCTTCTTAAGGTTAATTTCAATAAAGGCAGTTAGCCATAGAATACCCCACAAGAACCAAATAATACCATACCAAGCATTACCACCGTATCCAGATGTTAAGCAAAGAATCCCTGCTGGTAGCGTATTAATCGCCACAAATAAACTAAACCACCCATACAAACGTTGATCAAAATCGAAAATCGTATTGATAGCTGAGTAAAGGTAGGTGAAGGCAAATAAAAGGCCAGTGGCGCTACCATAAAACCATTCAGCGCCTTGCCCTGTACAAGCTCCATAAGCAATGACAATAATGTTGAGAATCAACCCCAAACCACCCGTAAAGATATTCATGACAACATTTGACTTATCAGGAATACCCTCTAAACGATGGAGTCCATTACTCATCAAAACCATACCAACATAGAGTAGGATGACACCTAACATAAGAACCTCCTAAGTTTTTTATGTTAATATCATACTACTTTGACAACACATGTCAACGAATTTTCAGAAATTTTGCAACATTTACATATTAGTCAAGCTAACATGTGGTGTCAAAAAATGACATTACATTTGGTAATTCTCAATAGGAGTCCTTTGCTTAATCCCAGATAAATAAACAGTTAATCTATAAAAAGCTTCCTTTAGTATTTGACTGTTTCTGACAATATAGTCCGTACAATCTATCATCCAATGTGAGCATTATATTTTTTTCTCGCCTATTTTTCCAACTCATTCTCCAGACCTAAGTCCATAGACCTATTTTTAGTAATTTTACAGTTGGGTGACAAAGATGAACGTTTTTTATGATAAAGTCTTTTTTGGACTAACATCCAAAAGGAGAATTATGATGGAAACAAATGACTATACTACTAATTTACAGCCAGTCTCCCAGGAATATTCCGACGAAAAGACTAGTCTTCAAACCAAAACCAAGAAACTCTTGGAATATTTTTCACCAAAAGACATTTGGAAAATTAAGGGACTGATTGTCGCCTGTCTCGTGGCCTGCTTCCTATATGTCACTTACTTGACCCATTTTTCCTTTGCCTTTCCAGCAACCGTTGTCTTGATAAGTACGATTGAACTGGGCTGCCGTCTATTAGGTGGAAAAGCAAAGGGAATGCGACTTGAATCGGTAATATTTATGGTCACTAGTCTACTACAAGGTTTACAAATTAGTCTTTGGGGTCTGCACGACAACTGGGGGAGCGCTCAGATTCTTTGCCTTCATGCGAGTATCCTCCTTTACTTAATGGCACGTACTGGACAAAGTAGTCAAGACCGTTTGGGAATTATGGTTTGGCTAGACCTCATATACACTAGCTGCATCTTCCCACTGAAATATTTCTTTATCGGAGCCTGGACACTACTCTATAAAACAACACCTAAACAAGAGCTCTCTGAAGAAGAAAAACATGCAGTTCAGAACCACAAATGGATGATTCTCATTAGTATCATGATTGCCTTGGTACTGACTGTATTCGCTGCTAGTCAGCTTAGTCAGGTCTTGCCTGCTTTCGGACAACTCTGGCAACAGTTCTTCCAGACACTCGCTACTCTACTTGATTTCACTATCACCTTCAAGGATAACGGATTATTGTTCTCTCGTTTAATAACCAGTATCCCTCTGGCTCTAGGACTTTTTGCTCAACTCATTGCAACCTATTTGGCAAAAGAAAAGCCACTTAGTCAAAAACGATTTGAAGGCCGTCTTAAAACAACCCGTCAGTTTCCAAAAGTAGCAGCTTATATCGTACTCGGAAGCCTCTGCCTTACTTATGCCCTATTCATATTAACTGCCACTAGTCAAATGGGAGAACTCCTTTCTCTCAACCAAGTCAACATTCCAGCCCATCAAGCCTCACATATTGCTGTTCAGGGCTTCTGGCAATTAGTTCGAGTCTCTACCCTTAACTTGGGAATCCTAGCTGGACTTTATATTTTTTCTAAAGAAAACTTCTTCACCCATAAGGGGCTTCGTTTGTTGAGTACCCTACTCTTTACTTTTGCTAGCCTCTTTGCCCTTATCGCCGGCTGGAAACTCTTTGGAGTTTATATAGCACTCTATGGTGTAACGCCACGTCGCTTACTATCAGGTTGGTTTGTCACAGTACTCTTTATTTGGTGTGTCCTAACACTTATTAGACTTTATAAGCCTATCCAGGCAACCCGTCTCGCTGTATTTTATGCAACTATCAGCTTCACCTTGGTTAGCCTCTTAGGTAGCTTTATTTTATAAGAAAAAAGAGTGGAACTAGATTAACTAGTTTCACCCTTTTTATATTGGAATTATTTTGAATCTCTTGTGGGAAAGGCATACATCACCCAAAGAGCTACTGTTAATGGAGTTGCTTTTAATACAATCCAAGCAACATTGAAATTGGCATCACGCAGACGACGAATCTGAATAGAAATTGTAGGAAGCGCCGTTGCTGCTATAAATAGAATGAAAGCTGTCAATGTAAAGCCAGCAGCTCTTGTTTCCCCAAGTAAGTCCATCAGTAGGAAAATCAAACTACCGATAATTCCATTAATCAAGACAACCCACCAATAGTCTGGTCGTTTTGTACGACCATAAAAATCGAGATAGCCTAACCAAAAATTTTTATATGCCTCTAACATGTTTACACCTCTTAATAGTCTGCTACCAGTATACTATATTAATAAGATAGGTGCAAGATGTGAAAATTTAGACTTCTTAAGTTTTCTACATATATAATAGGAAGATTATTTTAAATAAACTGGAATGGATTGAAATTAGGACTGTCTGACTCAATCTGGCCACTCACCATGGTCACTACACGACTGACATGTTGACGTACACTATTGCGGTGAGCAATAAAAATCATTGTTCGTTTAATCTTAGCAAGGTTAGCCATGACCCTGCTTTCAGTATCACTATCGAGACCACTTGTAGCTTCATCAAAAATCAAGATTGGTTGTTTGGACAATAGAGCCCTTGCTATAGCTAATCTTTGTTTTTGACCGCCAGACAGACCTCCATCTTCAGATACTTGGGTCTGAAAGCCTAGTGGCATTTTTTGAATATCCTCTAAGATATCAGCTTGTTGGCAAACTTTAAGAAGTTTTTTCTCGTCAACTTCTCCTTCAAATCCTAATAGCAGATTTTCTAAAATGGTTCCCGTAAACACATAGGTCTGCTGGGGAACGTAAGTCACCATTTGACGCAACTCCGCATGGCTAATAGCATCTTTATCTAGGATTACATGACCACTAGATTTCGTATAATAACCTGACAACATTTTAGCTAAGGTCGTTTTTCCAGATCCACTTTTACCCATGAGGGCGATTTTCTCACCCTTATAAATCGTTAAATCAATCTTACTAAGAGTCTCTTGCTGATAACTAAAACGGTGACTGACTCCTTTAAAAGCAAGTTGTTTAAAAGATAACTCTTTAAGTTTTCCTTTTTCTTCCTTGTCCACAACATAAACTTCTTGAAGACGATTATTGGCGACTTTGGCTTGCTGAATTTTAGATTGGAGATTGATGATATTAATTAAAGGAGTTGTAAAATAATTCAACAACATATTATAGGTAATCAACTGACCTGCAGATAGTTGCCCTTCCATGACCAATTGTGCCCCATACCAGAGGATAAAGACATTAGAAACTAACTGAACCCCTGTCTTTAACCCATCCTGCGTTAATTGCCACTTGGCCTTAGACAAAGACTTCTTCAAATAGTCATGGAATTTCACCTCAATTTCCCGATAGCGTCTTTCCTCAACCCTCAAGGATTTTAAAGTTTCAATACCTCGCAAATCATCAATAACAGCGGTATTAACCTGACTATTTGCCTCCATCAATTGATAATTTTCCTTTTCAAAAAGCTTATAGAATGCCACAATGATTAAAACATAAAGAGGAACTACCGTGAGAGTCATCAAAAAAAGTGACTGATTTTGTACAATAAGAGCCACAGCTAGAGTCATCACAATGGTCACATCTAGGAAAATCGATAAAATCGTTGAAGCTAGAGCATCAATAATAGTGTTAGCATCTCCAAAACGTGACGTGATTTCACCAGTACGACGTGAACTAAAGAAACTAATAGGCAAGAAAAGGACATGCTTGATATAAGGAAGAATGACAGCAATGGACAGGTAATTACCCAATCGATGTAGAAGATAATCTTTGAAAAAAGTAAAAACTTGTTGAGCAAGATAAGAGATACATAAGCCTAGCGAAATCATGGTCAGAAGATTATAGGCCCCCTGAGGAATCAAGCGGTCGATAATAGCTTGCAAATAATAAGAACCAATAATATTAACAAGGGTCACTAGAAAACTCAGCAAGACAATAACTGCAATCAAACCCTTACGACGAAACAAAATTGGTAAAAATGAAAGAAGTCCAGATACATCTTCTTTGTATTTAGTATAGGCTTCTCCTGGAACAAAAAAGAGAGCAACTCCCGTCCACTCTTTGGAAAATTCCTCTAAGGGCATTTTAATGACCTTCTTGCTAGGATCTGGATCACCAATAACAAGCTGCCCCTTGATTTGACCAAACACCGTATAATAATGTTGCAGCCCACCTTCTTTAACCACATGTACAATAAAAGGATAAGATAGGTTTTCTTGTTTAAACAAGTCTAAATCCGCACGAATAGCCTGAGTTTCAAGACCCAACTGCTTGGCCGCTTCCACCAAACCAAGCGCAGAAGTACCTTCACGAGAAGTCTGAGCCAACTCTCGCAAATAAGCTAAACTATAAGATGAACCATAGTGTTTAAGAATCATGGCCAAGGCAGCGACACCACAATCACGCTGATCAACCTGTGAAATATATGGATATTTTGACATGGTGACTCCTTATTAATAATAATTGATAAAGAAAGGTGCTACTGCGATAAGTAATACTAAAAATTTTTTTAAGTTCTTCAAAATTCGACTCCTTAATATTTTTATTAACTATATGATAAACATTTAACCATTAAAAAAGTAGTGACATTTATGTCACCACCATTTCTATAAACCATCTGCTGCTTTCTCTTCCCTAATTTTTTCTTCCAAAACCGAATCTTCTAAAACAGAGGCGAACATTATAGCCTTATCATAATTCTCTGCAGCTTTTTTCTTGTTTTGTTTATGCAGAAGTTCATATTTAGCCTCTAAAATATAGACACCTGGTTTATAACTATGAAACTGTGATTTCTCTATAACAGCCAAAGCTTTATCTACAACTACTAAAAAATCTGAGAAGGACTTATGAAAAATCTTTAAAGCAGCAATAGCCATCAAATCATTAAATAAAGCAATATTGTAGGCATCATCTGTCGGGATTTCCTGTCTCAAGACTCTATCAACAATTCTATCAAAGAGTTTTTTATCATACTGCTTTCTTCCATAAAGATGATAGAGATAATAATCAATAACTAATAAATCATTAGTTGAAAATTTCTTCTTCTTTTTGACCTGTTCGAATAAATCCTCATATATTTCTTCAACCTTGGGACTCTCCTCCCAGCTAGTGAAACTCAGTATATTTTCCAAAATATCTAAAGTTAATAATTCTTCTTCTGGAAGAATATCAAAAAAATTCTCATACACTTCTTCGATAAGTTCCAGTTTTTGTTTCACTCTCTCCTTATCTCCATAGGAAGGATACTTTATTAATCGATTTTTCATCTCATAGTATGTGTCAGGAATCTCAATTCTGTCATGATCCAATAAATCGGTCATATTTTTTCCTAGACGTTTTGCAATATAAGATAATTTATCCAAAGACGGGAGCGACTCCCCTTTTTCAATGCGAATTAACTGACGAACAGTCAATTCCGCACCATCTAAACATAGCACTTCACGTGACATCTGCTGGCGTTCACGCTCAGTTTTGATTCTTATTCCAATGCTGTCTTTTATGTTCAAGAGACACTCCTTTATTTCGAAATTTTAAAAACATTATATCATAATTATAATATAATTAATATACAGTTAATGCATTTTTAACAGAACAATAGTGAAAATAAGCTATTTTTATACATTTTATATAGGAAAGACCTTCCTTTGTATCAAAAAACATGCAGTTCAAAACTACATGTTTTTTTATTTCTGTTTACTTTGGAATCGCCATTCAAAGCGAATGCGGTCATAAGTTGGATAAATCGCATTAAGCAACCCAAAGGCTAAGGTAAAGCCAGCTAAAACATCTGTTGGATAATGAACACCCACATAAATACGCGAAAGTCCAACAAGGAAAATCAGAAGCCCAGTAATAGCATAAACTACTATTTTAGATTCTTTTTTCTCCAAACGCTGAGCAAGGACAATGGCAATTGCTCCAAGAATCATAAAAGTTCCCAAAGAATGACCACTAGGGAAAGAATAACCACTAGCATGCACTAAATGCGTAATTGATGGGCGCTGACGCTGATAAATATACTTCAAACTTACAATCAAGATACTAGCGAGAAGCCCACTGGCTCCCACAAAGATAGCTTCTGATTTATACTGACGTAGATAAAGCAAGATGACTGCTACGATTGCAATAATAGCCTGTACAGGCGTATTCCCAAGCATGGTAATAGTTTTAAAAAAGCGTGTCAATCCTGCTGGTAAGCCTCCTCGAACCCAAGTTTGAATGTTGCTATCAAATCCTGTCAAGGCTTCAGGATAGAACTTAACCATATAACCGAGAGCAACAAATAACAATAAGGCAAAAGAAGCATAAGTATAATGTGTGTGTTTGTGTTTCATATTTATAATTTTACTAGAATAGACTTAAGTGGAGCATAAATCAAAGCAAAGGCTAGCGCAAAAATCAAACCTTCAAGTAAATTGAAAGGTACTACCATAGCGAAAAGGTATTTATAGAGACCTATAAATTGCGCAATATCAAAGTTGGCAAATTTAGCATAGAGTGGTACTGCATAAATATAGTTAAGAATAACCATAACAACTGTAAGCAAGACAGTTCCTACAACAGAACCAAGAATATAATTCTTGCTTGTTTGATTTTTCTTCCAAAAATAGCTTAGGCCCCAAACAAAGACGCCTAGAGCAACAAAATTCATAGGAAGTCCAATCATTGATCCTGGTCCACCATTGTTTAGCAAGAGCTTCAACAATGAACGAAGCAAGAGAACACCAATGGCACTCTTAAAATCAAAGATAACCAAGGCAATAAGAACAGGAAGGATTGAAAAATCAACCTTCAAAAAATCTGCTGCTGGAATCAATGGAAATGAAAAATAAAGCAACAAGAATGAAACTGCGGATAAAATGGCAATGTAAGCCAATTTACGTGTATTTGTCATAAAAAAATTCCTCCAAATTTTAACAATTTGAAAGAAGTTCCCAATGGATTTGCCCATGCCAAAAAAAGCCTACGCAAAAAGACTGGTCTTCTTCCATCCAGACTGTACTGTCGGTTGAGGAATCACACCTCATCAGCTTGCGCTCGCGGACTTATCCAAAGAATCACCGCCGGTCGGGAGTTTCACCCTGCCCTGAAGACCTTTTAAGGATAACATAAAAAAACCTTGGTGACAAGGTTTTCAAATTATGGATTTCTAATCTGTTGATAGTCAATGACTATAATTATTCTTTCAAAACAAAATGAAGTATCTATTTTAATTTATCATGCTGATAACGGTGACTCAGCTCTAGCCCCTCAAATTGTTGCTGGCGAAGCGCTTCGTAAACAATCATACAAACAGTATTGGACACATTTAGACTACGCACATGTTCATCATTCATCGGAATACGAATAGCTTTTTCAGGATGCTCACGCATAAAATCTTCAGGTAGGCCTGTATCCTCACGACCAAACATAAAATAGTGGTCCTCACCATCGGCATAGGCCTCTTCTGAATAAGTCTTTTCCGCAAATTTCGTGACTAAATGCAAACGACCCTCTTGATTTTTAGACATGAAATCTGCCAAATTGTCATAATAAGTGATGTCAAGCTTATCCCAGTAGTCTAAACCTGCACGTTTCATTTTCTTGTCATCAATTGGAAAGCCCATAGGACGGATGATATGAAGAGGGCTATTAGTCGCTGCACAGGTACGTGCAATATTTCCGGTGTTTTGTGGAATACGAGGTTCAAACAAGACAATATGATTACGTGACATCTCAATTCTCCTAGACATAAAAAATACCATGTCGCCCGGAGTCAAGCTCAGCAGACGACATGGTTGTGGACGTTCATTAGCTTAAATCATGACAGGTTAGATTTAAAATAACGAATCTTTGAATATATTTTAGCACTTCTGGTCTAAAAGTCAAGACAATTTAAAGAAAAATTTTACCTTTATTCACTTAAATAGGAATAGTTGATAAAGCTAGCTGAAAAGGGTGATTTTTCCGCTAAAATAGAGTATCATAGTAATGATTATTTGGAGGTAACTCATGCGTATTATTGTCGTAGGTGCCGGTAAGGTCGGTACCGCACTCTGTCGTTCTCTTGTTGAAGAGAAGCACGATGTTATTTTAATTGAAGAAAAGGAAGAGGTCCTCAAACGCCTCAGCAAACGCTATGATGTTATGGGCTTTGCTGGAAATGGAGCTAATTTTAAAATTTTGGAACAAGCCGAAGTTAGCAACTGTGACGTCTTTATCGCGATGACTGATAAAGATGAAGTGAACATGATTTCAGCAGTTCTGGCTAAACAAATGGGTGCCAAAGAAACTATTGTTCGCGTACGTAACCCAGAATACTCTAATGCTTATTTCAAAGACAAGAACTTTCTTGGATTCTCATTAGTAGTTAACCCTGAACTTTTAACAGCTCGCTATATTGCCAATACAGTTGAATTTCCAAACGCCCTATCAGTTGAAACTTTTGCTAATGGACGCGTTATTCTTATGGCATTTAAAGTTACTGAAAATAGCCAATTATCTGGTATGACAATGGAACAATTCCGTAGGAAATTCGGCAATATTCTAGTTTGTACGATTCACCGTCAGGGTGAACTCATCATTCCAGATGGAAATGCTACCATGCAAATTGGGGATAAGATTTATGTCACTGGTAAACGTGTTGATATGGCACTTTTCCACAGTTACATCAAGCCAAAAAGCATCAAAAAACTTTTGTTGATTGGTGCTGGGCGCATCTCCTACTACTTGCTCAATATCTTGAAAAACAATCGTATTAAGGTCAAATTGATTGAGCAAAAAATGGACCGTGCGCAAACCTTTAGTCAGGTCTTCCCTGAAGTTTCTGTTATCTTAGGTGACGGTACTGCTAAAGACCTTCTTCTCGAGGAAAGCGCAGCCAGTTATGATGCCGTAGCTACCCTAACTGGAGTAGATGAGGAAAATATCATTACCTCTATGTTCCTCGAAAGCCTTGGTATTCACAAGAATATTACTAAGGTTAACCGTACTAGTCTCTTAGAGATTATCGATCCACGTGAGACAACAACAATTGTCACTCCTAAGAGTATCGCTGTTGACACTGTAATGCACTTTGTACGCGGGCGTTTTAATGCCAAAGACTCTAGTCTTGATGCCCTTCACCATGTGGCTAATGGTCGTATCGAAACCTTGCAATTCCAAATTAAGGAAAATAACAAAATCGCTGGAAAGAAACTTTCTGAGCTTGAATTTGCTAACGGTGTCCTTATCGCTGCTATTATCCGCAATGGAAAATCTATTTTCCCAACAGGAGAAGACAGGCTCGCTATTGGGGATAAAATCGTGGTTGTTACACTCTTACAAAATATAACTCACATTTACGACTTGTTGAAGAGGTAAGCTGCCATGAATCGATCTATTGTCCGTTTTCTTATTGCCAAGCTCCTACTGATTGAGGCTGCTCTCTTGGTTGTGCCACTTATCGTCGCTCTTATTTATCAAGAAGATGCTAAAGTATTTGCCAGCATCTTGGGTACGATGGGGGTTCTCCTCTTTCTCGGGGTGCTTGGTACTCTCTTTAAACCAAAGAACTACCATATTTACACCAAAGAAGGAATGCTTATTGTAGCCCTCTGTTGGGTGCTCTGGTCTTTCTTTGGAGGATTGCCCTTCGTCTTTGCTGGTCAGATCCCAAGTGTCATTGATGCCTTTTTCGAGATGAGCTCTGGTTTCACAACCTCGGGGGCTACTATTCTCACAGATACTGGAGTACTTACCCACTCCCTACTTTTCTGGCGAAGCTTCGCCCACTTGATTGGAGGGATGGGGGTATTGGTCTTTGCCCTAGCCATCATGAACAACAGTAAAAATGGTCACCATGAGGTTATGCGTGCAGAGGTGCCTGGTCCAGTATTTGGTAAAGTCGTTGCCAAGCTCAAAAATACAGCTCAGATTCTTTACATCATCTATCTGACTATGTTTGTTATTTTTGCTGTTATTCTCTGGCTTTGCGGTATGCCAATCTTTGATAGTATCATCACTGCTATGGGGGGCGCAGGTACTGGGGGATTTGCTGTCTATAATGACTCTATCGCCCACTACCACAGTGATCTGATTACCTATGTGGTTACTGTTGGTACCCTACTCTTTGGGGTTAACTTCAACCTTTATTTCTATATCCTCCTTCGCAAAATCAAGTTTTTCTTCCAAGATGAAGAACTACGTACCTACTTTGCGATTGTGGCTATTTCAACAGGTTTGATTTTCCTCAATATTTTTGGGATCTACCACAATTTGGCTGACTCTTTCAAATACTCATTTTTCGAAGTGTCAACTATCATCACAACAACCGGTTTTGGTCTAACGGATATTACCAAATGGCCACTCTTTTCTCAGTATATCCTACTCCTCCTGATGTTTATCGGGGGATCAGCAGGTTCTACTGCCGGTGGTTTCAAGATTATCCGTGCTATGATTATTGCTAAGATTGCACGAAATCAGACCCTGGCTAGTCTCTATCCTAATCGTATCCTGTCACTTCATATCAATGGAAGTGTTCTCGATAAAGAAACTCAACACAGTGTTCTTAAATATTTAGCTGTATATGTACTCATTATACTAAGTTTAGTCACTGTTTTATCACTGGATAATCAAGACCTCTTGATTGTGACAAGCGCTGCTGCTTCAACCTTTAACAATATTGGACCTTTACTTGGAACGAGTGATAGCTTTGCTATTTTCAGTCCTTTGTCTAAGCTTATCATGGGATTTGCTATGATTGCAGGACGTTTGGAAATTTATCCTTTACTACTCCTCTTCCTGCCAAAAACTTGGTCAAAAACTTAAGCATAGAAAAACTCCTTTGGATTCATTTATCCAAAGGAGTTTTATTACGTTTTAGACTAAAATAATCCGGCACCGGATCATCGCCAGTCTCTGATAAAGGGTGACATCTCAAGATACGGGCAACTCCCATAAGAACTCCCTTTAAACCGTGCATTTCTATGGCTTGGATCATATAAACCGAACAAGTTGGACGAAAACGGCAAGAGGGTGGAAATAGTGGAGAAATCCATCTCTGATAAGCCCTTACTAAGGCAATCAGAAATCTTTTCATTATTTAACCTTATTGACAGCAGCGTTATGAAGCTGACTGATTTCTTTCTTATTCAGACGGCGTGATTCACCTGGGCGAAGCCCTGTTAAATCAAGGGTACCAAAACGCGTACGTGACAACTTATCAACAAGCAAGCCCACTGATTCAAACATTTTCTTAACCTGGTGGTTACGCCCTTCATGAATTGTCAATTCAACAACTGAACGGTTCTTTTCATGGTCTACTTTGATAATATTGTAACGTGCTGGTTTTGTTTTCTTACCATCAATGACCACACCACGAGTCAAAGGACGAAGGTTCTCCTTGGTCGCAATACCTTTGACACGCGCCAAATAAACCTTGTCAATCTCATTACGTGGGTGAATCATCTTATCGGTAAAGTCACCATCATTAGTCAAAATAAGAAGCCCCGTCGTATCCCAGTCAAGACGACCAACAGGATAGATACGTTCCTTAACGTGGGGCATGAGGTCAATCACCGTTTTACGATTTTTCTCATCAGATACCGAAGAAATAACCCCTCGTGGTTTATTAAGAAGATAATAGACCTTCTCTTCATTATAAATTGGGCTACCATTTACCTCTACAATATCACCATTTTTGACAATTGTTGCCAATTCCGTAACGGTCTTACCATTTAGGGTCACACGACCCTCTTTAATCAGTTCCTCAGCCTTACGACGGCTGGCCACACCAGCGTGGGCAATATATTTATTAATTCGCATTCTTTTTCTACAGCTTAAGCTGTATCCTTTCTACCTAGCATCTCTGCTATGTTTCTTTATTTTTAATGATTAGTTTCAACAAGGTTTACTCTTAATTGTCCAAGTCCTCAAGCTCCTCTGAAGCATCTTCCCTAAAGAGACTCGTTTCTTGATCTTCAAGTTCTAGTTGATCAATCGCCACAAGCTCGTCTAAACTGTTAATGCCCATATAGTCTAGGAAATAATCAGTAGTCGCATATAGGTTAGGACGACCGACAGCATCCTTTTTACCAGCCTCTTGAATAAGATCAAAGGCCTGAAGTTTAGCAATAGCGCCACTAGAATTAACACCTCTAATGTCATCGACTTCAGCACGAGTAATGGGCTGTTTATACGCAACTATAGAGAGGACCTCAAGACTCGCTCGTGATAGACTCTGGTTAATAGGCGTTTTAGAATAGTCACGAAGGAGACTTGCAAAATCTGGTTTAGTCACTAACTTATAGGTATTTGATGATTCCAATAAACACAGAGCTGAATCCTCATCTGCCTCGTACTTAGCTTGCAATTTCCCCAAAGACTGAGTCAGACCCGTCACTGGCATTTCCAAAAGCTGTGCCATAGTACGTAGACTAAGACCATCTTCACCAGCCACAAAAAGTAAAGCTTCTAATCGTGCTAAGTGACTACTCATTCGTCCATTCCTTTCTTAGTGTGATTGTGCCAAAAATTGTTTCCTGTTGTACTGATATGCGATGGACCTTAATCAATTCAAGAGTTGCCAAAAAGAGGGTGATTACTTGATTCATATCTTTAGCATCTGTGAAAAGTTCATCCAGATATAGCTCATTTTTTGAGCCAAATGCTTCCTCAATAATCAGCATCATGTCTTCAATTTTATAATCGTCACGCGCAATGGTCGTGTGATTTCGACGAATTTCTTCTTGCTTTTCAGTCATGATTTTTGAAAAAGCCAAGAAAATGTCTTGAATGGTCTTATCCTGATTCAGCGTCACATCTTCATAAACTAATTCAACTTTTGGTTTTGAAAAATACTGAGCTCGCACTTCATGCTGCTTAGCCAACTCTTGACTAGCTGCTTTGAAGCGTGCATATTCTTCCAACTGACTCAAGAGCTCTAGTTCTGGATCATCTGCTTCTGGCTCAGCTTCCACCACTGTCGGCAGAAGCTTACGACTCTTAATCAGCATGAGCTGACTAGCCATAAGCATATATTCCCCAGCAACTTCAAGCTTCATGGCTTGCAAGGTTGCCAAATAAGCCAAGTATTGCTCAATAACCTCAACAATGGGGACATCGTAAATATCTACCTCATACTTAGAAACCAGATGGAGCAACAAATCCAGTGGCCCCTCAAAATCTTTTAACTTAATATCCATTAGATTTTATAGTATTTCTCCAAGGTCACTGGACTTTTTAGTCCCAGTAAACGAGCAAGTTCAAAGGCGCCCGTTCCCTTTTCAATTTGTATAAGAATAAATTGCTGACGCAAGACTTGAGCGGTTACATTCGATAAGCCACAGTCACTAACATAAGTCTGGATTTGCTTATACAGCCATTGTCGAGTATATACCTTACCCAAAAGCAAGCCCTGACTGTTCACATCTTTAATAGCCAACAAATACTGTTTCACATCTGCTTCAAGTCTGAGAACACGCTTAGTGCTTCCCTTGGCCACAGTTACAACACCAAAATCCAAGTCAATATCGGCCCAGTCCAACTCCAAAATCTCTGAAGGTAAGAGCCCCAACTCTAGAATCAGCAGACAAGCCAGCTTACCAACCCCTTCACGCCCCTCATAAAGCGATGAAAGATCCAGTATTCGCAACTTATCCTCCTGAGAAGGTATCGTAACCTTCTCTGATAGTTTGAAAAATTTCTCTAATTCACCCTTTTGATAGAGGTATAGCAAAAATTGATTGACCGCAGAGCGCTTACGCTTTTGTACAGATGGCTTCCATTCCTTCAGTTGGTTTTCATAGAGCTTAAGACTGGTTTGATCAATTTGTCCTGAAATCGATGTTGCAAACTGCTTAAGATCATAAGCATAAGCTTGCTTTGAACTCTCCGAAATGATCTTAGTAGCCAGAAAATCAGTGATCTGAGTTGTCAGTTGTTTTTGGAATGATGATATAGTCATGTGTAAAGTCATGTAAGAGGCTATTAACCGCCTTTAGAATCGATTTTCGTGTGATAATTCCTTTGAAAATACCTTGGCTGTCAACCACAGGAAGGAAAGGATTATTAACTAGCTTATGCATTACCTCATTTAGATTGGCATTATCTTCCACTGTTTCCACGACATCTGATGTCATCGGCCCGATATCACGGTTAACCATCTCCCACTCTTGCAAGTTATGTTCATCTTGATAACGCTTAATATCTGTCAAAGATATGGTCCCAAGATAGTGCTTATCCTTAGTCAAAACGGGAACGCGCGAATAACCATTGCTTGTCAAAAGCAAGACCACATGATCAGCGTTGTGACTATCAATAAAAATAGCAACCTGATCTGATGGAATTAAATAATTATCTAAATGAGCCAACAAAAAATCTTCAAATTCTTTAGCAATCATCGTTCAAATTCCTGTGTAAGTTCTGAATAAAGTTCATGGTCACGTGTGTAATATTCTACACGAATTTTTGCACTGTTTATAATCACCTTAGCATAAAGTTTCTCATGGATAGGCCCACGTGGCTGCGAAACAGAACCTGGGTTGATAAACACTGTCTTACCATTTCGCCAAGCTGCTGCCGCATGCAAGTGGCCATAGAGACAAATATCTGCATCCTCTTGTTGCGCCCAAAGATCTAACTTGTCCCAGGTAAAATTAATGCCATAAAGATGACCATGTGTTTGTGCAATAATCACATCACCAAGTTTAACGACCAAACGTTCTGGATAACCTGAATCATAATCACAGTTACCACGAACCACATGGATACCGTCCCAAACAGGATCACTTGATTCTAACTCAGAATCTCCGTTGTGGAAAATAGCATCTACCTTCCCTTGATAACGATTTTTTATATCTACTATAATATCACGTTCTCCATGGGAGTCGCTCATTACGATTATTGTTTGTTCTGCCATGCTGGGAAGACCTCCATAAGTTTCTTAACAGCTTGTCCACGGTGAGATTGTTCATTTTTCTCTTCTGCAGAAAGCTCTGCTGCCGTTTTACCCGTATTACCAACTAAAAAGAGTGGATCATAACCAAAACCATTGTCACCTTTAGGTTCTCGGCCAATATAACCCTTCCAGTCGGCATCAACAACCAAACTATCACATCCAGGGGCTGCAACAACTAGGGTCGTATGGAAGTTCGCAGTACGTTTGCTATCATCAAGCACCATAGCCAGCTCGTGCAATAATTTAGCATTATTTTCAGCATCCGTAGCATCAGGACCTGCAAAGCGTGCAGACCAAACTCCTGGTAAACCTCCAAGAACATCTACCTGCAAACCAGAGTCATCTGAAAGGACCATTTTACCAGTTAATTCAGAAATGGTTTCCGCCTTCAAGCGTGCATTTTCTTCAAAGGTCATACCCGTTTCGGCAACTTCAGGAAGATCTGGATAATCATTAAGATTCTCTACTTTAATGCCTAGTTTTCCAAATAGTTTACGAAATTCCTTGGTTTTTCCTTCATTGCGTGTCGCAATCAATAGGACATCACCAAAGTCTGATTTATTATCAGAACCAAAGAAATCACTCAAGGTGACACCTTCTCTAGGAACATGCACATAGACAAGCTTATCTCCTTCACTAACTACCAAAGCCCCTTGATGTTGCGTAACAGCTAAGTCACGACCAGTTTCCTCTTTCAAGCAATCCAAAATAAAGGATACTAAGCGAAGGTCTGAAGAATGTTTAGCAATATGTAACTGAAGGCCACTAACAGCCAAAACGTTAGTCAAGGCTTGGAAAAAGTCAACAAATTGCTCATAGGCCTCATCACCACCAAAACAAGTCAAGTGATTGTAGCTTCCTAAACTAGCCAAATACCATTCTTGTTCGTCTTTATATTCAAAAATTGATTTAGTCATTTTCTAACTCCTTGTCCAAATCGACATGTTGGACAGCAACTTCTTCACCCAGCCATTGTTCTGCGATTTCTTTAAAACCTAGCACACTAGCTGTGGTGTAATATTCTTCCGTCTTGTCTTCGACTTCACGGCTGCGATTAATCTCAAAATAATTGAGCAAAACAGAAACATCACGAACTGTTTCCGCTCCGCTATCAATTAGCTTGACACTTGGCCCCATAACATTTTGGATGATGGGACGTAAAAGTGGGTAATGGGTGCAACCCAAAACCAAGGTATCTACCTTACCGACTAAAGGTGCCATGCTCTCATAAACAATCTTTTTAGCCACACTTGAGTTAATTTCATTGGATTCAACAATAGGGGCAAAACGAGGACAAGATAAACTCAAGACATTCATTTGTGGTGCCAAATGCTTAATTTTTTGTTCATAGATGTTAGAGGCAATCGTCATTGGAGTCCCAATGACACCAATATGACCCGATTGGCTAGACTTAATAGCCGCACTAGAACCAGGCAAAACCACACCTAGCACTGGGATATCCAAGGCTCCTTTGATTTCCTCCCAAACTACTGCTGTTGCCGTATTACAGGCAATAACAATCATCTTTACATCTTTGGTCAGAAGGAATTTAACCAACTGCCAGGTATACTCTCTGATTTGTTCTGCCGGTCTAGGACCATACGGTGCCCTAGCAGAGTCACCAATATAAACAATAGACTCGTGAGGCAACTGACGTTTAAGTTCACGTACTACCGTCAGTCCTCCGACACCAGAATCTAAAAATCCTATAGGTCGATTATCCATCTTGCCTCCTTATCCCCTAGGTTACATGTAAAAAGCTGAGATTCACGTCCCAGCTCCCCACCATTATTTTTTCTTTTTCTTGCTATCTGCAAGTGCTTGTTTTTGTTGTTTGATAATTTGGTTATATGTTTGACGCACTTTTGCTTCATTTGGTTTTTGACCCGCAGCTGACATCATGGTACGAACAGCGTCCACATTCAAACGAGGATTTTCAGCCAATTCTTTCTCCATTTGTTTGCGGGCAAAGTATGCGCCTCCATAAAAACCACCCAAAAGGGCTACAAAAACAAGAATAATCCAAAGGACGGTGTTCATAAATTCATTTCTCCTATAACGTTGATTTACCTTATATTATAGCAAAAATGGCCCCTACTGACAAATAAGACGTTGATTCTTAAAAACGTCTAGAAAAATAGTTTTTTCGTTTAAAATACCGATAAAATGAGACTTTCAGTATTTTTCACTTACAACTGTAAAGGACTTGTAAGATTTCTAGAACAAAAATAGGTTATTATATAGGTTGTGGAATTATTATTATGTTTATATAAAGGGGTTTATTTATGCTCAAGGAAGCAACTATTTCCGAACGAAAAATTGTCAACGCATTTATTGAACTCTTAGAGGAGAGTTCACTCGAACAAATCAGCATCACAGATATCATCAAGAAGGCAAATCTCAGCAGACCGACCTTCTACTACTACTATTCAAATAAGGAAGATTTGGTTGAAACAACCTTCTCAAAGATTTTAGATAAAATCTCAAGTATTCTTCAGGAAGACATGACCTACCAAGAGGGTGTTGTCACTGAAATGCTACGATATCTTAAGGAAAATCAAAAACTCTGTCTCACCTTGATGACACACATTCCAAACATCAATGAGATGATTCGTGAATTCATTATCGAGACTATCCTTAACTCTGATATTGAAAATGTTACAGAGCTCATGGAACAAAGCTATCATATCCCTGCCAAATATTCATTGGAAGTTTATGTTAGCACCATTGTTACCATTTTAACACTATGGCTCAAAGAAGGCTGTATCGAATCCCCTGAGGAGTTAGCCGATATCATTCTTGAAGCTGTCATCATTAAAGTAAAATAAGCTAGAGCCTTTAAGGCCTAGCTTATTTTTTTGTTAAATATCAAAATCAAAACCATCAAGAGTGGCAAAGTAATCATTCATCGTCTCTGCACGACGAATCATACGAGCTGTGCCATCTTCTTGGTAGAGAATTTCTGCAGAACGAAGACGTCCGTTATAGTTGTAACCCATTGAGAAACCATGAGCACCTGTATCGTGGATAACCAAGGTATCTCCAATACGAGCTTCTGGCAATTCACGGTTCTTAGCAAACTTATCATTATTTTCACAAAGCGAGCCTGTCACATCAACTACTTGAATATCACCATCTGGATTAGTCATATTCGTGATGTGATGGTAGGCATCGTACATAGCTGGACGGAGCAAGTTAACCGCAGAAGCATCTACACCAACATAGCGACGATAAGTGTCCTTAATATGAAGAACCTTAGTAACGACAAGGCCATGAGGTGCTGTCATGAAACGCCCAAGTTCAGTGTAAATACTGATATGTCCAAGACCATTCGGAACAAGGATTTCATCAAATTTAGCATGAACCCCTTCACCGATAACGGCAATATCATTTTGTTTATTGGCTGGTGTGTAGTCCACTCCAACACCACCTGATAAGTTGATAAAGTCAAGACTAACACCAAGTTCATTCTTGATTTCTACCGCCAATTCAAACAGTTGAGCAGCCAAGGTTGGGTAATACTCATTCGTTACTGTATTTGATGCTAAGAAAGCATGCAAGCCGAATGATTTCACTCCTTTTTCTTTAAGGTAAGCATAGCCTTTGAAGAGCTGTTCCTTAGTCATCCCAAATTTTGATTCTTCAGGATGATCCATGATATCAGTACCGAGAGAGAAGACTCCCCCTGGGTTAAAGCGCAAAGAAAGGGTTTCAGGAAGTCCTGCAGCCTCTTGCAAGAAAAAGATATCTTCGTAAGCATCAAGGTTAATTGTCGCATTAATATCACGAGCGTAAACAAACTCTTCTGCACGTGTATCATTAGACGTAAAGCTAATGGCGCTACTATCAAAACCAATTTTCTTACTCATGACAAGCTCTGTATCGGTCGCACAATCGACGCCACACCCTTCTTCCTTCAAGATTTTGAGGATTGCTGGATTAGGTGTAGCTTTTACAGCAAAGAATTCTTTAAAACCTGGATTCCACGAAAAGGCTGCGTTAACTGCACGCGCTGTTTCACGAATACCTTTTTCATCGTAAAGATGGAAAGGTGTTGGAAATTCTGCAGTGATTTGTTCAAGTTTATCAGCCGTAATAAAAGGTGTTTTTGTCATTTGATTCTCCATTTTTTACAATAGTAATCCTATTATAGCATAAGAAAAGGCTTGAAACCCAATTTTCTAATAATCTCAAGGCATATTTCATGATACAATAGACCTATAACCTAAATAAAATAATGGGGGATTATTTATGAAAAAATATCTTTACTCTGGGGCTCTTGCTCTAGCAGCCATCTTAACGCTCTCAGCATGTGCCAAGCCAAAACTTGATGCCAAGCTTTCTGTTAACGATATTGTCTATATGTCAGGAAGCGACCTCAAGCTCAAGGATGACCAAACCCTAGTCGAAGTTTCATTCAAACTCGAGAATACTTCGGAAGATATGGAAAATGAGCTCAAAACATCTGCTAAACAATTCTACCTCAAAGATAAAGATGGTAAGAAAGTCACAGCAAGCAAGCTCGACAAGGGCGACCTACCTACTCTCTTCAATAAAAATAAGAACGTAGAGGACGCTACAGATGACTTTGGAAAGCTTGAAGCTGACGACTACAAGACTGTCTCACTCTTTTTCGAAGTTAACAACGACGAAAGCTATAAACTCTATTTTGAATCAAAAGATGAAAAAACAGAGGGACAAACAGTTTCTACTAGCCTAAAAGATTTCGATGGTAAAACAACTACCAATGTTAAAAAGGCTATTGACGCTTATTTCAATGCAGTTCTTCTAGGTGGTGAAAGCAAAGACTACAGTAAATTTGTTTCTAATGACTTGGATAAAGCCAAGGGTGAACTTAACCAATATTTCTCAGATAGCCTTCAATACAGCTATAATGAAACTGATCATATCAAACCAACTGGTGATGAAATTCCAAAAGTTTTTGGTTGGGTCCAAACTGCTAACCGTGAACGCGGTAGCTACACTGTTGATAACATTATCGTCGCTAAAGATAAAGCAGAGTTTAACGTCAGCATGTCAACTATCAGTATGAAAGCTGCAGACGATGCCTACGGTGCTAATCACCCAAATCTCACAGATGACCTTAAAAACTACCTACAAAGCAATGGTGCCAACGCTGGAAATGTCGACCAACTAACAAGACAATACTACATGGAAACTTACCTACCAAATTCAATCAAAGAAGTAAGCCCATCAGCACCAAAGACAGAAGGAACTAATATCTTTGATAATTACTCAGTCGAGCTTACTAAAAAAGACGACAAGTGGGCCTTCCCAGATAAAGATAGCTATGTCGGAAAATGGGAGTACTATCCTCTCTTCTACGCTTACACAGGTCAGCAAGGGACAATTACAAAAAACTATTAGACATTAAAAAAATCAGCCAGATGGCTGATTTTTTTACTAATTACGTCTAGCAAAGAGTCGCAAGATATTCAAGAATAAGTTAATGAAATCCAAGTAAAGACTAAGTGCCATAGAAACTGCCCATCCATCTGTGACTTGACCATTGGCACCGTAGTAAACCTTTTTAATCAACTGGTTATCGTAGGCAATTAAACCAGAGAAAATGAGAATTGATACAATACTAATCACAAAACTCATCATGCTACTTGCAAAGAAAATATTAATCAAGCTAGCCACAATAATCCCAATCAAGGCTGCCATAAGGAACTTAGCCATGCCTGATAGATCTCGCTTAATGCTAACTCCGATAAGGGCCATGATAAAGAAAACAATGGCAGTGCTAAGGAAAGCTTGAAAAACTATAGCTTGCGTGTATTGAACGATGATAAAACTAAGTGTAAATCCATTCAAAGCGGAATAAACCAAAAATAAAGGTAGGGCTGCAGGTGTATTTCTTCGTGCAGCACCGCTAGCCAAAAAGACCAAACCAAACTCTAAAAAGAGGGCTGCCATGTAAACCCAAGAATAATTCATGAGAATATTGACAAAAACATGAGAGAGAGGGAAGAGCATCAGATAAGAAATGACTGCTGAAAGTCCCACTCCCATACCAACAAGGCCATAAATCTTTCCGAAAAAGCGGCTTAAGCCCGCATCACTAGTCGTATAAATTGCATTTGATTCCATAGTTATCTCCTAAAAATAATGAATTATTGGTGGTGGCTTTGTAGGGTCTTACGACGGAAAAACTTACGATTTTTGATTCGGTTTCGTAAGGGTGTCGCCGCTTCTTTAACCGCCCAATACTTATCCACCATAGTAACAATATAAGATTCCTTATACTTCGGCGGTGCAATCGTTGCTCCCCACATATGCTTGAGGATAATATCCTCTTCTTTTTTGTTTAGATTAACAAGCTTTCTGGCATTACGAACAGCAATACGTGGGTGTACCCAAGCATGACTTTTATTAAATTTAGTCACTCGCCAATCATAATAGAAAAAATCATGTAAGAGACCGCCTCGAGCAGTACTCTTGGCATCCCAGCCAAATTTTTTAGCAATCTTATAGCTGGTGTAACTAACATTAACCGAGTGTTCTAAACGTGTCGAATGATGGTGCTGTACAATCCCATCCAATTTTTGAAAACGTGGGTGTGAAATCAAATGTCCCACAACTTCCATGAATTCTTTATCATCTTCTGGTCGTTTCATAATAATACCTCATTAATGTTTCTAATGCTTCTTAATTATACCACTAGTCCTTAAAATTACTTTAAAAGTCAGTTGTTTTCTCCTAAAATCATCCTTGAGACCTAGAGACTAAACATGAGAATTCCTGCTGCAACAGCAACATTCAGACTCTCCGCCTGACCTGGCATGCTAATATGTACGAGTTGGTCAGCAGACTTAGCCATATCCTGACTAATTCCTTGCCCCTCATTTCCCATCACTAAAGCGAAATTGCCATCTGTCTTAACTGCTTTATAGTCAACAGAGACATCGGAAAGTGTCGTTGCCAAGACGGGTACCCCTTGCTTTTTGCAAGCCTCAACCATGTCAAGAATAGGTCCACGATAGATTGGAAGATGGAAATGACTTCCCTGCATAGAACGCAAGGTCTTCTGATTATAAATATCAGCTGATCTGTCTGACAAAAAGACTCCATCATAACCTGCGGCATCTGCTGTGCGAATCATTGTTCCTACATTGCCAGGATCCTGAACATCCTCCAAGAGAAGGTACTTCCCTGAGAGAGGTTCTGGCAAGGCTTGAGATTGTTTAGCAACTTCTGCCACAATCCCTTGGGGGGTCTGAGTTTCACAGAGCTCCTTGAGCACCTCCGGACTAACCAACTTAACCTTAGCCATATTAGCCACACGATCAGCCATTTCCTCAAGCACGAAAACTTGAAGAATATCGGCACCACTTGCCTTTGCTTCCTCAAAAAGATGCCATCCTTCTAAAAGATAACTAGTTTTACGGTGCTTGCGCTGCAATAATTTTCTAGCAGACTTAATGCTAGCATTTTGCTTTGATTGAATGATTTCCATACACTCATTATAGCAGAAATTCCTTGATAAATCTTGGACTTGACCGACTTTATAGCAAGGATTATACTAAAGGAAAGAGCTTTCAAAAGGAGGTCATGGACCATGCAAAAAGTACGATTATTAGTCTCAGGTAGAGTCCAAGGTGTTGGTTTTCGTTATTCAACCTATGCTCTAGCACTAGATATTGGAGAAATATACGGTCGGGTTTGGAATAATGACGACGGAACTGTTGAAATCCTAGCTCAGTCAGATAATCCTGCTAAGTTAGCTAAATTTATTCAAGAAGTTCGAAAAGGACCTTCAAAATGGTCTAAAGTAACCTATGTCGATGTGACCATGGCAAACTTCTCAAATTACAGCGATTTTCGGATGGCTAATTAAGAGGAAGCCACCGTTTTTAGCTTGTTCTCTTTCTTAAAAAAAGGTAAAATAGACAAGTATAACTAAAAAACAAAAGGAATGATATTGTGAATAAAAATCAAAAACGTCTAGCCCTGATGGGGCTTGCTGCCAGCATGCTTTTCTTCCTATCAGGATGTGTGAGCCTTGATAAGTCTGGTAATCCTACTGGTTGGGTCTGGAACCTCCTTGGTCGCCCTATGAGCCACGTCATCACCTACTTCGCAGATAATCTTGGTCTCGGCTTTGGTCTTGGTATTATCTTTGTTACCATCATTGTTCGTTTGATTATCTTACCACTTGGTCTTCACCAATCTCGTAGCGCAGCCTACCAATCAGCAAAACGTGAGTACCTTGCGCCTATCTTGGAACCAATCAACGAACGTTTGCGTAACGCTGAAACTCAAGAAGAAAAAATGGCTGCCCAGTCTGAACTCATGCAAGCTCAGCGTGAAAACGGTCTAAGCTTGATGGGTGGTGTCGGCTGTCTTCCTCTATTGATTCAGTTCCCATTCTTCTCAGCACTCTACTACGCAGCACGTTACACTCCT
This sequence comes from Streptococcus sp. cx1, assembly GCF_052384325.1. Taxonomy (NCBI): domain Bacteria; kingdom Bacillati; phylum Bacillota; class Bacilli; order Lactobacillales; family Streptococcaceae; genus Streptococcus; species Streptococcus sp. cx1. Next base: position 108,064 of record NZ_JBQSUN010000004.1, on the reverse strand, counting down.
GGTGTACTCCAAGATAACTTCCTCTGGTTTAACCTTGGTCACCGTGACTTCCCATTGATTATCATCATCGCAGCTCTTTACTACTTCCAATCTTGGTTGTCTATTCAACAAGTTCCTGAAGAGCAACGTAAACAAATGGCAGCGACGATGTACAGTATGCCAATCATGATGATTTTCTTTGGTATTAGCTCACCTGCAGCCGTAATCCTCTACTGGTTCGTTGGTGGTATCTTCTCTATTATCCAACAGTTGATTACCAACTACATCATCAAACCTCGCTTGAAAGAAAAAGTTGCTGAAGAGTTCAAAAAGAACCCTCCAAAAGCACCTCGTACAACACCAATCAAGCGTAAAGATGTGACACCAAAAAATACTCAAGCAATTGCAAGTAAACCAAAGAAAAACCGTAATGCCGGTAAGCAAAATCGTAAATAAGCTACAAAGCACTCTTGGCAAATACCAAGAGTGCTTTTCTTATAGACTAATTCAGACTAGCCTAACTCCTAATAACGCCGGCAACCAAAAAGGGAGTGCGACAGAACAACTGTTTTGTCTCACCCCCACTAGTTTCAAATATTGGACACCTTAATGTCAACAGTCACTTAGGCTGTTTTTTCTACACTAAGGATTTCTACAGAGTAGCTACCTGCTGGTGATTCGATAGCGACTTTGTCGCCAACTTTCTTACCAATCAAAGCTTGAGCAATTGGGCTTTCATTTGAAATCTTACCTGAGAAGATGTCAGCACCGGCTGCCCCAACGATATGATAAGTATCTTTGTCGTTTGTACCAACTTCTTGAACAACAACAGTTTTACCAATTGCAACCTCGTCATTAGCAACAGCATCACTATCAACGATTTCTGCATAACGAATTTTTGTTTCAAGAATCTGAATTTGTCCTTCAACAAAGGCTTGCTCGTCTTTGGCTGCTTCATACTCAGAGTTTTCTGAAAGGTCACCATAAGAACGTGCAATCTTAATACGTTCTACAACTTCTGGACGACGGACGAGTTTGTACTCCTCCAATTCCGCTTCAAGTTGTTCTTTCTCTGCTTGTGTCATTACATATGTTTTTTCTGCCATTTTTTTCTCTTTTCTATTTTTTGAGCCGTTGGCTGCATCATCAAAATCACTATTCGTTTGCTTGGTTTTAATGAGCCAATCAGACTATTTATCTTTTAGTTTGCTGTTAATGTAAGTTTCAACGTTATGCTGATGCTCTTCATAGCTTTCAGCAAAATAGACATTACCAGTGGTTACATCTGCCACAAAGTACATGTACTTGGTAGATGATGGATTGATAACCGCTTCAATCGCAGACAGACTAGGACTATCCACAGGACCTGGCATCAACCCCTTATGAACATAATCATTATAAGGGGAGTCAATGTTTGTGTCAATAGTTGCATCTTCTTTCAAGGTCGTTTCCTGACCAAGTTTTCCAAGAGCATAAAGAACTGCGATATTACTTTGTAGAGCCATGTCTGAGTTTAGACGATTATAGAAGACGCTCGCAATGTTTTTACGGTCGTCATCTGTAGCCCCTTCTTTTTCAACAAGAGAAGCTAGGGTCAAAATCTCATTAACATTATGTCCACTAGATGAAATCGTTGCATAGTAAGGTGATAGGTAGGTATCCATCGTTGACAACATTTCCTCTGCCAAAGACTCCACCGTCGTATCATCATGAATGTTATAAGTCGCTGGGAACAGATAACCCTCTAGGACATACTTAGCATCCGTAGAATTTGGAAGGTTTGCCAACAAGGTTGGGTACTTCGCTTTCATCTTTGTAATGAAAGCATCATCCTTCATCAATTTCAAGAAATCTTTCGCCTTAAGTCCAGTTGATGATTTTTTGCCTTTTTTAGCTGACGAATTAACTTCAACTGCCTTGGCAATTTGATCGATGGTATATCCTTCTTTGACTAAGACCGTACCAAGAGATGGCTCCTGAGGTTTATCACTACCTTTTTTCTGAAGTGCCTCAATAATTTCATCCATGGTCATGCTAGCCTGAAGGTTGTAATAACCACTTTTCAGATTTGAGATGTTCTTAAACTTGGTATAGTAATTAAAGACCTTACCAGACTTAATAACACCAGCTGATTCCAAGAGTTGGCCGATATAACTGCTACCTGAATTTTCAGGAATTTCAACACTAACAAACTTAGTTGAATTAACATCTTTTGCGCCAACAGCATCACTAACATAGCGATAACCAAAGAATGTAGCTACTGACAAGATAAGTAGCAAGAAGATGATAATGTTTCTTGCAATTTTACCAGCACGATGGTTATTTTTATTGCGTTTGTGATTTCGGTTAGAACGTGAAATCGGCTCTTCGTCGACAATGTCAGCCTGTTTACCATCTTTTGGCGAAGACTTTTTCTTCTTCACTTTCTTACCTTTCTTTTTCTTAGGCTTTCCAGAGGGTTCTAGAGAAATACTCTCATCATCCTCATTACCATCAGCTACTAGCTCTGATTGAACCTTTTCTTGCGACGCTTGGTCACTTGTTGCATGATGTTCCTGCAAGAATGCTTCTTTTTGACGTTCTGAGGTCAATTTGGCCTCCAATTCTTTAGGGTCTGTATAAATAGCTTCGTTAGACTTAGCTTCAATGAGCTCCTTGGCAACATCTGCAGGAATATACTCCTCTTCAGATGCTTCGTTAAGGCTAGTTTCCCAAACTGGACGTTTAAAACGACGTTTCGACGTTTCAGTCTCCTGAGGAATATTTACCTTTTTCTCCTCCTCAATTGGCTCTTTAGGAATAGACGCTAGGTTTGAATGAGCATCAGATACTAAAGACTCCGCTTGAGAATCTGAAAACAAGCTAAGACTATCTTGTTGAGAATCTCGGGCTGTCTCAGAAGTCATAGATTTAGCAAAGGCACTGTGAGAAACAGAATGTGAACTAAAATCTTGGTTACTTACTTTATTAGACACTGAATCACTACGAGTTGTAGCGCTCTCAGCTGACGTTGAAAGTGGTGTCTCGGGCATAGTTGCACTTTTATTATGCTCCTCCTCACGAAGAGAACGGAGCCGTGTCGCTTCTTGTAAGTCTCGGAGAATCTGATCTTTGAAGCTTAGGTTATCTTCAGAAGCTTCCGAGTGTTCATTAAACTTGTCCGTCAAGGCATACCTCCTCTATAGTAACAAACGCCATTATATCTTAAAAAGTCAGTTAATGCAAATCAATTGGTCCTTTGTCACAGTAACGTAACACTGAAATCAATGGGTTTCTGGGTTCTCCCAGACCATATTATACCAAGAGCTTCCACCATGATTTGATTCCGATTCTCCCTCATCAGTGAAACCATTCATCTCATAGTAAGCAATCAAGTAATCATGACAAGTCAAACTAATACCTTGGCGTTTTTGAGCAATAGCCAGATCTTTAAGCGCTGCAATCAAGGCTGTTCCAATACCTTGCCCTTTAAAGTCTTTGGAGATAGACAAACTAGTCACTGCAATAAAACCTCCTTGACTAGCATTAGGAGCCACTTTATGGAACAGGTCATCTGTGAGATAACGTTCCGCAATCACAGGTCCTTCGATGTAACCAGCTACAACGCCATCAATTTCAGCAATTAGAAAGGTATCACAAATCGTCTCTAAACGCTCTGCAATAGCCTCTGGAGTTGCAGCCTCTTCAGGCGAAAAATTTTCTTGTTCGATACGAACAACATCAGCCCAATCATCCTCTCGGGCATGTCGAATAAGCATATCAAATTCCTTTCTATTAAGAGAAAGAGCTGAGCGAAATCGCTACAGCCCTTAATATATTACATGTGTGTTTGCAAGCTTGCTAGGAGCTCTTCGAACGAGCGTTCGTAAAGTTGGATGTCCCCAGCTCCCATAAAGACATAAACAGCATTGTCATGGTCAAGGAGAGGTGAGACATTTTCAACTGTAACCACTTTGGCAGGTTTATTGATCTTAGCAGCAAGATCTTCAACCTTAACATCACCATGGTCAACCTCACGCGCTGAACCGTAAATTTGCGCCAAATAAACAGCATCTGCTTCACTCAAAGCTTCAGCAAATTCATCAAGAAGGGCGATGGTACGTGTGAAGGTATGTGGTTGGAAAATAGCAACAATCTCTTTAGATGGGTACTTTTGACGTGCTGCATCAAGCGTTGCAATAATTTCAGTTGGATGGTGGGCAAAGTCATCGATGACAACAGTACCACTGATAATTTTCTCTGTGAAACGGCGTTTAACACCTGAGAAAGTTTTAAGGTGTTCCGCAACCAAGTCCATGTCAAAACCAGCTACATAGAGGTTCCCAATAACCGCAGTTGCATTCAAGATATTGTGACGACCATAGGCTGGCACATGGAATTCTCCAAGGATTTGTCCATCATGTTTCACCTTGAAATTAGACCCTGTCGTTGTACGCACAATGTCTGTTGCTATAAAGTCATCATTTTCTTCGAAACCATAGTAATAGATTGGCGCATTGGCTGTAATCTTACGAAGGTGTGGATCCTCACCGTAAACAAAGAGTCCTTTTTGCACTTGCTTAGCATAATCATCAAAGGCAGAGAACACATCATCGATACTTGTAAAGTAATCAGGATGGTCAAAGTCAATGTTAGTGATGATTGAGTATGCTGGGTGGTATGGCATGAAATGACGTTCATATTCATCAGACTCAAAGACAAAGTATTGCGCATTAGCAGAACCTCGTCCAGTTCCGTCACCAATAAGATATGACGTGTCTGTGATATTTTTCATAACATGTGACAAGAGACCTGTTGTAGAAGTCTTACCATGTGCACCTGCCACACCAAAGCTAGTGAATTGATCCATGAAGTGACCCAAGAACTCGTGGTAACGCTTAAAGCTGTAGCCATTTTTAATCGCATAAGCAACTTCAACGTTATTATCTTCACGAAAGGCATTTCCAGCAATCAATTCAACATCTTCTGTGATGTTTTTTTCATCGAAAGGAAGAATAGGGATACCTGCTTGCTCAAGACCACGTTGAGTGAAGTAATATTTTTCCACATCTGAACCTTGAACCTTGTGTCCCATTTGGTGGAGCATCAAAGCCAAAGCTGACATACCAGATCCTTTAATTCCAATAAAATGATAAGTTTTTGACATAGTTTCTCCTTACAATCGCACTGCGATTAGTTTGCGTCTTCTAAATGCGTCAAATTTAATTCTTGAGCAACTCGGTGTTCACGGTAAGTTTGACGTTCTGGGTAATTATAAACCTGGCTACGTTTCAAGAAGTCATAGCTATTTTTCTTGACGTTCTTACGAGATGGGTTACTAGGCTGTTGATAGGTTGGAGCCACTTCTGCCAAGATGTAAGAATCTTGTTGCAGACGATTTGCCAAGTGATGGATCTTTGAGTGCTTCCCATTAGGTGCTAAAGTTCGCTTGATAGCACTTACAGGAGCTCCCAAGATAGAGGCTGTCACTGGTCCTTTATCCGTTGTTACAGCAGCTGGCTCAACAGTGGCCTCAAAGCTTGGTTTAGCTTCTACCTTAGGCTTAGCAGTCAGTTGACGGCTATTAGTATGTTTGGTTTGTTGAACTTCTTGGCGGAGGAATTTTTGGCGTTTCTCACGTACATCACGCTTAGCCTTTTCGCGGGCTTCCTCAGCATAAGTCATGCCAGCTTCTTGTGTCTCCACTCGTTTTGGAGCCTGCTTACGATTGCTAGGCTTAGCTGACAAGAAATCATAGTTCGGCAACAAATCATTGTAGTCCTTATCTTGGTAAGGGCCACGGATATTTGTGATTAAATCTTCATTTTCGTATAGGCGCATAGAGACCGGTTCTTGCAAGCAAGGTTCCCCGTCTGGAATCAGCGGAAATTGTCGTCTTTGGCGATGCATAAAAGACTTCCTTTCATTTTCGAGATGATGCGTATCTTAATATAAATAATCGGGAATGGGGAGATACGTCTTGCAATATCCTATTATAGCCTAATTCAAAAGATTTGCCTAGTAGCATTTTTATATTTTAGTATTCCAATATTAAATATAACAAATTAAGATATTGCAATACCAAGAATTTCTTTAATATCCTCTACTGTCATGCTGGCACGGCTTTCATTGCCATCCAAGACGGTTGTTACCAGGTTTTTCTTGCCTTCTTGAAGCTCAAGAATTTTCTCTTCAATAGTCCCTCTTGTAATCAAACGGTAAACTTCGACATTTTGTTCCTGACCTATACGGTGAGCACGACTAATAGCCTGCATTTCTACCGCTGGATTCCACCAAAGGTCAATCAGAATTACCGTATCAGCACCAGTTAGATTCAGTCCCACTCCTCCTGCTTTCAGAGAAATCAAAAAGGCATCTCGACTTCCTTGATTGAAGGCTCTGGTCATCTCTTGACGACTATCAGATGGCGTTGACCCTGTTAGCTTATATGAGGAAATCCCTAATTCTTGTAAGAGCCCCTCTGTAATATCTAACATTCCACGAAATTGTGAGAAGATAAGGACACGATGGTCTGATTCCTTAATTTGGCTAAGCAACTCTCTAAGGCTATCTAATTTTCCGCTATCTCCCGCATAGTCCATAAAGAGAGCTGGGGTATCACAGATTTGTCGTAAGCGGGTAATTCCTGACAAGATTTCCACCTTACGACGGTTGATTTCCTGATCACTTGCTGAAATTAATCCTTGTTGCATCTGTTGTAATTGTGCTAAATAGATAGCCTTTTGAGCATCTGACAATTCACTTTGGTGAGTGATTTCAATCAAATCTGGGAGATCAGGAAGGACCTCTTCTTTTTTACGTCTTAGAATAAAGGGAGAAATATACCTAGCCACTTCCTTAGGTGTTAACTTAAGGAAAGTTTTTTTAGCTGGTAAAAGTCCTGGTAGAATAATCTGGAAAATAGACCAAATCTCCAACAAATGATTTTCAATAGGCGTTCCAGATAGTGCTAAGCAATGTGGAACAGAAAAATCACGTAGATATTGGGCAATCTTTGTCTGTGTATTCTTCATGACCTGAGCCTCATCGAGAATGAGATAGTCATATTTACCAGCCTTGTAGGCATCAAAATCCTGACGGAAGGAAGCGTAGCTTGTAATAATAATCTGGTGGTCTTCAGCAATGATGTCATCACGTTTTGGCTTGAGTCCATAAGAAACCGCTACATCTAACTGAGGGGCAAACTTTTTAAACTCATCCTGCCAATTGTAAATCAGACTTGATGGTGACAAAACCAAAACTCGTTGTCCTTCTTCTAAATGTGCAGAGAGGTAGGCAATAGTTTGCAAGGTTTTCCCCAACCCCATATCGTCGGCCAAGATACCGCCAAAACCATAGTGATGCAACATCGATAGCCACTGAACACCTTTTTCCTGGTAGGGACGAAGGCCAGCTTCTACCTTATAGGTTGGCAAATCAAAGGTCTCTGGCTTACTCAAATGTTGCGTTAAGAGTTGGAAATCTTTTGAAAAACGAACAGAATCACTTTCTGAAAGAGCATCCATCAATTGATAGGCAGTTAATTGATTGAGTTCTAGGTGACCTTTTCCTGAGTAACGAGCTCTCAGAGTTTTGAGACTCTCACTAATACGATGCGTCGCTTCGTCAAAAACAATCAACTGACCACTACGATTGATAAAATAGGGCGAGCTTTCCATCAAGGCTGCTAAAGCATGATCCACATCTTCGTCGTCAAGACTTGAAAAATCAAAGGAAATATCTAATAAATTTCCCTGACGCTCTACCTGAACCTGTGGACTCTGCTCAACCCGTAAGTCACGTAACTCCTGTCCAATCAGAACCGTTCCTGCATTTTCAAAATCTGGTAGAGTATTTGTAAAGAAATCATAGAGCTCTTGACTGCTACCTAATCGTTTAGATGACTGAAAATCAGGGGTGAATCCATGCTTAGACATCAAACGAAAAACAGCCTGCTCATGACGATAGTTACTGGTAAATCCTAAATGACTCAACTCTTGGCGATCATGTACCAAGAAACCATCAAAATCAAAGGCTAATGTAAGAATAATCTCACTGTCACCTTTCAGATCAAAGCGAAATCTCGGTGTGAAATCCTTGATATTAAAAGCTTTTGGTGCCTTAACTGGCCCCATAGTCCTAAAATCAAAAAGACTAGCAGCCAAGATGACTTGTTCATCGAGATTAAAGCTGACGTGCTTATTCAAATCGCTTCCGATTGGAAGAGAGCGTAAGCCAACCAAAAGTTTTTGTTGTTTTCGATTCAGACGATAAAAAACACCTTGATAAAAGAGAATACGATTATTAAAAAAGGCCTGACTATTCTTCTCAGCGACAGTCAATTCAATCATCTTGGGCTCGACACAAATATCAAACGAGAAGAGCTGAGCATCAGCAGTCAAATCCTCGACCAAAAGTTGGCGATATTCGGTTCCTTCCCATTCAAACCTAAAGCCATCCAAATCTTGCATCCGTCTCAAACCTTCCTCAAAAAAACCGTAAGGGAGACAAAGGTGTCGTGCATTATTCGGTAAAATAAAGTCTAAATTAGTCTTGGCTTCATCTGGAATCATCCGTCCTAGGAAGTTTAAAAATGCCTGTGAAGCCTGGTCAAATTGAATAAGCGATAGGGGTTCATAGTAGTTCTTACCTATCTGATAATAACCCTCAGCCTCTACAAGTTTGAGAAAGGCAGGAATATCTCGAATAACATAAGAACGTTCATCTGGTAAGCGACGTAAACGTATACTCCACCAAATCTCTGAACCAAAAGTAGATTCCTCTCCCTCTACCGTCAAGCTATATCTAACGGTATCATCTTCATTCAGGGAAAGGCCTTCTAAAAATAAACCACCAAAAGAGTGACCTCGCTCTTGGCCTTGAGAGGACTCTTGTTCCTCTTCCAGTTCTGCCAAGAGGCGCTGGCCTTCTTTATCATTTTTTAGATAATACTCAACCGCTGCCAAATGGGGACAATAGCCTTTTTGAGCGAAATAATCACAGTCACACGTGATTTCAGAATCATTGAGTGCATAAATTAAATGATGTTGGTCAACTGTTGTATCCAACTGAGTTTCTGAGACCTGATGAATGGTAATGAGATCCTTTTCAAAAAGTTCAATACCCTCATTACGGACTCTACCCGGCATCAATTTTGCCATAGTATTCACCCCTATCTTATCCCTCTATTATAGCACAAAATCCTTATAAACTAGGCCTTCACCAAGATAAAACAAAAAACACTCCCTAGGGAGTGTCGCAGATTATTATTAATAATCAAGTTTATCTGAGTGACCTGAACCATTACCAACATAGTAACCTGTCTTACAGTTGATACTGAAGAGGTAAGTTCCATCTGGAAGGTACAAGTTGTAGTAACCATTACCATTGATAATGTTAACTGGCTCAAGGATGAAGTTATCTCCTGAGAAGTAACCACGTGAGTGTGATGTTTCGATAATCTTATCAAGAACACCGTCAGCCCAAGTCCAAGCTGGGTTACTTGTATCTGCTACTACATTTGCATTATAAGGCACACGTGAGCGGTCACGTTGAAGGATTGATGGGTTATAATTTGTGATTCCGCGTGTTACAACTGTTGAAGCTGCAGCTGAGCCACCAGTAGTTCCTCCAGTCGCACCAGCTGAACCTGTTGAACCTGCTGAGTTAGCTGCTCCATTTTGCGCTCCAGATGTATTTGACGCAGCCGCACCACCACCAGTAGAAGCTGCTCCAGACGTGTTATCACCTGAAGGTGCAGCAGGACTAGCAGTATTGGCGCTATCAGCAGCTGTCGCTGCAGATGTTGCGCTCGCAGCCTTAGCTTTTTCTTCAAGCTGAGTCTTACCACCCTTAATAGCTTCTTGGATAGTGCTATCAAGACTCGCATTCCCAGTTGTTGTTACGCTTTCTGGAAGATTATTAAAGTTAGCATCTGATTTAACAGCGATAGAGGCATTATAGCTACCATCTACAAGAGCATCTGACTCAAACTGACTGTTAATCTTTTGTACAGCTTCAATTTGTTTCTTCAAGTTATCATATTTTTTCTTAGCTGCATCATAATACTTGGTTTTCTCCAATTTCTTGAGCAGTTTTTCCAAATCTGATAGCTTACCAAATTGATCATTAGCGAGTTTTGTTTGCTCGTCATCTGTGAAGAAATTCTTATACATTTCTTCGAAGGCCTTATTATCAGCAGCTGCCGTGTCCTTGCTTGATGATGACGTCACTGCTGAAGAAGCTGTGCTTGTTGGTTTTGCTGATTGGCTATGTGTTCCTTTATAAAGAGCATAGCTACCACCAATAATAGCTAAAGCAAGAACTGCTAGAGCACCGATAACAACACCTTTACGACGGTAAACTGGAATGTCACCATCAAAGGCACTCTTATGCGATGGTGAAATAGACTCTGAAGAGATTCTGTCTTCTGCAGATGGGCGATTAACTGCCATAGACACTTTTGGTGTTGTCTTTTCTTCGTCAGCTTTTGCTCCAGTTACCCCTGCCACTGTTGAGGCAATAGCCGCCAAATCGATAGTGTCTGAGATAGCAACATCATCCAACAATGGTTTTGAAGCTTGCGGCTCAGTATCGTCAATATTGGCAACAACAGGATTTTGTGGTTCTGGATCATCAATGTTAGCAATCAAAGGATTGTTATCATCAATATTATCTACCAATGCATCGTTATAGGCTGGCTGATTAGTTGAAGTAGCTGAATCATCAAGTGCATCACCAAGGTCAAATTTTTCTGTTTCTGACGTGATGAAACGATCGGCATTCGTTGACGTAATGATAACTTCAGAACTTTGACTTTCTGGTTCTGCAATAACCTCAGGTTCAACAGGAGCATTCGGCAACTGCTTGTCAATATGAGATTGAGTTTCATCAGCCTTGTTATCTGTAGCACCAAAACCAAATGTGACTGGTGTTACTTCTTCAGTAGCTGCTGTTGAGTTGATTGACTCATTAGCCATTGATTGACCAATCAATCCTGAATCCGCAAACTCCTGACGTTGCTTTTGAATAAAAGCATCCAAAGGTGATGTGTCGCCATCAGCTTCAATTTTCTTTGAAAATTTTTGTGAGGCAACTTCTTCGCGGTGTTGCTTGATATACTTATCCAAAATGCTATCTGTTTCTGTTACACCAGCATTAATCTCAGCTTCTTTGCGGACAGCCTCACCGACTGTCATTTCCTTGGCATCTTGGAAATCTAGCTCTTGGCTACCTTCATAGCCATTTTGTGTTTTATCTTCTGACACGTTTAATTTACCTTTCTAGCCTCAGAACGGCGAACACGCTCACCAAAATATTGATACAAATCAACACGGAGTGTCCCGTTATAAAGCTTACGTTTTTTATCGGCTTTCATACCGTATTTGCTTTCAAATTGTTCATCGCTGGTCAAGATAAACTTGCTCCAAGTTTTAAGTGGCGCAAAAGTTTGACCCATTTCATTATACAAGATATCCACAGCCTTGTCATCCAACAAACGCTCACCATAAGGAGGGTTTGAAATAATGACACCATTGATTTTATCTGTTTTCAGGTCCTGTAAACGCATTTGTTTCAATTTAATAACATCTTCAAGACCTGCCTCACGAGCATTGGCTTTTGCAATCTCAACCATACGGCCATCAATATCACAACCCATAATGTCTAATTCAACATCATAGTTTGCCTTGCTATCTGCTTCATCACGTACCGACTGTACTAAATCTTTATCCACCCAATTCCATGCTTCAAAGGCAAAATCACGATTAAATCCTGGCGCAATGTTCATACCAATCATTGCAGCCTCAATACAGAAGGTCCCTGAACCACAAGTCGGGTCAATCAAAGGTTTGTCAGGATACCAGTTACTAAGTTCAAGGATAGCAGCTGCCATATTTTCCTTAATAGGTGCCCCACCTTTATCAGTACGATAGCCACGCTTAAAGAGACTAGCACCTGTGGTATCAATCAAAACTGTAGCCTTATCCTTTAAAATAGAAACTTCAATCTTAAATTCTGCTCCTGTTTCTTGAAGAGGCACTCCTTCTGGACGGTGGAAATACTTCTGCAATTTCTTAACGACAGCTTTTTTGGAAATCGCCTGAACAGAAGGCTCATTATGAAGCTTTGATTTCACACATTTAGCTTTAGAAATTGGGAACTTTGCACCTAGCGGAAGATAATTTTCCCAGTCTAAAGCAAAAACTCCCTGAAAGAGTTCCTCAAAGGTACGTGCTGGAAATTCGCCCACCACAATCTTAATGCGATCTGCTGCCCTCAACCAAAGATTGGTTTCAGCAATTGCACGAACACCACCTTGGAAACGCACCTTACCATTTTCAACCTGCGTGTCATAACCTAACTCACGCAATTCACGTCCAACCACAGCCTCAAGACCTGCTGCTGCAGTTGCTACTAATGTAAATGTTTCTTTCATTGTCATCCTTTTATCTCATTGTTACGCGTACAAACTTTCTTAACCGATAGCTTATTACCCACTCTTTTCTTTAAATATAAAAGAGAGAATTCTTGCTAAAAGAAGGCTGAGACATGTGTCCCAGCCTCACCTATATGCAATTTTCTATAAGCCATGTTTTGTTCCAGAAGTGACTAGGTACCACTTCCTTCGATAATCATCTGTCTACTGCAAAGCAGTCAGGATGGTCCGTTCGTTTCCAGCCATCCCATGCCCCTACCAAAGTTTGGGTTGCTAGCTTGAGGGGTTTACCGCGTTCCACTTTTTAGGTTTCCCTAAAAACTCCGTCACTGTGGCACTTTCAGAGCTACTAAAACCTATCCTAAGACTTAGCCAGTTCACTCGCCGTAACTTGAAAATCAAGTCCCTAGGCTTATTAATTCACCTAGCACAAACACTACTGGCATCACAGCCAGTGCTAGCATGGACTTTCCTCATGGAAGACTAGCAACCATGCGATTATCCAAAAATTGCACAAACCAGTTTTACTCGACGATTTGTTTTCCAAAGACCTCTTTCTCCAAACGACTGATACGTTTTAAGATATCATAGTTTGAAGCCGAAGCAACATTGGCATTCGCAGGTGATGGCTCACTTGTCGCACTCGCGTATGCTGGGCGACTAGCAGGAGCTGATGAAGTCTTAGCTTTCAATTTTGCATTTTCTTCTTGCAATTCCTTAACTAGAGCAATATAGACACCGTAATCTTTGATTACATCGTCTAGAAACTCATCAACTTCTTTTTTATCGTATCCACGCATGCTTGTTTTAAATTCTTGTTCGTAGATTTTCTTGGGCGTTAAATTAATCTTAGCCATTTTTATTCTCCAATACTTGTCTTATCTAACTTACTAATACTTTACTGTCTAATGTTTTTATGATACAGAAAAAAAGATAAAAATGCAAGTTTAAAATTCAATTATATCCTATTCCGACATGACTTCATTGAGGTCATCAAAAGTCAGTCTAGATACGGGATAACCCCTTGCTTCTAACATCATACCGTAAAAATATTTCAGATTTGTTTCATTTTCAGGTTCATAAAATAAATAAGCCTGATCTGTATTGTCAATGAGAAACTGATTAAATTGTTTAAACTGTGCTGGAGATTGGTAAGCGGGGAAGCTGTACTTGACAAAATCAACCTGCTTAAAGGCTGCTAGTTTTGTTTGATTCGCTTCATTCCAATTCTGACCATGCGTTTCAAAAGGGAAGAGGGTCGCTAACTTCAAAGGATAGTCTTTTTGAAGTTCTTTGGCTACTTCTAGTGCCCAAAATTCAAAACCGAGGTTCCCAGTAAAAATCATCCAATCCACACCATCATCCAAGAAACGCTTCAAATCACGTTTGATTGCTTTCTTGATAATGGTTACTTTAGGGTCCTTGTCTTTAAAAATACCGAGTTCAAAGCTCTTATAGCCAGTTACCAGTAGTGATGTCATTTGTTGTTTTCCTCGTTCATTTTATGGTATAATGAAATAGTCTTTATGCATATCTTATAAAGAAGAAGGGAAAGAAATGGTAAACTATCCCCATCAGATATCTCGTAAGATAGCACAAGTACGTCCTAAAAGATCAAATAGAGTTGACTTTGCCAATCGGGGGATGAGCTTTGAATCTGCTATTAACGCGACTAATGATTACTATTTGTCGCGTGGTTTAGCCGTTATTCATAAAAAACCTACCCCTGTTCAAATTGTCAAAGTCGATTATCCCAAACGCTCACGAGCAAAGATTGTAGAAGCTTACTTTAGACAAGCTTCTACTACCGACTACTCCGGCGTTTACAAAGGATACTACATTGATTTTGAAGCCAAAGAGACACGACAAAAGACATCCATGCCTATGAAAAACTTTCATGCGCATCAAATTGAGCACATGTCTCAGGTCATCAGTCAAGATGGGATCTGCTTCGTGCTACTTCACTTCTCGACGCTTAAGGAAACCTACCTTCTGCCTGCCAAAGACTTAATCGCTTTTTATCAGATTGATAAAGGGACGAAATCAATGCCTCTTGATTATATCAAAAAAAGAGGCTATGCAATTGCAGAAGCAGCTTATCCTCAAGTTCCTTACTTAGAAATCATTGAAAAATTATTAGGTGGTAACACATAATGGCTAAATTTAATTTCAGCAACTTTAAAGAATCACTTAACGGTTTGACTAAACGTGCTAAAAACATCAAGGTCAAGCGTTCAGATTCTTCTCGCTATGGCAAAGGAAAACGCTCTGCCGCTTCAGACCAAAGTTTGGGCTGGCGTATTGCAAAATACGGATTTATTGGACTTCTTACTTTCTTTGTAGTCTGTGTCATCGCTGGTGGTAGCCTCTTTGCCTACTATGTTAGCAGTGTTCCTAAACTTACCGAGAACAAACTGCAATCAACAAACTCAAGTAAGATTTACGACGCTAATGGTAGTCTTGTTGCCGACTTGGGAGCTGAGAAACGTGAGAGTGCATCAACAGATGAAATTCCAACAACTCTAGTTAATGCCATCACCTCTATCGAGGATAAACGTTTCTTCACTCACCGTGGAATTGACGTCTACCGTATCATGGGGGCAGCTATTAACAACCTTCGTCGTAGCAGCACCCAAGGGGGGTCTACGCTCGACCAACAGTTGATTAAGTTGGCTTACTTCTCAACTAACACTTCTGACCAAACCCTTAAACGTAAGTCACAAGAAATCTGGTTATCACTCCAAATGGAGCGTCAATTCACTAAACAAGAAATCTTGACCTTCTACATTAATAAGGTTTATATGGGTAATGGTTACTACGGTATGAAGACGGCAGCTAAATCTTACTTTGGTAAGGACTTGAGCGACCTCTCTGTTGCCCAAGCAGCTCTTCTTGCTGGTATTCCACAAGCACCAACACAATATGACCCTTATGCTAATCCAGATGCTGCCAAAGAACGTCGTAACACTGTTCTTGACGAAATGTATGAAGACAAGAATATTTCTAAAGAAGAGTACGAGCAAGCTAAAGCAACTGATGTATCAGATGGCCTTCTTCCACTTACGAAGAAAGCTAGCTATGAGCCATACTTAGATAACTACATCAAACAAGTTATTGAACAGGTATCTACCGATGCCAACGCTGATATTTACTCAGCAGGTCTCGACGTCTACACTAACCTTAATCCAGATATTCAAAAATATATCTGGAACGTCTATAATACTAACGACTACGTATACTATCCAAACGATAGTCTCCAAGTTGCTTCTACTATTATTGATGTTACTAATGGTCGTGTCGTTGCCCAATTGGGTTCACGTCACCAAGACGAAAACATTGCACTTGGTACCAACCAAGCTGTTCAAACAGACCGTGACTGGGGTTCTACAATGAAACCAATCACTGACTATGCTCCTGCTATTGAAAAAGGTGTTTATACAAACACTGGTACGACTGTTTACGATAATCCTTACAATTTCCCAGGTTCTTCAACACCAGTTTACAACTGGGACCGTAAGTATTACGGAAGCATTTCATTGACTTATGCACTTCAACAATCACGTAACGTAACAGCCGTTAAAGCTCTTCAAGCTGTTGGGTTGGACTATGCCCAGTCCTTCTTGAAGGATTTGGGTATTGAGTATCCAGAAATGTTCTACTCCAATGCCATCTCATCTTCAACATCATCATCAGATTCTAAGTATGGTGCATCAAGTGAGAAAATGGCCGCAGCTTATGCAGCCTTTGCAAATGGTGGTACTTACTATAAACCATCTTACATTAAATCAATCAAGTTTGAAGATGGTTCAACTAAATCATTTGATTCTAAAGGTGTCGAAGCCATGTCACCACAAACAGCCTACATGATGTCAAGTATGTTGAAACAAGTATTGACAGGTGGTACAGCAACTGAAGCTTATGTTCCTGGTACAATCAATGCTGGTAAGACTGGTACATCTAACTACGATGACGATGAGTACTATAAAGTACAAAAAGAAAGTGGTGTCTATGCTGACCTTATGGTTCCGGATGAAACTTTCGTTGGTTACAATACTAAGTATGCAATGGCGATTTGGACAGGTTACAAAAACCGTAAAACACCAGTTTATGGTTCAGACCTTGATATCGCTAAACAAATCTACGGTGTAACAAGTAGCTACCTTAACCAGATGTATGGTGCGGGTTCTGAAGATTTCGATATGCCTAGCGGTGTTTATAATAATGGTAGCTATGTCTTCCTTACTGGTTCTTCAACATCAAATGTTTACACAGGATCACTTGGAACATCTAGCTCGTCATCAAGCTTAGACTCAAGCCAAAGCAGTGACTCATCAAGTTCACAAGATAGTCAACAGTACGGCCCTGATGCTTCAACAAATCCATCGACATCGGCCTCTAACGGTTCTGAACATTCAAATTCAAACACTGCTACAGCAGAAGAATAAGAAATAAGAAGGGTTATCCGAATGGATAACTCTTTTTTTACCGATAAAATTTAAAGAAGCTATATAAAACCACTAGCATCATTTCCAGTGGTTTTATATATTGTCTTATTTTGAAGCAAGGGCTCCCATTGGGTCCCAAGGAGCAAGTACTTGTGGCTCTGCTTCATAGGCTGCTAATTCTTCAGCTGTAAGGAAGTCTTTGCGAACAACGATTTGATAAGTGTATTCATCCATCCAGGCATCGGAAGCGACAAAGTAACCTTTTTGTCCGACCTTGTCTCCCCAAGAGTTTTCAACCTTCCATTTAATAGGTTTACCATCAGCATCCAAATCAACCCCAGTCAATACCATGGCATGAGTCATGAGAGATTCATTGTAGTCTAAACGTCCTGCCTTGTCTTGAGTCAAGTTAATATCCATGCTAGCTGTAAAGTCATAAACATTAGTTGCAAGAATACCTTTTTGACGGTCTGAAACTTGACCAACATCTGAACCAAACCAAACAGTCTCTCCAGCCTTCATCTGTGCAATGGCAAGCTCTTTGAAACGATCCATTGGGAGGTTAATATAACGAACACTTGGTGCACCCACAACATTACCCAACATCTCAACAGTATAAGATTTCCCGAAAGGTTTATCAGCTGTTGGAGCGTTGATGACTGACACATAGTCGCTGAGTTTTAGACCCACATATTTTTCAAAGAAAGCTTGTGGTGTGATATTTTTCTCAGATTGATAGTTGTCATCTTTATCTCGGTAGGCAAAATCAAACTGACGTGGTGGTAAACCAAGAGTCATGGCAAGATAATTGAAAATTTCTTGAAGAAGCTCTTCCTTCTTAGCTTGAACAGCAGCTTGATCAGCACCACCAGCAATCAAATCACGCAAGATTTGAGCATCTTGACGAAGAAGCTTATTGAGGTATTGATTAAGCTCACGACTATTGCTTGAAGCTACAGATTCTGGATAAACTGATTTTGGCACAACACCATATTTTTCAAAAAGTGATACGACCATATCCCATTGTCCACCATCTTGTTGTGGGGTATCCAAAAGGAATTTAACCTTACGACTGCCAATCTCTTGATCTGCTGTAGCAATGATTTGTTCCAAGAACCAGTTCGATTTTTCATATTTGTCCCAGAAGAAGGTGTGGGCTTGAGAAAGCTCGAAACTTTCCAATTTAAAGTCTGAGATTAATTTATGACGGAAAGTATTTAGTGCCGCAAACATCCAGCAACGTCCTGAAGCCTTTTGGTTAGACACCTCATCTTTAGTCAAATCGATTGAGAAAACATGGTCATTCTCAACTTCTGATTGACGTGTTTCGATGGATTTGAGCAAGCCATTGTGAGTTACAGCATTTTCGATAGCACTGTATTTGGCATTGGCCTCATAGTCTGCAAATAGTTTATCTGTGAAATCTGTTGATAGTGAAGTCATAAGATTCCTCCTTTTAAGCCTTATTCTTCTCTATTTTATCACTAATTTCTGAAAATTCAATTTAAAAATAACCCTAGGTAAAACCTAGGGTTATGACAATCTTATTCCACTTTATCAAACTGCGTTTCAGGTGATGGTTTCGTTGGCTGACACGACATGATAAGGAGGACAATGCTTCCAATCAATGAGAAGATAGCCAAGATTGGTACAAGCCCTATATAACTTAGAAGTACCCAAGCCGGATGAAATCCTGCATCTCTCAAACGACGTATTTGTAGAGACAATTGAGGGATAAGTTCAATTAAGCTAAAAAGCATTAGTGGCCAAGCGTAGGTGATAATTATTTTTTGCAGTTCAGTCGGATTATTCAACAAAGCTGGGTCACTAAAATCAACATTACTGAAGAAAGGAATAAGAACACAAAAAACAGTAAGAATAGTAATAATAATGACATTAACCAAGTAAGCCCACCAGTATTCTGGACGAGTCGAACGGCCGCTAAAGTCAAAGGCACGCTTCCAAAAATCAATATAAGCTTTAATCATAATTCATTTCTCCTCTTATTTCCAAAAATCATCAAAAATGGTGATTGGCAAGTGACGTTTGTGTTGACCTTTACGCCACCAAGACTCAATCGTTTCCTGAGCTTTGGCTGAGACTTCCTTACCTTCAAGGTAGTCATCAATTTCACGATAGGTCACTCCAAGTGCCACTTCATCAGCGATTCCTGGTTTGTCCTCTTCCAAGTCAGCTGTTGGCACTTTTTCATAAAGGGCCTTGTCCGCACCAAGTTCTGCAAGAAGGGCTGCACCTTGACGTTTGTTTAGACGAAAGAGTGGCAAAATATCCGCACCACCATCACCAAATTTTGTGAAGAAGCCTGTAAGATTTTCAGCGGCGTGGTCTGTCCCGATAACTGCCCCACTATTTTCACCAGCAACCGCATATTGGGTTATCATACGTTGGCGGGCCTTGATATTTCCCTTGTTGAAGTCGGAAACGGTGACACCTGCCTTGGCAAGTTCAGCAACCTGACCATCTACAGCTTCTTTGATATTAACAGCAAGACTCACATCTGGCTTGATAAAAGCAAGAGCATGTTGGGCATCATCTTCATCTGCTTGGACACCATATGGTAAACGAATGGCGATAAACTGATAGTCTTTTCCTGTCTCTGCACGGAGCTCTTCAATCGCAAGTTGTGCCAGACGACCAGCCAATGTAGAATCCTGACCTCCTGAAATCCCCAAAACATATGTTTTAAGGAATGGATGTTTGAGCATGTAGGCCTTCAAAAAATCAATGGATTTTCGAATTTCTTCCTTTGGATCAATGCTAGGTTTAACGCCTAGTTGAGCAATAATAGTTTCTTGCAAAGTCATAATTTCTCCTTTTACTCTGACAGGTCATGGGCTTTCTTACGGACATTATCAATCAAGGTCATCTTGTTATCCCAGACATCTTTAGCCAAGTCAACTGGATAATCTTGAGGGTTAAGCACGCGCTTATACTCATTCCAAAGTTCGTCCAATTCCTTAGTCGCATATGCCTTGATTTCATTAAGACTTGGTAAGTCATAGATCAGTTGACCCTTGTCGTAGATTGGAACCAAGAGTGGCACTGCATCAAAATCACGAACAGTCTTATTGATATAGGTATATGTTGGGTGGAACATATTAATTTCATCTAAAGCATTAACATCCGTATCTGCGAAAGTGATATAGTCACCTTCTGATTTGCCCTTAGCACGACTCGTAATACGCCAAACTTGCTTCTTACCTGGTGTCGAAACCTTCTCAGCATTATTGGACAATTTGATAGTATCATGCATGACTCCCTGATCATCCTCGATTGAAACAATCTTGTAGACAGCACCCAAGGCTGGTTGGTCATAGGCAGTGATAAGCTTAGTACCTACTCCCCAGACATCAATCTTGGCCTTTTGCATCTTCAAGTTGAGGATAGTATTTTCATCAAGGTCGTTTGAAGCGTAAATCTTGGCATCAGGGAAACCAGCTGCATCCAGTTGCTTACGGACCTGCTTCGATAGATAAGCCAAGTCACCTGAATCAAGACGAACACCCAAGAAATTAATCTTATCACCTAGCTCTTTAGCGACACGGATAGCATTCGGAACACCAATCTTAAGGGTGTCATAGGTATCTACAAGGAATACACAGTCCTTATGAGTAGATGCATAGGCTTTGAAGGCATCGTAATCATTGCCATAGGCCTGAACAAGGGCATGGGCATGTGTACCAGAAACTGGGATGCCAAAAATCTTACCGGCACGTACATTTGACGTTGCGTCAGCACCACCAATCACGGCTGCACGTGTTCCCCAGATTGCTGCATCCATCTCTTGTGCACGACGTGTCCCAAATTCCAACAGAGGAGCATCCTCAATGACAGAACGAATACGAGCTGCCTTGGTAGCAATAAGAATCTGATAATTGAGGATATTTAGCAAGGCAGTCTCTACAAGCTGACACTGAGCCAAGGGACCTTCCACTTGGAAAATCGGTTCATTAGCAAATACCAAATCACCCTCAAGTGCTGAATTGATAGTCAACTCGAGTTTTAGGTTGGCTAGATAATCCAGAAAATCCTCAGGATAACCTAAATCTTTCAGATAAGCAATATCAGTTTCTGAGAAAGTCAGATTTTCAAGATAGTTGACAATACGCTCCAGACCTGCGAACACAGCAAAGCCATTTTTAAACGGAAGTTGACGGAAATAAACTTCGAAAACGGCCTTTTTATTGTGAATACCTTGGTTGAAGTAAACTTGCATCATATTGATTTGATACAAGTCAGTGTGCAAGGTTAAACTATCATCTTTATACATGGAACTCCTCCAATCGAATAGGTACTTCTTTTTTGTTATTAATAGCCTGTATATGCTGACTATTATAGCATTTTTGAGCAATTGTCTCCACTTTTCAGAAAGTTAATTATTGTTTGGATTTTCAGATTTTTCTAATGCTTGTTTTGACAAAAAAGAGTAGCCTGAGAAGACTACTCTTTATTTCTATTCATATCTTAGGGACTCGACAGGGTCCATTTTACTGATTTTACGGGCTGGAAGGTAGGCTGACACATAGCCCATCAAGAGTGAGAAGCCAAACATGATGATAATTGATGTCAGATTTAGGTCAAACACCTTGCTGACACTTGGGTAGAGATGTGAAACAATCATGTTGGCCAAGCTTCCAATGCCCTGCGATACAAGGAGGGCAAGGGCTAGTGAGATACCCGTAATCCAGAGGGCCTCATAAACAAAGATAGCTTTCACGTCACGATTAAGATAACCGACAGCCTTCATAACACCAATCTCTTTTGAGCGTTGCATGATGTTAATATAGATGATAATTCCAATCATGACAGCTGAAACTAGGATAGCTTGTGACGAAAGGATAATCAAGAGGGCCTGAATCACACGAATGAATTTAATAATAACATCTAGGATGGCCTGCTGTGAAAGAACTAGATACTTCTTGTTTTTCTGCAATTTTTTAGTGACTTCCTTAGTCTTGGCTGGATCCTTGAGCTCCAAAAGCATGTAAGAGACTGTTTTGGTAAAGCCATTTTCTTTGAGCAATTCTTCCAATTGTTTAGCTGGCAGATAGCTATTGCTCTCTTCAGCATCCTCGCTGTCATCAACAATACGGACAATCTTAGTCTTGATATCAGCTACTTTAGTTCCCTCAGAAGTATTTTCAACAATCTGAGCTGAAATTTCTTTACCGATAAAGTCTTTAGCCTTGAGCTTCTTCCCTGTTTCTTGGTTGTAGCGTTTGACAAAACTCATCGGAAGGGTTAAGCCCTTTTCATCTTCAGATTTAAAAGGCTTCCCAGCTGAAATTTTATCCTTATCATTGCGAGATGTAGAGATTTTTGTGTTCTTGTAGAGACTAATAACCTGAGAATAGTTAGGAAGGTCCTTGCTAAAATCCATGGTCTTGCCATCAAGGGTAAGACTTGCCATGTTCATTCCAAAGGGACTCTCCAAATACTTAATGTCATCACTCTTAATCTGGCTACGAATAAACTTCTCGTCATCCGCATTTAGAACCCCTCTGGCTGCTGATTTAGCACTAAGACTGATCTGAATTTGGGATGGAATATTGCCACCATCGGTACTATCATTAATCATACCAACAATAGCATTTCCCAAACCAAAGGAAATCAAGACACCGATAAAACCAATGGACGTTGCCGTCGCAATCAAAAGATTACGCCACTTGCGTTCCATAAAGTTGTTCAATGACAATTTGAGTTTATTCTTGAGGGTCAACCCCTTATTTTTCGATTGTTTCAACGACTTCACCATCCTTCATTTTAATGACAACATCCGCATAATCCGCCACTTCAGGGTTATGGGTTACGATAATCACAGTTTTACCTGCCTCGGCTAGCTCTTTAAAAATTTCGAGAACATTTTCCTGAGACTGAGAATCAAGAGAACCTGTCGGTTCATCAGCCACAATCATTTCTGGATTGTTGACCAGGGCACGAGCAATGGCTACACGTTGTTTTTGCCCACCAGAAAGCTGCTTAACATTTTTCTTGATAAAGTCTCCGATTCCAAGACGGGTAAGCTCCCTTTCCGCAATTTCGGCCATCTCTTTATCAGTCATATTTTTAACGTAAAGAGGCATCTTGACATTTTCAAGGACTGATTGATGAGGGATCAGATTGAAATTTTGAAAGACAAAGCCAATGTGTGCCTTTCTAAAATAGGTCAAATCACGCTCTGAAAAATCACGCATGTTCTGATTCTTGAAATAAAGATTTCCCTGATACTGACTATCCAGGCCACTAATAATACTAAGCAGACTGGTCTTACCACAGCCAGATGGACCGTAGATAGCTGTGATCTTTCCTGGTGCAATCTCAAGTGTAACATCGTTCAAAGCGCGCTCTTGGTTCGTACCGTCGAGATTATAGTACTTTGAGATGTGGTCGATGGTTAAAATGGACATGATTTCCTCCATGAATTTGATTTAGATTAGAATTCAATTAACTTTCCTCTGATTACCTGCAAGAAAATTTCAAGCAAATCAGCAGAAACCGTTAACTCGTCGCCTTCTAAAACGATACATTAATTATAAACATTAAGAGATTATAAAAATAGTGACATAAATGTCACTATGACACGAGAAAAGCCAAAGTCTTATAGACTTTGGCCTTAGTTTATTGACAATAAATACGAATAGCTTCTGCGAGAAAGGCGGCAGTACCTGCTCCTCCGACTTTATCGATAAAACTAGAAAAGCGATTATCTGTTTGGTACATCTGACCTAGGCCAGCTAATACCGTTTGGTCACATGGATAAAAATGCTGACTAATATAGTCTTGTAATACCTTTACTTGCTCCTGAACACTATTGTCACCAGGATTATACTCCTTGAGCTGTCCAAAGATAGACATGATTGCGGCCATATCTTTGGTAACTTCAGGGAAGGATTCCTCTCCCTTAGCCGCAAAAACTTGATAAGCTTCTGTCTGACCCCATCTTGCCTGAGCTTCTTCCTGAAATGCTTCCACAGCTTTTTGATCAAATGCTTCAAATGACATTTCTTCTTCCTCCATTTGTAAGGCCTTGGCATGGGCTATGACGGCTTCCAAACGGGACTTCTTCAATTCTAAAAGTTTGATTTGGTCCCTCAGAGCTTGGGCTTTGTCATAACCTGGTTGACCTACGATTTCCTTAATTTTTTTGAGAGGAAAGTCTAACTCACGGTAAAGCAATATTTCTTGCAAACGGACAACCGCATCGCGATTATAGTAACGGTAACCATTTTCAGCCACAACTGACGGTTTCAGTAAATCAATTTCGTCATAATAATGAAGGGTGCGCACACTGACACCTGATAGTTGGCTCACTTCTTTTACAGATTTCATTAGAACTCCTCTCTGATTAAGAGTATAGGCTATGACGTGGCGTGAGGGTCAAGAGGAAAAAGAGGATTTTTTGAAGTTTACTATAATTTATTACTTTTCTTTCTTTTTCTGGCTTCGACGATGTAGTAAAGCTTGATTAATACGCTGCGTTCTCATATGCATTTGCCAAATGAGATATAGCCAGATAATACTATAAACGGAAATGAAAATAATCCAGATAGCAGGGTTCGTTAAAGCCTCACACCAACCTGATATCAGACAAGTCAGTGTAAGTACAATCGCCGTCAACAAGAAATGCAAGATTACTCTAAGCCTATACGACATACGGTCAAGCTCTTCCAAAATCCACGAGAGCATTCCCATTAAGCCACTCATCATAAAGAGGGCTAAAATATTTCCTACACTAACTTTGGGATAGATAAGCTGGGGAAATAATTGACCAAGTAAAAGGAGTGCAAGATAAAAGAACGATCCCGTTCTCACGCCGGATACAAAATAAGCAATTAAACGTTTCATTGGTTCCTCCTACACCCCTAAATAATCCATCAAAGATTTGACATATTTTCGGCTGACACTGGACTTTACTCCACCTGTCATTTTAGCCATCATATTGCCAGAAAAACTATCCGATAGTGATTCCAAATGATCTATATTCATAACAGCATGACGTGATATCTGTAAAAAACTTCGACGATTGATGCGATGCTGAAAGTTTGTCAGTGTCTCTCTCATCGTATAGGTATTGTTTACGGTATAAATCGTTAACACATTCTTCTCAATCTCAGCTAGAATAATGTCATCAATTTTTACCATAACCAAATGATCATCCGTTTTAATAGGAATCACCACTTGATTTACAACTGAAAATTGTTCGAGATAATCCATTACCTCTCGTGCTTGATCAGACAATCGCTCTGCTTGGATGACCACACAGGGATCCTTTACCGAAATATCTGATTTTTCTTCAAAACGAAGTTTCATTCCTATTCCAACTCTCACTTATTTTTTCTGGCTAGTTCTTTTCACTAAAACAATCCAAAGAATACTTGCTAGAAGAATACCTCCTAACACTATAAGGTAAGTATTTTCCTTTGTCAACAAACCTTGCCACTTGATCTGAACGCCCATTTTTTCTTGGAACTCTCGAAGAAGGTTATCTTGACCTTTAAAGGTCTCACTTAATGTTTCTTTCATGAGTACTTGCCGATAAAGTGATGCAATATAAGTTGCTGGAGTACATTTCATTAGTAGTTGTGCAAAATCAGGTAGAACGCCCAAAGGTACATAAGTTCCTACCAAAAAACCAGAAGCTGTACCCACTATGGTCGCAAACTTCCCCAAACTGTCTACAGATTGGAAAAAATAAACAAAAATGGCATTCACTAAACTAGAAAGCAGGCTACTAAGCAGCATGATGAGGAGCACCTCAGGTAATAGAGAAAGGGTTGGAACTTCTCTAAAATAGCCACACATCAGTACATACATAAGGACCTGCATGGCAAAAGAAATGATGATTGCACTCACTAGATACGAAAATGGTAACCGCCATTTCCCATGATTCGATAAATAAAGATCCTTATCTACTTGATGTTCACGGTCCTTTACCAACTGAGTTAGGGCAGCCAGACTCGTCGTAATCCCTGTCACAGCTAGCGTCCCACTCATCAACCAATTATTTAACAAAGGGCCACTATTGGGGAGCTGAGCCCAAGCATCTGTTAGATTTTTTTGAAGAAAAATAATATAGAGAATAAAGGAAATCAAGGCTCCCAACAAGGAGAAGAAAACTCCTGAACGATTCCTGAAGTACAATAAAAAATTTCGCTTTAGTAAGGCTAGCATTAGCGAACCTCCCTTCCTGTAAGTGCAATAAAGGCATCATCCATGGTCCCTGGACGAAACTCAAAATGGGCTATTCTATCTCTAACTTGTGCCAGGTAATCAATGGCTTCCCTTTCACTCTCAGGTTGAAAAACATACTCCAGTTGACTTTGTTGCTCTACTGACATTCCCGAAGTTTTAAGACTTTCTATCTGCTCTATCCCCTTGAAACGAATCTTCAAGATGTTTTTTGCATATTGGCTCTTAATATCTAATGCCGATCCCTGAGCAATCACTTTCCCATGGTCCACAATATAAATCTGATCAGCTTCATCTGCTTCGTCAAGATAATGCGTGGTCAGTACAACGGTCATTCCCTCTTCTCTCTGCAATTGATAGAGCAAATCCCAAATAGACTTCCGAGTTTGGATATCCAGACCTGTCGTTGGTTCATCTAAGAACAGAATATCTGGTTGTGAGAGCAGAGCACGTGCAATGTCAACCCGACGCTTTTGGCCACCTGAAAGCGTCCCATATTTCTGCTTTTGAAAAACTGATAGCCCTAGCCGACCAATGAGATCAGACACACGATTGGGTTTTAAGCCTTTATACTGTTTCGCACGAATAGTCAAATTTTCCCTAACCGTCAGCATCTCATCTAAAACACTAGTCTGGAAGACCACACCAATTTTAGTACCGGGTTCATAGATGATTTCACCTTGCGTTGGTTGTTTCAAACCAATCAACATGGAAATCGTCGTTGATTTCCCCGCCCCATTTGGTCCTAGAATCGCATTGAACGTTCCCTTTTCAAACTGTAAATGAATATCGTTTACGGCTAGATAATTTCCATATCGTTTGCTTATGTTTTTTGCTTGTAATATCATTTTTCTCTCCTTTTAACAGTATCAGTCTAGCAAAAAAATGAATCGTAGCCAACCAAGAATCCTTGCTCTCTTTCATCAGTAAACGCCAATCTTTTCGATAGCGATGATTGGGTTGATAAGCCACTGTCAACATGTGACCTGTTTCATGATATTTTTTAAATGTAATGTGGTGTCCTTTATAATGTGAGACAATATCATCAATTGCTGACGAGGCATCCCATATTTCATCAACAGTACTTCCGAGTAGTAAGATTGGTGAATACATTTGACCAATATCTATCCTAGCAGAGCAATCATTAGGGAAGGATTTTTTTAAAAGTTTGCTGAACAGATAATCTCTAAGTCGAAACTTTTGATAGGGAAGTTCTCTTTGCAAATACGTCCAAGAAGAAGTATGGGAGTTCCATTTCCCTTTTATCCCTTCATATACCACATCAGAGGGTGAATTTAGTACCAAACATTGAACGTCATTAAAAATGCTCTCCTCAGCTAAAACTAACTCTGCTCCCTTAGAACGTCCATAGAGTCCAATTTTTTCACTATCTAATCGAGGATGCTGACGTAGATAACCCTTTGCTTCCACAAGGCACTCTAAAGGAATACGTTCCAAATGTTTTGGCAACCCCTCTAAACCAAAGTAGGCAACTGCTAGGCAAATATAACCTCTAGAAGATAGAAGCTGAGCTATATTCTGTGCCTTTTCAATCCTTCCTTCACTACCGCTCACAATAATCAATGCTGGTGCTTTTATTGCCTTTTTATCATAAAAGAGTCTCCCTTGAAAATGTTTCCCGTAAATATCTTGATGACTAATTTGCGAACTCATGTAATGTCTTGTGAAAGTTCTCTCTGCGACGACAGTATTACCTTGTATAATTTTGATTTCCACAAAAAAGTGATCTAATAAGGGAATTTTAGAAAGAGAGTTTGGAAGTTTCTTTTTCCTATTGGTCAAAGGTTTGGCATTAAAGAATAACCCCATTGTTGCAATGTCTTCATAAGAGCCAGAACAAGATGGAGTTTGTGAAATATCAATAATACCATTCTTATCTGATACAAAAGTCGCTGCTGATTTCCATAAAACATCATGAGCTAAAAGCATGGGAGCATTGATACAATAATAATCGGATAAATACATTTCGACTCGATATATTTCTCTTGGTTTTAAGCCATCGATGACAATATTAAAAGATTCGTCTGCTAAATCAGACTCTGAGATCAGTTCAATTTTTATATTCATATCTTCCTCTTTTTGTTAATGTGATTAACAATATAGTTTTTAAATTACCGTGATTTTTACCACGGTAATTCTTGCCATACCTTTTCAACATCATCCATCAATTTCATAACCATTTGAAGGTCCTCATCACTATAGTTTTTTAAAACTGAAAAAATGGCTGTCTCAATATGTTCTTGTTGCTCTTTATGAATGTTAAAA
Organism: Streptococcus sp. cx1; assembly: GCF_052384325.1. Taxonomy (NCBI): domain Bacteria; kingdom Bacillati; phylum Bacillota; class Bacilli; order Lactobacillales; family Streptococcaceae; genus Streptococcus; species Streptococcus sp. cx1. The sequence continues at coordinate 79,729 of NZ_JBQSUN010000004.1, read as the reverse complement.
ACGTCAACCCCTTTTTTTGATAATATCAGATATTTATTTTTTTCATTATCCGGTGCAAATTCAAAAGAAACGAGGTCTTTCTTGGTTAAACGTCTAACACTCTGAGTAATAGCACTCCTAGACACTTCAAGTAACTCAGATAATTTCACTAGATTCACAGGCTGATTGCGACCTATTAGGTCAATCAAATGGACTTCATTAATAGTGATTGATTTATCAATACTATTCCTATGCTGATCCTTTTTCAACCGTTCAAAGGCTAAGGCAAAGCTGTTAAAACGATTATTAAACTTATGCAGTTCTTTCTTATTCATAGTTTCCTTCTTTTTGTTAATGATATTAACAAAATATCGTTTTCTTGTCAAGAAGAGTAAAAAATCCTCCAGAGCTTAGCTCTGAAGGATTCACTTTTATTTCACAACAATGTTAACAAGTTTATTAGGCTCAAACAGTTCGGGAAACTGTTTGAGGTTGAGCATGAACAAATAAATCGGTTATTTCACAACAATGTTGACAAGTTTGTTCGGCTTCAATAGTCCAGTGGACTGTTGAAGGTAGCAGATAAGGCTAATAAACTCGTTATTTAACGACAATATTAACGAGTTTATTAGGTACACTAATTACTTTCACAATTTCCTTGCCATCAATCTCTGCTTTGACTTTTTCGTTAGCAAGAGCGACTTCTTGCAACTCTTCACGTGAAAGGTCTTTAGCAACCATGAGTTTAGCACGGACTTTACCTTTGATTTGAACGACGATTTCGATTTCGTCTTCAACCAATTTGCTTTCATCCCATGTTGGCCAAGCTACATAAGAGATAGACTCACCGGTTGCTGCGACTGTTTGCCAGAGTTCTTCTGCCAAGTGAGGCGCAAATGGAGCAATCAATTGGATAAAGCCTTTGGCGTAATCCACATAGAGTTTATCTTCCTTGTTGGCAGCATTGACAAAGACCATGAGTTGGGCAATAGCTGTGTTGAATTTCATAGACTCGATTTGCTCAGTGACAGATTTAACGGTTTCGTTATAAACCTTGTCAAGAGCGCCATTGTTTTCCGCAACGATTTCTTTACTTGTAATCAAACGGTAAACACGGTCAAGGAATTTACGGCTTCCTTCCAATCCTTCTTCAGACCAAGCGATTGAAGCATCGAGTGGTCCCATGAACATTTCATAGACACGAAGGGTATCAGCACCGTATTGTTCCACCACATCGTCTGGGTTGACAACGTTCTTGAGGGATTTAGACATTTTGGCTGGTGCTTGCTCCAACTCTTCCCCTGTTTCCACATGGAAGAAGGAACCATCACGTTTTTCAACCTTGTCCGTTGCCACAAGAGCTCCACGGTGGTCACGGTAGCTAGTTCCCAAGATCATTCCTTGGTTGAAGAGTTTTTGGAATGGCTCTTTAGTCGGTACAACACCAAGGTCATAGAGGAATTTATGCCAGAAACGAGCGTAAAGCAAGTGAAGCACGGCGTGTTCTGCACCACCTACGTAGATATCTACTGGCAACCATTGTTTGAGGAGGTCCTCATCAGCCAATTTCTCTGTATTGTGTGGATCGATATAGCGGAGGTAGTACCAGCTTGAACCTGCCCATTGTGGCATAGTATTAGTCTCACGACGACCTTTGACACCATCCTCACGAGTCACTTCAAGCCAGTCTGTCAAGTTAGCCAATGGGCTTTCACCAGTACCTGAAGGGCGAATGTCCTTGGTTACTGGCAAGACAAGTGGGAGTTCACTTTCTGGAACAGCTGTTGAAGTACCATCTTCCCAATGAATAATTGGGATTGGTTCACCCCAGTAACGTTGACGGCTAAAGAGCCAGTCACGAAGACGGTAAGTGATTTTTTCTTGACCAAAGCCTTTTTCTTCCAACCAAGCCACGATTTTAGCAATCGCTTCTTCTTTGTTGAGACCGTTCAAGAAGTCAGAGTTGACGTGAAGGCCATCTTCTGTGTAAGCAGCCTCTTCAACGTTTCCACCTTCCAACACTTCTACGATTGGAAGGTCAAACTGTTTTGCAAATTCCCAGTCACGCTCATCGTGGGCAGGTACGGCCATAACAGCACCTGTTCCGTAGCTGGCAAGAACATAGTCCGCAATCCAGATTGGAATTTCTTTACCATTGACAGGGTTGACGGCATAAGCACCAGTCCAAACCCCTGTTTTTTCCTTAGCAAGGTCTGTACGAGCCAAGTCTGATTTAAGGCTGGCTTGGTGTTTGTAGTCAGCTACAGCCTCAGCTTGTTCAGGTGTTGTGATGGCATCTACTAGTTCATGCTCAGGAGCCAAAACAGTGAAGGTCGCACCAAAAAGAGTATCTGGACGTGTCGTAAAGACAGTGAATTCCTTGTCTGTTCCTTTTACTTTGAAAGTTACGTTAGCACCAGTTGATTTACCAATCCAGTTGCGTTGCATGTCCTTGATAGACTCTGGCCAGTCAAGGTCATCCAAGTCATTGAGCAAGCGCTCCGCATAGGCAGTGATTTTGAGCATCCATTGACGCATTGGTTTACGAACAACTGGATAGCCACCACGCTCAGATGTTCCATCTGGAAGAACTTCTTCGTTGGCGATAGCTGTTCCCAATTCTTCAACCCAGTTTACTGGCACTTCAGCTTCATAAGCCAAACCTTTTTCGTAAAGCTTAGTGAAGATCCATTGCGTCCACTTGTAGTAGTTTGGATCTGTAGTATTGACTTCACGGTCCCAGTCGTAAGAGAATCCAAGTGCATTGATTTGGCGTTTGAAGTTGGCAATGTTTTCTGCTGTGAATTCCGCTGGGTCATTACCAGTATCCATAGCGTATTGCTCTGCAGGCAAACCAAAGGCATCCCATCCCATTGGGTGAAGGACGTTGTAGCCTTGCGCACGTTTGAAACGGCTAAGGATATCTGTTGCCGTATAACCTTCTGGGTGTCCTACGTGAAGACCCGCTCCAGATGGGTAAGGGAACATGTCAAGCGCATAAAACTTAGGTTTTGAGGCATCTGTTCCTGTCTTAAAAGTGTGATTGTCAGCCCAGTATTTTTGCCACTTAGGCTCGATTTCTTTATGATTGTAAAAACTCATGGTTTCTCTCCAATATTCGTAATGCTTCTATTATAGCATTTTTGAAGGATTTTTAAAGATGATAAGGGAACTTTAAGAGGCAAATTCACCTGAGCCTATTTTGCATCTTTTTCATTCTTTTTAAGTTTTTTTGCGTTTTTGTGTTGCAAAAAAGCAAAAAGATGCTATACTAGTATCAGAAAGAAGGTGACACATGTATCAGGAACAACGATTAGAGAAAATATTAACACTCTTGGAAGAGCGAGGAAGCCTTTCTGTCAAGGAAATGGTTGACGCATTGGGTGTTTCCAAAGATACCGTCAGAAGAGATTTCGACTGCCTCAGCCAGAGGAATTTGGCTCAGCGTACCCATGGTGGCATTCTTCCAGTTAAAAATACCACTGTTCTTGGCTTCCAAGAACGTCAGGAAGAACTCACTGAAGACAAGAAAAAATTGGCAGACCTAGCGCTTAGCTTTGTCAAAGACCAATCTCTTCTCTTCTTCGATGTCTCTACCTTGATGCTTGAAGTTTCACAAAAATTGACTAAAAGCGTCACTGTCTACTCCCACTCTTTGGACACTGCCTTGGTCCTAAGTGGCAAAGAAGGAATCGACTTTCATCTCTTGGGAGGAAGATTTTACAGCAAAAACCGCTTCTACTATTCGCTTCACGAAACTCAGCTCTTGCAACATCTACAGTTTGACTTAGCCTTCTTCGGAGCGGCTAGTCTCAGTCAAGGAGTGGTCAGCTATGAAGATGAAGAAGACGTTGCTGTCAAACAACTGGCCATGCAAGCTGCTAGAACCAAGATTCTTATTGCTGAATCTGATAAATATGAAAAGCACTCCAAATATATCTTGAGCAAAATTGAAGACTTTGACTACTGGATTACAGATAAAGAACCTGATCCTGATTTGGTCGAGTCTCTTAAAGATAAAGTAACGATTTTATACGATGGAAAGGATAGCGATTATGAGTAATATTCGTTTGATTATCAGTGACATTGATGGCACTATTCTCACTAGTAACCACCAGGTGGATGAGCAACTGATTGAGGTAATGCCAGAGCTTGAAAAGGCAAATATTCCCTTTGTTTTAGCTTCTGCCCGTTCTCCACTAGGGATGCAACCAATTGCTCATAAACTGGGACTTCATGACAATCCCATCGCTTGCTACAACGGTGCCTTAGTACTTGAGGGGGATCGTACTATCATACAACACCCTGTGGATAAAGCTGAAATCCAAGAACTTCTTAACTACTTATCCACAGATTATCCAAGTGTCTCTGTGAATATCTACTCTGGCAAGGACTGGATCACCAACGAACTAGACAAATGGTCTCAGCTAGAAGGAAGTATTACGGGTGAATCTCCTATCATTAAGGAACTGCAAGACACGGTCTCAGACTCAGAACCACCTATCCACAAGCTATTGTTGATTGATGAGCCTGAAGTTATCCAGGACCTCCACCAAAAACTCCTAAGCATGGATTTTCCACAGACAGCCTTCTACTTATCTAAAGATAACTACCTTGAAGTCACTGCCAAACATGTTTCTAAAGAACATGCTCTCCTTGAGCTTGCCAAATATTATGACCTTCCTCTTGAACAAGTCATGACTATCGGAGATAACTTCAACGATAGTCCTATGCTAGCTCTAGCTGGCCTAGGAATTGCTATGGGCAATGCACCTGAAGGGGTTAAGGAAACTGCAAACTTAGTAACTGCTTCAAATGATGAGCATGGTGTCGCTCAAGCTATTAGAAAACATGTCCTAAACTAAGCTAATATCTAATGGTGGGAACAACCTTTAATCGCCAACTCGAATTTTAGAACAAAAGGAAAGGTGCCCTATAGGTGCCTTTCCTTTTTCAACGAAAAAAGCCTTCCTCTCTCGAAGAAGACCCAAATTTTCTAAAGATAAAGAAGAAGACCTACAAGAATCCCAATGACATAGCCTGCCAAAACATCACTAGGATAGTGAACACCACCTAGCACACGCAAAAGAGCTAGAGCGCCCGCCAGAAAAAGCATAGCCCCACCTAGCCAGGGGTTAAGCGTCAATGCCAACATAGCAATGACAGTCGCTGAGAAAACATGCCGACTGGGAAAGGACTTGCCTAGACTGTCCTTCTTAATAAGGGGCTGAATCTCCCAGGACTGGTATGGACGTGGTCGGTTATAAAGGCTACGACCAAGAGAAAGAAGGAAAAAGCCTCCCCCCATAATAAGCACCGTCGTAGAGAAAACAAACCAACCATTCCTTAGCCAAACCCAAATAAGGAATATAGGAAAAAGCAGGTAAAAAGTCCTAGTTATAAGCTTGTTCAACCCTTCTAAAACCTTAGCGTAAGAACGCAAAGGAGCGCTAATCCTATCGTAAAATTGTTTGTAATTCATCATCATCCGTTAGAAAAAAAGGGAGTGACACAGAACTAAATTTCAGAAATCTAGCTTCTAGCCTCTCCCCTCAAGTTTAATGAGATAGTCTTCCAAGGTTGAATTCTCTTAGCCCAACCTCTTTTTGTCTATCTTAAAGTTCAGCGATTTGGTAAAGTTCAAGTTCAGCAGCTGTTTCTGAACCAAACATGTTAATCATGATTTTAACCTTGTTGTTTTCAATTTCTACAACACGGCCTTCTTGACCCATAAAGGCACCATCGATGATTTGAACCACATCACCAACCTTGATATTAGTATCAAAGACATCAACGGTTTGACCCATTGAAATCAAGATTTGACGGATTTCTTCTTCCAAAAGTGGTGTTGGTTTAGAACGGTTACCGTGAGAACCAACGAAACCAGTAACGTTCGGAGTATTACGGACAACGAACCATGCTTCGTCTGTCATTACCATCTCAACAAGAACGTAACCAGGAAAGCGGTTTTCCTCCACTTCTTTAACTTTACCGTTTTTCTCAACATTGACAGTTTGAGTTGGGATTTCAACACGCAAGATATTTTCAAGCATGTTATAAGTTTGGGCACGTTGCAAAAGGTTTTCTTTAACTTTGTTTTCGTATCCTGAATACGTTTGAAGGACGAACCAGCCCTTGTCGAATGAATCTAGCATTTTAGGATTCCTTTCTTTTTTCTAAATGGCATTTAAACACCTTTGGCTAGCTATCTTCTAGATTCGAGTGTTAAATGTCAATGAATGTCTATGGTTTAATTCAAAGCGTAATAAAAAAGCCTGGTGGCCCTCGTTCTCGCTTTTATCTGCATTTATTATAACAAAAAAGAGCAGGCATTCCCACTCTTTTTGTGTTTTCTTTAGAAAAAGTTAATCAGTGCTGACATAGCGCGACTCAACAACTCATCAAATGCATAGATGATGACAGTGAAGAACGCAGTATACTCAAGAACTGAAATAAAATCGTGCCAGCGTTGTTTACGGTCTGGCCAAGTCGTGTCTTTCAAGACTTTGAAAATACTTCCAGTTTGTCTCACGGTGTCTCCTATCTTGTTTCCTTATGCAAGGTGTATTTTTTACAATGTTTACAAAATTTGTTAACTTCTAGTCGTGTTGGTTTGGGAGTGCTACTCACATTAATTGAGTAGTTTCGGCTCCCGCATTCAGCACACGCTAGGCTTGCTTTTTTCTGTGCCATAACGCCTCCGTTCTTTTTATCTTACCACTTTTAAATGCAATTGACAAGCTATCTGAATAGACCTGAGAAGGAGTCTGTAATCTTATCCCAAAGGCTGCTTGCCTGATCTTTAACGTCATTCACAACGTCTGATGCCTTGTCTGTCCATGACTTGTTACTGCTATTGCGCGAATCATTTGGGTCTGCCGTATAGTCTAGAGTTTGGCCGTCAGCTGCATAGGCATTTTCAACGGTAAACTCAGTACCTGGTGTATTTGGCAAAACATCCGCAGCGATATAGCTGAAGATTGTCGAAGCTGTTCCCGAGCTAGCTCCTGTTAGGTAGTGACTCTCGTCAGTCTTATCAAAGCCGATCCAGGTCGTCATAACCACATCAGGAGTATAACCAATCACCCACTGGTCACTAGTCAAATCTTTGTTAAATTCAGCCTGAACAGTACCTGTCTTACCTGCCATCGTGTAACCTGTGTAGTTGGCATTCACAGCGGAACCATTTGAGAAGGTACCAAGCATCATGCTGGTCATCTGGTTAGCTACTGACTGGCTGATAACACGTTTAGACTTCTTACTATGGGTAGCAATAATGTCTCCACTGGCATTTTCAATTTTAGTGATGAAATAAGCTGTATTCATCTCACCACCATTAGCAAAGGTCGCATAAGCCTGAGCCATTTGAAGAGGACTGGCTGTCACACCACCACCAAGTGAAATTCCAAGTTCTTCCGGAACATTGTCAAAGTTAAGACCAAATTTTTGACCGTAACTAATCCCCTTTTGAATACCGATTTGATTAAAGAGGTAAACTGCTGGGATATTGTAGGAGTTGGCCAAAGCTTGATACATGGGCACATCCTCTGTCTCAACACCACCGTAGTTGGTTGGAGTATAGCCGTTATAGTCGATTGGTTTATTTGGAAGGTCCTTATTGATGCTCCATCCTGAAGCCAGAGCTGGGGCATAGACCACTAAAGGTTTGATGGTCGATCCAGGACTACGCTTCCCTTGAGTTGCATAGTTAAAGTTACGGAAGGTTGTATCACTAGTACCACCCACACGACCTACTAGACCACGTACCGCTCCAGTTGTTGGATCAAGTGCCACACTAGCGGACTGAGCTGTACTACCATCGCTTTCTGATGTAGGGAAGAGATAGGTATTTTCGTAGGTTTGTTGCATATTAGCTTGTGAGTTGGCATCCATCTCTGTGTAGATTTTGTAACCATTTTTAACGATTTCATCTTCACTCAAACCATAAGTTTTCGTAGCTTCTTCAATGACAGCATCAAAGTAAGACGGATACTTGTAGTCATCGCCAGTCCCTTGATAGGTATCATCCAGGCGACTAGCCATATCAACTCCTGCCGCACTGTCGGCATCGGCCTGGCTCAACTTCTTGTCATCAACCATGTTGGCAAGAACGGTGTTTCGACGGTTGGTCGCATTTTGGATATTATCGATTGGGTTGTAAATTTCAGGTCCCTTAAGCATACCAGCGAGGGTCGCTGCTTCATCAACGGTTAGATTGGCAGCACTTGTCCCGAAGTATTTTTGGCTGGCGTCTTCAACACCCCAAACCCCATTTCCGAAGTAGGCATTATTGAGGTACATAGTAAGGATTTCTTGCTTGCTGTATTTCTTGGTTAATTCTAAAGAGAGGAAGAATTCCTTAGCCTTACGAGTAACAGTCTGTTCTTGAGTCAAGAAGGCATTTTTAGCCAACTGTTGGGTAATGGTTGAACCACCACCAAAGCGCCCCATGGACACAATAGCCAGGAGGAATCTCTTGACGTTAACCCCGCTATTTTTATAGAAGGTACGGTCCTCAGTTGCTATGACAGCATTCTCCAAGCTATCACTAATAGCATCCAGTTCCACATAAGTCCCTTTTTGCCCTGACAATGAACCAGCTTGATTGCCTTCTTTGTCATAGATAACCGTAGTAGCTTTCAAGGCATCTTGAAGGTCTGAAACATTGGTCGTCTTGGCAATATAGAAAAGGTAGGAACCTACTGTCAGAACCAGCACAGCTAGCATGATAAAGAGAATTTTCCCAATATGATAACGACGCCAGAAACGGCGAATAGGATTTCTTGGCGAAAGTGTAAACTTGCTCAAGAACGCCTGAACCTTACCTAAAGGTTGGGTCGTATCAATAGGTTTCTTTTGCTTAGAACGTTGATAACGTGACGTCTCTTGACTTTCCTGAGACATATCTAAGTCTTCAACGGCTTGTTCAACCTCATCAGGTTTCTTAGCAAAGAGTCCCTTTATCTTATTTTGTAAATTCTTCGATTTTTCAGCAGGCTGGGAATCCTTGCCCTTTCCGCTATTTTCTTCTTTAAAAAGTTTGTTTTTTAGATTATCAAAAAATGTCATAACCCTATTATACCAAGTTTTTACAGATTCTGTCCTCTTTTAAACGTTCATGATATAATGAAACCATGACTTTACACGTAGAAATTATCAATCCCTATCCTGCAACAACCGTCAAAGACTTGCTCGAAACTAAGCTCCTCATTCCTCGTAAGATTCGTCATTTCCTACGCACGAAAAAGCACGTCCTCATCAATGGAGAGACTATTAATTGGCAGAGTCCTGTTGAAAAAGGTGATAAGATTAGCCTGACCTTTGATACAGAGGACTACCCTGAAAAAATTATCCCTATGGGAAATGCTAATTTGATAGAGCCTCTCTACGAGGATCAACATCTCATCGTTGTCAATAAGCCTGAAGGAATGAAGACGCATGGTAATGAACCCACAGAAATTGCTCTACTTAACCATGTTTCGGCCTATTGTGGGCAAACCTGTTACGTCGTTCATCGACTAGACATGGAAACTAGTGGGGCTGTACTCTTCGCAAAAAATCCGTTTATCCTGCCAATTCTCAATAGACTCTTGGAAGATAAGAAGATTCAGCGTCAATACTGGGCTTTGGCTGAAGGTAAATTTCAGACCAAGGAGACTGTGTACAAAGACAAGATTGGACGCGACCGCCATGACCGTAGAAAACGAGTGGTTGATCCTAGAAAAGGGCAGGTTGCCTATACAACCATCACGCGCCTCAAAGCCTTCAAAGGAGCCAGTCTGGTCAACTGCCAACTAAAAACCGGCCGGACCCACCAAATTCGTGTTCATCTAGCCCACCATGGACATGCCATTCTGGGAGATCCTCTTTATAGTCACCGAACCGCATCTCGACTCATGCTCCACGCCCACACTCTTAGTTTCACCCATCCCTTAACACTCGAAAAAATCACTGTTAAGGCGAATTCAGACAGTTTTGAACAAGGGTTGAGAAATCACAAATAATAGAAGTAGGCTCATTCTCAAGCATAGTGCGAAAGGATTATCCTAATGATCCTCTAGTTATGACACAGTGGAAGCTTGCAAATAAGTTGCTTTTATTGACTTCAAAAGCCTTGACCACCTTGAATCTCCCTTTATATTATGTTATCCTTTACATATCATTTAAAATTTGAGGGGTATTTAATTATGAATCCAGTCGATCAATGGCTAGCAATTAACGCCAAGTATTTCCCAACAGAACAAGTGCAGTACATCCGCCAACGCCTTGAGGCACTTCCTGAACAACAACTTTCAATGCTTTACTCAATCAGCTTCCAAGACCCTACGATGATGCTTGTCATCTCACTTTTTGGCGGTTCTCTTGGAATCGACCGCTTTATTTTGGGACAAGTTGGTCTTGGTGTTGGTAAACTTTTGACATGTGGTGGATGTGGTATCTGGTCAATCGTTGACTGGTTCCTTATCATGGATGCTACTCGCCAATCAAACGCTCAAAAACTCTTTGCAGTTATTGGCTAATGAAAAACTATTTCACACGCTTGTGGGCCTACCACCAGCGTTTTTTTAGATTATATCTCTTAGTTTTAATGGCAATTTACGGAGTCTACCTTTTACATCTCCCAACACCACTCAGTCTTATCCTAAAACCTTTAGGACTCAAGAGTTGGAGCGCAGGCCTAACACGCGCTAGCGTTAGACTACTACACCTAGATTGGCAAGGAGCATGGGACTATAATCCTCTGATATACCCTCTAGTGGTCTACATCTTAGCCTATTTCTTTCTCTTTCCCATCTTTAGTGACACGAAGATTATAGAGAAATAAACTGTCCTATCCAACTCCCATTGCACATCCCTTGCACTATTGCTATAATTGTAATCATCAAAATTTATAATCGAAACAAACGGAGGCTAACTATATGAAACAACAAGATTGGATTGATTTTTTCCAAGCCGTCCACGGACGTAATCCAAGTATCCAAGAAATGGCTGAAGCAGCCAATCGAGGCGAGTTTATCCGAGAAACTCCCAAACAAACTGTCGAAGCAACAAAAAATCTCTCACAAAAAGAGACTGTAGAAACTGCCGAAAATGATGTTGACAATTATGATGTTGCTGAAGAACCACTAGCTGATACCAACTTAGAGGAACTACAGGATTTACCAAATACTAGCCCCGCGTCAAGTCAGACTAATGCTACCTTCCAACATCCAAATCATAACTTTAACGAGACTTGGACGCAACACGAAAGTAAGTCTCAAACAAACCTCATCATGATAGCCATCGCTTCTATCCCAGTTATCCTCTGGGCTCTTGCAATGATACTCTTTGGAATTGCCAGTGATGAGCTTAGTGGCGGCTTGCTCACGGCTTTTCTCTCCATCATCATTTCTTTACCCTTGGTAGTACTTCAAATATTACCAGCTCTTCTAAATAAAACCGATAAAAAATGGCCAATCTTTATCCTATCCTTTCTTCTAGGATGGACATTCATCGGTTGGGTTATCTTTCTTGTTATTTCTATCAATACGAATAAGGAAGCAGAGCGCATTAGACAGCAACAAATGATGATGCAGATGTCAGGTAAACAAGGAAGTTCTGACATGTTTAACCCTTTTCACTGATTAACAATAAATAATAAAAAGAAAACCCAGAAAAAGTTTCTCGACTTTTCCTAGGTTTTTTTGCTTTCTTAAATCTTAGTAACCCATCATTCCTGGATCCATAGCTGGCGCTGCTGGAGCTTCTGGTTCAGGCTTGTTGGCAACGACTGCCTCGGTTGTCAAGATAAGACTAGCTACAGAAGCGGCATTTTGGAGGGCAGAACGTGTGACCTTAACTGGGTCAATGATTCCTGCTTCAACCATATCTACCCATTCACCATTGGCAGCGTTAAATCCTGTACCAACTGGACTATTCTTCAATTTATCGATGATAACGGAACCTTCATATCCAGCATTATAGGCAATTTGGCGAACTGGCTCTTCCAAAGCACGGAGTACAATATTACGTCCTGTAGCGTCGTCACCTTCAAGATCAAGTTCAGCAACCTTAGCAATGACGTTAACAAGAGCTGTACCTCCACCTGCTACGATACCTTCTTCAACAGCGGCACGAGTAGCGTTAAGGGCATCTTCGATACGAAGTTTCATTTCTTTAAGGGCTGTTTCAGTGGCTGCACCAACCTTAACGACTGCAACCCCGCCCGACAATTTAGCCAAACGCTCTTGAAGTTTTTCACGGTCAAATTCAGATGTTGTTGTTTCCAATTGAGACTTGATGAGGTTTACACGGTTAGCAATCGCTTCTGTGCTTCCTGCACCTTCAACGATAACTGTGCTATCCTTATCCACAGTTACTTTCGAAGCTTGGCCAAGTGTTGCCATCGTTGCATCCTTAAGCTCAAGACCAAGATCCTCAGTAATAACAGTTGCTCCAGTCAATACGGCAATGTCTTCTAACATCGCTTTACGGCGGTCACCAAAGCCAGGTGCCTTAACAGCAACAACATTGAAAGTTCCACGAATCTTGTTAAGAACAAGTGTAGGAAGAGCTTCACCATCCACATCATCAGCAATAATCAAAAGTGGACGACTGGTCTTAAGCACTTCTTCCAAGAGTGGGAGGACATCTTGAATATTTGAAATTTTCTTGTCAGTCACAAGGATAAATGGATTTTCAAGGTCAGCGACCATTTTTTCATTATCAGTAACCATGTACTGAGAAAGATAACCACGGTCAAACTGCATACCTTCAACCACTTCGAGTTCTGTCTCCATACCACGAGACTCTTCAATAGTGATAACACCGTCATTACCCACACGTTCCATTGCTTCTGAAATGTATTCACCAACTTTTTCAGAACGTGATGAAACAGCTGCAACTTGGGCAATGGCTTCCTTATTGGCAACTGGTTGAGCAATAGCTTTAAGCTCTTCCACAGCTGTAGCCACAGCTGCTTCAATCCCACGACGGATACCGATTGGATTGGCACCAGCCGTTACATTTTTTAGACCTTCACGGACAATAGCTTGTGTCAAAACAGTGGCTGTAGTTGTTCCGTCACCGGCAATATCGTTAGTTTTTGAAGCCACTTCGCTGACCAGTTTGGCACCCATATTTTCAAAGTGATCTTCGAGTTCGATTTCTTTAGCAATTGTTACACCATCATTAGTGATAAGAGGTGAGCCAAAAGCTTTTTCCAATACCACGTTACGACCTTTAGGGCCAAGCGTTACCTTAACTGTATCAGCCAAGGTATCAACACCACGAACCATTGCTGCGCGTGCATCTGATGAAAATTTAATATCTTTTGCCATAGTTACTCCTTCTTTTTCTTAGTTTATATCTGATTAGCATTGACCTAAGCTAGGACCGCTAAAATATCTGCTTCACGGATAATTGAAACGGAATCATCTCCGTCTTTAACATTGACACCTGCACCATTTTCAACAAGGACTTTATCGCCTGCTGCAACACTAGGTGCAATCAATTCACCAGTAAGAGTACGGATTCCTTCACCTACCGCTAAAACCTCAGCAGTCTTTGTAGCTTCATGACTGGCTCCTGCCAATACAAAGCCACTAGCTGTTTTTTCTTCTGTTTCTTCAAAATGGACAACGATACGATCGCCCAATGGTTTCAATGCCATACCAATTACCTCCAAATGTTATTTGTTATTAGTAACGTGTGAAACGTTATTTTTAGCACTCATAAACTATGAGTGCTAATCCATATATTTATTTTAGCACTTGGTCAAAAATAGTCAAGAAAAAACTACCCAAAATCTGAACTTTGGATAGTTTCTTTTTTTGTTTATTAACCGAGCACCAAGGCATCGTCATTGAGGACTTGTCCACTATTTTTGTGGAAGAGGTCCATAAGTTCTGCAACAGTGAGGTTTTTCTTTTCCTCACCTCGCACATCGACGACGATTTTTCCGTGATAGAGCATGACTAGACGGTTCCCATATTCGATAGCATGTTCCATATTATGGGTAATCATAAGGGTTGTCAATTCTTGTTCTTCAACGATCTTACGTGTCAAATTCATGACCATATCACTTGTCTTAGGATCTAGGGCTGCTGTATGTTCATCCAAAAGCAAGATTTTTGGACGCACCAAGGTTGCCATAGCAAGTGTCAAGGCCTGACGTTGTCCACCTGACAAGAAATTAGCATCAGTCTTCATACGATTCTCAAGACCAAGACCAAGATCTACCAAGGCTTCCTTGAAGACTTGACGTTCGCTTTCAGTGATAGACTTTTTAAAAAAGCTACGTTTCTTACCACGACGATAGGCAATCGCCATATTTTCTTCGATAGAAAGGTTTGTCGCTGTCCCCATTCGAGGATCTTGGAAAACACGACTAATGTCTTTAGAGCGCTCATCTACAGATGCTTTCTTAATAGATTGCCCCTCCAACAAGATATCCCCCTCATCAATACTAAGAACACCAGCAATTGAATTCATCAAGGTTGATTTACCAGCACCATTTCCCCCAATGACAGAGATAAAATCTCCCTGCTCAATGTCGAGATCCAAACCACGAAGGACGTGATTTTCATTGACTGTGCCTTTTTCAAAGGTTTTATGAATCTGTTGTAAACTAAGTAAAGCCATTACTTGTCACCTCCTGGAGTCAAGGATTTGTTAGGTCTGATTTTCAATTTTTGTCGTACTTCTGGCACATAAAGGATGATAGCAAGCAAGATGGCTGAAGCCAATTTCAACATTTGAGCATCAACGTTCATGGCAAGGATAATAACCAAGACCAAACGGTAGAGAACAGCACCTACGACAATTGACCAGAGGCGTTTGCCAAGTGGTAGATACTTGACGATAACCTCAGCCAAGATGATTGCAGCCAAGCCATTTACGATTGTACCAGTACCCATATTCATATCCGCATAGCCATTGTTTTGAGCTAGGAGGGCACCTGATAGGGCAATCAAACCATTGGAAATCATGTAGCCAAGAATCTTCATACGGTCAACCTTGATACCATTAGCTTCACCCATGGCAAGGTTATCACCTGTTGCACGAAGAGCAAGTCCAACCTGTGTATTAAGGAGAACAACCAACATAAGTACTACCAGACTAACAAAAATCAGTCCTAATAGAATCACACCATTCAGCTTAGATAGACCAAGATCCATCACCATAGTCACCAGCGTGTTGTGGCCTGAAAGAGAGACATTGGCACTTCCAAGAACCAAAAGGTTAACTGAATAGAGCCCTGTTAAGGTAATAATCCCTGTTAAGAGTGCTGGTATCTTCATTTTCGTATGCATAAAGCCAGACACAGCTCCAGCAAGCATACCAGCTACAAAACCACCTAGAGTCGCAAAGATTGGGTTGATCCCACGGATAATCATGATAGTTGTCGTAGCAGCACCAAGTGGGAAGGCCCCCTCAGCTGTCAAATCAGCAAGGTCCAAAATACGGAAGGTAATGAAGACCCCGATAGCCATAATAGCCCAGAGGAGTCCCTGAGAAATGGCTGTTAGCACCACATTTGAAAATCCTTTTTTAGAAGACTTATTGACCTTAAGCTTAATGACACCCTTATCTTTTTTAGCAATTGGTTTGTCATCTTGTGTTGATGCTTTAGATTCCTCGTCACTAATGCTAGAAACATCAATACCAAGTTCTTTAGCCATGTCATGGTTAACCACAACATTTAGGGTTTTAGGATACTCGGCATCGACATCCTTGACCTTCTCACCTCGGAGAACACGGCCTGCCAACTTACCTGTTTGACGTCCAAGCGCTTCATAGTTAGTTCCATAAGTGAACAGGACACCTTTTTCTACACTACCAGCGTCACTACCAACAACTGGAACCTTAGTCTCTTTAGAAAGATCTACCAAGGTATTAATAGCACTAACAATAGTATTATCAGTTGGGATGAAAATCACTTCGGTTTGACTCATCAAGCTCTTGGCTGTGTCTTGGATATCATTGGTTGATGAAATTCCTTTGATAACCGTTTCAATACCAGCTTCCTTGAAGTATTTCTTGGCTTCTTCAACCTGAACTTCTGAGTTACGCTCGCTGGTCGTGTACATAATCCCAACTTTTTTAGTGTTTGGAAGGACCTTTTTCAACAACTCGACTTGTTTGTTGATTGGTGACATGTCGCTTGTCCCTGTCACATTTCCTCCAACATTGTCCATAGACTTAACCAATTTAGCTGAAACTGGATCTGTGACAGCTGTAAAGAGAATTGGCTTGTCCTTTGTCAAACTACTCAAAGACTGGGCTGCTGGGGTTGCGATAGCTAACATGACATCATTATCTTCAATAAGCGACTGAGAAATCGTCTGCAAGTTAGACTGATCTCCTTGTGCATTCTGATAATCGATTTTGATGTTCTTACCGTCGACATAACCTTCCTCTTTGAGTTCTTCAATGAACCCTTTACGTGTCGCTGACAAGGAAGGATGTTCCACATATTGGAGCACACCGACGTGAACCAAATCTTTATTAGAAGCATTGGAACATGCTACCAAGAGGACAGCTGTAATAACAGCCATCATACTGACCAAGAATTTCTTCATCTTGTATACCTCTATTTTTTATTCTATCTATTTCCAATTTTCTGTCATCTTTTTTCCGAGATGATAGAGTCAAAAGAAAATTAAAAATAGACCACGGTATGAAAAAAACCAGTTAGGACAGGCCCAACTGGTTTTATGCATCTTGACTAGCACAGGCTAGCTTATGTCACCGGTTAGACCTATTCATCTAATCGGCTAATCCATCACAAAATGCTTTAGCTTCATAGATACAAACTGACTGACGCTTGTATCCTGAAACACAAACGTCCTATCTAAAGAAACTAAAGTAATAAAAAGCTTTAAGATTTCCCAAATGGGTCGCTTTGTTAAGCATGTGATGCCTCCGTAGTTATGATAGTTTTAAGTTTACACTATTTAGACAATTCTGTCAAATTGGAATTTACTCTCTTTTCTCTCAATTTATCATTGTCACTGCAAAAGAAAAATCTCTTCCTGCTCCTGCAAGAAAAGATTTTTTAGATTAAGCATCTTGTTCGGTTGTTAAGATAGCAAGTGTTTCAATCAAGTTATCGGCATTAACTTCAATAGTATCACCAGTTGCCTTGATTTTAACTTCGACAACACCTTCGCTGGCTTTTTTACCAACTGTCACACGAATTGGAAGTCCGATAAGGTCACTGTCAGAGAATTTAGAACCAACACGCTCATTACGATCATCTGTCAAGACATCATAGCCTTCAGCCATAAGAGCAGCTTCTAAACGTTCTGTCAAAGCATTGGCTTCCTCATCCTTAGTGTTAACTGTAATCAAGTGAACATCATACGGAGCCAATTCTTTAGGGAAGTTAATTCCCCATGCATAGCGGTACTGACCTTTTGGTGTCTTGTTAACAAAGAGACGGGCATGTTGTTCAATCACAGCTGACAAGATACGGCTAACACCGATACCGTAACATCCCATGATAATTGGAACAGCACGGCCATTTTCATCAAGAACGTTAGCACCCATACTTTCAGAGTAACGTGTCCCAAGTTTAAAGATATGACCAATCTCGATACCACGCGCAAACTGAAGGACACCTTGACCGTCTGGAGAAATTTCACCCTCTTTAACTTCACGAATATCAACGTATTCTGCCTTGAAGTCACGCTCTGGGTTAACCCCTGTCAAGTGGTAACCATCTTCGTTAGCTCCAACAACCGCATTAGCCACATCTTGAACCTTACGGTCCGCAACGATGCGAACATTTTCAGGAAGGTTAACTGGACCAAGGGAACCGAAGTTAGCACCAAAGACTTGACGTGCTTCATCTTCCGTAGCTGGTTCGAGGAAATCAGCAGCAAGGTAGTTTTTCAACTTCACATCGTTAACCTGATCATTACCGACGAGAAGAGCCACTACTGGTTCATCATCAGCGATGAAAAGTAAAGTCTTGATGGTTTGTTCTTCTGGAACATTCAAGAAAGCAGCAACTTCATCAATTGACTTGCAATCTGGTGTTTCAACACGAGCCACTTCTTCTTGAGTCACAACCTTAGTCGCTGGTGTGTAGGCGTTTGTTGCCATCTCAAGGTTAGCTGCATAGCCTGACTCTGTAGAGTAGGCAATTGTATCTTCACCAGATACCAACCATGATGTCAATTCTTTCTTGATTTCTTCCATGACATCTTCTGGAATCTCATCCAATGAAGCAATTGACTTATCAAGAACTACCCAACGGTTGAGATCTGTACGCTCAGGAGTGACCGCCATAAATTCTTGAGAATCCTTACCACCCATGGCACCACCATCACCGATGATTCCCTTAAATTCAAGGCCAGCACGTGTAAAGATAGCCTCATAAGCTTTACGGTAGTCTTCATAGGTTACATCCAAATCTTCATAGTTTTGGTGGAAACTATAAGCATCCTTCATGATAAATTCACGTGTACGAAGAAGACCGTTACGAGGACGTTTTTCATCACGGTATTTTGATTGGATTTGGTAGAGATTAAGTGGTAATTGTTTGTATGATTTAACTGCATCACGAACCAAGGCTGTAAACGTTTCTTCGTGAGTTGGACCGAGGATAAAGTCAGATTTATCACGGTTTTTAAGTTTATAAAGGTCTTCACCGTAAGTTTCATAACGGCCTGACTCACGCCACAAATCTGCTGTCAAAAGCGCTGGCGCCAACATTTCAACCGCACCGATTTTTTCAAACTCCTCACGCATGATGGTTTTGAATTTCTCGATAGCACGATTTGCCAATGGCATATAAGCATAAATACCAGCAGAAACCTGACGCACGTAACCCGCACGTACCATAAGGGCATGACTGATAACTTGAGCATCACTTGGCATTTCACGAAGTGTTGGAATCAACATTTTACTTTGTTTCATCATTTACATACTAAGGAGGCTGGCCCTTGGCTCAAGTCCCTTAGACTTCCTTTCGTTTCTTTGTTTCTAATTAAAAGAAAGCACGCATAATATCATTCCAAGTAACTGCAATCATAAGAACAACCATGATAGCAACACCTGCAAGTGTAATATAGCTTTCAATTTCTTGATTAAGTGGTTTACGACGAATGGCTTCAATAATATTCATAACAATTTTTC
Organism: Streptococcus sp. cx1; assembly: GCF_052384325.1. Classification (NCBI taxonomy): domain Bacteria; kingdom Bacillati; phylum Bacillota; class Bacilli; order Lactobacillales; family Streptococcaceae; genus Streptococcus; species Streptococcus sp. cx1. The sequence continues at coordinate 60,625 of NZ_JBQSUN010000004.1, read as the reverse complement.
CACCGTCAAGGGCTGGAATTGGGATAAGATTGAAAATTCCCAAGTTAATTGAGAGCATCCCCATAAGGTTAAGAATGGAAATCAAGCCATTTTCTGAAGCCTGGGCAGACATCTGGAACATAGCAACCGGTCCACCAAGTTTATTCAAACTAAAGTTGGTGATAAGCCCCTTAAGTGCTACGAGAATTTTGAAGGCCCCTTCCCAAGCCATTTGGAAACCACCAAAAATCTTATCTTTAAGACCTGTTTTTAAAGCAGGAGAAACACCCAAAAAGTAGCTACCTTGGTTCTCCTGAGGTTTAACAGAGATTGTTTCTTCCTGACCGTTACTTCTCTTAACTGTCACAGAAAGGCTATCACTTTTGGAGAATTTTTGGGTATTCTCTGTCAATGCTTCCTTCAAGCTGTCCCAATCAGTAACCTTGTCCTTATTGATAGCCTCGATGGCATCACCATTTTTCAAGCCTGCCACCTGAGCAGCGCCTCCATCGGCTACCTGGATACGGTTGGTCGATGTATCTTGAACACCTCCTTGAACAAAGGCTAAGATAATAAAGACAAGCACCCCAAGAATGAAGTTATTCATAGGACCAGCAAAGTTGGTAATTAAACGTCCCCAAATGCTTGCATTTTGATATTGGACATCCTTAGGAGCGATACGAAGTTCTGTACCATCCTCCTCAACGATAGTGGCATCATGATCAACCTCATAGGTCTTGGTCTCATCTAGGACTAGACCTGTAATGGTTAACTTATCCTCCAAATCATAGGCAGTGACGTTCATAGGTAAAGCCGTCTGATCAATCTGGCGATCCGAAAGGTTGATACGTCTTACCTTACCATCTGATCCAATCGTTAGACTGGCAGGGCTACCTGTTTTAATCTCAGTTGTATCTTCACCCCAACCAGCCATACGGACATAACCACCTAAAGGGAGGATACGGATAGTATAAACGGTACCATCCTTACCAGTGTGTGCAAAAATTTTCGGTCCCATACCAATGGCAAATTCACGAACCAAAATTCCTGAGCGTTTGGCGAAAAAGAAATGACCAAACTCATGGAAGACGACAATCACACAGAAAATCAGTAAAAAGGTAATAATAGCTTTCATCTAGACACCTCCACTCTTAAAAAAGTCCTAGGAAGTGCATGATTGGGAAAACGAAGATCCAGCTATCGCAACGGTCCAAAATACCACCATGCCCAGGAATGAGATTGCTTGAGTCTTTAACGCCAAAGTGACGTTTAATAGCTGATTCAACCAAATCACCAAATTGACCAAAGATACTAAAGAGAATCGTACAGATAAGCAACCAGAAGAAGTTGTGAGGGGCATAAACGCCGTGGTTAATCAAACCAAAGATAAGAGCCACAATGATTGCGGATAAGATACCACCGACACTACCTTCAATAGTCTTATTTGGCGATACTTTCGGCAATAGCTTATTCTGACCAAATTGACGACCAAAAAGGTAAGCTCCAATATCTGTTGCCCAAACAATAAAAAGGGCAAAGAGAACTTTTTCCCAACTATCCAAACGTGCCGCAATGAGATTTTGGAAACCAAAACCAACATAAAAGGCAGATGCGATTGGATAAGCTGCATCATCAAAAGAATAGTGGTCGCTATTAAGGACAGTCCCTGCTAGAATCAAAAATGAAATAACAGCAAAACCTGTCACACTAGCATTTGTTGGAAGACTGATAAAATACTGATCAATCGGCACAGCCAAGATAAAGGCTGCCACCATTGATAAAATACCCTCGATAGAGAAAATCTCCAAGTGCTTCATGCGAAGCATCTCAGACACTGCAACCATGGCCATGGCTCCAACCAAAAGTTGGAAAGGAAGACCACCGATAAAGAGCAATGGGAGGAAAATGGCTGCTGCCACACCCCCACCAATTAAACGTTCTTGCATGAGAGGTCCTTTCTAGACACCACCGAAACGACGGTGACGTTTATTGTAGTCAGAGATGGCTTGACGTAGCCCTTGCTGGTCAAAATCTGGCCAGAAAACATCTGTAAAGTAAAACTCACTATAGGCAGATTGCCAAGGCAAGAAATTACTTAGACGAAGCTCGCCACTCGTACGGATAATCAAATCTGGATCACGGTAGAGGTAAGGCAATTTATCCGTCATCAAATGCTTAGCAATGAGATCTTCATCAATAGCTTCAGGACTGAGTTTGCCTGCTTCAACCTCTTTAGCAATCGCTTGAACTGCAGATACAATCTCCGCACGACCACCATAGTTCAGTGCAAAGTTAAGAACCAAACCGGAATTATGTTTTGTCTGCTCAACTGCCTTTTCAAGAGCATCTAAGGTTTCCTTAGGCAGACGACTGTTATCTCCGATTGTCAAAATACGAACATTGTTTTTGTCTAATTCTGGTACATACTTGTTAAAAAATTCAACTGGCAAATTCATGATGAATTTCACTTCATCTTGTGGGCGTGACCAGTTTTCAGTTGAGAAGGCATATACTGTCAATACCTTAACTCCAAGTTGTGATGCTTCGATAGTTACCTTTTGCAAGGCGTCCATCCCAGCCTTATGCCCCATCACACGTGGTTGTAGACGCTTTTTAGCCCAACGGCCATTTCCATCCATAATAATACCAATATGGTTGGGAATATTGTCTAGAACCTCTTGATGAGATTTTTTTCTAAATTTAAACATGGAATATCCTCTAAATATAGTTTACCCTTTATTTTACCACATTTTCAGGGGTTCTGAACAGCTTTTAATACCGATAAGATTAGAAAACGCAAAAAGACTAGGATTTAACCTAGTCTAATATATACAACTTAGTTTTCATCAGAAGACTCAATTGCTGAATCTTCTTCGATAATTGTCTTTTTAGTTGTTTCTGCTGTTTCTGTAGTTGGTGCTGGTGTGATCACTTTCATGATTGAACGACTCAAATCAAAAGTCAAGAAGACACCTTCTGCATCCAAAACGATACGGTTATTCTCTTTGTCAATCTCATCAACAATAGCAATCAAACCACCGATTGTTTCAACTTCAGCACCCTTAGCAAGGCCTGCAAAACGGTCTTCCTGTGCCTTTGCTTGGCGACGACGGCTGAAAGCCACATAAGCAACAATGGCGACCACATAAATGGCCAAAACTAGCATCATATTCATATTTCGTATTCCTCCAATAATTCACTTAGCTACTACTATATCAGATTAAGTCAGGACAAGCAAGACAAATCCTTAGACAGACCACACAAAAACACTTTCCTCACGATGGAAAGTGTTGAATGAGATTACATATCCGCTACGTTGTGATAAACCTTTTGAACATCATCGTCTGCTTCAAGGGCATCAATAAGTCCTTCGAAAACTTCAAGGTCTTCACCTTCAAGAGTAACCTCAGTTTGTGGAATCATTTCAAGTTCAGTCACTTGGAACTCTTCTTGTCCGTTAGCACGGAGAGCTTCCAACGCTTTATGAAGATCTGTTGGCTCAGTATAAACAGTGATAGTACCATCTTCTGCTTCTACATCTTCAACTTCCACATCAGCTTCAAGCAATTGTTCAAAGATTGCATCTGCATCTTCACCTGCAAAAACGATAACACCTTTTTTATCAAACATGTATGAAACAGAACCTGATGCACCCATGTTACCGCCATTTTTACCAAAGGCAGTACGTACGTTAGCAGCTGTACGATTAACGTTTGAAGTCAAAGTATCTACGATGATCATAGAACCATTTGGCCCAAACCCTTCATAACGTCCTTCAACGAAAGTTTCATCTGTGTTACCTTTAGCCTTATCAATGGCCTTATCAATAACGTGTTTTGGTACTTGCGCTTGTTTAGCACGATCCAAAACAAATTTCAAAGCTGAGTTTGATTCTGGATCTGGTTCACCTTGTTTAGCAGCTACATAGATTTCAACACCAAACTTAGCGTACACCTTTGAGTTTGCACCATCTTTAGCAGTTTTCTTAGCAACGATATTAGCCCATTTACGTCCCATGGGATTCACCTCTTCTAAGAGATTTGCATCTCTGATTTGTTTTTTCTTTTTTGAAAATAGCAGAATTTGCTAAATTCACAATCCCCTACATTATAGCACTTTGACTGCCGTTAGTAAAATTGAAATAAATCCTAAGCATTTATCTTATGAAACATTTACTCAGTGCCCTCTCCCAAACGAATAATCTCATCAAAATATGGTTCATTTTCCTTTATAAGATGGTGGGTAACCGTGATATAAGTGATATTAGGATCACTTAATAAAAGGTGCTCAATACGAGTAGCATTATTATGGTCAAGATTTGCAGTGGCTTCATCAAAAATCACAACAGAACATCCTTTTAAAAATGCTCTTATCAGGCCTATTCTTTGTTTTTGGCCCTCCGAAAAGCTACCGTCGCTTACTTGCTCATCTATACGACTTAAAAAAGATAAAAGATTAACCCTTTCAAGAACTTCCTTGATGTGCGTATCAGTAATAGCATCATTCCAAAGAGTTAGATTATTCCTCAAGGTATCATTATAGATATGAGTTTGACTCCCAACATAGGCACAATTAGATACGATTGAGTTCTCATCAATCTCTTTTAACTCCAATTTCCCAAACAAGATTTTTCCCTCATAATCTTTAAGATTTCCTAGGAGCATATTAAGCAGGGTAGACTTCCCACTACCTGAGCATCCAGTAATAGCGTACTTTCCTCCTTTTTTAAAGGTTTGGGTGAATCCCTCAATAATACCCTTCTCTCCAAAATGATAACTTACATTCTCAAAACGAACATCCTGAATAGTCGCTATGCAAGTCTTTGGTTCCTCTGGAAAATCGTGAAATTTTTTTAAGATAGGATCGACAGACTTAATTGTCACTTGCAGCTGATTAATGGTAGATAGAGAGTTAAAAATATTACCTGATATCTGACCCACAGAAGCAATGGTACCTACGGCAATATTTCCAAAAATAATTAACAAGCCAGTTAGAAGAAGTATCAACATCTGAGCGGCAACTGAAAATAAAGCCATCAGCGTCTCTGTGCTAGTATTTCTTTTTGTAAAAATAATTTTTTGTACAATATATTCCTCAACAATGGACCTCACTTGTCTAAGAAATATCTGTTTACGACTGGCATAATAAACATCCGCATATCCATATAACTGATCGCTTACTCCAGAAACAAGCTCTTCATTCGCTTGGGAAAATTTCTCCATTGATTTCTGCATTTTATTGGTAAATGGTTTGGGAAGATAGGTCAGACACAAAGTTAAAAAAATGGCTAACAGAACAATTCTTACATCATAACTTAATAAGGCAATAATTGAAAACAAAGTAGTGAATACTGTTGAACAAAAGGTATAAATACTTGTAAAGCCATTTGATTCAATCAATTGGATATCATTATTTAATACAGAGAGATGCTCTCCAATATCTCTCTTTCTGAATTCACTAAAAGAATGGTGAATAATTTTACTAAGATAAGACTGACGAATAGACAAAGTCATTTTCTGAATTAGTTTTGTTTGATTTACAGCAATAATATAATTTAAAACTAAATAAACAACGTAAAGCCCTACCTCTAAACCTAATAAAGCTAAAAAGGATTGGATTCGCTTCGATACCAGCTGATTCGTCATTAAAGCCAAGGTTACCGAAGCACTCACGAAAATAGCAGCATTCAACGCTAACAGTAAGATATGAACTAAATTTTCATATTTGTATTTAAGAATATAGGTTCTCATAGATTTCCTCACAATCTAAATCACCTTGGTATTTAGTCAGTTGGATAAATTGAAGACATTGGAACTCCATATATCCATTGAAAATTAAAAACCATAGTGATATTGTACTATGGTTTTAGTTTATTCTATTTTTTAATTCACTCTATAAAATTGTCATATAGTGGAATTTAGCAACTCTTGATACTCTGATTCCTTAGTAAGCAATAAATTTTCCGCACCTAAAGTCCTAAGAGTTTCTAAACACCCCTCAATTAGACTTCTCCCTTCAGTAACTTCACCTGACTTTATCAAGTAGGTTCCCATTACAAATATCAACTCATGTCTTTCATATAAGAGGACCTCAGGAATTCCACTATCATTGACTAAATCTAAGTAGTATTTCGCAAAATCTAATTCATCACGCCGTAAAAATTCATAAGCTGCATTAATAAGAAGACTAAGTCGAATTCTTTGATTTGAGTCGCTCTTTCCAAAAAGGCTAGTTCTATACACGATCTCCTTGGTCAAAACATTAAGTGTCTGGGTGGAAATAAACGACATACTATTTCCTAATATGATTAACTCTCTTTTTCCCCATTGTTCAATGCTAAAAAGATAGTCTGTTAATTCCCTTACCTTATTTTCATCAACTTCTTTATTTGAAACACTTACCAAAAAAGATTCTAGCATAATACTGTTATAGAGAAATGATTTGTCTTGTGTGAGCTCAAATTTATGACGCTCTTCTCCAGCGTACTTCTGTAACAATAAACTATCGTTTTGATAATAAGCCTTACTAGCACTTTCTAATAACTTTTCAGTATGAGTTGGATTATCTTGAGATAAAATACCATAGAACTCTTCAATACTGACATCCAATTTATCTAACAAAAGAAAAAATCTAGATAATGAGATATCAGATTCTCCACGTTCAAATTTTGATAGGAAAGATACTGATAAATAATCACTAGCAAGTTCTTTCAATGTCAAATTCTTTGATAAACGAATTTTTTTCAACAAAGCACCCATTTCCACAGGTCCAATCATGATCCATCCTCCTATGCTTGAACTAATTATAACAACAATCATTTCTAAATTAAAGAGCCACAAAGCCCAACTAGCCAGTCCAAAACATTTAAAATAAAAATTCGTAAATTAACCTACAAGAAATCATTAATGGAGGGTTTAGCCTACAAATGGATAAAAAAAGACCAGCCAAAGCTGATCTTATCTGAGAATTACAAGCGAGCGTTAAGTTCTGCTCCAAGTTCTTCAAATCCTGGTTTACCAAGAAGGGCGAACATGTTTTTCTTGTATGCTTCTACACCTGGTTGGTCGAATGGGTTGATAGCATTCAAGTAACCTGAAAGGGCGATAGCAATTTCAAAGAAGTAGATGATGTAACCTAATGTAAAGGCATCTTGTTCAGGAAGAGTGATGAACATATTTGGCACATCACCATCTGTGTGTGCAAGAAGAACACCGTCTGTTGCTTTTTTGTTAACAAAGTCAACATCTTTACCTTGGAGGTAACCAAGTCCATCAAGATCTTCTTCCAATTCAGGGATAATCACGTTCTTACGTGGTTTTTCCACACGAACAACTGTCTCAAAGAGGTTACGTGTACCTTCTTGGATAAATTGTCCAAGAGAGTGCAAGTCTGTTGAGAAGTTTGCTGATGTTGGGTAGATACCTCTTTGGTCTTTACCTTCAGATTCACCAGCCAATTGTTTCCACCATTCTGAGAAGTATTGAAGTGATGGTTCGTAGTTAGCCAAGATTTCAGTTGTGTAACCTTTACGGTAAAGGATATTACGAAGTGCAGCGTATTGGTAAGCTTCATTTTCAGAGATTTTAGATGAAGAGTACTCTTTACGTGCAGCGTTAGCACCTTCCATAAGGGCTTTGATATCAGCACCTGAAGCTGCGATTGGCAAGAGACCTACAGCTGTCAATACTGAGAAACGTCCACCGATGTCATCTGGAACAACGAAAGTTTCCCAACCGTTAGCATCTGCTTCAACTTTAACTGCACCTTTTTGGCGGTCAGTTGTTGCGTAGATACGTTTGTTTGCTTCTTCTTGACCGTATTTCTTAACAAGGAGTTCCTTGAAAACACGGAAAGCGATAGCTGGTTCAGTTGTTGTACCTGATTTAGAGATAACGTTAACTGAGAAGTCTTTATTTTCAACATACTCAAGCAAGTCTGCAAGATAAGTTGATGAAATTGAGTTACCAGCGTAAACGATTTGTGGGGCTTTGCGTTCTTCTTTTGTTTGAAGGTTAGCAAAGTGATGATTCAAGAAGTCAATGGCTGCTTTGGCACCAAGGTAAGAACCACCGATACCGATAACAACCAAAACATCGCTTTCTTCTTTGATTTTTTCAGCAGCTTTTAAGATACGATCAAATTCTTCACGATCGTAGTTTTCTGGAAGGTCACGCCATCCAAGGAAGTCTGCCCCTGGGCCAGTTCCTTTGCGAATCATTTCGTCTGCTACTGTTACTTGTGCTTGAAGGTTGTCCACTTCGTGTGGTGCTACAAATTTATCCAAAACTTTTGAATAATCAAATGTAATATGAGCCATTAGTCTCTCCTTATAAAAATTCAATTATAGCTTCTAGTTTACTCTTTTATTTGTCTTTTGACAATGTTTTTTACCCTTATTAGGTCATAATAGGATACAGTTTCTACTTAAATGTTAATTCTGCTTCAAGACCGTAATGGTCACTTACCAAAGGTTGATTATTACCGTCAAAAATCACACTAAGGCGCTCTACTGTCCAATCTTGGCTAGCAAAGACATAATCGATACGTAAAGGCTCTTCATTGCCCTTCCAGCCATCGATACCTGGTCCAACTGTATAGCTACCAGTTGTTTCTTTAGCTACTTCAAAACTATCTTGAAGATTGAGCGAGCTAGCCAAGATGGCTTGATGCCCTTCGCGACCTGCTGGGTTATTAAAGTCACCTGCTAGGATGAGCGGTTTCCCAATAGCTTTGAAACGTTCCTCAATACGTGCCCACTCTTCTTGGAAACCTTTGTCCCACCATGAAAGGTGAACACTAGCAACAGCAACTTCTCGGCCATCTACAGTAGTTTCAGCAACTGCTACACGGCGTGTATGGTAGTCAGTTGGATCATCAACATCTGAAACCAAGATTTCACTCGCTGTCAATGGTTGACGTGACAAGACGGCAACCCCTTCATTAAGGTGATCATAACCAATGTGATTGTAGGCCCAAGTCCAATGGTATTGAAGCCCTTCTTCAGCCAACTTTTCCACAAGAAGACGGACAAAGTGATCTTGATGGATTGGTGTTGCTGATGGAAGTGCATGATAGTAAGCATCCGTGTCCACAACAGAAGTCTCTATTTCTTGGTTAACTTCTTGGAAGCAAATAATATCATACTTAGCCTTTAGGATCTGTTCCTTTAAGGTTTGGAATTTTCCTTCAGCATCTTCTTCCATCCAACTGTGAGTATTTAAAGTTAGAAATTTCATAAGTTTATCCCTCTTCTGACTTGCATCTAGAAATGACATAGGGTCATTTACAAACAAAACAGCCCAAGGGCTGTCTGCTTGTTTATCGTTTAGCAAATTAAAGTTCTACTTCTGCAACTGGAGCGTTAGCAGCCAATTTACCTGTATGTTCTACTTTAACTGATTTGATAGCATCTGCATTTGTAAAGACAACAACTGTAGATGTTTCACGACCTGCTTCACGGATAGCATCAAGGTTTGCTTCAACCAAGAGATCACCTGCAGCAACTGTTTGACCTTCAGTAACTTTAACGTCGAATGGTTTACCTTCAAGACTAACAGTGTCAAGTCCGATGTGAACCAAAACTTCAAGACCATTGTCTGTTACCAAACCAAGAGCGTGCTTAGTTGGGAAGATGCTTGTCACTTTACCAGCTACTGGTGAAACGATTTTACCATTTTCTGGTTCTACAGCGAAGCCGTCACCCATCATTTTTTGTGAGAATACTGGGTCTTTAACATCTTCGATGTTGATAACTTGACCATCAGCAACTGAATGCACTTCATCAGTCACACCTTTGAAGTTAGCTTCTGCTTTTTGAACAGCAGTCATTTGACTTGGAAGTGTTTCAGGAATAACTTCACCTGAATCAAGAACGTCTTGGATATCAGATTTCAATACGTCTGCTTTAGGACCATAGATAGCTTGAACCCCTTGTCCTTTCATGACAAGACCCATAGCTCCTTCAGCTTTCCATTGTTCTTCAGTTCCGACTTTTTCAGCGTCTTTAACAGTAACACGGAGACGAGTCATACATGCGTCAACATCGACGATGTTAGCACGTCCACCAAGAAGGTTGATGATATTGATGACTTGTGAGCTTGCTGAGCTTGTTCCAGCACCTGCTGATCCAGCAGATTCTGCAGGAGCATCATCATTTTGTTCATAGTTACCGTTACGTCCTGGTGTAGCGTAATCAAATTTCTTAATCATGAAGTTTGCGATGAAGAACATGATAACACCAAAGAGTACAGTTACCCAAATGAAGTTAACGATATCCATCGCCAAACCAGCGTTAATAGCGAGTGGTGTACGTGTCAAGAATTCGATAGAACCGAATGAGTGAACACGAAGGTGAACGATATCAGCCATGGCAAAGGCACATCCTTGCACCAAAGCATAAATGATGTAAAGCGGAGTAGCTACGAACATGAACATGTACTCGATAGGTTCTGTTACCCCTGTCAAGAATGTTGCAAGCGCAGTCGCAGTCAACATACCTTTGTACTGATGTTTCTTATCATCATCAACGTTACGGTAGATAGCTACGACCATACCCATCAAGATACCAAATGAACCAATCATTTGACCAACTTTAAAGCGGGCTGGTGTAACGGATTCAAGAAGGTGTTTGTATTGTTCTGGGTGTGCACCTTTAAGGTTTGCAAGGTCAGTAACCCAAGCAAGCCAGAGTGGGTCTTGACCCACTACTTCAGTACCTTTAGCAGCACCAGTCAATACGTGGTAAGTACCACCCAATTGAGTATAGTTAATTGGGATAGTCAACATGTGGTGGAGACCAAATGGCAAGAGAAGACGTTCCAAAGTACCGAACAAGAATGGTGCCAAGATTGGAGCAGTTTCTTTTGAGTTGGCAATCCACATACCAAAGCCGTTGATTCCTGATTGGATAACTGGCCATACGATAGCAAGAACGATAGCTGCGATAGCTGAACGAAGAATAACTACGAATGGTACGAAACGTTTACCATTGAAGAATGACAAAGCTTCTGGCAATTTACGGAAGTTATAGTATTTGTTGTAAGCAGTAGCTCCGATGAAACCAGAGATGATACCTACGAATACACCCATGTTAAGGGCTGGAGCTTCCAAAACACTGATGAAGTAGTCAGACACCTTGATTGATTGACCAAGAAGTGTGTGAACTGTAGCACCCTTATCAGCAAGAATATCTGAAGTAACACCAAAGATTGAACCAGTCAAACGGTTAATCAAGATAAATGCTAGACCTGCTGCAAAGGCACCGCCTGCACGTTCCTTAGCCCAGCTACCACCAATGGCAAGGGCAAACAAGATGTGAAGGTTACCGATAACCCCCCAACCAATTTGCTCAAGAAATCCACCAGTAATAACGAGAGGTGCCACGTTTGGATTAATCATGGCAATCGTTTTACCGATAGAGATCATGAGACCTGCTGCTGGCATAACTGCGATAACAACCATGAGGGCTTTACCGAATTTTTGCCAGAACTCAAAGCCAAATTTTTCTTTTAGCTTATTCATTTCATTTCCTCCTACGTTTGATGCAAACGTTTGCATACTTTATGTAATTATTATAGCATCTTTTGATGATTTGTAAAGCGTTTTCTTAAACTTTTTTGACTTTTTTTTTACAAAGAGAACCCGCCCAGCAAAAACCGGTGGGGTCAGGCATTTATTAGGCCATTAGAACCATGAGAATTGGGATAACAATCATGGTCGCGAGAGTAGTCTCAGTCACCATGACAGCAGCGTAATCACTATCAGCTCCGTAGAGTTTGGCAACCACAGGTGCATTGGTCATGACAGGCATAGCCGACTGGATGATAAAAACTTGCTTCATCAAAGTTGGAAGGGGTGCCCAATATACGATGATAGCCATCAAAAGCGGGGCAACCACAAAGCGACCAAGCAGAATTAATACCTGGTCTTTTTTCAGAACCAACTGCTTCAATCCTGCATTAGACACTGACAAACCGATGAAAATCATTGATAAAGGAGTTGTTAAACTACCTAGGTACTGCAAATCACTGGCTAAAAATGTCGGTAACTGAATATGAAGAATAACGATAATAAGACCTACGATAAACCCCATAAGAGGAGGAGAGAAAATCTTTTTTAAACTTGTTTTTACGTCAAAGTCAGCTTCTCCTTCACCATCACGCTGGATGAGGTAGGTTCCCAAGGTCCAGAAAAAGGTCGTATTACACATATAATAGATAAGAACATAGGGAATACTAGCATCGCCAAAGAGGGCTTGATTGATAGGGAGCCCCACAAAAATAGTATTCGAATTAAAAAACATGGAAATAAAGAGGCCACGACGCTCCTTTTTCACTGCAAAAATGCTAGCCACCGCTGTCGCAATGCCAAGCAAAATCACCATAGACAGTGCAGGAAAACGCAATTCTGGCAACATTTTAAGTAGGTCTGTCGCTGTGAAACGCTGTGTGATCGTATAGAGCATGTAACAAGGCAGGGCAATTTGAGTGACTAGCTTCGCTATAAGACCACGTGACTTGTCGTCAAACCAGCCTTTTTCGCCCATAACGAATCCCACTAAAATCATACCTAAGATGACTAGGATTCCCGATATACTCGTTAAAAAGATTTCCATGTTTTCTCCTTTTTGTTATTGCTACGATTTATGGCGGACACTAGCAAAATCTGACTGATTTTTTCTGACAAGAAATCTACCATTATTTTTAACTCAAATCTAAAAAACCACTTTAGTATATCACAAAAAGAGCTCGATTTCTCAAGCTCTTTTCTTCTATTATTTATTCTGCTTTTAAGAGAGGTTCAAAGATTGAGACCAGACCAAAGAAGGCGATGAAGATCAGAGTAATGGTCGCACTAGCTGGTGTTTCCCAATAATAGGAAATAAAGATACCAGAGAGCATTCCAACCAAACCAATACCAATAGCCCAGAAAATAACAGACTTGAAGGTTTGACCTATTTTCATACCAATAGCTGCTGGAAGAATCATGATGGTAGAAACCAAAAGTGATCCTGCCGCCGGAATCATCAGGGCAATCGCTATACCTGTCACAATATTGAAGAGAAGCGACATGAGACGTACTGGCAAGCCATCTACATGAGCAGTGTCCTCGTCAAAAGTCAAAAGATACATCGGACGAATAAAGAGAAGAGTCAAGACCAGTACAATAGTCGCAATCACAAAGAGGGCATGAACCTGCTCAGAGCTAATCGTGATGATAGAACCGAAAAGATAGCTATCCAGACTCATGCTACTGCTACCCGCCTTGTTACTAAGAATAAGGGCCACTGCCAATCCCATTGACATGAGGATAGCCGTTGAAATCTCCATATAATGCTTGTAACTAACCCTGAGATATTCCAAAACCAAAGCGGCAATAACCACAACCACAAGGGTCATCCAAGTGGTTGATTGTCCCAAGAAAATCCCAACAGCCACCCCAGCTAGGGACACGTGACTCAAGGTATCGCTCATCAGACTCTGACGACGAAGAATTAAGAAGAGCCCCAAAATTGGCGAAAAGATACTAATAGCAATCACGGCGAGAATAGCACGTTGCATAAAATCATAGGCTAATAATTCGCTAATCATGTTTGTGCTCCTCTCCATCCTTTTCATGGACATTGAAACAACGCCAAGGCAATTTCTGGTTACGAACCAGATGAATGTTACGATCTGTGTACTCCTTGACTTCCTCTGGGTCATGGGTAATCATCAAGACAGACTTGCCATGCTTATGAGCAGAGTGGTGCATGAGTTCGTAAAAGGTATTGGCTGTCCCTGCATCCATCCCTGTCGTTGGCTCATCCAAAACAAAGATATCAGGATCTGAAGCGAAAATACGAGCAATGACGGCACGTTGCTTTTGACCACCTGAGAGATGTCCAATCTGCTTGTGACGATTTTCCCACATGCCAACAGACTCTAGGGCACGTTGAACATGCTCCAAGTCGTGCTTCGTCAAACGACGGAACCAGCCCTTATGGGGGTAGCGACCTGACTTGACAAACTCATAAACGGTACTTGGGAATCCTGCATTAAAGCTGGCAATCTGCTGTGGAAGATAGGCCATACGAAGCTTTTTACCATCTTTATTGGTCTCAGAGATGGTTACAGTTCCCTTCTTAGGTTTGAGAATTCCTAGGGTAGCCTTAATAAGCGTTGACTTGGCAGCTCCATTTTCCCCAGTCAGGGTCACAAACTCCCCAGAATCCAAATGATAGTGAATATTGTCCAGAACGGGCTCCGCATCATACTGGAAGCTCAGTCCTTCAACTGTAATATAACGCATCTTATTCCTCGATTTTTTCTGCTAATGTTGTCAAGAAACGTCCAATAACCTGACGCTCTTGATTATCGAACTGATCCAATACAGACCGATAAACCCCCAAGGTCTCTTGGTGGTGTTCCTCATGCTCTTGGGCTATGGGTTGAGCTTCTTGTGTCAAGACAAAGTAGGTCACGCGCCCATCATCCTTGTCTTTCTTAGCCTCCAACATGCCCTCTTTGACCAAGGTTTTTACCGCCTTGGTAACAGCAGCCTGGCTGACATTGAGGGTCTTAGCCAACTCAGAATTGGTCTTTCGTCCCTCAGACAAAAGCATGAGAATATGCTCCTGGGTATTGGTCAACTTAACCTGACTACGGCACTGACCAATGAGGAGCTCATGCTGATTTTCAGCCTTAAGCAAAATCTGATTAATCAATTGATTTACTTGTTCTTCTAGTTCTAGCATTGCTTTCTCCATTTACTTAACCAGTTAATTATATCGAAAACACAGAGGTTTTGCAAGGGTGGACCAAGAAAAAGATTGGTGATGGGCTATCATCACTATCAAGGAAGAATAAAGGTAAAATAAAAACCTAACCAAGCTGGTTAAGTTTTCATCATATAGAAGCTTATCTCAAAGTTGCAAAGATTTCTTCGACCTGAGCAATAGAATCGGCACGTGAGACTTCGCCACGAACCTTAGCCGCTCCTGCTGTTCCACGAAGATAGTGTGGTGCCAGACCACGGAATTCACGAACAGCAATCTTTTCACCTTTAAGGTCCACCAAACGTTTGAGGTGGTCTTCAGCGATGTCCAGCTTCTTATCAAATGGAAGCTCTGGCAATTCCTCTCCCGTTTCGAAGAAGTGGTTGATTTGCGTGAAGATGTATGGGTTGTTCATAGCTGCACGCCCCACCATAACCGCATCTACACCAAGTTCTTCAATCATAAGTTTAGCATCTTGAACGCTACGAACATCACCATTTCCGATAAATGGAACCTTAGTAATAGCTTTAGCAACACGAGCCAGCGTCTCATGGTCACAGTGACCAGTATACATTTGTTCACGGGTACGCCCGTGCATGGCAAGAGCAGAAACACCTGCAGACTCAGCTGCAAGAGCGTTTTCCACAGCCAAATCACTATCTGACCAACCCGTACGCATCTTAACAGTCAAAGGAATATCAAGCACTGACGTGACTTCCTTGACAATGTGATAAATCTTATCTGGATCCTTGAGCCACTTGGCACCTGCTTCATTTTTGACCACCTTATTGACCGGACAACCCATGTTGATATCAACGATATCAGCCTTGGTATTGGTCTGGATAAAGTCGGCTGCTCGCTTCAAGCCTTCAGCATCTCCACCAAACAGCTGGATAGACATTGGATGTTCATTCTCATCAATATGAAGCATGTGGAGAGTTTTCTCATTATTGTAGAGGAGACCTTTTTCAGAAATCATCTCCATTACCACAAGACCAGCACCAAACTCTTTTGCAATGGTACGAAAGGCAGAGTTGGTCACGCCTGCCATAGGAGCTAGGACTGTTCGGTGAGGGATCTCTACATTTCCAATCATGAAGGACGAATTAAGTTTAGTCATTGATGAGTTCCTCCAAGTCAGCTTCTGAAAATTCATACTTGTTTTGGCAGAATTGGCAGATGATTTCAGCACCATGATCTTCATCTTTAATAGCTTGAAGTTCATCCTTACCAAGCGTCAAGAGGGCATTTTCAAAGCGTTCACGTGAGCAATCACAGTCAAAGCTAAGCTCCTCTTCAGACAAACGTTTGAAAGGCTCATCCCCATAAATAGCATTCAAGAGAGCTTCGATATGGTCATCAGACTCCAAAAGCGTTGAAATGGCTGGCATCTCTTGGATGCGTTTTTCGTAACGAGCGATTTCTTCCTCGCTAGCCCCTGGCAAGACCTGAAGCATGAAACCACCAGCAACCTTAACCTTGTCCTCTTCGTCAAGAAGTACATTAAGACCAACAGCAGATGGCGTTTGCTCAGATTCCGTCAAATAGTAGGCAAAATCTTCACCAATTTCACCAGAAATAAGTGGTGTTGATGACGTGTAAGGATTACCAGTTCCATAATCGATGATTGAGACAAACTGCCCTTGCCCCATGAAAGGTCCTACCAAAACTTCACCAGTCGCTGTTTTCTTGATGTCCACGCCTGGATTTTGGATGTAGCCCTTAACATGTCCTTTGGTATCAGCTACTGAGATGATATGCCCAAAAGAGCTATTTCCGATAACCTTAACCGTAATTTTGCTTTCACCTTTTTGGTTAGCAGCCAAGATTTGGTTAGCAATAAGGGTACGCCCCAAAGCAACTGTCGATGATGATAAAGTATTGTGTTTTTCTTGTGCGGTTCTAACAGTTTCCGTGCTATCAAGAACATAAGCACGGAAAGAACCTGATTCTGAAATTGTTTTAATTAATTTATCCATAGTGATTCTATTATAACACAAAAAAGAGGGTGGAAAAGTCGTAAACGCTTGGCGTTTCCTCTCCCACTCTCTCTAGCAAATTACCATGAAAACTCGGAAAGTTTAGCTTTCCAGTCCATTATTTGGCGATTATCAAGCTGATGTTTTTCTTTTATTAATGGCGGCAAATTCTCCAAATACTCAATATAGATGCTGACAAGGAGATTATAGTCATTAGTCGTCAAACGTTTGAGTTGACTATGAATGAAGGCTGTCGCCTGATCATACTTTTCGTGAATTAACAAATCATCAATGTAGTCATTTCCATCAACAGTGTGCCCTTGCTCATCTTCCACCTGACCTAAATCAATATCCAGAGTCTCAAATTTAAAAGCCTTGCTGACGACATTAGCTGTCCCTCGAATCTGATTGAGTAGCCAGTCACTGTTATATACTCCCATATTAGTCACCTCCATTACTTGCTATTCAAATCTATTATATCTTTTTAAACATGAGTTGTAAACGCTTTCTACACTTTGCAATTACTCTGTTCCTAACAGTTATCTATAGCCCATCTCCTGATTTTTCAAGCAAAACAAAAAGGACCATCTGGTCCCTTTAGATTATCAGAGTTTTTACCCAACTGATCCTTCCATTTCATAACTAATCAAGCGGTTAAGCTCAACAGCATATTCCATTGGAAGTTCTTTGGTAAATGGTTCCACAAATCCCATAACAATCATCTCTGTTGCTTCTTGTTCTGAGAGTCCACGGCTCATGAGGTAGTAGAGTTGCTCTTCAGAAATCTTAGAAACTTTAGCTTCGTGTTCAAGGGCAACTTGTGAGTTGTGGATTTCGTTGAATGGGATAGTGTCTGATTTAGATAAGTCATCCATCAAGATGGTGTCACATTCGATGTGAGATACCGATTTCTTAGAATCCTTGTTGAAAGTAACTTGTCCACGGTAGTCAACCTTACCACCATTACGAGCAATTGATTTAGAGACAATAGATGATGATGTATGCGGTGCATTGTGAATCATCTTAGCTCCTGTATCTTGGTGTTGACCCGCATTGGCGAAGGCAATTGAAAGCATGGTACCACGCGCACCTTCTCCATCAAGGTAAACAGATGGGTACTTCATAGTAACTTCGGCACCAAGGTTACCATCAATCCACTCAACAGTCGCATTTTTCTTAGCGGTAGCACGTTTAGTTACCAAGTTGTAAACGCTATCTGACCAGTTTTGGATAGTTGAGTAGCGCATGTAGGCACCATCAAGCGCAAAGATTTCAACAATGGCTGCATGAAGGCTAGCCGTTGTGTATGTTGGTGCTGTACATCCTTCAACATAGTGAACGCTGGCACCTTCATCTACGATGATAAGGGTACGTTCAAACTGAGCAGTCGCTTCGTTATTGATACGGAAGTAGGTTTGAAGCGGAATATCCACCTTGACGCCTTTAGGTACATAAATAAAGGTACCACCTGACCAAAAGGCAGAGTTAAGGGCCGCAAATTTATTGTCTGTTGGCGGAACCAGTTTTGAGAAGTACTTCTTAAAGAGCTCTGGATGCTCTTTGAGAGCTGAGTCCGTATCTGTAAAGATAATACCCAACTTGTCATACTCTTCTTTCATGTTGTGGTAAACCACTTCTGATTCATACTGAGCTGAGGCTCCAGCAAGATAGGCACGCTCTGCTTCTGGGATACCAATACGTTCAAAAGTTTCCTTGATTTTCTCAGGAACGTCTTCCCAGTCACGAGCAGGTTTGTCTGATGCTTTTTGGAAATATGTCAAGTCATCAAAGTTAATACCAGAAAGGTCTGGTCCCCACTCTTGCATGGCCATTTTGTTAAAGGTTTCCAATGATTTCAAGCGGAATTCAAGCATCCACTCAGGCTCCCCTTTTTCAGCAGACATGGCACGGACCACATCTTCACTGATTCCTTTTCCTGTTGAAAAGACTGGTGTCACATCGTCATGGAAACCATATTTATATTCTCCCAAATCAATGGGTTTTGGTTCTACTTTTTCATTTGTTTCAGTCATAGTATTTTCCTTTATTAAAGGTTTGATTCATTTTCTTTTTTGCTTGGGCAAGGAGACTAACTGCTCCCTGACTTCCTAAAGCTCGCTTCTCTCTATGGCTTTTTTAAGGGCATTCCAAGAGAGTGTTGCACATTTGATACGTTGTGGAAATTTAGAAACCCCCGCCAAGAGCTTGGCTTCGCCCAGCTTATCTTCATCTTTATGATCTCCTTGAATCATAAGAGAGAAAATCTCCGCTAGTTCTAAGGCCTCTGCCTTGGTTTTACCTATAACAGCATCCGTCATCATACTTGATGAAGCTGTAGAAATGGTACAACCATCACCAGCAAAGGCAATGTCTTCAATCACGTCACCATCAAATTTAACTGACAGATTGATAACATCTCCACAAGTCGGATTATTCAGTTGAAGTTGCTCCACATCAGGTAGGACACCATGATGGTGAGGGCTCTTAGAGTGATCGGCCACAACAGCCATATATAAACTATCTAGTCTAGAGAGTGCCATTGAAAAACTCCTTCGTCGCAAGAATTGCCTCTACAAGCTTGTCACAATCCTCTTTAGTATTGTAAATATAGAAGCTTGCTCGGGCAGCTGATGAGATACCTAAATGATTGATTAAAGGCTGAGCACAGTGGTGACCTGCACGCACTGCTACTCCTTCATAGTCAAGGGCAGTCGCCACATCATGAGGATGAAGCCCATCAATGTTAAAGGCAATAACACCTGCGTGCTGGCTAGGATTATCTGGACCGTAGACTGTCAATCCCTCAATCTCATGAAGTTTAGGCAAAACATAGTCTACTAACTCCTGCTCGTAAGCATGAACATTTTCCATACCTAAAGCAGAGAGGTAGTCGACAGCAGCACCAAGAGCAATCGCCCCCGCAATGTTAGGTGTCCCAGCCTCGAATTTCCAAGGCAATTCCTTCCAAGTGGCTTCCTGTTCGTAAACGAAATCAATCATTTCACCACCAAATTCAATAGGATTCATCTGGTTAAGAATCTCTTCCTTGCCGTAAAGAACCCCAATCCCTGTTGGACCTAACATCTTATGTCCAGAAAGGGTGAAGAAATCACAATCCAAATCCTGAACATCAATGACCATGTGGGGCGCCGATTGGGCACCGTCCACCACCATATAGGCACCAACTTGGTGGGCGAGCTTGGCAATTTCTTTGACAGGATTGATGCAGCCTAAAACGTTAGAAACCTGAGCTAGACTGACAAATTTTGTCTTTTCAGTAATCTTGTTGGCAAAATCTTCCATATCCAATTGGCCATCCTTCAAGTAGGCGTAAACAAGTTTAGCCCCCGTCTTCTTACAAGCTTCCTGCCAAGGAATGATATTCGAGTGGTGTTCCATAATTGAAATAACCACCTCATCTCCTGGCTCAAGAACCTGCTCTGCAAAACGACCAATCCAGTTAAGACCTGTCGTCGTTCCACGGGTAAAGAGGACCTCTTTGGTTGATTTAGCATTGATAAACTGACGAAGCTTTTCACGACTAGCTTCGTAAGCAGCTGTTGCACGCTCAGCCAAAGTGTGCACACCACGGTGAACATTGGCATTGTCCTCATGATAGTAGGCCATGAGAGTATCCAAAACTACTTGAGGCTTCTGAGTCGTTGCTGCATTATCCAAGTATACCAAAGGTTCATCATTAACTACCTGATCTAAAATGGCAAAATCTTGTCGAATCTTATAGGCATCTAAAGCTGACATCTTATCTCCCTATCTAGATATATCATAGGTTAGACTATCTGTGTCGATAGTTCCTAACGTTTGTTTAGTTTTGTATCAGTTACAGAAATCATTTCATCGCGCACTTCTTTAACTGGGATTTCAGTAATAACTGCTCCTAAGAAACCGCGAATAACCAAACGTTCTGCAGTGTCTTGATCAAGTCCACGACTCATAAGGTAATACATATCCTCTGGATCTACCTGACCGATTGAAGCAGCATGTCCTGCTGTAACTTCGTTTTCGTCAATCAAGAGGATTGGGTTGGCGTCTGAACGTGCCTTGTCAGAAAGCATAAGCACACGGCTTTCTTGTTGTGCATCAGCACCCTTAGCACCTTTGACAATGTGACCAATACCATTGAAAGTCAAAGTACCACGTTCCAAAATAACACCATGTTGGAGGATATGTCCCACAGAGTTGTTACCATAGTTCGTCACACGAGTATCAATCCCTTGAACCTGACGACCTGATGAAAGACCAATAACTTTAAGGTTGGCATGACTTCCATTGCCAATCAAGTCACTATCAAAGTCAGCAATAACATTGCCCTCGTTCATGATCCCGAGAGCCCAGTCAATGCTGGCATCACGACCGATACGACCTCGACGACTAATATAAGTTGTGACGTTTTCACCCAAACGGTCAATAGCCGCAAACTTGACTTGTGCACCGTCTTGAGCAATGACTTCAACTGAAATATTGGCACTAGCTTTTTCAGTCGCTTCACCTAGCGTTTCAAAGCGCTCAAGGTAAGTCAATTTACTGTTTTTACCAGCCACGATCAAAACGTGTTTGTTAAATGGAACATTTGAAGTTCCATCTTGGTAAAAATAGCTTTCAACTGGCAAGTCAACTTCAACATTATCTGGTACATAAAGGACTGCTGCACTATTGAAATAGGCATAGTTATAAGCTGCCAATTTGTCCTCGTCATAGGCTACAGCCTTACCAAAGAAGGCTTCAACGACTTCTGGGATTTCCTCAAGAGCAGTCGTAAGGTCTGTGAAGACCACACCTTGACTAATCAAGTCAGCTGGCAATTGTTCAAGTACAGTATTTGTTCCTACTTGGACCAATTTAGGGTTGTTTCCAAGCGCTGTAAAATCAGGCACATTTGCTGATGGTTCATTTTCAGTAATCGTTCCATCACCGAGATTCCAACGGTGGAATTTAACACGCTCAATTTTTGGAAGAGCCAAACTTTCAATCTTATCAAAGGCTGCTTGACGAAGGTCTTGCAACCAAAGTGGCTCTGCCTTTGCTTGTGAAAAAGCGATAATAGATTCTTTTGACATAGGTTACTCCTTTTCTAGTTATTTCGAGTAACAGACTTACGCTTCTTCGTGGTACTCGTAACCGAGCTCTTCAGCGATTTTCGCATAACCTTCTTGCTCAAGACGAGCAGCCAATTCAGGACCGCCTGAAAGAACCACTTTACCTTCCATCATTACGTGTACGACATCTGGAGTGATGTAGTTCAAGAGACGTTGGTAGTGAGTGATAATCATAGCACCGAAGCCTTCGCCACGCATAGCGTTAACCCCTTTTGAAACCACTTTAAGGGCATCAATATCAAGACCTGAGTCAATCTCATCGAGAAGAGCAAACTTAGGTTCCAACATGAGCAATTGAAGGATTTCGTTACGTTTTTTCTCACCACCTGAGAAACCTTCATTAAGGTAACGCTCAGCCATTTCTTCACGCATACCAAGCAATTCCATCTTTTCATCCAACTTAGTGATGAAATCAAGAACAGAAATCTTTTCGTCATCTTCTTTTCCAGCGTTCATAGCCGCACGGATGAACTCAGCATTTGTGATTCCTGGGATTTCAGCTGGGTATTGCATAGCAAGGAAAAGACCTAGGCGTGCACGTTCGTCAACTTCCAAATCAAGGATGCTTTCGCCATCAAAAAGGATGTCCCCTTCTGTGATTTCATAGTTTGGGTTACCCATGATAGCAGCTGAAAGGGTAGATTTACCAGTTCCGTTAGGCCCCATGATAGCAGCAATTTCACCAGTTTTAAGAGTCAAATTAAGACCCTTCAAGATTTCTTTATCTTCAACAGAAACATGAAGATTTTTGATTTCAAGTACAGACATTGTATACTCCTTTTTTCATATATACAGCGAGTACTTGCTCGCTAATTTGCATTATTTTTTTGAAAATAGTCTTACTATTTTCTGGAAAATAAAAAGAGAACTTCCATTTTCCTTAATTAGAATCATTATAACAAAAAAGCCATTACTTGGCTTTTCAAATGTTTAATTTTTTCGCCCTTGCTTCCATTTTAACATGGTTGCTTGACGATAATCGCTATTCCCGATAAATTTTAGGAAATTGAAGAGAGGTGTTCGACCAACGCCCCAAATCTCAAGCCCTTCAATCAGAATTTCCATTCCCAAAATCAAACTCAAGAGTAAGAGAATACCACCGAGACGACTGGAAACGTTTAACAAGAGGGCAATCAATGAAAAGAGGATAGCGATGGCATAAACCACCAGAACCGCTCCTCGATGAGTGAAGCCCATGGCTAGGAGACGATGATGCAAGTGCATCTTGTCAGCCTCCATGGCTGGTCGCCCTGACAATTTACGTCGGACAATGGCTACCACTGTGTCGACAATAGGCACTCCAAGGATAATAACAGGTGACAAAATAGCTACTGCGGTTGCATTTTTTAACCCTTGCAATGACAAGACACCAATCATAAAGCCAATAAAGAGCGCCCCCGTATCACCTAGATAGATAATTGCTGGATGATAATTGTAGGGGAAGAAGCCCATAATGGCAGCGACCAAGACAAAGATGGTCATGGTCAAGAAAATATCAGTATCATAGAGGAAGAAATAAGAAATCACCCCCATAGTCATAAGGGAAATGATAGAAACTCCTCCAACCAAGCCATCTAAACCATCAATCAGATTAATGGCATTGGTGATGGCCGCAATCCATAACACCGTTAAAATCAAGGTCAGGACTGGCCCAAAATGAATCATGGGACCACCAAATGGAATCTTAAAGCTATCAAATCGGAAGTCTGTAAAAGCCCAAACGATAACAGCTCCAATAACAATACCAAGCATCTTAGGTAGAGGCTTTAATTCCAAGATATCATCAATGAAGCCCGTCAGAGCTACGACAGATCCACCCACAACAACCGGTAAGATATACCTGATGTAGGAAACATGCCAAATATCCTTATGGATAATCATAGGCATAAAGACCAAGGTCGCTAGTACAAAGGCCAACAAAATAGCTAGACCACCAGCACTAGGCATTGGCTTTTTATTGATACGTCTTGCATTGGGATTGTCAACAGCTCCGACACGTAAGGCCAAAGAGCGTACCAAAGGGGTCGTCACGATGGCTATCAAAAAGGTCCCAATCAAAACGAATATATAATTAATGGTCCAAGGCATGTCTTAGCTCCATTTCGTTGCTTGTAGTACCGGTAAGGCGTCCTCTTCCATCAAGATTGTTGCATGCTCTTGTAGGTAGGCACGTGTTCGGTCTGCCACATTCGCATATTCAAGAAAACGCGCATACATATTGTTCGCGTAATAATCAGGCTCATCAGCCAAGTAAAGAAGGACTGTCATATAGTAGACATCCCCAAGTTTATAAAGCTCAGAACCTTCAACAGGCACATCCTTCAAACCTTGCGTAAAAGTCACCACTTGATCAAAGTCAGAGAAGGCCAAGACATAGTGGGTATAGTCTTCACGAATATTTTCTTCAGCCACTTCCTTGGTAGGCTCTGTCATAGCCTTATCAACCTCTTCCAAGGTCTTTTCAAGCTCTTCGAGCTTATGGTGTGCTTCGATGTCACCCTTGTCCATAAAGTTACCCTCAAGGGCCTTGAGGAACTCTTCTGGAGAAAGCCCTGAGTAGTCATCCATATCTGACAAATCGTTGAAATCAAGGTCTTCCTTAAGATCTGATTTAGTCACAAAGACATCCACACGATCCTTGCGTGGCGTGACACGGAAGCTCAGCATCCCACTATTTTTAAAGTTATCAGGCAAGTCCAACTCATCCATGACAGTATAGAAAAATTCCTCTGTTTTTTCCTGGGGAATCAAGAAATCCTTCAATTCCATACCATGTTCTTCAAGATCTTCCATGGTAATCATGATTTTTAGAGTTGTCTCGCTTATTTGTTTCATTTCCATATGTAAAAAACCTCGCACGAGTAGTTATTTCATTATACTAGAAAAGCCAAGAGATAGCAATTTCTGAGCAAGTTTGAGTCTTATTTTGGAAAGGATTTCTAAAAACTTCTTAATACTAACAAAACCTTGTATTTCCCCATTTATACCTGTCATCTATCCTAGATTGGAGTATAATAAAAGTGAAGATATACATGGAGGTGATGACCATGACTGCCTATAAAAAAGGGTGGCTACGAGCTAGCATTGCTGGAGGAATAACGAGTTTATTGACGCTCTTTCTCTACTTATCGGGGCAACCTTATCAAGTAAACAAATCTACCTTTCTTACAGGGCTAATCGTCGCCATCATACTAGCAACTGCACCCATTTACGACGATAACCGTTTATCGCTCAAACAGCAATCTCTTCTCCACTTCTCAATCATGTGTGTTACCATCCTTCCAATTCTCTGTTTGTCCGGATGGTATCCCTTGCATAATATCGTGGACTTCTTGAAAATCCTAGCTAGCTTCTTGACTTGTGGACTGGTCCTATGGTTGCTAGCTTACCTTATCTTTGGAAAACTTATCCACAAATAATCTCTAAACCAGATAAAAAGGACTTCAATTGAAGTCCTTTTCAGTTTACTTAAAAGTAATTATCCGAAAATAAGTTTGACAGCTCCATAAAGAAGCACAATAATACCAAGCACGATACGGTATTTTCCGAAAACAGTGAAGTCATGTTTCTTAATGTAATTCATCAAGAAGCGAATCACGAACAAGCTGACAACAAAGGCTGTCACACTAGCTACCAAGAGAATAGCCACTTGTCCACCTGTCAAGGTATTCCCGTCAATGAAATACTTAACCGCCTTAAGTCCACTATAACCAAACATGGTTGGAATACCAAGGAAGAAGGTAAAGTCAGCAGCTACGCTACGACTAGTACCAACGATGATACCCCCAAGAATAGTAGCACCTGAACGGCTTGTCCCTGGAATGATACTCAAGACTTGGAAAAGACCAATATAGAAAGCTGTCTTGTAAGACATACGTGCCAAATCCGTTACCTTAGGCTCTACACGTCGATTGCGGTCCTCAATCCAAATAAAGGCAATCCCGTAGACTACCAACATGATAGCTACTACAAAGAAATTACTGAGATGGGCCTCCATCCAGTCATCTAAAAGAAGACCAAAAAAGGCTGAAGGAATACAGGCAATGACCACCTTGAGCCAAAGTTGCCAAGTCAATTGCACTTCACGTGCTGTCTTACCAGGTTGGAAGGGATTCAAACGTTTAAAGTAAATGACCATAACCGCAAGAATAGCACCAAGTTGGATTACGATATTAAACATATCAATGAAATCTTTACTCTGTCTCAAGTTCAAGAATTCATTAACCAAAATCAAGTGACCTGTAGATGAAATAGGTAGCCACTCTGTGATTCCTTCGACAATCCCAAGAAAGACTGCTTTTAGTAATTCAATAATAAATTGTGCCGTTTGCATAATTATCTCCGTTTTAAAATGCTAGCCCATCATACCAAAAATGATCAGGGCTCCAAACCGTCCTTCCCATTATATCAAATTACAACTTGTATTTGAAGACAATCTTGATATAGAGATTGTTTTTCTAATCCCAGCTTATTGTCATTAGTCCTAATTTCCTGTAAAATAGTAAGGTATGACATTTTTATAGGAGACATTGTTTCAATGAAAAAAATTATTGTAGCCTGCTTTGCAGCGCTCCTCCTCGTTTTTGGTGGGGTATCAAGCGCTCAAGCAGACGAGTATCTCCGTGTCGGTATGGAGGCTGCCTATGCACCTTTCAACTGGACGCAGGACGATGACTCAAACGGAGCCGTTCCAATCGAAGGTACTAAACAGTATGCCAACGGTTATGACGTGCAAATCGCTAAAAAAATTGCTCAAGCCCAAGGTAAGAAACCCTTAGTGGTCAAAACAGCTTGGACAGGTTTGATTCCTGCCCTCACTTCTGGCAAGATCGATATGATTATCGCAGGTATGAGTCCAACAGCTGAACGTCGTCAAGAAATTGACTTTTCAGATAGCTACTACCGAAGCGAACCTGTTATGGTTGTTAGCTCTGATGGTGATTATGCTAACGCTAAGAGTCTCAAAGACTTCAAGGATGCTAAAATCACAGCTCAACAAGGGGTTTATCTCTATAATTTGATTGATCAAATCCCAGGTGTCAGCAAACAAACAGCTATGGGAGACTTCGGTGCTATGCGCCAAGCCCTTGCATCTGGTATCATCGATGGTTATGTTTCAGAGCGTCCTGAAGCAAAAACTGCCGAAGAAGCTAGCTCAAAATATAAGATGATTACGCTTAAAGATGGTGGTTTCCAGGTTTCAGACGATGACGTGTCCTTGGCCGTCGGTCTTCGTAAAGGAGACAGCCAGCAGATGGAACAAGTCAATAAGGTCCTTGCTGGAATCAGCCAAGAGGAACGTGTCAAACTGATGGATCACATCATTGACATCCAACCTGCAGATAAGACTGATGATGCTAAAAAAGGAAACTTCTTTAGTCAGATGAGCGCTATCATCGCTAAGAACTGGCCACAATTCTTACGTGGTACAGGAATTACCCTTCTTATCTCAATTATTGGTACAGTTGTGGGTACTTTCATCGGTCTTATGATTGGTGTTTACCGCACAGCTCCTAAAGCTGCTAATAAATTTGTAGCCTTGCTCCAAAAACTCTTCGGTTGGGTTCTTAATGTCTATATCGAAGTTTTCCGTGGTACGCCAATGATTGTACAATCTATGGTTATCTACTACGGTACTGCCCAGGCCTTTGGTATCAACATTGACCGTACCCTAGCAGCTGTCTTCATCGTTTCTATCAACACCGGAGCCTACATGAGTGAAATCGTTCGTGGTGGTATCTTCGCTGTAGATAAAGGACAATTTGAAGCTGCAACTGCTCTTGGATTTACCCATGGTCAAACCATGCGTAAGATTGTTCTTCCACAGGTTATCCGTAACATCTTGCCAGCTACTGGTAATGAGTTCGTTATCAATATCAAGGATACCTCTGTTTTGAACGTTATCTCTGTTGTGGAACTTTACTTCGCAGGTAACACTGTTGCAAGCCAAACTTATCAATACTTCCAAACATTCTTTGTTATCGCAGCAATCTACTTTGTCCTCACCTTCACAGTGACACGCATCTTGCGTTATGTAGAACGCCGTTTGGATCAAGATACTTACACACAAGGAGGGGTTCACTAATGACTGAGACGATTTTAGAAATTAAAAACCTCAAAAAATCATACGGAAAAAATGAAGTCCTCAAAGATATCTCCCTCAGCGTCAAAAAGGGTGAGGTTATCTCAATTATTGGTTCTTCAGGTTCAGGGAAATCAACCTTCCTTCGCTCTATTAACCTACTCGAGTCACCTTCAGGTGGTGAAATCCTCTATCATGGAGACAATGTCCTTGAAAAAGGTTACGACCTCACTACCTATCGTGAAAGACTCGGTATGGTTTTCCAATCTTTCAACCTCTTTGAAAACCTTAATGTTTTGGAAAATGCTATCGTAGCTCAAACAACCGTTCTCAAACGTGACCGTAAAGAAGCTGAGAGTATCGCCAAAGCTAACTTGGAGAAAGTTGGTATGGGGGAACAATACTGGAAAGCTAAACCAAAACAACTCTCAGGGGGACAAAAACAACGTGTGGCCATTGCCCGTGCCCTCTCTGTTGATCCAGAAGCCATCCTATTTGACGAGCCAACTTCAGCCCTTGACCCAGAAATGGTAGGGGAAGTACTCAAGACTATGCAGGAGCTATCTGAAACTGGTTTGACCATGATTATCGTTACCCATGAAATGGAGTTCGCACGTGATGTTTCAGACCGTGTCATCTTCATGGATAAAGGGGTAATCGCTGAACAAGGTAGCCCAGAACAAATCTTTGAAAATCCTAAAGAAGAACGTACCAAGGAATTCCTCAAACGTTTCTTGGGTTAAAAACAAAAAAGTTAAGGTCGAAACCTTAACTTTTTTTAGATTCTCAAATAGATAAAAAAACGGCAGATGCCGTTTTTTTGTCTATGATTAGTTACGACGTGTACGTCTGTCAACAAAACCAAGGAAGGCCAATAGTGTCATAAAGAGACCTACAAGACTGAATCCTACTGTAGTTGACTCACCTGTTTCTGGCAAGCTGTCTGTTTCTTGTACAGGAGCTTGTTTCTCTGCTTTTGCTTGACCATAATTTACAGGAATTTGAGCCGCCGTTTGAGCTGCTTTTTCTTGTGTTGTGAAAGCAACAACTTTACCATCTACATCGTAAACAGGTACTGGTGTAAGACCTTTAGAGATGATGTTAGCATACTCTTTAGTCAATTGTGTTTGAAGCTCTTTGTCTGCTTTAGCTTTCATATAGTTATCGAAAGCTGTTTGAACAGTCGTGTATTCGCTCGTTAATTTATCACGTTTAGCAGACAATTCAACCAGTTTCGCACGTTCAGTTGAAAGAGCACCTTTCGCCGCAGTAAATTTAGCAAAGGCTGTTGCACGTTCTGCTTTAGCCTTAGCTAGGTTACCTGAAGCATTTGTAAGGGCTGCTACACGGTTCTTAGCAGCAGTCAAGGCTTGGTTAGCTTGTGTCAATGCTACTTGTTTCTTAGCAGTATCTTGCTTAGCAGCGTTGTAGGCATTTGTCAAACGTTGCAAGGTTGCAGAACTTGTCGCAAGTTTATCTTTAGCTGTTTTAAGCTCTGCTTGTTTTTCATCAAGAGTTGCTTGAGCTTTGCTAAGGGCTGCTGCTTTTTCTTGTGCGTTAGCATTAAGGTTTTCAACTGCAGCGTTAGCTTTTTCCAATTCTGATTTAGCAGTTGCAAGGGCTGATTGTTTTTCAGAAAGGTTATTCTGAGCAGTTGCCAACTTGCTTGCAGTCGCTTTAAGAGCTGCAAGTTCTGACTGAGTATTCTTAAGCTTAAGAGTTGCTGACTCAGAAGCCGCTTTCTTGCTAGCCAAGTCACTTTGAGCTTGATCGTTAGCTTGCTTAGCAGCTTCATAAGCTGCTTTTGCAGCAGCAAGATTTGCATTTGAAGATGATTGAGATTGGTTACCTTCATATGGGTTAGCAATCTTAGTTGTGTCAAAGCTACTATCAGAAGCGATAGAATTTTTATTGACATTGTTTACGTGAACGTTAAAGGCACCGGCAACAACACTGATGTCTGTACCAATGTAAGCCTCACCACCATCTGCTGTAAGTCCAGAGATAGAACGAGCATGGTTCCACTCATTACCATTAAACATGAAGTCGAGCATAGCTTCATAGACATATTTCTTAATGTCGTTAAGTGTAAATGGTCCTGTCAAACCTTGCCATGTATTAAGGTTTTCACCAATACTTACACTATTAAATGACTTACCAGCACGGTCAAGGGCGGCACTATCATGTCTTTTATGGGTAATAGCTTCCCAACCCCAGTTATCTGCTACATAACCATCTGAAACACGATCAGCTGCAAGAACACTACCTTTTGAAACAGATGTTTGAGTTGTACCAAAGGCTGTACGAATTTGGTTAATCAAACTTGAAGCATACAATGACAAATCTGTAATTTGAGCTTCACTAAGATTATTCAAATCACTAATTTTAACATTTTTATCTGCTTCATTGTCTTGATAACTATTGTTACCACGATCACGTTTATTAACGTTCTTCAAGACTTGTTCAGCTTGAGCTATTTCTGCTGCTGTCGCTGTTTTAGACTCATGAATCTTAAGAGCATTGACATACTCTTGTGACACTGAGAATTTTTGACGAACATTAGCTGTTGAAGTTGTTGAAGATTCTGCTTTTTTCTTAGCTGCTTCAGCGGCTGCAAGGGCAGCTGCCTTTTCATTAGCTACTGTTTGAGCAGTCTCATAGGCTGCTTTAGCTTGGTTTGCTGCATTTTGGTCTGCAGTCAATTGACCTTCTTTAGCTAAAATAGCAGTAGCTTTTTCTTTATCAGCTGCCTGAGCTGCTGCCAGTTCTTCTTGAGCTTTTTTCTCAGCTACTGTTGCAGCGTCAAAAACTGATTGTGCTTTAGCTTGGTTAGAAGCTGCCTCAGAAGCGCTAGAACCATTAAGAGCTGCTTTAGCAGCATCTACTGATTTTTGAGCATTAGCAACTTCACTAGCTTTAGCATTGACATTAGCTTGATCTGTATTAACGACAGATTGCTGTTTGTCTGCTGCATCTTTGGCAGTTTTTTCTGCTGATTGAGCTGTTTCGACTGCTGACTTAGCTTCCTTAGCCGCATTTTCCGCAGTAGTTACTTGACCTTGAGCGGCAGCAATAGTTTCTGGACTTGCTTCATCGGCTGCTGTTTGTGCCTTTTGCAAGTTAGCATCTGCTGTCGCTAGGTTTGCTTGAGCCTGGTTGGCAGCTGCTTCATGATTAGCAACTACTGACTCTTGTTGCGATACTGCTTGATTTGCAGCGCTGGCTTGTTCTCTAGCCGCTTCAACTTGGGCTTGAGTTGGGACAGCTTGTGTAGCTGTCGATGATACTGATGCTGTTGTTGAGGCTTGATCGTTTGTCGTTACCTCATCAGCTTTAGCAACTGTAGCAGAAACTGCAAGTGCTGCAATTCCAGCTGTCGCCAAAACCTTTTTATTCATAAGACGAACTCCTTTTTATGTTAAAAATTCACTACTATATAATAACATTTTAATAATCCTGAAACAAGATGCTGACTCCTAATTTTTTAAATTTAATTATTTTATAAGCTTTCATAGCCTGTTTACAAAAACCATTAAATTGTTAGTCAAAAGTAGAGTTGCTGTTTCAAAGTCCTTTTTTAGTCTTTGATTCTGCCTTATCTTTCCATTCTATCAAAACTTCGTTACAGTTTCTTAACTTTCTTTAAACGTTTTTTTGATATAATGTGTGCTCATCATATGCAAATGGAGGAGCAAAGTGGCAAAAACATTAAAAACATTGAGTAATATCTTACTAGGAAGCCTATCACTGTGCTTGTCTTATTGGTTTTATAGGGGTCATCTCGAACAGTACGTTCATTACATCGCCCATTATGGCTCCTACTTCCAAGTCTTACTCAACCTAGTCATCATAGTCCTGCTTAGTTACTTTGTCTATGCTTTTTTGAAACTCCTTCTTACTAGACAGCTGAAAAAACAGACACTGCTCCTACTCTACTTCATTTACTTTCTTGCTCTCTTCTACCTACTTTTCTTGAAAAACATTGGTACCCAAGGTCTCTCACTTAATCCCCTTTCCTTCGCTCGGGAATTATACTGGGGGAGCCACTTCGTTCCCATCATGAACCTATTAATGTTCATTCCTCTGGGACTCCTCTTTTCTTCACGATTGAGTAATCTCCTACTTTGTCTCCTGACCCTTTTCACCGTCGAATCCATTCAGTATTTTGGACATTTGGGAGTCTTTGATTTAGGAGATATCGCCTTAAATATGCTAGGTATCCTTGTCGGAACCTCTATCCATCAACTCCCTCAATTTCAAACAGTTATCAAAAAGATTTTAAGATAGAGAAGCCTCCAGAATTAAACCTGGAGGTCTTTTGCTTGCTCTATAGATTTATCATCGTAAGAAATTCTTAGATGAATACAGCAAAACTGCCCTCTGAATCTAGAGAGCTGTTCTGAACTCGGGCTAAAATCCTGGTAAAAAAGAAAAACTGCCCCATCATAGAGCAGTTCCATTTTCGTGTATTCAATTGAACAAAGCCTAGACACTTGTATCTTGAATTAACGACGAAGTCCGAGTGAGCTGATCAACTCACGGTAACGGTTAACGTCTGTGCGGCGAAGGTATGCCAACAAGTTACGACGGTGACCGATTTTTTTCATCAAACCACGGTAAGTAGCGTGGTCTTTTTTGTGTTGTTTAATGTGTTCGTTAAGGTGGTTGATTTCCCAAGTAAGGACAGCAACTTGAACCTCTACTGAACCAGTGTCACCTTCGTGACGTGCGTATTGAGCAATGATTTCATTTTTTTTCTCTTTTGAGATTGCCATGTTTTTTCTCCTTTTTTTGCTCCATCCGAGTCTTAGGATTGGCTCTCCTAAAACCAAGAAAGAGTTGGTTTGTCTTTACGACCTCTCTATTTTAGCTCATCTACTAATCTTTGTCAATCGCAAGATTTCACTGATTAAGTTTTTGAAGCTTAGACTTTTTTGGCCATTTTTGCATTCAGAAAGAATCCAAGGAAAAGTAGGAAAAGTAGGAAACTTACGATAGCATAAGCTAGAAAAATCCAACTAAAACTTGGAGATATGAGTGCTAACAATTTCAAAACATAAGGGGAAATGGCTGACCCTAGGTTACAGCCTAAGAGGACATAGGCTGTCGCCTTGTTCAACAGACTTCTAGCAATAGACTCAGAAAGTCGGTTAAAGATAATTGTCAAAATAATACTATAAAAGAAACCAACACCAACTGAAGATAAAATCAAAATCGGTAAGTTACTAGCCACTGACATCCCAAAGAGACAAACCGCTAACAAGAACATCACTATAAGCAAAAGACGATTTTTAAAATGTCCTATAAGCGAGGCGAAACTCAGTCCAGCTACAATTCCAATTCCCTGCTCTAAACTCAGTACTAAGGCTGATTGACCACTCTCAATAGTCTTACCAGCAACTTGAAACAGAGGCACGCGCAAACTAATCGAAGAATTGATACAGATGACAAAACCTGCTAAAAGAGCCATGCCAAGAATCATACCAAGGTCTTTTTTGTTCAGAACTTGTTTTCTTTTTGTAATCTGCTTCTTCTCCACCTGCTCCATCGATGGCACAAAAAGGAGGTACATAATCAAAATCACAAAACCAAAACCATAGATAAGAAAGGCAAAGGTCCAATGAATTTTCAGTAATTGTCCAACTAAAAGAGAACAAGAAGCTCCACCAATCAACTCCATGGAGCCACGAATACCTAACATCTGAACTCGCTCTTTACCTTGATAACGTTGACTGATGATGGCAATCGCCTTAGCATTGATAAGACCAATCCCCATTCCAAAAGCAATACGTGACAGTAAGACAAGAGGATAGGCTTGTACAAAAAAAGGAAAAATCCCAGCACTACTAAGTAAGAGCAGCCCAGTCACAATTAGCTGTCTATCACTTAGCCATTTGTCAATAAATGAATTAAGTAAGAGCATCGCGACTACGGAAAATGAAGGGACAGATACTAAAAGCTCCACTTGCGCGGCAGAAAAGGTTGGGCTATAGTAGTCCAACATAGGTGGTAACGCTGTTGAAATCGAAAAGGCCGAAATCAAGAGCAAGGATAGCCCAAGCAGGCTCATTTTTTCTAAAATTCGTGTCATAATATAGGGATAAGAACATCCTTTCCTTACTTGTCTAATAGTTATTTTTTCATTATAATCTAAGGAGACTTTAAAAAATAGGACCTAGGTCCTAAAAAAGGAGATGTATGCGTAATCATACCATAAGACCTCAATTTGACCAGGTCTTTCCACCCCCCTACCTCAACCAATTACAGAAAGTCACCTTTCAAAAGAACGATTATATTTGTACCCAAGGGCAAGCTATCACTGAGCTGACCTACATTTTATCAGGAAAGGTAAAAATTGTTCGTTCTCTCTTCAATGGTAAAGAACATATCCTAGAAACGCTCAATCAGCCTCAGATATTGGGAGATGTAGAACTCATGACCAACCAACCAGCAGGATCATCAGTCATTGCTTTAGAAGAGGTTCAAGCAGTTCAGCTCCCATTAAATAATAAAGAAGAACTCCTCAAAGACCCTGTTTTTCTCTACCAAATTGGACGTAACCTGGCTATGGCACTGCATAAGCAAGGTATCACTGCTTCAACGAATGCGAGCTACTCTGTCAAAGAGCGTCTGGCCACCCATATTTTGAATAGTGAAGAAGAGAATATCTTTCAATTATCGCCATCTATTTTAGCTTCCCGTTTTGGAACTAGCTATCGTCATGTACAGCGAGTCATCAAACAATTTATCGACCAGGGAATTATCGAAAAAGAGGCCTTTAAAACCTATCGTATTTTAGAGAGACAAACCTTGGAAAAACTGGCTTTTATCGATTAGAAAAAGCCTCACTTTAATCCTTGATGGTTTAATTTTCAACCCTTTTGTGCTATAGTTATAAACAAGTAAATCAAAGAAAATAGAGGTAAACAAATGGACGCTCAAACCAAAATTATCCGCGCCAGCCATATGATTAATATGAATGATATCATTCGCGAAGGAAATCCAACCTTGCGTGCTGTCGCTGAAGATGTAACCTTCCCACTATCAGACGAAGACATTATCCTAGGCGAAAAAATGATGCAGTTTCTTCGTAACTCACAAGATCCTGTTATTGCCGAAAAAATGGGGCTTCGTGGGGGAGTCGGTCTTGCAGCCCCTCAATTAGATATTTCAAAACGCATTATCGCTGTTCTCGTTCCAAACCCTGAAGACGCTGAGGGTAATCCACCAAAAGAAGCATATAGTCTTCAAGAAATCATGTACAACCCTAAAGTAGTTGCCCATTCTGTTCAGGATGCTGCTTTGGGCGATGGCGAAGGATGCCTCTCAGTTGACCGCGATGTTCCTGGTTACGTGGTTCGTCATGCTCGAGTAACTGTTGAATACTTCAACAAAGAGGGCGAAAAGCAACGTGTTAAACTCCGTGGTTACAACTCAATCGTTGTTCAACATGAAATCGACCATACTAACGGTATCATGTTCTACGACCGCATCAATAAAGACAATCCATTCGCCATCAAAGATGGACTCTTAATTATCGAATAAAGAAAACCTCAGTAGAAATACTGGGGTTTTAGTTTGAAGATAAGGCATTAGTACCACTTTATAGCTAAGTCAAAGTAGAAAAGAACCGACTTCGTCGATTCTTTTTTCATTGTCTGAACCTGTCCTCAGACAAGCATATTGTATAGTGTTTCGTTACCGTGAAGGTTGATATAACTTGGGTCAAAGGCCGAAAGACGCTCGAGAAGTCCATCATAGTCGTTCTTATCACTAAGAGCTATACCAATGAGAACCGGACCTTTTCCTTTATTAGCACGTTTGATGTACTCAAAACGAGTGATATCATCATTTGGTCCCAAGATATCATTTACAAATTCACGAAGGGCACCAGGACGTTGTGGGAAGTTAACCACAAAGTAATGCTTGATACCATCGTAGATAAGCGCACGTTCTTCCATCTCTGGCATACGGTTGATGTCATTGTTACCACCTGAAATGATGCAGACGATGGTTTTTCCTTTAATCTCATCTTTGATCACTTCCAAAGCTGCCACTGATGCCGCACCTGCGGGTTCTGCAATGGTACCAACCTTAGAGTACATATCAATTAGGGTTTCTGAAATCAATCCTTCATCAACTCCCAAGAGGCGGTCAACATATTTACGTGCGACTTCATAGGTCTTGACACCTACCTTTTGAACAGCAATCCCGTCCGCAAACTTATCAATTTCTTCGAGTTTTACAGGATAACCACGGTCAAAGGCAGCACGCATACTACGAGCACCACTAGCCTCAACACCAATAACCTCCATAGACGGTGCTACATCCTTGATATAGGTAGCTACACCAGAGATAAGGCCGCCACCACCTACTGGAACCAAGATACTATCGAAGGAAACACCTTCCTCTTGAGCCTGCTCATAAATTTCATAAGCAACAGTTCCTTGCCCCGCTTGGACATTATAATCGTCGAATGGATCAATGAAAGTCATCCCTTCAGACTTGGTATATTCCTGCGCTGCTTGGGCAGAAGCATCAAAGGTATCTCCCACCAATTTGATTGTTACAAACTTGCCACCAAAGAAACGGACTTGACCAATTTTTTGGAGAGGTGTTGTTACTGGCATAAAGATGGTTGCCGGAATCTTCATCTCGTTACAAGTGTAGGCAACCCCCTGAGCATGGTTTCCGGCTGATGCACAAACCACACCACGCGCCTTATCCTCATCACTCAATTGATGGATAGCATAGTAGGCTCCACGCAATTTGAAAGAGCGTACCTTTTGCATATTTTCTTTTTTAATATAAATGGTCGCCCCGTATTTTTCAGATAGGTAGCGATCAAAATCTAGTGGTGTGCGTTCCACCACGTTTTTTAAGACTTCATTAGCCTTTACGATATCATTTGCAGTAATCATTGGCTCTCCTTTGACACAATATTCAAACTATTTCTATTGTATCACAATTTTCAGAAAAAATAGCAGCCAGTATAAAGAAAACTCCTTGTTTACACAAAGAGTTCTACTTATTATTTATCAACTTTTTTTGACATCAAGAAGTTACGAAGAGCTGCAAGGGTTGCCGCACCTGCAAGGACAATAGCTGTAAGGATAGCTACAGCATGTTCTCCCCACTTGTGAGATTTTGCTGTTTTAGCAATTGTAGCCTTAAGATCTTCAGTTGTTCCTTTTTCACCTGCTTGCGTCGTTGTCTTACTTGCAAGGTTAAGATCTTGACTACCATTGTAAGTATTATCTGACGAAGCTGTATTGACAAGGTCTTGACGGCTACTGCGAGTATAGCTGACATTTGTTGTAATGCTATCAATCATCTCAACAATATTTCTGATTGTTGTTGCATCGTACAAGCCACCCTCAGTATCTTTCAAGATAGATACTGCTAATTTTTCAATAGAAACTTCTGAAGAAGCTGCTACCATAGAGTGAGATTCTGAGCTTGCTGTTTCTGAATATCTTGCATAGTTGCTAAAGAGTGATGCTGCTTCTGTAATCGTTTCAGAAGTACTTGGTAAGGTTTCTGAGACGCGAGGAGCTACAGAGAGTCTATTCCAACTATTGATGTTTTCTGATAGTCCATCAAGGATGACTTCCTCTGATGTGCTTACTGTTTCTGAAATCGCCGAAGTCACTTCTGAAGTGCTCACTTGACTTTCTGATTCTGTCAATGAAACAGCTGGTTCTTCAACTACTTCTGATTCTGAAACGACTGTGCTGATTGAATTCTCTGATTCAGATGCTGAAGTCTCTGAAGTTGATGCTTCTGAGATAATATCAGTTTCTGAGACCTTCGATGATACTGTTGTGCTTTCTGATACTTCTGACGGAGCAACTGAGACAATTGTGCTTGTAGTTTCTGAAACAAGGCTAGTGCTTGCCTGACTTTCTGATTCTGTCAAAGAAGCCACTGGTTCAACTACTGCATGTGATTCTGAAATTGCTGTCGTCGTTGAAATTGCTGACTCTGAAGTCGATGCTGCTGAACTATTTTCAGTTTCTGATGCTTCCGATGATACTGTTGCACTTTCTGATACTTCTGATGAGACTGTTGAGGCAACTGTGCTTGCAGCCTCTGAAGCTGGTGCAGTGATTGAATCTGACGCTACTGTACCTTGATCCGTATTAGATACTGAGTTGTCATCTTTCTTATCATGTGCGGTCTCTGACACAGCTATCGCCACTGGAACAGCTGCTGAGTTTACTAACTCGTCAACTGATGGTGCTGGTTTGGTTGTTTCATCGAGTTTAGGAGCTTCAACAGATGGTTTCGTATTAGTTGGAGCCTCTGAACCTTTGTTTACTGTTGTATTTTCTGATTTAGCTGTTTCTGAGCTTGCTTCAGATGTTACGGTATTATCTGCTTTCTTACTAGCTTGGTTAGTAACTGGTTTCAAGATAACTGGTTCTACCGGTGTTGCTGTTGTGTCTTCCTTGATATAGAGCATGTCCCAAAGAGTTAGTTTAGGAACTGAAATGACAAGCACTGGTTGACCATTTTCATCTGTTTCAAGGCTTGCTTGTGCCTTCTTCATGCTTGAAGTTGCCCAATCATCTGGTGATGTCACATAGACTTGATCAGCAATTTTAGCTGCTTCTTGAGCTGTTTTACCTGCTAGGCTAAGACGAATTGTGAGATTTTCTTGTGCGTCCGGTGTTTTATTGTCCGCATAACCCTCTTCATTATGCCAGCCCGCATTGATGCCCATCATGTTAATCATTTGAACAGTTGAGAAACCTTTTCCTGATTTAGCAAATGTCCAAACTTGATCTCCTGTCACACCAAGAGCATCTTTAGAAAGGATTTCACCAGCCGCATTCTTGGTAGATACAGACTGAGTGCTGTTAGTCACACCCTCACCACGGAGAAGATTTTCATAAGCAGTGATAAACTGTTGGTAATTGTAAAGCTTACGAATAGTGTCCTTAGCTACACTGAGGTATTGCGTTGGGTAATAAGCACTTTGAAGAACGTTAAGGGCTGCATTAGCATTGGCAAGGGCTGCAATGGACATGTGATAGCCACCGGCTGCAGCTACTGTCGCATCTACGAGAAGTGTCGCGTCAGCTTGCAATGGTTTACCAGCAAGGGCATCTTTACCAGCACCGTTAGTTGCTTTTCCGCCAGGAACAGTATAGTCAATCCCTGGTTCTTCCATGTAGGCACCAACGATAAGTGATTTACCAGTTTTATTGCGTACCATATCGATACGTGCTTTCAAATCACCATAGGCAACCTGCATACGTCCTGGAATAACTGAACCACCGTTTGTCCAAAGCTCATTATAAACAACATCTTGACGTGCCTTGACTAGTTTATCATCATTACCACCATTAACATCATTGATTGTGATGTAGTACTTTTCACCGATGAGGTCCTTCATGGCATTAATAAATGACGCATATGAATCAGACATCATGTGTGAGTCAGCCTCGTCTGTGCTGTTACGGTGCTCATAATCAGTCACACGGTTGTCACCAATTGTATCACCTTGCCAACCATCGAATCCCATACGATCCATAGCTGATTTCATGACACCTGCGATGTATTTTTGCCAATCTGGATTCGCTGGATCATAGTAAACTTGAGTTGGGTTATCACCGATAGTGTAAGTCATCGGTTCACCCTTCTTACCAAAGCTATCGTAGAAGTTATAAGCCAAAGCAGCAAGTGGAAGTGCTGGATTCTTTGGATTTGAATCTGCTGAAATCATGTTATAAAGCATGGCAACAGCACCTGACTTATGAACTTGGTCAACCAATTCTTTAACAGCCTTAGTGTCAACCTGAGTATGACTCCAGGTATTCCATTTTTGAACAAAGCTATCGACACCTTCTGGGAAAGGATCTGTAGCTTCATTATAAGCATCATAGAAGAAATATGAGTTAATATTCATAGACTTCATGAGCTCAAGCTCTTTACGGTAGGCTTCAAGATTTTTAACAAGAATACTGTTTTGATCAGTTGGCGAACCTGCTACGATACCGTAACGTGGGAAAACTGTCCAATCATCTTCAACAGACAAGCCAGCACGCTTGCTTGACAAAGTACTACCTGATTTATCGTTGACACTGATTGTCACCAAGTAACCTGTATTGTTTGTCAACCACTCTGACGCTACTGTCAAGTTTGAAACCTTAGCTGAAGCTCCTGCCGCTAGCGTAAGGTCAACGTTATCTTGACCGATGATTTCTGAAGCATGTTGAAGTGTCAAGTTGACAGTCATCGTCTTAGTTTCTGCTGTTGGATTAGACACAACAACGGAATAATTAATATCACCATCTGTCTTGCTATAGGCTGCTTTTGTTGTTTCTGGATCTGTCAAGTAGGCATCACCATTCAAGTTTTGCTCTGTCACTTCTGTAACTGGTGTTACTTGAGCAGTTGAATGGCGTCCTGCTTCAGTAGCATTATCAGATGATGATGTGATGGTTTCCACAGCAGCTGACTCAGGAGCTAGTGCTTCACTGGCTACAAGCGTTTCTGAGCTAGCACTTTCTGCTGGCACAGCTTGTGAAAAGATTGTAGAAGCTGTCGCTGTTGTTGCAGTATCTGTCGCAACAGTAGCAGATGATGGACCTACTTCTGTTGTCGCTACTGGAGCAACGGCCTCAGTTGGTACCACCACCAAGTTATCTGCTTCAGTTGTAATAACTGGTTTTGTTGCTTCTGAACTGACCACATTATCTGCCTTGGCGACCTGATTAATCCCTAGGACACCACCGGCGACAAACAAACCTGATAATAATTTAGTTGACGCTACTTTCTTTGACATATCTCTCTATCCCTCTAAAAAAGTTTAAATCACCTCGGCGTTTCAAATTATCACTATTTGTATTTGCATGCTGTAAACTCGAGTTATTTTTAGTTTCATAAAAATCGCTTGGTGTTTCTTATGAAACTAATGTTAACTTAATCTTTTTTGTAAGACAAGGGAATTTCCGGTAATCCTCGTAAACGGTAATTTTTTCATCATGAATGGTCAGGTTTTTTCAGAAATTTGAGAACAACATTTTCTAATTTCATTAAATATTCACTTGATTCAGTCTACTTAAAATGACAAAAATAAATCCCAAATAATGAAAATCCATCACCTAAATAATTCCTGCGATGAGAATAAAAAACCACCTCTCACACAAGGCGAGAAATGGTTTATTTATCGATTTTTAGTATCTAAAATAATGGTCACAGGTCCGTCATTGACCAGACTAACCTGCATATCTGCACCAAAGCGGCCTCTTTCTACAGGAACATGAGTTGACAAGGATTGGTTGAAATCGTCATAGAGCTGGCTAGCCATGTCGGGCTTTGCAGCACCCGTAAATGCTGGTCGATTCCCTTTTTTCGTATCTGCAAAAAGCGTAAACTGAGAAATCGACAAAATCTGGCCACTAACATCCTTAACAGAAAGATTCATCTTGCCATCTTCATCTGAAAAAATGCGCATATTGACAATCTTACGAACTGCATACTCTAGGTCCTCTTTGGTGTCCTCGGGACCAACTCCGACCAAGAGTAAGAGCCCCTGCTTAATAGCGCCAACCGTACAATCCTCAATAACCACAGAGGCACTTTGAACACGCTGAATTACAATCTTCATCGCAGAAACTCCTTACCCATTCGTACGTTTAACACTGTAAACGTCAGGAATAATTTTAATCTTATCCACAAGACCAGTCAATTCAATAAGGTTTGCAATTTCAAAGCTAACGTGAATATTGGCAAACTTCATGTCCTTAGTTGGTTGCGCATTGACCGTAGCAATGCTCTTGGTCGTATTTGACAAGATTTGAAGAACATCATTCAACAGACCAGAACGGTTAAGGCCATAGATGTCAATCTCTGCCAAATAAGATTTATTGGCATTACGTTCATCCCACTCCACTTCGATTAAACGTTGCTCATAACCTTCTTGACTCTTGATATTATTACAATCGGAACGGTGAATTGCAATCCCACGGCCCTTGGTGATATAACCTTCAATCTCATCTCCAGGTACTGGGTTACAGCACTTAGCGATACGCATGAGGAGACCTGAAGCACCTTGAATGATGACGCCATTTTCACTCTTAACCTTAAGAACTTCTTTCTTCTCAGTCTTAACTTCGCCACCGTTCATTAGCTCTTCAGCTTCAGCTTTTGCCTTCGCACGCTCTTCTTCACGGCGTTCTTTTTCCGTCAAACGGTTGAAAACAGCAGCAGCACTAATTTCACCAAAACCAACAGCGGCATAGAGAGCTTCTTCACTACGCACACTCATACGAGGGAGAATTTCCTCAATATGTTTCTTGTCTAGGTACTTATTGGCAACATAGCCATGCTCTTGGAAGTAGGCAATCAAAAGCTCACGACCCTTGGTGATAGAGGCTTCCTTGTCCTGATTTTTAAAGAATTGACGAATTTTATTTCTGGCCTTGGTGGTCTTAACCATCTTAATCCAGTCACGGCTAGGGCCAAAGGAATTGGCATTGGTAACAATCTCAACCACATCACCTGTCTTGAGTTTGGCAGTCAAGGGCACCATACGGCCATTAACCTTAGCACCTGTGGCCTTCTCACCGACTTGAGTATGGATGGCATAGGCAAAGTCAATAGGTCCTGAATCTTTAGGCAGTTCCTGAACAGCACCATTTGGCGTAAAGACATAAATACGCTCCGAGAAGATATCCTCTTTAACAGAGTCAACAAACCCCATAGCATCACCATTTGAGGCGTCTTGAAGTTCAACAAGATCTTTAATCCAGTTCATTCCCAAAGCAGACTCTTTCGAATCTACCTTGCCCTTGATACCTTTCTTGTAAGCCCAGTGAGCTGCAACCCCGTATTCGGCAACTTGGTGCATTTCCTTGGTACGGATTTGGATTTCAATAGGTCCTTTTGGCCCATAAACCGTTGTATGGATAGACTGGTAACCATTGGATTTAGGATTGGCAATATAGTCTTTAAAACGGCCAGGCATCGGACGCCAGAGCTCATGGATGTATCCCAACATGGCGTAAACATCACTATGCGTCTCCATAACACAACGGATGGCAATCAAATCATAAATTTGATTGAAGCGCTTTTTCTTGTCGCGCATCTTACGGTAAATAGAGTAGATATGCTTTGGACGACCATACACATCACCAACAAGTCCTTGTTCAGCTGTATAGGTCTTAATTTTATCGACAATCTCGTCCACAAGTTCCTCACGCTCACGACGTTTTTCCTT
Source organism: Streptococcus sp. cx1 (assembly GCF_052384325.1). Taxonomy (NCBI): domain Bacteria; kingdom Bacillati; phylum Bacillota; class Bacilli; order Lactobacillales; family Streptococcaceae; genus Streptococcus; species Streptococcus sp. cx1. The sequence continues at coordinate 17,487 of NZ_JBQSUN010000004.1, read as the reverse complement.
CATCATGTGAGAAATCTTGTAGAATTCCACCTCATTAAGGTAACGGAAGGCCATATCTTCCAGTTCCCATTTGATACGGCTAATACCTAAACGGTGGGCCAAAGGAGCATAGATTTCCATAGTTTCGCGAGAAATGCGCTCTTGCTTATCCTTACGAAGATGCTTAAGGGTACGCATATTGTGCAAACGGTCGGCCAATTTAACCAAGATGACACGGATATCCTTAGACATGGCCATAAGCATCTTACGGTGATTTTCAGCCAACTGCTCCTCATGGGACTTGTACTCAACCTTACCAAGCTTAGTAACACCGTCCACGATATTTCGTACATCCGTACCAAAATCCGCTTCCAAATCATCGAGCGTTTTTTCGGTGTCTTCAACGACATCGTGTAAGAAACCACAGGCTACTGTCACTGCATCAAGATGGAGATCTGCCAGGATACCTGCCACTTGAATAGGGTGAATAATATAAGGTTCTCCTGACTGACGAGATTGCCCACTATGAGCATCTGTCGCATAATGCCAGGCTTTTTCAACTAATTTCAAATCATCTGCTGACATGTAGGCCGAGCAAATGTCTAAAATTTCTTCTCCTGTTACATTTTTATCTTTAGCCATGATTTCTTCCTTCGCTTCTTTTAATAACCTTTATTTTATCACTTTTACAAGTAAAGAAAAAGAGCTAGATAGGCAATTCTTAAGCGCAAGGAGCTAACTTGAAAAGCACAATATCTTGTGTTAGAATGATTGAACAAACACAAGATATAGATAGAAAGAGGACGCTTATGTCTCAACTTACCCTCGTTTATATTAGTCTAAGCGGTAATACCCAAAGCTTTGTCAAACGTATGTCTGACTATCTGTCCCTCAACCACGGGATTGAATGTCGCCAAATCAATATTAAAGAGCTTAATCATGAAACCTTCCAAGTAGATGAACCCTTTGTCGCACTCTTGCCAACCTACCTTGAAGGAGGAAATGGCGTTGACAATGGAGATGTTGAGATCCTAACCAATCCACTGGGTGACTTTATCGCAGCCCATGGCAATCACGAACGTTGCTTTGGTATCATCGGTTCTGGGAACCGTAACTTCAATAACCAGTACTGCCTAACCGCCAAACAGTACAGTCAACGTTTTGGCTTCCCAATGTTGGGAGACTTCGAGCTACGCGGCACACAGTCCGATATCGAACGTCTGGCACCTATTATCCTAGAAGCACAAAAGAACTTTAACCAACGCTAAAACTAGAGCAAAAAAGCCCTGATAGGGGCTTTTTCCTTTGCTTAATTTTTTTCGTGTTTTTTGATTCCAAAGAATCCAGCCAAGGTCATAAGAACCAGACCAGCTAAAGTTGCTGACACAGATTCGTCTGAACCAGTGTTTGGCAAGGTCTTATCTGAACTTGAACCTTGAGTTTCTTGTACTTGAGCTTGAGGCAAGATAACGACTTGAGCGTTTGACAACTGGATAGCTGGAACAGGTTTAGCCACGCTGGCACCTACAATAGCTTTTGGTGTCTCACGCTTAGTTTGATCTGTCGTCTCAACACCTTTTGGTGACTTCTCAGATTCTTTATTAGTCGTATCCTCAACTTGATTTGCCTTTTCCTTAACAACCAAACGATACTCTGCAAATCCTGCTTGTGTTGATGGTCCTACATAACTAATGGCATCCTGATCAGCAAGGTGGGCACGAGCATTGTCAGATGAGGCAAAACGGATATCTGCATTCGTAATATTAGGAACGAAGCTCCAATTTCCATCGGCAGTTGGGTTAATTGTCTTCTCGCTAACGATATAATCAATGATGGCCTGACGATTTTCAAGATTGAGGAGACGTTTTTCTGTAGCATCTTTAACACCAGGGAAGTTACCAGTCGCACGATAGTTGTTAGTCACGACAAGGAAAGTCTGATTCAAATCAATAGGTTTACCTTGATAAGCCAAGTCACGAACACGGCTAGCATCTGGGTTAACCAACTTACCTTCTCGATCGTATTTGTTAGGTTGTGTCAAATCAAACTTATAAGTCAACCCATCAATCACATCGTAATTGTATGAGCGATAGCTACTGTTAATAAGTTGCTGTGGTTCTTTACTGTTGGGATCAATTTGATTGAACTGTCCTGCAGACATTTCCAACCATTCTTTGATTTGTGCTCCAGTCACTTTGAGTAGGGCAGTAACATTGTCGTAGAGGTAGAGGTCTGCGACGTTCTTAATGGCCAATGGACCAGCTGGGATATCGGTATAGTAGGTCGCATCTCCACGAGTCCCTGCCTTGAAAGGTGCAGCTGCTGAGAGGAGTGGAAGATTCTCATCTGCTGTTCCAGCTACTTGTTTCTTAGCATACCATAGTTGTGCATTATTAACGATTTGAATAGATGGATCATCCTGAACCTGAGCAAAGTAGCTAGTGATTGGAGCCGTGGTCTCACCAACTTCCTTACGGACATAGTTGATTGTTCCATTATGGTCATGAGCAGCCATATCAATTAAGTCCTTGTCCGCAACATCTGACTTAGTATCAATCTTTTCAAGCTTGGCCTTACTATTGACAACTTTCCATTTACCATCCGTGTAAGTCAATTTGACATCCATGATACCTAGATGATCCCCGAATTTACCAGCCATAACCACAGGTTTCCCATTGATGAGACCATTGACATCATCTACACCAGGATATTTCGCATAAAAACTTGTGCCATCTCCATTTGGGAAATCCGCGTGGGAATGCCCTGTCGCAACAGCATCAACACCTTCGATACCAGCAATTTGGTAACCTTCATTTTCTTCGTTCTTAGTATATTCATTGTCACCAATACCAGAGTGAGCAGCAACAAGAATATAGTCAGCTCCTGCAGCCTTCATCTTAGGAACGATAGCCTTAACAGCCTCCATTGGATCATCAACGGTTACCTTACCTTCAAGGTTGGCCTTATCCCAAACCAAAATCTGTGTTGGAAGGACACCAGTAATACCGATTTTTAGTGTTACCTGTTTGCCGTCCGTATCAGTAAAGGTCTTGTTAACAATCTTATAAGGGTTGTAATAGTAATCACCGGTCTGAGCATTACGCACATTAGCATTGATAATGTTAATCTTAGCAGCCTTAACCATACGATCCAAAAATTCTAGACCATAGTTAAACTCGTGGTTTCCAAGCGTTTCGGCATCATAACCAAGCATCTCAAAAGCCTTATACATAGGGTGAGTCTCACCTTGGGCAACAGGATCAATCAAAGCCTTATAAGTCCCAAAAGGAGTTCCCTGAATCGTATCCCCACTGTCCACTAAGACTGTATTTGGATTAGTTTCACGGGCTTTTTTGATAAGGACAGCAGTTTTAGACAAACCAACTGTTTGAGACGGCTTATCTTGATAATAATCATAGTTAACCAAGTTGGTATGAAGGTCTGTTGTTGACAAAATCTGCATATCAACGGTCTGCCCCTCATGAGCAGGCTCTGTTACAGTTTCGGCCTGTACTGGCACTGCTGGTGTCACCTGATTGGCATTCGTCAAAACAGCACTGGCTTCTTGACTTGCTTGGGTCGTTGAGGTATTAGCTGATGGCTCTGCAGACGCATTTGTCGCTACTGTTGTTGGTGTAGCAGAGACAGTCTCTGTTCCTCCTTGAACAGCTGTCCCAGAAGTTCCTTGTCCTGATACTACTGATGCACCACTATCTGCCACGGTTTCGGTAGAAGTAGTTGATACAGGTGCCGTTGCTTCATCAGCTTGCCCTACGACTTGTGGCACAGTCAAGAGAGCAAAAAGGCCCAAAACCACAGCGGATTGAGTCACATAACGATTCGTTTTCATTAAAAATCTTCCCCTTTTATAAAGATAATACAATTATATTAAAACTAAATAAGATTATCAACTTTTTTAGAATTACTCGATTTGTCATACAAAACCAATGGCAAGATGCAATCTTAGCTTAAAAGTGTCAAATACAAAAAAAGTTGGAACAAGGCCAACTTTCTCTTATTTATTCAATTCTAGGGCATAACTGACACTACTCAAAGCGTAGAGAGGAGCCGTTTCCGTCCGCATAATACGCGGTCCAAGGCCAATTTTAAGGCCACCAGCTTCTTCAAATGCATCAATCTCAGACGGAGAAATACCACCTTCTGGTCCAAAGATAAAGAGAATTTTCTGACCACTCTCTACCTTAGCCAACTCACGAGCTAGAGTAGCCAACTCGCCTGCTTTGGCTGTTTCCTCATAGGCGATAAAAATCTTATCAAAATTATCTAATTCTGATAGAAATTCTCCCTTCTTCTCGAACAATCTAACTTCTGGAACACGATTACGCTTGGATTGTTCTGCAGCTCCTAGAGCAATCTTGGCAAGTTTATCTTCTTTCTTGGCAAGCTTCTTACCATCCCACTTGACCACAGACCAGTCGGCAGGGAAGGCCCAGATAGCCTGAGCTCCAAGCTCTGTTGCCTTTTGTGTCACCAGATCCAGCTTATCTCCCTTGGGAAAGCCAGAGGCAATGGTTACAGATACAGGCATCTCAACATTATCATTTAAGTCTTCAATCACTTCAAAGATATGATTCTCACGGTCAGTCACACGCGCAAGACGCTTGATACCGTCTTCAAAAACCAAGACAACCTGATCATCCTCTGTTAAACGCATAACGTTAAACATATGCTTCACAGTATCCTTGTCTTTGATGATTACTGGATTTTCAACCTGCCCTTTTATAAAATACTGTTGCATTTAGCCTCCAATCACACCTGAAATATCATCTGTCTTCTTGAAGACACAAGCATTCCACTCTCCCTGAACCATGTGAGTTTCTAGGAAGAAACCAGCTTTCTCAGCCGATTCACGCACCATATCCCATTTTTCAGAGATAATCCCTGACATAATCAAATAACCTTCATCCTTAACCAAACGGTAGGCATCTTCCGTCAGATGGATGAGAATATCCGCCAAAATATTAGCCACGATAACATCAGCTTCTTGAGTTACACCCTTCAAAAGGTCACCTGCAGCAACGTGGATATTTTCCATGCCAGGATTCATATCAATGTTTTCCTGTGTCACTCGAACCGCCACATCGTCAAGGTCATAGGCATAGATTTCCTTAGCTCCAAGAAGAGAGCTAGCAATCGAGAGGACACCCGAACCAGTTCCCACATCAATCACAGTCTCGCCACCACGAAGCACCTGTTCGAGTGCAAAAAGACTCATCTTAGTTGTCGGGTGTGTTCCTGTCCCAAAGGCCATGCCAGGATCTAGCTTGATAATCTTCTCACCTACTGATGCCTCATAATCCGTCCATGACGGTACGATAGTCAAATCGTGGGTAATGCGAGCTGGTTCATAGTACTTCTTCCAATTCTCAGCCCAGTCTTCTTCAACCAATTCTTGAGTAGCCAAGTGAATATCTCCAGTTTCAAGACCAAAATCCGTCAACTCAGCCAAACGCTCATTAACCTGCTTAGTAATAGCTTCGATATCTGCTGACTCCGGATAGTAAGCCGTAATTTTAACCGTCTCAACCTGTTCAACCTCAGGATAAAGCTCACCAAAACGGTCCGCATTTTCCAAATAATCTGCACTATCATCAATAGCCACACCCTGGCTTCCAGATTCAATTAAAATATTAGAAGCCACCTCTTCGACCTCACGATTAACCTCAATCGTTAGTTCTTGCCATTTGTCCATATATTATTTTCTTCCTTTTCTGATAAATAGTCTTTAAAGCGTTCCTGCAACTGGGGAATGACACCTTCTGCTTTTATAAAGTCCTCTACAGGCATTAGTTTAAATTCCTGCCCCTCGTCACCAAAACGAATCTCACGATACTGCTCTTGGCTAATTCGGCCAACCACAAAGACAGCTGACCTATCTTTATCCAACATACTAGGATAGATTTTCGACCAAATAATCGATTCCTCTGTCAAAGTCAAGCCCAGCTCCTCCCAGACCTCACGTTGAAGACATTCAAGAGGCGTTTCTTGACCTTCTCTTCCACCACCTGGCAATTCCCATGTATTTGGCCAAGGAATATCTGGTTTATTATCTCTGAGAATGACCAAAATACTTTGCTCTACGAGTAAGGCAGCCTTAACACCTGTAAAATCAAACTGATCTTTTAAATAAGCATCCATCCCTTTTCGCTCCCTTTAATACCTCGGATAAGCAAAAAATTCCTTCTCTTCAAGTTGATCTTTCCCTTTTTCGAAAGCTTCTTTGTCCCAAACCAAACCAAATTCCTCAGGTCCATCATCAGATAGAAAATCCATCAAGTCACTCAATCCTTCTGTCGCCACCTCATTCAAAGTCTCCGCAAAATAGGCCAAAAACTCACGAGATAGACCTTTCTTAGGTTCATATGGGATTGTCGCTAGGTAGTCCTCTTCATCAAAACGTGATTTTGCTGGATTGTAAAAGAGCACGTAATCTTCAAAAATAACATCTTCATCAGACACTTCACCCTTATCATCAATAGTCTCCACATTGCCACTGTTTTGCGCTTCTAGGATAAAGGTTACTTCCACAGCATGATTTTTTTTATCCCAGTCCATCGCAAAATCATAGTCTAGATGCTTATCCAATTCTTCTTCCAATACTGACAAAAAGCCAAATTTAGCCATTTGTTTTCCTCGTTCTTTCTTATTATTCCCTTTATTTTAGCATAAAAGGAGACAATAAAAAACAGAGTAGGCTCCCCCACTCTGTCTTAGATAATTATTTAGCATTTTCAACCGCTGCTGTTACAAAGGCATTATAAAGTTCTTCAGCATGGTTTGGACGGCTATGGTATTCTGGGTGGTATTGTGCTGCCACAAAGAATTTCTTGTCTGGGAGTTCTACAACTTCCATCAAACGATTATCTGGTGACACACCTGAGAATACAAAGCCCTCAGCCTCAAACTGTTCACGGAACTTAGTATTAAATTCATAACGGTGACGGTGACGACGTTGAACAACTTCTTGGTTGCCATAAGCGGCAGCAGCCTTAGAACCTGGTTTCAACTTACATGGGTAAAGACCGAGACGAAGAGTACCACCCATATCTTCAATGTCAATTTGATCACGCATAATATCGATAATTGGATATTTTGTGTTTGGATCAAGCTCAGCTGAATTAGCGCCATCCAAGTGAAGAACGTGGCGAGCAAACTCAATACATGTCAATTGCATACCGAGACAGACACCTAACATTGGCACATCATTTTCACGTGCATAACGAATAGCTTGAATCTTACCTTCAGTACCACGTTGACCGAAACCACCAGGAACAATGATACCATCAGCATCAGCCAAACGAGAAGCAACATTTTCAGCAGTCAAATCATTAGCATTGACCCAGTCAATATCAATGGCAGTATCATTTGCCAAACCTGAGTGTTTAAGTGCCTCAACTACTGACAAGTAAGCATCGTGAAGCTCCACATACTTACCAACAAGAGCAATTTTAGTTGTTTTCTTAAGGTTAAGCACCTTATCAACCATAGCAGACCACTCTGTCATATCTGCAGCTGGAGCATCCAGTTTCAAATGATCACAAACGATTTGATCCATACCTTGAGCCTGCATATTAAGTGGCACTTGATAGATATGTTCCACGTCGAGTGATTCGATAACAGCCTCAGGTGCAACATCACAGAACTGAGCTAATTTATTCTTGATTCCCTGACCAGCAGGTTGTTCTGTACGAATAACCAACATATTTGGTTGGATACCCAAACCACGCAATTCCTTAACAGAGTGTTGCGTTGGTTTTGTCTTCATTTCACCAGCAGCCTTCAAATAAGGAAGAAGCGTTGTGTGGATATACATAACGTTGTCAGAGCCCACATCAGCCTTCATTTGACGAAGCGCTTCAAGGAATGGAAGACTTTCAATATCACCAACCGTACCACCAACTTCAGTGATAATGACATCTGAATCAGTTGTTGTCGCTGCGCGCTTAATCTTGTCTTTCAAAGCATCTGTGATATGCGGAATCACCTGAACAGTCGCACCAAGATACTCTCCTTTACGTTCCTTACGCAAAACTTCGCTATAAATCTTACCAGTAGTCACGTTAGAGTATTTATTAAGATTGATATCAATAAAGCGTTCGTAGTGACCAAGGTCAAGGTCAGTTTCAGTACCATCATCAGTGACGTAAACTTCACCGTGTTGGTAAGGACTCATTGTCCCTGGGTCAATATTGATGTAAGGATCAAATTTTTGAATCGTAACCTTAAGACCACGGTTCTTAAGCAAACGCCCAAGACTTGCAGCTACAATCCCTTTACCAATTGAAGATACCACACCACCAGTGACGAAAATATATTTTGTCATGTTAACTCCTTATAATATAATTCAAAACAACTACAGATAGCAGATTGATTACCCACTCAGATAATCACGATAGTCCTTTCCTAGTACCTGATGGGAGCCGTACAAAGTACCTCACCTTAGACAAGTCCAGTAAATGACTAAAAATAAAAATGACCCCCAAGAGTTTTACTCTGGGAGCCTTAATCATGACCTCTTCAAAAGAGGTGCCCGATAAATAGTCTAAACTATCCAAGACCATTTGTCAATGAAAACTTAGTCGTTTGACTCATCCTCATAGTCATCGTCATCATCTTCTTCTGACAACTCAACATCATCCAAATCATCATCTGGAATAATTTCATTCAGCTCAGAGTCATAAGATTCCACTTCGGCTTTCTCATCATCTTCGCTATCGTCGTCATATTCAAGACTATCAGAATCAGGTGTAAAGTTCTCGTCTTCTGGATCATCGTCATTATAATCGATGGCATCTTCATCACCATCCATGAAGGCATTAACTTTCTTGTTCTTACGTTTTGGTGCATTTTCATCAGTATCTTCCAATGTGATGACCTCTTCATCGATTTCATCAATTGCATACCATGAACGCAAGCCCCATTTGTTATCACCTAGTGGAATGAAACTTCCATCCGTATTCAAATCTGAATAAAAGAATGGCAAAGCATTGCGGATATCAGCATCCGATTTTTCTAAGTAATTTTGAATTTCATTGACCAAATCATTGAAATACATTTCATTATCACGACCACGTGTTTCTAAGATAGCACGGGCCACTTCAATCATTGATAATTCACTTTTTTCTTGTCCAGCAAATACGTCTAGTTCCAAAGTGGTTCTCCTTCATTCTTACTCAAGCTAGTTTCTATCAGAAATAGCTCAGCAATCAATTTTTCGCTACCTTTTATTTTACGCTAAAAAGAGTCAATAGTCAAAGCATTTATAGAAGAAAAAATCAAGTCTCAACAGAAACTTGATTTTAGTCATATTATTTAACTTTTGCTGTGCTTGTGATAACTTCAACAGCTTTCTTCATAGTGATATCGTGTTTAAGCATTTCAGGTGAAAGAAGTGCAGAAACTTGTGATACTTCCATGTTGTACTCAGCTGCAAGATCGTTAATTTCTTTTTGGATTTCTTCTTCTGTAGCGTCGAATCCTTCAGCAGCAGCAACAGCTTCGATAACAAGGTTAGTTTTCACACGTTTGTCAGCGTCAGCTTCATATTGTTTGTGAAGATCTTCTTGAGTTGTACCAGTGATTTGGAAGTACATTTCAGGAGAGATACCTTGACGTTGCATGTTACCCATGAATTCGTTCATAGCACGGTGAACTTCGTCTTCAACCATTTCTGCTGGCAATTCAACGATTTCAGCGTTTTCAACAGCCAAATCAAGTGCAGCACCTTCAACAGCGTCATCAAATGCGATTTCTTTAGCTGCTTCAAGTTCTTTACGGTATTTAGCTTTCAACTCGTCAAGAGTTTCAACTTCATCGTCAAGATCTTTAGCCAACTCATCATCAAGAGCTGGAACTTCTTTAGCTTTAACTTCGTTAACTTTAGTAACAAATACAGCAGCTTTACCTGCAAGGTCAGCAGCTTGATAGTCTTCTGGGAAAGTTACTTTAACTTCTACTTCATCACCAGCTTTTGCTCCAACCAATTGGTCTTCGAAACCTGGGATAAATTGACCTGAACCAAGTTCAAGAGAGTGGTTTTCACCTTTACCACCATCAAATTCAACACCGTCTACTGAACCAACAAAGTCGATAACAACAGTGTCGCCATTTTCAGCTGCACCTTCTTTAACAACCAATTCAGCCAAGTTTTTGCGTTCGTTTTCAAGCTTAGCATCAACTTCTTCATCAGTAACTTCTTTAGAAGCTTCAACTGAAACTTCAAGATCTTTATATGCACCAAGTTTTACTTCAGGTTTTGTAACAACTTCTGCAGTAAGTGTCCAATCTTGACCTTTTTCAATTGATTTTACATCAATTTTTGGTTGTGCAACAACATCAAGACCAAGTTCAGCAATCGCTGCTTCATAAGCTGCTGGAAGAATTGCATTCAAAGCATCGTCATAAAGAGCTTCTTCACCAAATTTTTGGTTAAATACGGCACGAGGCATGTGTCCTTTACGGAAGCCTGGAGCGTTCAAATTCTTTTTAACCTTGTTAAATGCTTGATCCAAAGCTGGTTGAATTTTATCTTGACCGATAGTGAATGTCACCACACCACGGTTAGTGGCTGTGTTTTCAAATGATACAGACATGTAGTCATTCTCCTTAAAATTTTTTATAGATACAGTTTAGTTTACCATATTTCAAAGCCTTTTAAAAGTTTTTTTATCCAATTTAATCACAAGAAAATCGTTAGAAACTGCTACTTTTTCAAAATTTTGATAAACTATAGCTATGAATATTTTACAAAGATACATCCAACAATTTAATTTTGAAGAGGCCCTAATGGTACTCATTACGAAAGGGATTAAACTCCTTATTCTCCTCATCATCTTTCTTCTTAGTAAGAAGATTATCAACTTCCTTTTTAAACATACAGTGGGACGCTCTCTAGCTTGGACAATTCAAACACCTGCTCGACAAAAAACCATTGAACGATTACTACACAATTGCATGAACTACGTGCTATACTTCTTCCTTGTTTACTGTCTTCTTAGTATCCTTGGGGTCCCAGTATCTAGCCTCCTTGCTGGGGCAGGACTTGCTGGGGTTGCTCTTGGTCTAGGAGCTCAAGGCTTCCTATCTGATGTCGTTAATGGTTTTTTCATATTGTTAGAAAACCAATTTGAAGTCGGTGACGCAGTTGAAGTAGGAGCCGTTACAGGCCTTGTTTCAACCGTAGGTATTCGAACTACTCAAATTCGAGGATTTGATGGAACCCTCCATTTTATACCTAACAGAAATATCACAATTGTATCCAACAAATCTCGAGGGGACATGAGAGCTCAAATTGATATCCCAGTCTACCCGTCAACCGATATCAATAAGGTGACAAGTATCATACAAGAAGTAAATCGAGAAAACATTGAAAACTATCCCCAAATCTGTGGAACTCCAAATATCATTGGGTTAAGCACAACTCCTTCTGGACAACTAGTATTTCGTATTGATATTTTTACACAAAATGGACAACAAATTCATATCTATGCTGATTTCTTAAAACTTTACCAAGAAGCCCTAACCAAAGAAAATATTGAACTTCCAAGATTCATTGGGAACCCTATAGCAGTAAAATAAATTCTTTACACTACATTAAAAACACTTCAAAAGATAGATAACAGAAATCTACTTTCGAAGTGTTTTTTATGACTTTTACTCAATAATACTAGACTAGAATCTATATTCAAAATTAATCATCTTCATTATAAGGATCAAAATCTACCATCCAAAATTTTAACTCCCTGATCATCTTTTTTCGACCTCTAAAACATTCTCCAGCTAGCAGACGGTCTAACTTAGTAGCATCTTCCGAAGACAACTGATTACGGAAAGCATTAAGCTGCTCATCATAAACAAGCCTATCTACCGCATCTAACTCTTTATTCGGAAGACAAAAAGCAATATCTGAAATTTCGATATAACATTGTCGATTAGCTTGTCGTTTTACAGACTCCTGCCTTCTAACCTCATCATTAAGTCTATTCCTAAATTTCGTTTTAAAATATCGCCGTAACTTATCATCATCAGACTTTAATTCAGGAAACTTTTCTAAAAGCTGATAAAGCGTCATCATAGCTTCTTGCTCCATATCAGCTTGGTCCCAAAGTTGGATGAAATATTGTCGACTAGCCTTAAGTACAATCGGCCTAACAACCTCATATGCGTGAACAAAAACTTCTTGTTCCATTCAACCTCCTATTAATAGATATAATTTTTGTAATTAAATTAATTACGAGACCTATTATAAGAGATAAATAAGAAATAAAATAGCGACATATATGTCACTATAAAAGGTGATAAAAACAAAAAAAGCTAGACCAACGTCCAGCAATGAAATCTATACTCCGCCAGTAGGACTCGAACCTACGACATCATGATTAACAGTCATGCGCTACTACCAACTGAGCTATGGCGGATAAACGCTAAGCGACTACCATATCTAACAGGGGGCAACCCCCAACTACATCAGGCGTACTAGGGCTTAACTTCTGTGTTCGGCATGGGAACAGGTGTATCTCCTAGGCTATCGTCACTTAACTCTGAGTATTCTCAACTCAAAATTGAATATCTATACTGTATCAAGAAACCAAATCGTTGTCAATATGTCTCAGTTACTTTCTTTGGATAAGTCCTCGAGCTATTAGTATTAGTCCGCTACATGTGTCACCACACTTCCACTTCTAACCTATCAACCTGATCATCTCTCAGGGCTCTTACTGATATAAAATCATGGGAAATCTCATCTTGAGGTGGGCTTCACACTTAGATGCTTTCAGCGTTTATCCCTTCCCTACATAGCTACCCAGCGATGCTCTTGGCAGAACAACTGGTACACCAGCGGTAAGTCCACTCTGGTCCTCTCGTACTAGGAGCAGATCCTCTCAAATTTCCTACGCCCGCGACGGATAGGGACCGAACTGTCTCACGACGTTCTGAACCCAGCTCGCGTGCCGCTTTAATGGGCGAACAGCCCAACCCTTGGGACCGACTACAGCCCCAGGATGCGACGAGCCGACATCGAGGTGCCAAACCTCCCCGTCGATGTGAACTCTTGGGGGAGATAAGCCTGTTATCCCCAGGGTAGCTTTTATCCGTTGAGCGATGGCCCTTCCATGCGGAACCACCGGATCACTAAGCCCGACTTTCGTCCCTGCTCGAGTTGTAGCTCTCGCAGTCAAGCTCCCTTATACCTTTACACTCTGCGAATGATTTCCAACCATTCTGAGGGAACCTTTGGGCGCCTCCGTTACCTTTTAGGAGGCGACCGCCCCAGTCAAACTGCCCGTCAGACACTGTCTCCGATAGGGATAACCTATCTGGGTTAGAGTAGCCATAACACAAGGGTAGTATCCCAACAACGCCTCACTCGAAACTGGCGTCCCGAGGTCATAGGCTCCTACCTATCCTGTACATGTGGTACAGATACTCAATATCAAACTGCAGTAAAGCTCCATGGGGTCTTTCCGTCCTGTCGCGGGTAACCTGCATCTTCACAGGTACTAAAATTTCACCGAGTCTCTCGTTGAGACAGTGCCCAAATCATTACGCCTTTCGTGCGGGTCGGAACTTACCCGACAAGGAATTTCGCTACCTTAGGACCGTTATAGTTACGGCCGCCGTTTACTGGGGCTTCAATTCATACCTTCGCTATTGCTAAGCACTCCTCTTAACCTTCCAGCACCGGGCAGGCGTCACCCCCTATACATCATCTTACGATTTAGCAGAGAGCTGTGTTTTTGATAAACAGTTGCTTGGGCCTATTCACTGCGGCTGACCATAAGTCAGCGCCCCTTCTCCCGAAGTTACGGGGCCATTTTGCCGAGTTCCTTAACGAGAGTTCTCTCGCTCACCTGAGGCTACTCGCCTCGACTACCTGTGTCGGTTTGCGGTACGGGTAGAGTATAATTAACGCTAGAAGCTTTTCTCGGCAGTGTGACATCACTAACTTCGCTACTAAACTTCGCTCCCCATCACAGCTCAATGTTATAGATATAAGCATTTGACTCATATCACACCTCACTGCTTGGCCAGACACTTCCAATCGTCTGGTTTAGTTAGCCTACTGCGTCCCTCCATCACTATATACTCTAGTACAGGAATATCAACCTGTTGTCCATCGGATACACCTTTCGGTCTCTCCTTAGGTCCCGACTAACCCAGGGCGGACGAGCCTTCCCCTGGAAACCTTAGTCTTACGGTGGACAGGATTCTCACCTGTCTTTCGCTACTCATACCGGCATTCTCACTTCTATGCGCTCCAGCACTCCTCACGGTACACCTTCTTCGCACATAGAACGCTCTCCTACCATACCTATAAAGGTATCCACAGCTTCGGTAATATGTTTTAGCCCCGGTACATTTTCGGCGCAGGGTCACTCGACTAGTGAGCTATTACGCACTCTTTGAATGAATAGCTGCTTCTAAGCTAACATCCTAGTTGTCTGTGCAACCCCACATCCTTTTCCACTTAACATATATTTTGGGACCTTAGCTGGTGGTCTGGGCTGTTTCCCTTTCGACTACGGATCTTAGCACTCGCAGTCTGACTGCCGATTATATCTCGTTGGCATTCGGAGTTTATCTGAGATTGGTAATCCGGGATGGACCCCTCACCCAAACAGTGCTCTACCTCCAAGAGACTTAACATCGACGCTAGCCCTAAAGCTATTTCGGAGAGAACCAGCTATCTCCAAGTTCGTTTGGAATTTCTCCGCTACCCACAAGTCATCCAAGCACTTTTCAACGTGCCCTGGTTCGGTCCTCCAGTGAGTTTTACCTCACCTTCAACCTGCTCATGGGTAGGTCACATGGTTTCGGGTCTACGACATGATACTAATGCGCCCTATTAAGACTCGGTTTCCCTACGGCTCCGTCTCTTCAACTTAACCTCGCATCATATCGTAACTCGCCGGTTCATTCTACAAAAGGCACGCTCTCACCCATTAACGGGCTCGAACTTGTTGTAGGCACACGGTTTCAGGTTCTATTTCACTCCCCTCCCGGGGTGCTTTTCACCTTTCCCTCACGGTACTGGTTCACTATCGGTCACTAGAGAGTATTTAGGGTTGGGAGATGGTCCTCCCAGATTCCGACGAGATTTCTCGTGTCTCGCCGTACTCAGGATACTGCTAGGTATAAAGACTATTTCGAATACGAGGCTATTACTCTCTTTGGCCTACCTTCCCAGGTAGTTCTTCTATAATCTTTAAGTCCACGTTGCAGTCCTACAACCCCGAAGAGTAAACTCTTCGGTTTGCCCTCTTGCCGTTTCGCTCGCCGCTACTAAGGCAATCGCTTTTGCTTTCTCTTCCTGCAGCTACTTAGATGTTTCAGTTCACTGCGTCTTCCTCTACATTACCTTAACAGTAATGAGTGACAGGCATTACCTGCCGGGTTCCCCCATTCGGACATCTCTGGATCATTGCTCACTTACAGCTCCCCAAAGCATTTCGTCGTTAGTCACGTCCTTCATCGGCTTCTAGTGCCAAGGCATCCACCGTGCGCCCTTATTAACTTAACCTTATTTTGGTCTTTCGACCTAACTCATTAAATATTCACAGCGTTTCGGTTTATTTTCTTGTTACTATCTATATGTAATTAATTACATATGGAATTTGATATAGATATTCAATTTTCAATGGACAATACTTGAATCTTTCGATTCAATGGAGCCTAGCGGGATCGAACCGCTGACCTCCTGCGTGCAAAGCAGGCGCTCTCCCAGCTGAGCTAAGGCCCCACAAGACCTCTCAAAACTAAATAAGAAACTCAAGTACATTCCGTTTTTCCTTAGAAAGGAGGTGATCCAGCCGCACCTTCCGATACGGCTACCTTGTTACGACTTCACCCCAATCATCTATCCCACCTTAGGCGGCTGGCTCCAAAAGGTTACCTCACCGACTTCGGGTGTTACAAACTCTCGTGGTGTGACGGGCGGTGTGTACAAGGCCCGGGAACGTATTCACCGCGGCGTGCTGATCCGCGATTACTAGCGATTCCGACTTCATGTAGGCGAGTTGCAGCCTACAATCCGAACTGAGATTGGCTTTAAGAGATTAGCTTGCCGTCACCGACTCGCAACTCGTTGTACCAACCATTGTAGCACGTGTGTAGCCCAGGTCATAAGGGGCATGATGATTTGACGTCATCCCCACCTTCCTCCGGTTTATTACCGGCAGTCTCGCTAGAGTGCCCAACTGAATGATGGCAACTAACAATAGGGGTTGCGCTCGTTGCGGGACTTAACCCAACATCTCACGACACGAGCTGACGACAACCATGCACCACCTGTCACCGATGTACCGAAGTAACTTTCTATCTCTAGAAATAGCATCGGGATGTCAAGACCTGGTAAGGTTCTTCGCGTTGCTTCGAATTAAACCACATGCTCCACCGCTTGTGCGGGCCCCCGTCAATTCCTTTGAGTTTCAACCTTGCGGTCGTACTCCCCAGGCGGAGTGCTTAATGCGTTAGCTGCGGCACTGAATCCCGGAAAGGATCCAACACCTAGCACTCATCGTTTACGGCGTGGACTACCAGGGTATCTAATCCTGTTCGCTCCCCACGCTTTCGAGCCTCAGCGTCAGTTACAGACCAGAGAGCCGCTTTCGCCACCGGTGTTCCTCCATATATCTACGCATTTCACCGCTACACATGGAATTCCACTCTCCCCTTCTGCACTCAAGTTTGACAGTTTCCAAAGCGAACTATGGTTGAGCCACAGCCTTTAACTTCAGACTTATCAAACCGCCTGCGCTCGCTTTACGCCCAATAAATCCGGACAACGCTCGGGACCTACGTATTACCGCGGCTGCTGGCACGTAGTTAGCCGTCCCTTTCTGGTAAGCTACCGTCACAGTGTGAACTTTCCACTCTCACACTCGTTCTTGACTTACAACAGAGCTTTACGATCCGAAAACCTTCTTCACTCACGCGGCGTTGCTCGGTCAGGGTTGCCCCCATTGCCGAAGATTCCCTACTGCTGCCTCCCGTAGGAGTCTGGGCCGTGTCTCAGTCCCAGTGTGGCCGATCACCCTCTCAGGTCGGCTATGTATCGTCGCCTAGGTGAGCCGTTACCTCACCTACTAGCTAATACAACGCAGGTCCATCTTGTAGTGGAGCAATTGCCCCTTTCAAATAAATGACATGTGTCATCCATTGTTATGCGGTATTAGCTATCGTTTCCAATAGTTATCCCCCGCTACAAGGCAGGTTACCTACGCGTTACTCACCCGTTCGCAACTCATCCAAGAAGAGCAAGCTCCTCTCTTCAGCGTTCTACTTGCATGTATTAGGCACGCCGCCAGCGTTCGTCCTGAGCCAGGATCAAACTCTCATTAAAAATTTTAATAATTGTTCGAGCGTTAACTCATTACCGTCGTCTGACGATTTATTCTTGTAAATTGACAGGTTATAATTCTTCTATCATAACCCTGCACTTGGTTTCTTATTCAGTTCTCAAAGGTCTTTGTCTCTCTTAAGACAACT
>NZ_JBQSUN010000003.1:0-259204 GCF_052384325.1 Streptococcus sp. cx1 | reverse complement strand
AGTAGGTCAAGTCGACGAACAAGGTCACTGGACAGGTGATGACGCTACAACAGGTAAAGTTATCGAAGGCGACAAGAACGTAACTTACGTCTACAAACTTAAAGAAGATCCAACGAAACCTAAAGAAGGTGACGTAATCATCACTTACGTAGACGAAAAAGGTAAAGAAATCAAGAAACCTCGTCAAGACACACCAAACTCACCATATGATACTCCATATAACACAACTGAGGAAGGTGAAAAACCTAACACAATCAAGACTCCAGACGGTAAGACATACAAGATCGTACCGAAAGGTGACTACCCAGTAGGTAAAGTTGATGGCGATGGACACCTTGAATCATCTGACCCAATTAAAGGTAAAGTTGATAAACCACGTTCAATCATCACTTACGTCTACAAAGAAGTGAAAGGTGACGTTTACGTTCACTATAAAGATACTGAAGGTAACACAATCAAGACTTCAGTTGTTGATGAAAAAGATCAACCAGTCGATAAAGACTACGATACAGTAGTAGATAATCGTCCTAAGACTATCACAACAACTGATGGTAAAGTTTACGAATTGGTACCAGCAGGTAACTACACTGTAGGTAAAGTTGATGGACAAGGTCACCTTGAGTCATCAGACGCTACAACAGGTAAAGTTATCGAAGGACGTAAAGATGTTACTTACATCTACAAACTTAAAGAACAACCAGTACAACCTAAGGGTAATGTATATGTTCACTACGTAGACACTGAAGGTAACACAATCAAAGCATCTGTAACAGATGAAAAAGATCAACCAGTAGGTAAAGACTACGATACAGTAGTAGACAACCGTCCAAAAGAAATCGAATTCCAAGGTAAGACATACGAATTGGTACCAGCAGGTAACTACAAAGTAGGTCAAGTCGACGAACAAGGTCACTGGACAGGTGATGACGCTACAACAGGTAAAGTTATCGAAGGCGACAAGAACGTAACTTACGTCTACAAACTTAAAGAAGATCCAACGAAACCTAAAGAAGGTGACGTAATCATCACTTACGTAGACGAAAAAGGTAAAGAAATCAAGAAACCTCGTCAAGACACACCAAACTCACCATATGATACTCCATATAACACAACTGAGGAAGGTGAAAAACCTAACACAATCAAGACTCCAGACGGTAAGACATACAAGATCGTACCGAAAGGTGACTACCCAGTAGGTAAAGTTGATGGCGATGGACACCTTGAATCATCTGACCCAATTAAAGGTAAAGTTGATAAACCACGTTCAATCATCACTTACGTCTACAAAGAAGTGAAAGGTGACGTTTACGTTCACTATAAAGATACTGAAGGTAACACAATCAAGACTTCAGTTGTTGATGAAAAAGATCAACCAGTCGATAAAGACTACGATACAGTAGTAGATAATCGTCCTAAGACTATCACAACAACTGATGGTAAAGTTTACGAATTGGTACCAGCAGGTAACTACACTGTAGGTAAAGTTGATGGACAAGGTCACCTTGAGTCATCAGACGCTACAACAGGTAAAGTTATCGAAGGACGTAAAGATGTTACTTACATCTACAAACTTAAAGAACAACCAGCACAACCTAAGGGTAATGTTTACGTTCACTATGTAGATGAAAATGGTAACACTATCAAACAATCTGTAACAGATGAATTTGGTCAACCAGTAGGTAAAGATTACGATACAGTAATTGATAACCGTCCTAAGACAATTGTTACTGCTGATGGTAAAGTTTACGAATTGGTACCACAAGGTAACTACCCAGTAGGTTCTGTAGATGGTGATGGTCACTTGACTACAACTGACCCAGTAACTGGTAAAGTTATCGAAGGCGATAAGAACGTAACTTACGTTTACAAACTTGTCGATACAACTCCAGAAAAACCAGTAACACCAACTCCAGGTAAACCTGAACAACCAACTCCAGGTAAACCAGTTGATCCAGCTCCTAAAGCTCCAGCTAAAGCTACTCCAGTTAAACCTGCACAAGAAATGGCACAATTGCCAAATACTGGTGAAGAGTCTAACGTAGCAGCTACAGCAGCTCTTGGATTGCTTGCAACTGCATCTGGATTGGCACTTGCGGCAAAACGCAAAAAAACTGAGGAATAATATTCCTTCGACTTACCCCTAAAACTTATGAGTGACTAGTCCTAATAAAAACTAACTACTCTTAAGTAAGAATAAGCCGATTAGCTTCGTTCTAAAAAAGACACATTCCGATATGGGATGTGTCTTTTTGTCGTGATTAAGAAATAAGTGATGGTATCTTAATTGTTAGTTTAAATCTCATTTAGGTCTAGCATTCGATGTAAAAAGGTTAGTTTAGCAAGGTGAAATGTTAGATGTAAAAGTAGGGGAATTCGAATTTTAAGACAACTTTAAGATACGTATTTCAAAATGTAAAATGGATGAAAATGCTATGAAATGAACATTTTTATTGTTTCTACAGCATAAAGCGTTTGCAATTATTTTTTTAGGGAAATAAAGTTTTATATTAGAACTTACAAGAATTATATGATAAAATTTGTCAGTGAGTTTTAATTCATAAAAACAGAATGGAGTAGATATGTTTTTTAGAAGGAATGAAGGGGAATACCGCGAAACTGATCGCGTGACTCGTTTTAAGTTGATTAAATCAGGTAAGCAATGGCTTCGTGCTGCAACGTCTAACTTTGGACTTTTCAAGGTTGTTAAGGGTGGTGCCGATGCACCGTCAGTTTCAGCACAAAGTGTCGAGGAGAAAACACCAGTTCTCTCAGGGCAAGCTCTACTTAAAGGGATAGCGGCGGCAGGTGCAGTGGCTGGGGGAGCAGTAGCGACTTACACTGCTCAAGCGGAAGAAACGACAACTCCGGCTTTGGAAAGCCAAGTAACTGCTAATCAAGATGTGACTGCCAACTCTGAGTCAGTTGTATTGAGTGCTGCACCAGCTTCTGAAGCGTCAGTAGCAGCCTCAACAAGTCAAGAGTCTACAAGCTCTTCAGTTGATGCTCAGGCAAGCACAGATGCATCTGTATCAGTGTCACAATCAGTATCTCAATCAGTATCAGCTGAATTATCACAAGCTATCTCTGAATCTGCATCATTCAGCAAAGAAAATTCAACTTCTGATAGCCAGTCAGAGACTGAAAGCACAAGTGGTTCAAACTCAGAATCTACTTCTGATTCAGCAGCTTCAACAAGCTCAGTTGCTTCAGAAACTGCAAGCCATGATGATGAAAAATCTGTTTTGGACCAAAACGTTTCAGAAGCAGAATTGCTTGTTAATATTGCTAAAAACTATCAAGCAAAATTGACAGACACAGCTGCTAAGGCTGAAATTCAAACGGCTATTACAACTGTTCAAGAAGAAGTCACTAAGTCAACGACATTGATCGCGGCATCAGCAACAAGTGCAGCTTACGCAGAACAGCGTGAGCGTCTTGGTAATGCCGTCGATAACATGATGACCAAGCTGACAAATGCTGGTTTCAATGGGAACTCTACAGTGAATGGCACTCCAGCTATCACTTCAAACCTTAACCTAGCGACTGGTGAAACTAAGGTGTATACAGGAACTGGAACAGACTCAAACTATAATGTTCCAATTTACTATACATTGAAAGTGACAAATGACGGGACAAATCTGAATTTTGTCTACACTGTTTCCTATGTTAATCCTGCAACATCAACCCTTGGGAATATTTCAAAGATGAGTCCTGGATATTCTATCTATAATTCAGGGACATCAACACAAACGATGTTTACTTTAGGTAAGGGACTTACTCCTCCAACAACTGTAACAACTTATATTACTAATTCAGACGGTACTCAAAGAACTACACCTTCACCTAATCCAACACCAGTAACAACGGATGGTGGCGGTTACAGTTGGGGACAAAATTTCCAAATGAATGGTTTTCAGGCCAAGAATGGTTATGGCTTAACATCGACTTGGACTGCTAAAATCACTGGTGATGACACATCCTTCACATTCTCACCTTTTGCAGGTAAGACTGATAATATTAGCGTTAATTTCTTTAATGGTAGTCAGGTTATCGAGTCAGAGTCTGAAGCAGATACAACCAGTGCATCTTTAAGTACATCTCAAAGCATCGTAGAAAGTACTTCAACAGTAGAGTCTCAATCTGTATCAACAAGTAAGGTAGAATCTGCATCAGTTTCAGCATCTGAGTCAGAGGTTGTCTCATCTTCTCTTTCTCAATCAGAGAAAGCATCAGCATCCCTTTCAGAGAGTATCTCAGAAAGTCTTCTTGAAAGTGCTTCAACAAGTGCTTCAGTGAGTGCATCACAGTTGGAGTCAAATTCAGTCTCTGCTTCGGAGAGCGCATCAACGTCAACATCACAGTTGGAGTCAAATTCAGTCTCTGCTTCAGAGAGTGCATCAACGTCAACATCACAGTCTGAGTCGAACTCAACTTCAGCGTCAGTAAGTGCGTCAACTTCAGCTTCACAATCAGTCTCAAATTATGAGTCAGCCTCAACAAGTGAGTCAGTATCAGAATCACAGTCAGTATCTAACTCAGAATCCGCATCAGAAAGTGCGTCAGTTTCTGAATCACAATCTGAATCGAACTCAGAGTCAGCATCAGTCAGTGCATCAGTAAGCGAATCACAATCAGTGTCTAATTCTGAATCAGCATCAGAGAGTGCTTCTGTATCAGAATCACAGTCAGTGTCTAACTCAGAATCAGCTTCAGAGAGTGCGTCAGTTTCTGAATCACAGTCTGCTTCAAACTCAGAATCCGCATCAGAAAGTGCGTCAGTTTCAGAATCACAATCAGTGTCTAATTCCGAGTCAGCATCAGAAAGTGCATCAGTTTCAGAATCACAGTCTGTCTCAAATTCAGAATCAGCTTCAGAGAGTGCGTCAGTTTCTGAATCACAATCTGCTTCAAACTCAGAGTCAGCGTCAGTAAGTGAGTCAATTTCTGAATCACAGTCTATCTCTAATTCAGAATCCGCATCAGAAAGTGCGTCAGTTTCAGAATCACAATCTGTTTCAAACTCAGAGTCAGCATCAGAAAGTGAATCCATTTCAGAATCACAATCAGTGTCTAACTCAGAGTCAGCGTCAGAAAGTGAATCAGTAAGCGAATCACAATCAGTGTCAAATTCAGAGTCAGCTTCAGAGAGTGAGTCAACGTCAACATCACAGTCTGAATCGAACTCAGAGTCAGCGTCAGAAAGTGCATCAGTTTCTGAATCACAGTCTGTTTCAACCTCAGAATCAGCTTCAGAGAGTGCTTCTGTATCAGAATCACAATCAGTGTCTAACTCAGAATCAGCTTCAGAGAGTGCGTCAGTTTCAGAATCACAGTCTGCTTCGACTTCAGAGTCAGCGTCAGTAAGTGCATCAGTTTCTGAATCACAATCAGTTTCAACGTCAGAATCAGCATCAGTAAGTGAATCAATCTCAGAATCACAATCAGTGTCTAACTCAGAGTCAGCGTCAGTAAGTGAATCAGTTTCAGAATCACAATCAGTGTCTAACTCAGAGTCAGCGTCAGAAAGTGCGTCAGTTTCAGAATCACAGTCTGCTTCAACGTCAGAGTCAGCGTCAGAAAGTGCTTCTGTATCAGAATCACAATCCGTGTCTAACTCGGAGTCAGCGTCAGAAAGTGCGTCAGTTTCAGAATCACAATCAGTGTCTAACTCAGAATCAGCATCAGTAAGTGCGTCAATTTCTGAATCACAATCTGCTTCAACTTCAGAATCAGCGTCAGTAAGTGCATCAGTTTCTGAGTCACAGTCAGTGTCTAATTCAGAATCAGCATCAGAGAGTGCATCAGTGTCTGAGTCACAATCAGTGTCTAACTCAGAATCAGCGTCAGAAAGTGCTTCAGTGTCAGAATCACAGTCTGCTTCAACGTCAGAGTCAGCGTCAGAAAGTGCTTCTGTATCAGAATCACAATCAGTGTCTAACTCGGAGTCAGCGTCAGAAAGTGCGTCAGTTTCAGAATCACAATCAGTGTCTAACTCAGAATCAGCATCAGTAAGTGCGTCAATTTCTGAATCACAATCTGCTTCAACTTCAGAATCAGCGTCAGTAAGTGCATCAGTTTCTGAGTCACAATCAGTGTCTAACTCAGAATCAGCATCAGAGAGTGCATCAGTGTCTGAGTCACAATCAGTGTCTAATTCAGAATCAGCGTCAGAAAGTGCATCAGTGTCAGAATCACAGTCTGTCTCAAATTCCGAATCATCCTCAGAAAGTGAATCCATTTCAGAATCACAATCCGTGTCTAACTCAGAGTCAGCGTCAGAGAGTGCATCAGTTTCAGAATCACAGTCTGTTTCAAACTCAGAGTCAGCATCAGTAAGTGCTTCAATCTCAGAATCACAGTCTGCTTCAACGTCAGAGTCAGCATCAGTAAGTGAATCAATCTCAGAATCACAATCAGTGTCTAACTCAGAATCAGCGTCAGAAAGTGCTTCAGTGTCTGAATCACAGTCTGCTTCAACGTCAGAGTCAGCGTCAGAAAGTGCTTCTGTATCAGAATCACAATCAGTGTCTAACTCGGAGTCAGCGTCAGAAAGTGCGTCAGTTTCAGAATCACAATCCGCTTCAAATTCAGTTTCGACTTCAGAAAGTGAATCAACGTCGACATCACAGTCTGAATCTAACTCAGAGTCAGCATCGGTAAGTGCGTCAATTTCTGAATCACAGTCTGTTTCAAACTCAGAATCAGCGTCAGTAAGTGCGTCAATTTCAGCTAGTGAGTCTGCATCATTGAGTGAATCTCGAAGTACAAGTGCGTCAGTTTCAGCTTCTGAATCAGAATCATTGAGTACATCAAGCTCATTGAGTGCTTCTGTATTTGAAAGCCAGTCTCAAGCCTTCAGTGCTTCAATTTCTGCAATCATTTCAACTGTTGAGTCTATTTCGAACTCGGCTTCAAGCTTCATTTCAGCTAGTGAATCAATTTCAACATCTAACTCAGCATCATTGAGTGAGTCGGCGTCATTGAGTGCATCTGTTTCAGGCTCACAATCAGTATCTAATTCTGAAAGTACATCTGTAAGTGCTTCAATCAGTGAATCACAATCAGTTTCAAATTCCGAGTCTGCATCAACAAGTGCCTCTATCTCAGAATCACAGTCTGTTTCAAACTCAGTTTCTGCGTCAGTCTCAGCAAGCACATCTGCATCGGAATCAGCGAGTGCATCCGCTTCGGTATCTGCATCTGAGTCAACTTCAGCCTCTGCGTCAGCTTCAGCAAGCGCATCAGCATCGGAATCAGCGAGTGCATCCGCTTCGGTATCTGCATCTGAGTCAGCTTCAGCCTCTGCGTCAGAATCAGCAAGCACATCCGCTTCAGTCTCTGCATCAGAATCATCAAGTGCATCCGCTTCAGCCTCTGCGTCAGAATCAGCAAGCGCATCAGCTTCAGTCTCTGCATCAGAATCATCAAGTGCATCAGCTTCAGCCTCTGCGTCAGAATCATCAAGCGCATCAGCTTCAGCCTCAGAGTCAGCAAGTGCATCCGCTTCAGCCTCTGCATCAGAATCATCAAGTGCGTCAGCTTCAGCCTCTGCGTCAGCTTCAGTATCAGCCTCAGAGTCAGCAAGCACATCCGCTTCAGTCTCTGCGTCAGAATCATCAAGCGTCTCTGAGTCAGTATCTGCATCAGAATCATCAAGCGCATCCGCTTCAGTCTCTGCGTCAGAATCATCAAGCGCCTCTGAGTCAGCGTCTGCGTCAGAATCATCAAGCGCATCCGCTTCAGTCTCTGCGTCAGAATCAGCAAGTGCCTCTGAGTCAGCCTCTGCGTCAGAATCAGCAAGCACATCCGCTTCAGTCTCTGCGTCAGAATCAGCAAGTGCCTCTGAGTCAGCCTCTGCGTCAGAATCAGCAAGCACATCCGCTTCAGTCTCTGCGTCAGAATCAGCAAGCACATCCACTTCAGCCTCTGCGTCAGAATCATCAAGCACATCCACTTCAGCCTCTGCGTCAGAATCAGCAAGCGCCTCAGCTTCAGCATCTGCGTCAGAATCAGTAAGTGCGTCCGCTACAGTCTCTGCCTCAGAGTCAGCAAGCACATCCGCTACAGTCTCTGCCTCAGAGTCAGCAAGTGTATCCGCTTCAGCATCTGAGTCGGCTTCAGCAAGCACATCCGCTTCAGTCTCTGCGTCAGAATCATCAAGTGCGTCAGCTTCAGTCTCTGCCTCAGAATCAGTAAGTGCATCTGAGTCAGCATCTGCGTCAGAATCAGCAAGCGCATCTGAGTCAGCTTCAGTCTCTGCCTCAGAATCAGCAAGTGCGTCAGAATCAGCAAGCACATCCGCTTCAGTCTCTGCCTCAGAGTCAGCGAGCGCATCCGTTTCAGTATCAGAGTCAGTATCTACATCAGCATTCTTGAGTGCCTCTGAAAGCACAAGTGCTTCAACAAGTATTTCAACTTCATTGAGTACCTCAGCAAGTCTTTCAGCCTCAGCATCAACAAGTGCTTCGATCTCAGCCTCAATGAGTGCTTCAGAATCAACTTCTGAAGTGAAAGATCCTAAGCACAAACGTGGTAGCCAAGCGCTTCCTAAGACTGGTGAGGAAAACTCATCATTAGGTATGGCCTTGGGTGCTTTGGCAACTGCAACTGGTCTTGGATTTCTTGCCAAACGTAAGAAAGATGAAGAAGAAAGTGAAGACTTCTAAATCCTAGTAAGTTTAATCATTATCTTCTAGCGAGATAATCAAATATCCCCTATCGATTAGAGAGATTTCCTAATTGGTAGGGGATTTTTTTAGTCTGATATTATAAAAATACAAATAGTTTTAATAAGTCTTAGGGTTAGCATTATTATCGTATTTTTAGGGAAATGAAAGAAAGGATTAATCGCTAGAAAGCAATCTTGAAATGAGATTTTTTGCTTAATTTTATGATAAAATTGAAAGGAGTGTTTTAATCAAAAATAAATGGAGTATATATGTTTTTTAGAAGGAATGAAGGTCAATATCGTGAAACCGATCGTGTGACACGGTTTAAATTGGTTAAGTCAGGGAAGCACTGGCTTCGCGCGGCGACGTCGAATTTTGGTCTTTTTAAGGTGCTTAGAGGGGGTGTGGATATACCGTCTGTTGGTGCCCAGCAGGTAGAGGTGGAAGCACCTGCCTTTTCTGGTCAGACAGTGCTCAAAGGAGTGCTTGCAACTGGGGCCTTGCTTGGTGGCTCTGTTGCAACTCACGTGGCTCATGCGGATGAAATGACTGATCAGCCGATTTTGGAAAGTGAAGCAGGAGCTAAGACTGATCTCTTAGCTGCATCTGATTCCGTTGTTCTTGGAAATATGGAGTCTGTGTCCAGTGTTCAAGATAGCCAAGTAAATAGTCAAGAGTCATCTGAAACTGCGTCAAGACAGACTTCGGAGGCTTCTTTGAGTGAGTCTTTATCACGCAGCCAATCGGTGTCTGCTTCTGAATTAGCTTCTAAATCGACATCCTTGTCATTGAGTGCCTCGCTTTCTGCTTCCTTGTCAGCTTCATTAGCTTCTAAATCGGAATCAGTAAGTCAGACGGATTCTTCTGCTCACAGTCAGTCTGAGAGTGCGCTTGGAAAAACTTCAGAGCAAAGCGCAAGTGCCTCTGTTCAGTCAGTTAGCAAGAGTGATAGTAGTAGCGACTCTAAAGTGGGGATGACTCTTGTCAGCTCGGAGTCAGCCTTATTAAACGCTTCCTTGACATCCGAAGTACAAACTAATCGCCAATTGTCAGATACGGCGACTGGTCTGCTAGCTGCCTCGGTTGTGGCAGATGCTGAGCGTTTAGAACAAGAAAAGCGTCTCAAAGATCTTGCCTTAGACATTTATACCTATAAAGCTCAAGCTGTCGATTTGCCAAATACGGATGCTGCTATTCTCAAGGGAGATAAAGCCCTGGATGCCATTCGTGTCAGTCTGGCTGATCGTGACAGTGATGTGACGCCTACGATTTCTCAGGCTCGCCAGGCTAGAAATAGTCTTGCCAATGCGGTACTTCGTGCGACATCTGGTCAGCGTGATCCTCGTAATGGTTCTCGCATTGATGCTAATAGTAATCTCCGTGCACCCCAGTATAATTTAGGTTCGGCTAACAATGCCTTGATTTCTGTTTACAACTCTGACTACATCAATCAGGCTTATAATGTTGTTGAAACTATTCCTACACGAAATAGTATTAAAAGCATTGGCTACGCTTCTGGTAGTGATCGTGTGAATGGGATCAACGTGCCTCAGACCTCTGCATTGAAAAATAGTGCAGTGGCCTTTAATATTGTGGGGACTGTTGGGCAGACAGAGGTCGTAACGCCTGGGAAAATTTATAATGTTTCTTTTGTAGTGACTAATACGGCTAAGCAGTCAGTGACACGTACGCTTCGTATTCAGGTTTTGCCACAAAATGATGGTATTCGTAATCCGATTACGGCGGTGACAACGAGTACCTTTGTTAATGACACAAGTAGTCTCGCTCAGGCTGAAAAAGATAAGGTTTGGGAAGCATTTAAGACTGCTAACCCAAATATTGCCACTTCAAAGGACTTTAAATCTTATTCGGTTTCATCATCTGGTGTGGTGACCATTACTTATAAAGATAACACCACAAATGATGTGACGGCTCCGGTGAAGCGACTTGCAGCACCAACTGTTGAAACGAGATTATTGGACAAGGCTTACACACAGACGCCTGTAACGGTGACGGGAGCTGAGCCAGGTTCCACAGTCGTTCTATACAATAATGACGACGAAGTGGGAACAGCAGTGGCAGATGCTTCGGGTCAAGCGATTGTGACGCCGACTGTTAAGTTACAAACGGGTGGTGTAACAGCCAAAGCTCGCATCATGTATGGTGATTATGCGGTGTATTCAGATGCCAGTAATTCGGTGGCTGTAACGGACGGAACGCGTCCTGAAGTGACGGCCAAGTTGACTGTCGATGGTGTGGAACCTAAGTCTACGCCTCTCGAAGGTGGTGGGAAAAACTATACCCTCTATGCTGGTGATGATGCTGTTTTGACTTTCACAGCTACAGATGACAGTGGCAAGCTTAAAGAAATGAAAGTTGTTGCAAGAGCCGATTTGAATGACAATGCCTTGAACGGCAATTTCTTTGGTAGTAGCCAGTACGGAACTGGTAATATTGCACCGATTACGGGAGATATTACAGCTACGACTGATAATCCTGCAACCATCACAACGACCATTCATTTGAAGGATGACCTTTATCATTCTTTCCGAAACACATGGCAACGTAATGTTGCTGCTATTGACAATGCGTCAAATATGAACCGTCCAAATGGTTTGGGTGAGATTCGTATTACTCAGGGTCGCTTGTCAGATCGTACACCGGGTGTGGCACCGACAAGCACTATTCAGGTGACCAGCCTGACTGCCCTAACAGACGCAGATAAGAGTAAGATTATTGCGACAGTGTCTGCCTTGAATCCAGAGGTCGCCAACCGTATTAAGTCTTATACGGTTAATAGTGATGGTACGGTAACGATTACTTATAAAGATAGTACGACCAATGTTGTGACGGTGAAATTGTCGGATAGTGATTACAGCCAGTCAGTGTCTCAAAGTGTCAGTCAGTCTAAGCAGGAATCGATTTCTCAAAGTCGAAGTGAGTCTGTTAAGCAATCTGCATCGACCAGCCTTTCATTGAGCACGGTAGCCTCAAAAAGTGTCTCGAGTTCTTTGAGTGAATCTTTGAAGACAAGCCAATCTCGAAGTCAATCCGCTTCAACGAGTGCATCTTTGAGTACCGTGAAATCGGCGAGCGTTTCAAGTTCCTTGAGTGAGTCCTTGAAGACAAGTCAATCTCGAAGTCAATCTGCTTCAACAAGTGCGTCTTTGAGTACTGTGAAGTCAGCGAGCGTTTCAAACTCCTTGAGTGAGTCCTTGAAGACAAGCCAATCGCAAAGTGAATCCGCTTCAACAAGTGTATCTTTGAGTACTGTGAAATCAGCGAGTATCTCAAGTTCCTTAAGTGAGTCCTTGAAGACAAGCGTTTCACAAAGTCAATCTGCTTCAACAAGTGCGTCTTTGAGTACCGTGAAATCAGCGAGTGTCTCAAGTTCTTTGAGTGAGTCCTTGAAGACAAGTCTCTCACAAAGTGAATCCGCTTCAACAAGTGCGTCTTTAAGTACCGAGAAATCAGCGAGTGTCTCAAGTTCCTTGAGTGAGTCCTTGAAGACGAGCGTTTCGCAAAGTGAATCAGCATCAGCGAGTGCGTCTTTGAGTACTGTGAAATCAGCGAGTATCTCAAGTTCCTTGAGTGATTCCTTGAAGACAAGTCTTTCACAAAGTGAATCTGCATCAACAAGTGCGTCTTTGAGTACCGTGAAATCGGCGAGCGTTTCAAGTTCCTTGAGTGAGTCCTTGAAGACAAGTCTCTCACAAAGTGAATCCGCTTCAACAAGTGCGTCTTTGAGTACCGTAAAATCGGCGAGCGTTTCAAGTTCCTTGAGTGATTCCTTGAAGACGAGCGTTTCACAAAGTGAATCCGCTTCAACGAGTGCATCTTTGAGTACCGTGAAATCAGAGAGCGTTTCAAGCTCCTTGAGTGATTCCTTGAAGACGAGCGTTTCACAAAGTGAATCAGCATCAGCGAGTGCATCTTTGAGTGCCGTGAAATCTGAGAGTGTTTCGAGTTCATTAAGTGAGTCCGTTTCAACAAAGTTGTCTGTGTCAGAATCACAATCAGTCTCAAATTCTGAGTCAGCCTCAGTAAGTGGATCAGTATCAGAATCACAGTCTGTATCAAATTCAGAATCAGCCTCAGAAAGTACGTCAGTGTCTGAGTCACAGTCTGTTTCAACCTCAGAGTCAGCGTCAGTAAGTGAGTCAATTTCAGCATCACAATCAGTTTCTAACTCTGAAAGTGCCTCAGTAAGTGGATCAGTATCAGAATCACAGTCTGTCTCAAACTCAGAATCCGCTTCAGAAAGTGCATCTGTGTCTGAGTCGCAATCAGTTTCAACCTCAGAGTCAGCTTCAGAGAGTGAATCAACGTCGACATCACAGTCTGAATCGAACTCCGGTTCAGCATCTGTAAGTGAATCAATTTCAGAATCACAGTCTGTCTCAAACTCAGTTTCAGCCTCAGAGAGTGAATCAACGTCGACATCACAGTCTGAATCAACCTCAGAGTCAGCTTCAGAGAGTGCGTCAGTGTCTGAATCACAATCCGTTTCAACTTCAGAGTCTACTTCAGTAAGTGCGTCAATTTCAGAATCACAATCCGTGTCAAACTCAGAATCAGCTTCAGAAAGTGCCTCAGTTTCAGAATCACAGTCTGTTTCAACCTCAGAGTCAGCGTCAGAGAGTGCATCAGTAAGCGAATCACAATCTGCTTCAACGTCAGAGTCAGTGTCAGTAAGTGCATCAATTTCAGAATCACAATCCGTGTCAAACTCAGAATCAGCTTCAGAAAGTGCCTCAGTTTCAGAATCACAGTCAGTCTCAAACTCAGAGTCAGCATCAACAAGTGCGTCTGTCTCAGAATCACAGTCTGTTTCAACCTCCGAGTCAGCTTCAGAGAGTGAATCAACTTCAGAGTCACAATCTGTATCAAATTCCGAATCCGCTTCAGAAAGTTCGTCTATTTCAGAATCACAGTCTGCTTCAACCTCAGAGTCAGCGTCAGTAAGTGCGTCAATTTCAGAATCACAATCAGTATCTAACTCCGAGTCAGCTTCAGAGAGTGAATCAACTTCAGAGTCACAATCTGTATCAAATTCCGAATCCGCTTCAGAGAGTGCATCAGTGTCTGAGTCACAGTCAGTGTCAAACTCAGAATCAGCGTCAGTAAGTGAATCAATTTCAGAATCACAATCCGCTTCAATGTCCGAGTCAGCGTCAGTAAGTGAATCAACATCGGTATCACAGTCTGAATCAAATTCCGAGTCAGTATCTGTAAGTGAATCAGTTTCAGAATCACAATCAGTCTCTAATTCAGAGTCTGCATCAACAAGTACGTCTGTCTCAGAATCACAATCAGTGTCTAACTCAGAATCAGCATCAGAGAGTACATCAGTAAGCGAATCACAATCAGTGTCTAATTCCGAGTCAGCGTCAGAAAGTGCGTCAGTTTCAGAATCACAGTCTGTTTCAACCTCAGAGTCAGCGTCAGTAAGTGCGTCAATTTCAGAATCACAATCAGTATCTAACTCCGAGTCAGCCTCAGAGAGCGAGTCGACATCAGCTTCACAATCCGAATCAAATTCAGTCTCTGCTTCAGTAAGTGCTTCCGTTTCAGAATCACAGTCAGTGTCTAATTCAGGGTCAGCTTCAGAGAGTGAATCAACGTCGACATCACAATCGGTTTCAAATTCCGAATCCGCTTCAGAGAGTGCATCAGTGTCTGAGTCACAGTCAGTGTCTAACTCAGAATCAGCGTCAGTAAGTGAATCAATTTCAGAATCACAATCCGCTTCAACGTCCGAGTCAGCGTCAGTAAGTGAATCAACATCGGTATCACAGTCTGAATCAAATTCCGAGTCAGTATCTGTAAGTGAATCAGTCTCAGAATCACAATCAGTCTCAAATTCCGAATCCGCTTCATTAAGTGCGTCAATTTCTGAGTCGCAGTCTGTATCAAATTCCGAATCCGCTTCAGAAAGTGCATCAGTTTCTGAGTCGCAGTCAGTGTCAAACTCCGAATCCGCTTCAGAAAGTGCATCAGTGTCTGAGTCGCAGTCAGTGTCAAACTCCGAGTCAGCATCAGTAAGTGAATCAGTCTCTGAATCACAGTCTGTTTCAAATTCCGAATCCGCTTCAGAAAGTGCATCAGTGTCTGAGTCACAGTCTGTATCAAATTCCGAATCCGCTTCAGAAAGTGCATCAGTGTCTGAGTTACAGTCAGTGTCAAACTCCGAATCCGCTTCAGATAGTGCGTTAGTTTCAGAATCACAGTCTGCTTCAAACTCCGAATCAGCGTCAGTAAGTGAATCCATTTCAGTTAGTGAGTCTGCATCATTGAGTGAATCACAGAGCACAAGTTCCTCAATCTCGACTTCAGAGTCAGAATCATTGAGTACGTCAAGCTCATTGAGTGCTTCTGCATTTGAAAGCCAGTCTCAAGCCTTTAGTGCTTCAATTTCTGCGATTATTTCAACTGTTGAATCTATTTCGAACTCAGCTTCAAGCTTCATTTCAGCTAGTGAGTCGCTTTCGACATCTAACTCAGCATCATTGAGTGAGTCGGCGTCATTGAGTACATCTGTTTCAGGATCACAATCAGTTTCTAATTCCGAGTCAGCGTCAGAGATTGCATCGGTGTCTGAATCACAGTCTGTCTCAAACTCCGAGTCAGCGTCAGTAAGTGCTTCAATCTCAGAATCACAATCAGTCTCTAATTCCGAGTCAGCCTCAGAGAGTGCATCGGTGTCTGAATCACAGTCTGTCTCAAACTCCGAGAAAGCGTCAGTAAGTGCTTCAATCTCAGAATCACAATCAGTCTCTAATTCCGAGTCTGCATCAACAAGTGCGTCTGTATCAGAATCCGTTAGCACATCAGTTTCTGAATCTGTGTCGGAATCAGCAAGCACATCCGCATCAGTCTCTGCGTCAGC
Source organism: Streptococcus sp. cx1 (assembly GCF_052384325.1). NCBI lineage: Bacteria > Bacillati > Bacillota > Bacilli > Lactobacillales > Streptococcaceae > Streptococcus > Streptococcus sp. cx1. The sequence goes on along the minus strand of NZ_JBQSUN010000003.1, from coordinate 243,646 downwards.
CTCAGTGTCAGAATCAGTCAGCGCATCAGAGTCGGTGTCATTGAGCGCTTCAGTTTCAGTGTCACAATCAGTTTCTAATTCTGAAAGTGCATCAGTAAGTGCTTCAATCAGTGAATCACAATTAGTCTCTAATTCCGAGTCAGCATCATCAAGTGCCTCAGTCTCAGAATCACAGTCTGGATCAAACTCAGTCTCTGCGTCAGCCTCAGCAAGTGCATCTGCCTCAGAAACTGCTTCATCAAGCGTTTCAGTATCCGAGTCAGCTTCTACATCAGCATCCTTGAGTGCCTCTGAAAGCACAAGTATTTCAACTTTGTTGAGTACCTCAGCAAGTCTTTCAGCATCAACAAGTGTGTCTGAGTCATTATCTGCGTCCGCTTCAGCATTAGCCTCAGAGTCAACTTCTGTAAGTACCTCAATTTCAGACTCTGCATCAACAAGTGCGTCTGTATTAGAATCACAGTCTGTTTCAACCTCAGTTTCTGCGTCAGTCTCATCCAGCGTCTCAGCCTCAGCGAGTGCATCCGCATCAGTCTCTGCCTCAGTATCGACTTCAGTAAGTGTCTCAATTTCCGAGTCGCAATCAGTATCGAACTCAGAATCAGTTTCAGCGAGTGCATCAGTGTCTGAATCAGAATCTGTTTCAAACTCAGTATCACTGAGTGAGTCACTTTCAGAAAGTTCTTCAATTTCTACAAGTGAGTCTGTATCGTTGAGCGAATCGCAGAGTGCAAGTGCATCATTGTCTGCCTCAGAAACTGCTTCATCAAGCGTTTCAGTATCAGAGTCAGTCTCTACATCGGCATTCTTGAGTGCCTCTGAAAGCACAAGTATTTCAACAAGTATTTCAACAAGTGTTTCAGAATCAACTTCTGAAGTGAAGGATCCTATGCACAAACATGGTAGCCAAGCGCTTCCTAAGACTGGTGAGGAAGACTCATCATTAGGTATGGCCTTGGGTGCCTTGGCAACTGCAACTGGTCTTGGATTTCTTGCCAAACGTAGGAAAAATGAAGAATAGGACGAAGACTATTCGTATTTCAGGATTGTAAAAGTCTTTACAATGCTCAGATAAGCACAATAAAAAACACCTTCATGTTAGATAAACATTCTAGCTAGGAGGTGTTTTTTGATTTGGAGATGTTGTCGTAGTTTCAAAATGGAACTGACCTTTTGAAATACTAATGACTACATAAAAATACGAGACCACTTGAACATGTTCCCTTATTTGTTGTCTTGCTCATTATCTTGTTTATACATGACTGTTCCCACTGTTACGAGAATAGTTAACAGAATCGGTACAACTCGAAAAACTCCCCAGTCAGGGTCATAGGCCAAAAAAATTGAAACTAGGTAAAAAATAATACTGGTGTATAGAAAGTTTTTATTCCCTTTTTTACGTCCTATTCCTGTTAAGATAGTTGCGATGATAAAACTAATCAAATTAGGTGCTAGGAAAATTATTATAAGCATTCCCCAAGGATTTGACAGGCCTAAGAGCAAAAATAAGGCAAGATAAACGATAGCTAAATAAAAGGCGACTGCAAGGAAAATAGAAGCAAGACTGTTGTCTGGAGACTTCTTCTTAATGAGCTCTTGATTATTGACCTCTTGACCAGTCTTACCCTTATCTTGGCTTGTGTTGAAGTTTGTATGTTGTACTGACATCTTTCTCACCGACCCCTCTATTTGTTGCTAAATAGTTTAACTCTTTTCACCTTTATTATACTCCGTTTTCCTTGTTTTCAGCAGGGTAGATAGGCATTTGAGGCATTTTTTTATGATGAATTATCTGGTTTTTGTTCCCTTTGTTTTTGATGGGAAAGAGTATTTTTAATTAGCACTAGAGTAACCAAACTTGACCCTCTGACACCTCAGTAAGTAATGAATAGCTTAGATAGTTAGAATTTAGTTTTTGTATGAGAAGATAGTCTAAAAAAAATACTATCCTAACAGACCTAATGGTTTGGTAAGGATAGTATTTTTGGTCGCTTTGAGAGAAGTGCTTTAAGGATTTTGTGAATTTTCATTAGATTTCCTTGTAATCCCATTAAAAGGAGGTCTTATCAATAATCATTCTAAATAGCCATAGAGTGTCAGTTATCTGTTTCTCAACGAACTAAAATGAGCATGTTTATAATTATAAACACTCATTTAAAACTAATGTTATTAAAGCAATAAAAGGACTTTTCTAAAAATTATGAAAATTTATCGAATCTTATTGAAAAAAAGCTTTCAATGATTTAGAATGAAGCTATAAATGGGAAAAAGGAGTCTTTTTATTATGGACAAAAAAGTACATTATAAAATGCACAAAGTTAAGAAACAATGGGTAACCATCGCAGTTACAGGGATGTCGCTCGGTGCAGTCTCAGCGGTTTCTTTAGGAACTAACGACGGTGTCGTTCAGGCCGACGAACACACGGATGCTACTGTAGCCATCCCCGATATTACTGTTGATACGGGTACTGTATCTAACGATACAACGGCTGCTCAGGATCCAACTACAGCAGTTGCAGCGACAAACGATGTCGCAACTGATCAAGCCGCTCCAACAGCAACTTTCGATTTGACAACTGATACAACAAATACAGTTGCAGCGAATGCTGTTGATACGGCAGCGACAGTCGGTACTGATCGTGCGGCAACTACAACAGATACAACAGCAACCAATGATACAGCTGTTGATACGACAAATAACAACACTACAACTGACACAACAACAGTTACTGATCGCGCAGCGACACGTGAACGTCGTGCGACTGGTGCTCGACGTGGTCCTACAGGAGGCCGTCGTGCTACCCCAGTTAACGGCAATACAAATAATACCAACAATACTGTCACAGTAGTAAACAACGACCTTCCAGCAACTAACAATGTCGTAACTGATGGTCCAAGTCACATCAAAACAATTGATGGAAAACAATACTACGTTGAAGATGACGGCACTATTCGTAAGAACTATGTCCTTGAACGTAACGGCGGTAGCCAATACTTCAACGCTGAAACTGGTGAATTGTCTAACCAAAAAGAATACCGCTTCGACAAGAACGGTGGAACAGGTTCATCAGCTGATAGCACAAACACAAACGTTACTGTAAATGGTGACAAGAATGCCTTTTATGGTACAACTGATAAAGATATCGAACTTGTTGATGGTTACTTCACTGCCAACACATGGTACCGTCCAAAAGAAATCTTGAAAGATGGTAAAGAGTGGACTGCTTCAACTGAAAATGACAAACGTCCATTGCTTACAGTTTGGTGGCCAAGCAAGGCTATCCAAGCGAGCTACCTCAACTACATGAAGGAGCAAGGTCTCGGTACCAATCAGACCTATACGTCATTCAGCTCACAAACTCAGATGGACCAAGCAGCGCTTGAAGTTCAAAAGCGTATTGAAGAACGTATTGCGCGTGAAGGTAACACTGACTGGTTGCGTACAACTATCAAAAATTTCGTGAAGACCCAACCAGGTTGGAATTCAACTTCTGAAAATCTTGATAATAGTGACCACTTGCAAGGTGGTGCCCTTCTCTATAACAACGATAGTCGTACAAGTCATGCTAATTCTGATTATCGTCTCTTGAACCGCACACCAACTAGCCAAACAGGTAAACACAATCCTAAGTATACTAAGGATACAAGTAACGGTGGTTTCGAGTTCTTGTTGGCTAATGATATCGACAACTCAAACCCAGCGGTTCAAGCTGAGCAGTTGAACTGGCTCCACTACATCATGAACATCGGTACTATTACTGGTGGTTCTGAAGATGAAAACTTCGATGGTGTTCGTGTCGATGCCGTGGATAATGTCAATGCTGACCTTCTTCAAATTGCTTCAGATTACTTCAAAGCTAAGTATGGTTCTGACCAAAGCCAAGATCAAGCCATTAAACACATGTCTATCTTGGAAGCGTGGTCTCACAATGACCCATACTACAATGAAGACACTAAAGGTGCCCAATTGCCAATGGATGACCCTATGCACTTAGCATTGGTATATTCACTCTTGCGTCCAATTGGTAACCGCTCAGGAGTTGAACCACTTATTTCAAATAGTATCAATGACCGTTCTGAAAGTGGTAAAAACTCTAAACGCATGGCTAACTACGCCTTTGTTCGTGCTCACGATTCAGAGGTACAATCAATCATTGGTCAAATCATCAAAAATGAAATCAACCCTCAATCAACAGGGAATACCTTCACGCTTGATGAAATGAAGAAAGCCTTTGAAATCTACAACAGAGACATGCGTAGTGCTAACAAGCAATACACACAATATAATATTCCATCAGCATACGCCTTGATGCTTACGCATAAGGACACTGTGCCACGTGTTTACTATGGTGACATGTACACAGATGATGGTCAATATATGGCCCAAAAATCACCATATTATGATGCTATTGAAACCCTCTTGAAAGGCCGTATCCGCTATGCAGCCGGTGGTCAAGATATGAAGGTTAACTACATCGGTTATGGTAATACTAATGGTTGGGATGCTGCAGGTGTCTTGACATCTGTACGTTATGGTACAGGGGCTAATAGTGCTTCTGATACTGGTACAGCAGAAACACGTAACCAAGGTATGGCAGTTATCGTTTCAAACCAACCTGCCCTTCGTTTGACAAGCAACTTGACAATTAACATGGGTGCGGCTCACCGTAACCAAGCTTATCGTCCATTGCTTTTGACAACAAACGATGGTGTGGCTACTTACTTGAATGATAGCGATGCTAACGGCATTGTCAAATACACTGATGGTAACGGTAATTTGACATTTAATGCAAACGAAATCCGTGGTATCCGTAACCCTCAAGTTGATGGTTACCTTGCAGTTTGGGTACCAGTAGGTGCTTCTGAAAGTCAAGACGTGCGTGTAGCACCAAGTAAAGAAAAGAACAGCAGTGGTTTGGTTTATGAATCAAATGCTGCCCTTGATTCACAAGTTATCTACGAAGGTTTCTCTAACTTCCAAGACTTCGTCCAAGATTCATCACAATACACTAATAAGAAGATTGCTGAAAATGCAAACCTCTTCAAATCATGGGGTATCACATCATTTGAATTTGCACCACAGTACGTTTCAAGTGATGATGGTAGCTTCCTTGACTCAGTCATCCAAAATGGTTATGCTTTTACAGACCGTTATGATATTGCTATGAGTAAGGACAATAAGTACGGTTCATTGGCTGACTTGAAAGCAGCTCTTAAATCACTCCACGCTGTAGGTATCTCAGCGATTGCTGACTGGGTTCCAGACCAAATCTATAACCTTCCAGGTGATGAAGTGGTTACAGCAACTCGTGTTAATAACTATGGTGAAACTAAAGATGGAGCAATCATCAATCATAGCCTCTACGCTGCTAAGACACGTACTTTTGGTAACGACTACCAAGGTAAATATGGTGGTGCCTTCCTTGATGAATTGAAACGTCTTTACCCACAAATCTTTGATCGTGTTCAAATCTCTACTGGTAAACGTATGACTACTGACGAGAAGATCACACAGTGGTCTGCGAAGTACATGAATGGTACTAACATTCTTGACCGTGGTTCAGAGTACGTGCTTAAGAATGGTCTAAGTGGTTACTACGGTACAAATGGTGGTAAAGTTAGCCTTCCAAAAGTAGTCGGAAGCAACCAATCTACTAACAACGACAACCAAAACGGTGATGGTAGTGGTAAGTTTGAGAAGAGCTGGGGCAGTGTTTACTATCGTTATAACGATGGCAAACGTGCTAAGAATGCCTTTATCAAAGATAACGACGGAAATGTTTACTACTTTGATAACTCAGGTCGCATGGCAATCGGTGAAAAGACTATCGATGGTAAACAATACTTCTTCCTCGCTAATGGGGTGCAATTGCGTGATGGTTACCGTCAAAACCGTAGAGGTCAAGTATTCTACTACGACCAAAACGGTGTCTTGAATGCAAACGGTAAACAAGATCCAAAACCAGATAACAACAATAACAATACATCAGGCCGCAACCAATTCGTACAAATTGGTAATAACGTTTGGGCATACTACGATGGTAATGGTAAACGTGTGACAGGTCACCAAAACATCAATGGTCAAGAACTCTTCTTCGATAACAATGGTGTCCAAGTTAAAGGGCGTACTGTTAATGAGAATGGTACTATCCGTTACTATGATGCTAACTCAGGTGAATTGGCTCGCAACCGATTCGCAGAAATCGAACCAGGTGTTTGGGCTTACTTCAATAATGATGGTGCAGCCGTAAAAGGTTCACAAAATATCAATGGTCAAAACCTCTACTTTGATCAAAATGGTCGTCAAGTGAAAGGTGCTTTGGCTAATGTTGATGGCAACCTTCGTTACTATGATGTAAATTCAGGTGAGCTTTACCGTAATCAATTCCATGAAATCGATGGTAGCTGGTATTACTTCGATGGTAATGGTAATGCTGTCAAAGGCATGGTTACTATCAATGGTCAAAACCTCCTCTTTGATAACAATGGTAAGCAAATCAAAGGTCATTTGGTTCGTGTGAACGGCGTTGTTCGTTACTATGATCCAAATTCAGGTGAGATGGCTGTTAACCGTTGGGTTGAAGTGAGTCCAGGATGGTGGGTTTACTTTGACGCTCAAGGCCGAGGACAAATCTAATCGTTTCCAAACTGTATGAACCGAGACAGTAGTCTCGGTTTTTATGGCATGTTCGGATTTCGTTAAGGATTTAATGATGGCTGAACAAGTGATTTTAAAACCATCTTGAGTTAGTCATGATAGTCTGATAGTAATCATTACATCTGTAGTTCCATGAAAAAGTAATCATGCTAAAAAAGCTATTAGTTATTTATAACTTAATACGAGAAACTTGAGAAACTGGGGAATTTCATTAAATGGTTCCAATCTATTGACGAAGCGTAAAAGTCAATCTATACTAAAAGTAATGCTAGTTATTCATTGGCATTCCATAGTCGAGGACTAGGCACAGACCTTCTCTGTGCCATTCTCTTAGGTTGTTCCCTTACAACTGAGGTAAGGTTCTAGTCTTTCAAAGATGAGAAGTAGTTGTGATAGTTTATAGTCTATTTCTTATGAGAGTGTCTTTAGGGAGAGAAAGCTCCATTAAAGACTCATCATTTAAGTTATCGGGGTAATCTCATTTTGATGTCACTTTCATAAACTACTTGATAGATATTGCACATTAAAGCACTATTTTTTCACTTAGGGGTTAAAATGATTAAAGTTCTTACACCTTACTTGTAAAAATTCGATTCTCGTATTATAGTATATATAAGAGATATCAAAAATTTTAATCTTTGATAAGAACTTGTTAGCTTCTCCGAGGGAAAATGAAATCTTAATAGAAAAGATTTCCATGAGAACTTAGCAAGTATAGGATTTTATTTCTCATAAAAAGAAGAAAGGGGGAGTATTTTTGAGAGCCTATAGGGAAGATGCGACTGAAGCAGCAGCAAGAACTGCCGAAGAGCATATTGCACATAAATCAGCGGACTCTGATTTAGTTGATACTATAGATCTTTCTAAATTATTGACTAACCCAAAAAGTCGCTCTGACCACAGTGCCCCCTCTCCATTAGATTTTGCTAGAGCTGACGAAGCCCTCTTTGATAATCATGCCCAATCGGAAACCGTGAGGATTCCATCAAAGCAAGAGATTATTTTTCAAGGAGCGGATTCTAAAACTCCAGACCCTGAAGTCATGGAAAATCATGTTTTTACGGGGACTAGAGATAGGAAGACTGGCTTAATCGAATGGGACAAGGACAGTTATACCTATCCTAAGATATCGGTACCAGTTGTCCAGGGCTATTTCGCTGACCAAAAAGAAGCGGGTTTTAACGTTGTCACACCCTATGTGCCAACGGTAACGGAACATGTGACCTATAGGAAATTGGGACGCATTATCCCTGTGACAGAAGATGGGGAATATATTCCAGGTGCTTTGACTAAGCAGTATAACAATAACAAAAAAGATCCACGAAAGGCGGGTGAGACAGCAACACCAGCTGTTCAAGATTATATGACAGATATTAAAAGTGTAGTACCGAACAAACCAGGAGGGGATACTCCGGTTGTGTATCGTAAAATTTTCAAGAAAGCCAGCATCACTTATATTGATGAAACTACCGGTGCTTACTTGGTTAGTGACCAGTTGACCGGGGAATTGGGTGAAGCGATTGAATACGGAACAGCAACACGTATCAAGACTTTCAAGGACATGGGATATGACTTGATTCAGGACGAATTCCCTAAAGATGCCATTTTTGATGACAAGGATATTGATGATCAAGAGTGGTTTGTCCTCTTGCAACACGATGTTGCCAAGGTAGGGCCTGACCATGAACAAGTCCCAGATACTCCAATCAATCCTAATAATCCAGATGGACCTAAGTGGCCATCTAAGTATGCTTACGAGAAAGAAGTAAGCTTCACAGTCTTTTACAAGAGTACAGACGGCAATGCGGATTTACCAGATGCCGATGTGCAAAAGGCTTATTGGGTCCGTACCCTTACCTTTGACAAGGTCACAGGTGAGCTTGTTGACGAGACAGAATGGTCACCAAACAAGACCAAGTATTATGACATCTATGCACCAGTTGTTTTAGGCTATTTTGCTGATAGAGTAGAAGTAAAAGGTAGAGAGGTTACTGAAGATAACATCGAAGAAACCATTACCTACGTTCCACTTGGTAAGATTATTCCTATTGATGCGAATGGACGCTTGATTCCAAACGTGCCTACGCCAACCTTCAACAACGATGCCAATAACCCAACTAAGGTTAGTGAGACACTTGTTCCTCACATTCCTGGTTACCGTCCAATGCAACAAAGTGTCATGCCTGAGAGCTTGACAGACGATATTCTTGTTGAGTACGCTCCAATCCTTGAAGATGTAACGCAACCAACCTTGCAAACTGTCTTCTTCAAAGGAGCTGGCGAAGCAACACCGTCTGTTAATATCCAGTCTGACTTTACTTTCACTGGTAAGTACAATCAAGCAGAAGATACTTACACTTGGGATCAAGACAGCTATACCTTTGCTAAGGTTAATGTCCCAGTTATCGAAGGTTACTATGCGGACAAGGCTGTGGCTGGTATGCAGATTGTTACACCTGATAAACCAGAAGCCACAGACAGTGTTGTCTATAAAGAACTCGGTAGGATTATCCCTGTTGATACCTTTGGTAATCCAATCGCGGATGCAGAACCAGTTCATTATGCTAATGATCCTCAAGATGCTACGCAAGTTATTGAAACACCAGCACCACAAGTTGCTGGCTACCAAGCTGAAAGTGAATTGGTATTGCCAATTGACCTCAGCATGGACCAAACCTTGGTTTACGAGCCAATCTTGGATGATATTACGCAAGATACGAAACAAACGGTTACCTTCCAAGGTGCAGGCTACAAAGATCCAGTTATCAACATTCAAGATAGCTTCAGCTTCCACGGTAAATTTAACCAAGTGGAACAAACAAGCACTTGGGATCAAGACAGCTTCACTTACGATGTTGTAGAAGTTCCAGTTGTAGATGGCTTCTATGCGGATAAACGTCAAGCTGGTGGTCTTGAAGTTCGCCCAGACCTTCCAGAAGTGGAAGATACAGTAACTTACACAGAGCTTGGTAAGATTATTCCAGTAGATGAGTATGGTACACCAATCGAAAATGCACCTACTCCAAGCTACAACAACGATCCTGAAGATCCAACCATGGCTATGGAAACAGTCGTTCCAGATGTTCTTGGTTACATTTCTGAAAAGGCCTTTATTACTCCAGAACACCCAGGTCAAGATACCAACGTGGTTTATGCTAAGGATGAGCAAAAAGCTATTATCCTTTACATGAATGAGCTTGATAAGTCAGAATTGACTCGTGATGTTGTCGTCGGAAGCTCAGGTGAGAAGATTGACTACTCTACTGATAAACAAATCGCAAACTTGCTCAAACAAGGTTATGAACTTGTCAACGATGGTTATGCAGAAGCCTTTGACCACACTTACAATGGTGACTCTGACTTTGACCAAGTCTTCGAAGTGGTTCTTCGTGAACGTTTGGTTCTTATCGACCCAGATATGCCAGCACCAGTTGCAGGTGAAGTCGTAGATCCAAATGATGTGAATAGCCCAGTTTGGCCAAATAGCGTAGAGATGCTTGAAAACCGTGCCGATGTGACACGTACCATCCAGTATGTCTTCGAAGAAGGTGGCTTGGCTAGCGACGACTACGTTGAAGTTCTTGATTTCAAACGTTTGGCTAATGTTAACCTTGTGACAGGTGCTATCAATTATGAAGCATGGTCAAGTACTCAAGCTGGCTTCTCAGCAGTTCCTTCACCAGAGGTTGTCGGATTTACACCAGACCGTATGGAAGTCGCTGAAATGACAGAGGTTTCTGTGGAAACTCCTGAAATCATGGAAGTGGTTACTTACCTCAAGGATGCTCAGAAAGCTACAGTCACTTATGTTGACGGTACAACTCGTAAGAAACTTGAAGTGGTTGACTTGCTTGGTAAATCAGGCGAAGTTATCGATTACTCAACAATCGAGCGCATCAAGTACTACAGTGATCGTGGTTATACCCTCCTTGCGGATGGTTTCACAAACGGTGTTATCTTTGATGGTGATTCACATGTTGACCAAAACTTCATGGTTACCCTTCGTCATGGTACTGTTCAAGTAGGTCCAGATAACATCCAAGAAGCTGGTACACCAATCAACCCAGCAAATCCTGATGGTGCTAAATGGCCAGAACGTGAAAGCTATATTAAAGATGTAACCTTCACAGTTCTCTACACATCTAGCGATGGACAAGCAGAACTTCCTGCCAATAACATCCAAACTGCTCAATGGACACGTAGCTTGACTATTGATAAGGTTACAGGTGAAGAGCTTGGTTCAAGCTACTGGACTTCAAATAAAGGTCAGTTTGAAACAGTCATCACTCCTGAAGTAGAAGGCTACAGCGCTGATAAGGACAAGGTTGAAGGTAAGACAGTAGGTCAACGTAACCTTGAAGAAACCGTTGTTTATATCCCATTAACAGGTGATATCAACGGTAAACCTAAGGAAGACAAGGCAGACGATATCGTTGTTGAAGAGATTGAAGACCTAGAAGTTCTCGACCAAGTCGAAGAGCAAGTGGAATCTCATGAGGGACCAGTCACTTATGGACCAGGTGATGACTTTGAAGCACCTGTTTCAGGTCAAGCTGAGGGTAAAGGCTCTAAACACAAGATGCCAATTAATCTCTCAAATGAGGAAGAAGCAAGTAAAGGTAAGATTGAAGAAACCATCAATATCGCAGGCTTCACCGTATCGGTAACAGGCCTAGGACTTGGTCGCAACGGACGTAAGAAGAAAAATAAAAAAGATCACAAAGATCAAAAAGACAAATAATATAAAGACCTGAATGACTCAGGCATGCCCAGACAGAAAGAAAATCTCAAGTTGCTTATGGCACTTGGGATTTTTTTGTGGATTGTTTCTTATCTAAAATAAGATGTTTAAAGACTATCTCAGAATATTTTTTTATTAAAAATATGTAAAACTATTAACTCTGATTTTTTTCCGAAAAGAAATTGATAAACTACAATTATAGTGAAAGGTACCTTCGCTATAACAAGACATTCTCCAAATTGGGTTTCAGATTTTAAAACTTCCCCTTTTATTGCATATGCATGGGTGGAACTTGATGGTAAACCTATTGGTGAGAGCATTAGTTTGTCAAAATTTCAAAAGGTTCTATTCGTCAAAGGAAAACAAAATGATTAATATTACTAATTTAAATAAAACATATGATGACAAAGTTGTATTATCAAATATAACTTTTCATGCTAATAAAGGTGAGATTACTGGTTTGATAGGACCTAATGGTTCTGGAAAATCAACCCTAATAAAAATACTATTAGGATTGTAGTCAGCTGATAGTGGAAAGGCAACTATTTTGGGAACAACATATAGTGAGTTAGGAGCTGAGCCAATCTCTATAGTAGGAACTTTTTTAGATAGTTATCAACCTTATCCAAGTAGAACTGGTTATGAGCAATTAAGATGGATTGCACTTTCTTGTGGACTCAGTAAGCAACGTTGTATTGAATGTTTAGAAATTGTTGGATTAAAAGATGTTGGTAAGAAAAAAATCAAAGATTATTCTTTAGGAATGAAGCAGAGATTAGGTTTAGCAACAGCAATACTTGCAGACCCAGATATTTTGATTTTAGACGAACCTATTAATGGTTTAGACCCAGAGGGAATCCGTTGGTTAAGAGAGTTTCTCAAAGACTTTGTGAAACAAGAAAAAACAGTATTATTAACTAGCCATTATATGAGCGAACTTGAATTAACCGTAGATAGAGTTGTAGGTATTTCAAATGGTCACGTTGTTCTAAATGATAAACGTGAGCAAGTATTGAAGCAATATGATAGTTTTGAAAACGCCTATTTTAGCTCTATACACGAAAGGAGTAGTGTAAAATGTTAAGTCAAGTTATAAAGGGGTATTTATATAAATATAGCCATCTAACTTTATTTAAAATGGGATTATTTATCTTAGTTGTAGTTAGTTTGTTTTTTACCTATCAAAATATTCAAGTCATTAATGCACTACACACCGGTGCTGCAAACTCAGTAAATATTGATCCAAATATAATTGAAACTCCCTATAGAACGGTGAGAGATGCTATATTATCATCTCCGTATCAAGCAACCGTATTATTTTTGCCTATATTGTCAGCATTAATTCTAGCAACTGATTATCAATTTGGTGAGGATGAGTTTTCATCACTAATTTGTGCTAACTGGAAAATAAGATTGTTTTCACAGATATTTAGTATAATTGCTATTTCAATAACGACGACTTTTACGTTGTTTTTATTAAATGCATTACTTCTAAAATTCATGTTAGTTAGTAAGTTACAAAGTATTCTGTCTATAGGCTTAATGCTTGATGTTTTTATTAGAATAGTAGCTTTTACAATTACACTAAATTTACTCTCTCTATTACTTGTAAAAATAACAAAAAGATCAATTCCTTCTTTGATTGTGATAGTTCTGTTGTTAGTTTTCTCTTTATCAGGCATACTTAGGGCAATTTCTCCTATTTTAGATAATTTATTACCTTTAATTGGAGCTAAGTCTTTTGCTTTTGGTAGGATCGAAGCCGGTCAGACAACTCAAGTATATGGAGCGATTCTTTTACTATTTGAAACTTTCCTTACGACGATTTGTTTATTTTATTTAGAAAAAATAAAATGGGGGAAGAAGAATGAAAAGCCAATTGCATAGCTTATTATATAAAAAATATAGTTTATTACCTATACAGGTTTATTTATTATTTCAGTTAGTATTTGTTATTATAATAAGTTTATTAAGATATCTAAAATTCGAAGTTAATGAAGATTCTATCACTTTTAACAGTTCTGTTTTATTAACTATAATATCTTTCTCTTTTTTAGGGAATGGAGTTTTAAATGCAAGTGTAGAATTGAGGACACAAAGTTATAAGCAAGTTTACCTGAACAACGGAAGTAGGGTGAAGGCAGCATTATACATATTATTAATAGATCTACTAGAATGTTTAACACAGTCAGTATTAGCAGGTTTAATAGTAATGATGTTTAGTCAGGGTATTCATAGTGAAGTAAATTTTTATTATTACTTGTTTGGTTCAGTTGTATACTTTTTAGCGGGTTACTCTTTTTCCTTTTTATGCGGTAATTCAATGATTGCACTTGCAATTTTGCTATTATTTCCTATACTCGTGTTGCCTTTTATAGATAGGGTTTTACCAATAGCTTCAAGTGTAATAATATATGATTTAGTTTTTCAGCTAATACATACAAACTATTCTATAATGCGTTTTATTGTATTTATAATTTGGCTTTTTGGATTATTCTTTACGAGTTATTGCCTTATTAGAAAGGAATTTTTAAAGTAACCCAAATAAAGATTGTTTTTTTAGATGAGACAACATCGAATTTAGATAGATTGACTGAAAAATAGATACAAGACTTTGGAGCACATATTCTGTTACTTAAAAATGAGCATTATTGAGATTTGGTAGAAACTCAATTTATTGAATTATCAATTATATGCTAATTTTGAAATGTATTTTCGATTTTTAATTATGTTACAATATATTCAAAACGTACGAGGGAAAAAATGGTAAAGTCAAAAATTCTAGTTATTGACGATGATTTAAAAATTTTAAGATTGATTAAGAATATTCTGGAGAAAAACTCCTATGTAGTTGAAACTAGAAATTCTGTCGAAGATATTAACCTATGTGACTTCATAGGATTTGATTTGATTTTACTGGATATAATGATGCCAGTGAGTGGTATTGATATTTGTAGTAGTATCAGAAGTCAGATTCAAACACCCATAATTTTTATAACTGCTAAAAACCTTGAAGAAGATATTGTTGAAGCTATTGGAATAGGTGCAGATGATTTTATTACCAAACCATTCGGTATGAAGGAGTTGGTTGCAAGAGTCAAAATGCATATTAGAAGAGATAAAAGGCTACTTTCTGTCGGAGATACTGAGACTAGTGGTTTACTTCAATTTGATAGGGTAGGAAAGGAATTAATAGTAGACGGTAATAGTATTTCTCTTTCGAGAAGGGAATTCGATTTATTATATTTGTTGTTTACCTATCAAACTAAAATCTTTAGTGTAGAGGAGCTTTATGAATATTTGTACCCTCAAAGTTCAGAAGTTCAGTACCGAAGTATTACAGAGTATATCTATCAGATTCGACAAAAATTGAAACCTTATGGTATTGATCCAATTAAAACTCTTTGGGGTGGGGGATATAAATGGCAAAATCAATAACATTAAAGCAGTTGATAAGAGCAACTTATTTGAAAATTATTTTTCAATTTTTGTTATGTATTTGTTTTTTTTACATTATTCCTACCCTATTTACAGCGGTTGAAGGAATTAATGCTAACAATGTGAATAGCTTTACTATGTTTTTTAGTGTTAGCTCGTGGATTTATCTTTGTGTCATTTTAGTTGTTATAATTGTAAGAAATGTACAAAAACTTCTATATGAAATTCAGAGAGAGATGAAGACAGTATATGAACAAAGCTTATATTCAGACAATAACAAATACTCTAAGCCACTAAGGTTATTTGAATTTATTGAGACAAAAGAACATATTATGAAGATGCAGGATAAAATTCAAAAGATGCTTGAAAAAGAGAAGAAACAAAAGCAAGAGCTAATGTTCAGAGTGTCTTCCGCAGCACATGATTTAAAGACACCTCTAACAATAATTTCAGGTAATGCTGAGTATCTTCAAACATTTGATTTGTCTCCTGAGTTAACTCAATGCTTATTAGATATCGAATCTTCAAGTCAACAACTAGATAATTATTTTAATCAATTTATTCAATATTCAAAAACATTTTATAAAGATAATATCAATAAAGAGCATATTACTTCGGAGCAGCTTGCGTCATGTTTGATTAGAGAATTAACTCCTCTGACAACTGGGACTTGTGTTTTAAATGTATTGAATGAAACCCCATCTGATACTACTATTCATATTGACTTAGTATTATTCTTAAGAGCAATTACTAATCTAGTGAATAATGCAATGTCCTATAGTCAATCAATGATGCCAAAGATAGTTATAAAATTATCTTCTGAGCAAAATAAGATTGTTTTATCGGTTTGGAACGATGGCTCAAGGTTCTCAGCTAATATGATTGATAATGTAGGATCGCTCTTTTACCAAGATAATCAGTCAGGAAACGACTCTCAAAATCACCATTTTGGAATAGGGTTATCTTTTGTAAAAAGAGTCGTAGAACTTCATGATTGGGAACTGAAACTTTCTAATGAAAATAATGGAGCTATGGTTACAATCTATATTGAGTAATATTTTTTAAGTTGAGATATTTATCTAGTTTATATCTGTTCTCTTGTGGTAACATCACTTCTATACTACAATATAGGAGTACAATCACAAAAGGAGACTGCCATGCCGACAGAATATGAAAAAATGATTGCGGGTGAGTTTTATAAGCCTAGCGACCCTGAGTTACGTGCCCTAGCAGCAAAATCGAGAGAAAACCAAATGGCCTTTAATGGGGAACCTGACCGTCTCAAGAGAGCTGAAGTTGTCAAATCTTGGTTTGGTTCGACTGGTGAAAATGTTGCCATGAATCCTCAGTTCGTTACGGATTACGGTGTTAATATCCATATCGGTGAAAATTTTTATTCTAACTGGAACTTGACTATGCTAGACGTCTGTCCTATCAGGATTGGTGACAATGCCATGATTGGCCCTAATTGTCAGTTTTTGACGCCCTTACATCCGCTTGATCCAACCGAGCGTAATTCAGGACTTGAATATGGGGCTCCAATTACTATCGGTGATAATTTCTGGGCTGGTGGAGGCGTGACCATCCTTCCTGGCGTTACCCTAGGGGATAATGTAGTAGCTGGGGCAGGAGCCGTCGTGACCAAGTCCTTTGGAGACAACGTGGTTCTAGGCGGGAATCCAGCGCGTGTTATTAAGGAAATTCCTGTAAAGAAAGACTAAATGAAGCAACTCAAGGATTTAAGTCCTTGAGTTTTTTGAAATCTATTGAAAGTTGAGTGGAAATCTCTTGAAAAGTTATTGACATTACCTCCTAAAACTCTTATACTAAATAACGTTAGTTAGCTAACAATGTAGTTAAGGAGTCATGTTTTGGACCATTTTGGACGCTTGTTGAAGCAAGCCAATAACAATATGATGCGCCACTTTGATCAGTTTGCTAGGCAGTATGATTTGACTGGAAATCAGATGGCCATTATCGATTTTATAACCCATCATGCTAATCATGAGGTATTTCAACGTGACATTGAGCATGAATTTGAGATTCAGCGTTCGACAACGACAGTTCTCTTACAGCGGATGGAGAAAAAAGGCCTTATCGAACGACATACCTCATCGAAAGACGCTAGGCAAAAAGCGGTTGTTTTAACGGATAAGGCAGTAAAAATCGCTTCTGCCTGTCAATCTTATCTTCGAAAAGAGGAAGAAGAGTTTGCCCAGCAATTTTCAGCTAAAGAGAGAGAAGTCTTTCTCAAAATCTTACAACACTACCGTAATATTTAAGTTTATCTAGGAGGAACAAATACTTATGTCAGACGAAAAAATCTCCACCAAGGTCCTGTGTGCCATCTTTGCGACAGGAATCCTTTCATTTTGTGGAGTAGCTGGTGAAACAGCTATGAACATCACCTTTCCCGTATTGATGAAGGCATTCTCAGTCAATACGTCAACCGTCCAGTGGGTTACAACCATTTATCTCCTAGTGGTCGCTTGTGTGGTTCCCTTATCTGCCTATCTCAAGCGCTCGTTTAAGATGAAAACCATCTTTCTGGTCGCAAACCTTTTGTCTATTTTAGGTGTCCTCATCGACTTTATAGCCCCTAGTTTCGGCTTTGTTGTTTTGGGACGATTGGTTCAAGGGATGGGTGTTGGTTTTGCTCTACCTCTCATGTTTAACATCATTTTGGAGCAGGTGCCAAGTCGTAAGATTGGTCTCATGATGGGAGTTGGGACACTGATTACAGCCGTTGCTCCAGCCATTGGACCGACTGTTGGTGGTCTTTTGACAGCACACTTTGGTTGGCGTTCTATCTTCCTCGTCCAGTTTCCTATTCTTCTGGCTTCACTGGTTGCAGGTTTTCGCTCGATTGAGCAAAAGAGTGAGGTACAACGTGAATCTTTAGATATCCTTAGTCTACTGGCTACCATCTTTCTTTTCTTGGGTTTGATTTTAGGCATTCATGGGGTTGCTGATCATGCTTTCTTTAGTTTCTCAGTTCTTGGTTGGCTTTTGATTGGTATCTTAGGTCTTGTCCTTTTGATTTGGCGTTCAACAACATTGGACAACCCTATTATCAACCTCTCTATTTTGAAAAATCGTAAACTGACAGGTCATATCATCGCTTTCTTCTCTTTCCAATTGGGATCCCTTGCGATGAGTTTTCTCTTGCCAAACTATGTGCAATTGGTTAACCACTCGAATACAACTTCTGCAGCCTTAATGTTGCTTCCAGGTGCTATTATCGGTGCAGGATTCGCCCCGTTCTCAGGTATCATTTTAGATAAGATGGGTGCTCGTAAACCGATTCTGATTGGAGCAATCCTTATCGTAATCGCTCAGTTGTTATTTAGCTTGTTTGGTCTCTCTCTTTCAAATACGTTGATCCTTGTCTTTTACATGATTTTCATGACGGGGCTTGGCGTTTCCTTTGGTAATGTCATGACCAATGGACAGAAACAACTGTCGCTAGATCAACGTGCTGATGCCAATGCCATCTTTAACACGCTCCAACAATTTGCAGGAGCAGTGGGAACAACGTTAGCCTCTCTAATTGTTGCTATGAGTCAAGCTAATCACAAGATTGACTTTGCACAAGCAACGGCTCAAGGTAGTCGAAATGGCTTTATAGTCTTATTTGCTCTAGCCATTTTCCAACTCCTTGTCTTAGTTAGCGTTGTCAAAAAGAACGATTAATAACATGTTTAAAGCAAAGGAAACATGCTTTCCCTTGCTTTTTCTTTCCTTAAATAAAATACTAATCTTACTGTAAATTTTAGTGTTACTTTAAGGTTTATGACTTATAATAACCATAAAGAATTAACCAGTCTTCAATGAAGATACTAGAAAGAAGGGAAGGACCATGTTTTTACTTAAGAAAATTCATCCTGAGCAGCCGCTCAAGGAACTGAGATGGTTTGATATCGCTATTGTTACGCTGATTATGTTTGGTCAGTTTATTGTTCGTTCGACACAGATGTATTTGGCCAGTTTGTCTCCAAGCCTTTCTACCGCAATCAGTGAGACATCAACGAATACAGCCAGTGAAGGAGCAGCTTACTCTAGCAATTTTACCTTGCAGATTATCCTCCTAGCCTTAGCGATTATTTATCTCTGGATACGCCATTTTGACTTTAAACAACTGCCAATCCGTCTAAAGTGGTCTGTTCTCTTTTGGGTACCTTTTATTTTCGCTATCATGGGCTTATTTGCTGATATGGTAAGTACTTTGTCAGGACAATATAATTATTTTAGTCCTCAAGTTCTAGCCTTTATTAGCCCTATGGCTGTGATTGATAAGTTTATGGCTTTGTCACCTATGGCGATTGCTTATGGGTTGCTCAACGGTTTCTACGAGGAATTTTTCTTCCTAGGACTCTTGACCTCGGTTAAGGACAAGTATAAGTGGTTGGTCTTGCTCTTTTCAACTATTGTTCGTGTATCCTTCCATACCTATCAGGGCATGCTATGGGCTCTGGTTATCGGTGTGGCCTTTGGTCTCCTCTATTATTTCCTTTATAAATACAAGGTTAAAAACTTGCTTCCATTTTTCCTCGTTCATGCCTTAGCAGATATGTTTGGCTCAAGCTTAATTTATCTCTTGGTAAACTGGAATTATTAGTCAAACAACTCCCTTCGTTTAAGTACGAGGGGAATTTTTGTGCTCAATTAACCCAAGAAAAACTCTAAACGACTAGCTGATTGTAATGATTATTGATTAGGGAATAATTTGATTTTTATTAAAAATATGAGATAATAGATTTGGACTAATTTTAAAACAGCAATTTTAGAGGGAGACAATGATGTCAAAACGACTATTTTCGGATGAGCCGAATGCCCCCAAACCCCTTAAGGAGCTTTTCTGGGAAAATGCAGAAAAAGCTCGAATGGGGGAATTTTGGAAAGACAAAAAGAGTTACAGAGAGCTCTCAGAAGCCACGGGGATTCCGGCAGGAAGCCTTCGGATGCTCTTTATGAACAAGCCTAAGGGAAATATCCCAAAGATTGTAACTATTACTAATGGTCTGGCCAAGGTGACTGGGAAAAATATTACACTTGGAAAGCTCTTAGCTCGAGACAATCAGTATGAAGTTTTTGAGTTTCCAAGAGATCCTGATCAAGTCACCCAAAACTTGTGGCACAACATTCGAAAGAAGCTGGAAATCACGGAAGATATGGATGAGGGGGAAGTCAGAGAACGCATGACAGCCTTTGTAGTCTCATCTGGTATGGCTCAAACCAACTATGACCTGATCAATCAAAGAGGAACGGTTTCGCTTGATACTTTGGAAAAATTTTCTAAAAGACTTAGAGTTGAGCCTTATGAATTGTTGGCTACCATTAGACGAAGGGAGATTATTGATAGGGACGATTTCCCTGTTCCTAAGGAAAATGTTAGCGACTACCACATCGATATTGGCAAGCTCAATACATTCATTAAATCACAACCTTACTCGCCCAACGGTCAAGAGGTAGCCTCTGCAAACTTAAGCCCACAGAATCTTTATCATTATTATTCAAAAGGAACTATCGGAGATATGCCCATAAAAACGGCCTATAAGTTTAAAAGACTTGTAGATATTTATGAAGCAGAATATGGTCCCCTTGAACCTTCAAGTCGAGTTTTAGATGTCAAGGAACTGGAAAGATTTCTTTATAATGGAATGATTACTGGTTATGCCATTGCTAAGACAGGGTTGATGAATGCGACCAATGGAAATCTCTATATTAAGGGCAAACGTCCTATCGAATCCATGCAACTGGATCGTGCCTTCGGTCTCTATAAACACCTAAAAAGACTGAAAAAGGAGCAATAAATTCTTTACCTAACAAAAAGCCAAAATCAGAATGCTGATTTTGGCTTTTTGTTTGTTTTTTTATCTGTATGACTAGTAAGAATAATTTTAGTCGATTTGTGGACTTATTTTACAATTGCTTCGCACGTCCATTTTCATCAAAGTGATAAGTCACACCATTGATGGTACGAGTTTGGTTGGTGAGGAGAAATATCTTGGCTACTCTTAGTATTCTTTTCATAGTTAGGTAGACATATAAAAAATGAAACATCATTAAGAAACAACATGTTTTTTAATCAATAGTTATATAAATTAGATATATTTTAATTTACTGTAAATAACATAAAAACATTGTAAGTTATAATATATCGTTAATTTTTAATCTTAATGTACATGTCGAATATATGGTATTAAATTATGAAAATAAGATGATTTGTAATTATAATCTTTGTTTCATTAGCTTAAATAACATGTATTTTGCATTTTTATAAAAATCGAACTAGTGTAAAAAAACAGAAAATTTTATTGACAGTTAAATTATAAAGGAGTAGAATACGGTTGCAGCATAAAAGTTAAGCAACGGCAATTGAATCATAATTCAATTGGGAGGAATTTATGAAATGAAAGATTTTTTTAATCGACGCCAACGTTTTTCTTTGAGAAAATATTCAATCGGCGTTTGCTCAGTGCTTTTGGGAACGGCACTGTTTGCAGCACATGGTGCACAAGCTGATGAGCTTGCCAGTACCGACACACCGGTAACACCAGAGGCATCTGTTACCGGCGATGATTCGAGTAGTTTAGTAACTACTTCAACAACTGCGACACAACAGACAGATCCTACGTCTGTTGTTTCAGCGTCTGCTGAAACGTCTGCATCTGCAACACTTGATTTAACTCCAAGTGTAACAACTTCTGCGGATGCATCAACAGGAGAAACAGCAAAAACACAGGCTGAGACAGCAAAGGAATCTGATGAGTCTGTTTCAGAATCATCTGTTGAGAATCATTCAGATAAAGTGAGTCAAACTGATAATCACGAAAATTCATCTGATAAAACTCAAAAGTCATCTAATTCAGATGATTCTAATCGTGCTAGTCGTACGCGTCGTGATACGAGTGCAGCAACATCAGCTTCATCAACAGTAGCAGTAGATGCTCAGAAAGAAGTATCTAGTTGGAGTGAATTTGTTGCAGCACTTCAAGACAGTAGTATTAAAGAAATTACCGTTAAAGGCAATATCGTAGCAGCAGGTGATAATGGTAATACAGATAATGGACGTTCAGGATCTGTTGACCGTAAAATCACTATTAACACTCAAGCACGTCCACTTACAATCAAAGGTGAAAATCAAAATGCTAGTCTAGACCTTTTGTCAAATACCTTAGAATTAACTGGTGCAGCTTGGGAACTTAACTTCAAAAACCTTAAATTGGCATCAGCTAACTCAAAGGGACCTGTTGATTTATCTAAGACAAGTGGTCCAAATACTGTTACTTTTGACAATGTAACCAGTGTTGGTTCTTCACTTTATGGTGGTGGTGGAAACACCAATGTTGTTATTAAAGGAAATACAACATCAACTGTTAGTGATAGCTATCAATCTGGAAATGGACAAACTCAGTTTGTTCAACGTAACGTGGGACAAGCTGGAAGATCAGATAAACGTCGTGAATCAAACATTCATGATGCTAAAGCTGTCATTGTTTCTGAGGGGGCTAGTCTAACACTTAACCGTTCTTCTCAAGGGGATGCAATCACTCTTGAAAGTGGCGCTAAAGTTAGTGTTCAAGATAGAGCTAACCTAACCATTAATATGAACACTGACAATGCTACAGATACTGCTCGATATCATAATGCTGGTATCTTTATGGCAGATGGCGGTACAGTGGAAACAGGTAAAGAGTCAAAACTTGTACTTAACACTAGTATCGGACAAGGTATTTCGCTTGGTATCAATCGACCTGGAGATGGTGTAACAGATAAAGATCGTTTCGGTGGTTATGGTGCTGGAAATAGCAATCGTAAGAATGGTCCAAGTAAAGTTATTATCGGTGACGGTGCGACCTTTGAATTAAATGGTCGTGATGGTGTGATGGCCGGTAATAATGCTGAGTTTACAACGGGTGCAACTTCTAAAGTTCGTTTTGAAAATAAAGGCCGTGGTGTTGCGATTGACCTTGGTAATAATTCAAAAGTTAATTTTGGTAAAAATTCTACCAATACATTCCACTCAGTAGGTAAAGGTCCTAAGAGTGGTGGAGGACCTTCAGGAAGTTATGACGGCTATAACTATATTGGTCTAAATGAAAATGGTCGCATTGTCGTAGATGACTATGCAACATTCCGTGTACAAATGGATGATCGCGGTGATAATGCTTGGGACGATGTTATTTCACTTGGTTCTGAAAATGGCCGAAAGGATCAACCATTATTCCAGGCTAATAAGGGGTCTATCGTAGATATTCGAGACGATAATACTAACTACTATGCTGAATTGATTTCAGTAGCGTTGGGAAATAGTTCTAATACCTTCTTCCAATTTAACAATCCGCTTTATGTCTCATTACTACGTTATACTAGATCAGATGGTCTTTCAGCCGGAGAGGTGACAGGTAAATTGCCTGCATCTACCCCTCAAGGTAATAATCCTGAAGATATTGGTCATGGTAATATTCTTTATATTTCGAATAAATCAGCTAGCTCAGGTAACCGAGTAGAATTTAACGGTCCGACAGGAACACTCGTTAATCCAGGGCTTGGAACATATACTGTTTATTCATTGAATAAAGATGGTAGAGATGCACAAAGTCGTAATAAGCAAAGTTCTGTTTGGACTAATATCCAAGGTGGAGCATTGAGTATTGCCGGTTTCCAAAGTAACCATGCTGATATTAATCCTGCAAATGCACAATCAGTTCCAACAGGTTCATCTACAGGTGGTATCTCAGCAACTGACAGAACATATGGTATCGACCCTGTTGGTGATAACCGTCAAAACATTTGGATTTCGAATGGTTCCACAATTAATCCTACAGCTATCCATAAAAATGTTATCAAATACGTTTATGAAGATGGCACACCAGTTAAAGATGACGTCATTCAATCATCTGATTGGAATCGTACTCTTGAGGTTGCCATTGATCAGGACCAATTTAAAGATGTTTTGAAGAATTCAACTGTAAGTAATGGTGATGAATTCTTGACTGCTTACAGTAAAGCAAAATACAATGTTGGTGATATCGATGGCGATGGTAAAGCTGATACAGGATGGAGAGTAGCAGGAACGACAAACGATGAGACTGTCAACTATACTGCTGTAACTTCTCCTAAGCTAAGTGGCTATAAGGCTGAAATTTTATCAACCAATGTTCCTGGTCTAAAAGCAGGAGACAATGCAGATAGTGTAGCTGCTTCTTATACTTATAGTCCTTCTACTGCGCCAGCTGATACTATCATTGAAACTAGCGCAGGTCGTAGAACAATTTCTGACACTTATTGGCGTAATATTGTAGCTAAATCTGATTTAGGAAGCTATGAAACTGTAGTTGTTTATAAGAAAGAAAAACAGAAAGCTACAATTCACTATGTTGATGTGTCTGATAATAATAAAGAATTAGCTAGTGATTCTGTTGAAGGTGATTCAGGAGCTAATATTGATTATTCAACTGCTAATAAGATTCAAGAGTTTGTTGATAAAGGTTACAAACTAGTAGAAGATGGATTTACTAAAGCTACAGCAGATGAGAAGAAATATGATAATGATGCTTCTGTAGATCAAGAATTTACTGTTAAGTTAGAACATGATAAAGTTCCAGTAGGACCAAATGATCCACATAACCCAACAGATCCAATCAATCCAAATGATCCAGACAGTCCTAAGTATCCAGCGACAGATCAATGGAAGAAAGATGTGACATCAACGGTTCATTATGTAGGTGCAGGAAGTCAGACACCAAATGACAATGTACAAAACGCACAATGGACACGTACCTTGGAACTTGATAAAGTTACAGGTAAAATTCTTAATCCAAATGAACCATGGGTAGCTAATAAGACGGATTATGCGTCAGTGCCAACGCCAAATGTCACTGGCTACTATGCGGATAAAGCAAGCGTTCCAACTAAGACAGTTACTCAAGATAATCTGGAAGAGACAGTAACTTACAAACCACTTGGAAGCTTGGTTCCAAAACCAGAAACACCAAACGATCCAAACTTCCCATCAACACCAGGTGTGAAGTATCCAAACGATCCAACAGATCCAACGAAACCAGGTCAACCAGTCGTTCCAGATGTTCCAGGTTATGAACCACACCTTCCAGATCCAAAGGATCCAACAAAACCAGGTCAACCAATCCAACCAGGAACACCTGTAACACCTGATAAACCAGGGGAAGATACGCCAATCATTTATGTGCCAAAAACAAATGATGTGACGCAACCAACCAAACAAACCGTAACGTTTGAAGGAGCAGGAACAGCTACACCAGCTGCTAAAGTTCAAAATGACTTCACATTTACTGGTAAACAAAAAAATGGTACGACAACATGGGATCAAACTAGTCACACTTATGGTAAGGAAACAGTCCCAGTAGTTGAACATTTCTATGCTGATAAGAAAGAAGCTGGGTCTAAGACAGTTACTCCAGATCAACCAGAGGTTACGGATAAGGTTACTTATAAACCACTTGGTAAGATTATTCCAGTTGATGAAAATAATACCCCAATTCCAAGTGCACCAACTCCTCAATACAATAATGATCCACAAGATCCGACTAAAGGTGGAGTAACACCAACACCAGAAATCCCAGGTTATGTGACAGACACTCCAAATGTAACACCATCTAACCCAGGAACTGATACGCCAGTTGTTTACCGTAAAGCCGATCAAAAAGCAGTTATCAAGTACGTTGACCAAACAACAGGTCAAACTCTTGCCAATGATCAAGTCGGTGGTAAATCAGGTGAGGCCATCAACTACTCAACTGCGGACAAGATCAAGTACTATGAAGATCGTGGTTATGTTCTCGTTAGCGATGAGTTCCCAACAGGTGCCCACTTCGATAACGATGCGTCAGTCGATCAAACATGGACAGTAACCTTGAAACATGGTGAAACCCCAGTAGGACCAAATGATCCACATAACCCAACAGATCCAATCAATCCAAATGATCCAAATAGTCCTAAGTACCCAGTGACAGATCAATGGAAGAAAGATGTGACATCAACTGTTCATTATGTAGGTGCAGGAAGTCAGACTCCAAATGACAATGTACAAAATGCACAATGGACACGCACATTGACTCTTGATAAGGTAACGGGTGCAACACTTTCATCTACTCCATGGGTAGCTAACAAGACTGATTATGCGTCAGTTCCTACACCAAGTGTTACTGGCTACTATGCGGATAAAGCAAGTGTTGCTTCTAAGGCAGTTACTCAAGAAAACCTTGAAGAAACGGTTACTTACAAACCACTTGGAAACTTGGTTCCAAAACCAGAAACACCAAATGATCCAAACTTCCCATCAACACCAGATGTGAAATATCCAAACGATCCAACAGATCCAACCAAACCAGGACAACCGGTTGTTCCAGATGTTCCAGGCTATGAACCACACCTTCCAGATCCAAAAGATCCAACAAAACCAGGTCAACCAATCCAACCAGGAACACCTGTAACACCTGATAAACCAGGGGAAGATACGCCAATCATCTATGTGCCAAAAACAAATGATGTAACGCAACCAACAAAACAAACTGTTAAATACACAAGTACAGATGGTAAAGCTCAGGTACCTTCAGATAAGATTCAAAATGACTATACTTTCACAGGTAAGAAGAATCAAGCAGATGGTACAACAACATGGACTGAAAACAGTCATACTTACGGTAGGGAAAGTGTTCCAGTAGTTTCTGGTTATTACGCTGACAAGTCTGAAGCAGGTAGAAAAACAGTCACTCCTGGCAATCCTAATGCTGAAGATGTTGTAACTTATAAACCACTTGGTAAGATTATTCAGGTAGATGAAGATGGAAATGTTATTCCTAATTCAACATCTGTAACATACAACAATAATCCATCAAATCCTAAAGAAGCAGCAGAAACTAAAATTCCAGATGCACCAACAGGATATGTGATTAAGGAGGAACAACCACAAGCATGGGGTTACAATATTGTTGATAAAACTATTGAACCAAATGATGAAAGTGATCCAGATCGAATTTCACAAGATACGAAGATTGTTTATGTTAAGGCCGATCAAAAAGCAGTTATTACGTACGTTGATCAAACAACAGGTCAAACCCTTGCCAATGATCAAGTTGGTGGTAAATCAGGTGAGGCAATCAACTACTCAACTGCGGACAAGATCAAGTACTATGAAGATCGTGGTTATGTTCTCGTTAGCGATGAGTTCCCAACAGGTGCTCACTTCGATAACGATGCGTCAGTCGATCAAACATGGACAGTAACCTTGAAACATGGTGAAACCCCAGTAGGACCAAATGATCCACATAACCCAACAGATCCAATCAATCCAAATGATCC
Organism: Streptococcus sp. cx1; assembly: GCF_052384325.1. NCBI lineage: Bacteria > Bacillati > Bacillota > Bacilli > Lactobacillales > Streptococcaceae > Streptococcus > Streptococcus sp. cx1. The sequence goes on along the minus strand of NZ_JBQSUN010000003.1, from coordinate 216,464 downwards.
AAACAGTCCTAAGTACCCAGCGACAGATCAATGGAAGAAAGGTGTGACATCAACTGTTAAGTATGTGGTATCAGATGGTAAGGTAGCTGCACCAGCAGATCACGTAGAAAACGCGACATGGACACGTACCCTTACCTTGGATAAAGTTACAGGTAAAGAACTTTCAGCGACACCATGGGCATCAGATAAGACAGCCTACGCTGAAGTTCCAACACCAGGTTTGACAGGTTACTACGCTGATAAAGCAAGTGTTGCTTCTAAGGCTGTTACTCAAGAAAACCTTAAAGAAACAGTTACTTACAAACCACTTGGAAACTTGGTTCCAAAACCAGTGACACCAAACGATCCAAACTTCCCATCAACACCAGGTGTTAAATATCCGAACGATCCAACAGATCCAACGAAACCAGGTCAACCGGTCGTGCCAGATGTTCCAGGATATGAACCACACCTTCCAGATCCAAAGGATCCAACGAAACCAGGTCAACCAATCCAACCAGGAACACCTGTAACACCTGACAAACCAGGGGAAGATACACCAATCATCTATGTACCAAAAACAAATGATGTAACGCAACCAACGAAACAAACAGTAACGTTTGAAGGAGCTGGTTCAACCACACCAAAAGATGATGTTCAAAGCGACTATACCTTCACAGGTAAGAAGAATCAAGCAGATGGTACAACAACATGGACTGAAAACAGTCATGACTATGGCAAAGTAAAAGTCCCAGTCGTTGAACACTATTATGCGGATAAAGCTGAAGCAGGTGGTAAGACAGTTACACCAGAACACCCAGAAGCTACAGATAAAGTGGTTTATAAGGAACTCGGTAAGATCATTCCAGTTGACCCAGATGGCAACCCAATTCCAAATGCGCCAACACCACAATATACGAATGATCCAAACGATCCAACTAAGGGTGGTGTAACACCAACACCAGTCATCCCAGGTTATGTGACAGACATTCCAAATGTAACACCATCTAACCCAGGAGCTGATACCCCAGTTGTCTACCGTAAAGCAGATCAAAAAGCAGTGATCACGTACGTTGATCAAACAACAGGTCAAACCCTTGCCAATGATCAAATCGGTGGTAAATCAGGTGAGGCCATCAACTACTCAACTGCGGACAAGATTAAGTACTATGAAGATCGTGGTTATGTTCTCGTAAGCGATGAATTCCCAGCAGGAGCTCACTTCGACAACGATGCTTCAGTAGATCAAACATGGACAGTTACCTTGAAACATGGTGAAACACCAGTAGGACCAAATGATCCACATAACCCAACAGATCCAATCAATCCAAATGATCCAAACAGTCCTAAGTACCCAGCGACAGATCAATGGAAGAAAGATGTCACATCTACTGTTAAGTATGTGGTATCAGATGGTAAGGTAGCAGCCCCAGCAGATCATGTTGAAAAGGCGACATGGACACGTACCCTTACCTTGGATAAAGTTACAGGTAAAGAACTTTCAGCGACACCATGGGCATCAGATAAGACAGCCTACGCTGAAGTTCCAACACCAGGTTTGACAGGCTACTACGCTGATAAAGCAAGTGTTGCTTCTAAGACAGTTACTCAAGAAAACCTTGAAGAAACTGTTACTTACAAACCACTTGGAAACTTGGTTCCAAAACCAGAAACACCAAATGATCCAAACTTCCCATCAACACCAGGTGTTAAATATCCGAACGATCCAACAGATCCAACGAAACCAGGTCAACCGGTTGTGCCAGATATTCCAGGTTACAAGCCATACTTGCCAGATCCAAACGATCCAACGAAACCAGGTCAACCAATCCAACCAGGAACACCTGTAACACCAGAGGATCCAGGTAAAGATACACCAATCATTTATGTTCCGGTTACTCCTGATAAACCTGTAACTCCTCCAGAACAACCTAAGGTACCAACACCTAAGAAACCAGAGGAGCCAGAACAACCAGTTAAACCAGAACAACCAGTAAGTCCAACTGTTATTGAAGAAGTAACTCCACAAGTTGCTCAACCTCAAGAACAAGCAGTTCTACCAGAGACAGGAACAGAAAGTGGACATATTGCAGAAGTGACAGGTTTGTCAGCCTTGATTACAGGTCTTGGACTAGGTCTTTTGGGCCGTCGTCGTAAGAAAGAAGACTAATAACAAAGAGAATCCTTCCCTTCTTCTAAATAGTTAGTTAAAATAAAAAATTAGTCTTCAAAAAAAGAGGTTCTTCCCTATAGGTTGGGGGAGGACCTTTTTTGATCTATTTTTTAACCTAAGTACAAAATTGGAGTCTTGATTTTGTACTTTTATTCTTGATATGTGATTAAAGAAAATGCTTAAAAAGGAAGTTGAAATTAATCAACTTCCTTTAGTATAGATATATTTTGAGAAAAATTTAGGCTACTTTCCTACATTCTCTACAATTGCTTTGCACGTCCATTTTCATCAAAATGATAAGTCACACCATTGATGGTACGTGTTTGGTTGGTGACGAGCTCACCAGAGTTTTCATCGTAGTAACGAGTTCCCTTGTAGTCTGTAACGAAATCACCCTTCACTTGTTTACCTTCATAATCAAAGTAGAGGTGTTGACCATTGATAACTTGATCAAAGAGAAGAGCCTTACCATCGTTACCGAAGTAGTACCAGTTGCCCTTCCAATTAACGAATTGATTGGTTACAGCAGCACCTGTTTCAGCGTCAAAGTAGTAGTAACTGTAGATTTTAGGTTCGATGATAGTACTACTAGATGTCCGAGGATATCTAGTAGACTCTTTTTGCTCAGGACTAAGCACTTTATCTTTTGCGAGATAACCAGTAACTAAGCTTGTAGACTCTGTATTATCGAGATAATAGAGTTTCCCATCGATTTCTTGAAGACCGAGAAGTTTATTACCATTTTCATCAGTATAGTACCAATCGCCACCTACTTGATGGAACCCTTTTTCTCTGACTGCTGCTCCAGTAACCTCATCGTAGAAAGGTCCTGAACCGGAAGGCCCAAAAGTTCCTTGACGGGCTTGTCCATTTTCATAGAACGAATAGGTTACACCATTAATGGTATGAGAACCAGAAAGTGGTTTACCATCTTTATCATAATAGAAGAGCCCATTATCAGCACGAACAAATTGGTTCCGTGGGACTTCCTTCTGTTCACCGGTATCCTTATCATAGTAGTGGCCATTTTTAACTACGTTTTTGAATTGTGTTCCGAGGTGATCGTCAAAGTAGACAGGGATACCATCAATGGTATGAGCACCTTTTAGAATATTGCCTTGCTTATCTGCATAGAACCACTTACCTCGAGTTGTAAAGTAACGCCCCTTAACAAGTTCACCAGTATCCTTGTCATAATACTTAACTGGGATACCAAAGACAACAAAGCTATCATAGAGAACACTAATACCATCTTTATCTACAAAGCCATCTTTAGCTTGTGTTCCAAAGAACCTATCAAAATGTACCTGAACACCATTGATGATGTGGTCGCCTTTAAGGATTTTGCCATTTGAACCGACATAATACCAATGGTTATTAATATTATGGTAACGATTTTTTTCGAGTGTAATTCTCGTACCAGAGTCTTTATCATAGTAGTAACCGTCGTCTCCAAAATCACCTTTAACTTGTCGCCCATAATAAGAATCAAAGTAGACAGGAACATTATTTATGGTTTGTGAACCTTTTAATGGTTTGCCCTCAGCATCAACATAGTACCAATATTTATCTACATTGACATAACGGTTGGTCACGAGTGCACCAGTTGAAGTATCGTAGTATTTACCATTACTTTCAAACACACCTTTCACTTGAGCACCGGTCTTATCATCGAAGTAGTACTCTTTACCATCAATAAGAGTAGCACCTTTCACAGGTATACCTTTTGCGCCAATAAAGTAGTTTTTGTCTTTAACTGTTACGAATCGGTTAGTTACTAGCTTACCAGTGTGTTCATCATAATAGCGGTTATCCTTGTCAAAATTCCCTTTTATTTGAACACCATTTTCATCGAAATAGAGCTGAGCCCCATTAATGATATGGCTGCCCTTTATAATTTGTCCTCTATCATTGAGATAGTACCATTTTCCTTTGATTTCAACAAAATGATTGGTTCCTAAATTGACGAAAACACCATCCTGATCGTAAAAGTGTCCATTAGGAGCAAAGCGGTCAATGATTTGAGTCCCAAATTTATCGTCAAAGTAGGATGATCGACGATTAATTCGATACTCACCATACACGGGATTCCCTTTATCATCTAGATAATAGCGTTCATATTGTTTTGTATCGTTGCTGTAGGCAACGATAAATTGATTTTTGAGAAGAGCACCAGAATCTTTATCATAGAAATTTAGTTTTTTAGCATCATTAGGGTCTTTAGCAAAAACGCCTTTAGCTTGTATGCCATTTTCTTTATCGAAATAGACTTGAACCCCATCTATGGTTTGTGGTCCAGTCAGATCCTTACCATTGGCATCTCTGTAATGCCATTTGCCGTTTTGGTCGCTGTAATATTGACCGCCTGTAACGTTTACGTCCTCATTGATAACAGGAGTTGCCGTAGCTGTTTCACTAGCAGCACTGTCTCTTGTTGAAACGGCGTGTGCTTCAACGATGGCTGTTTCAGTAGGAGCTTGACTCTCATTAGTGGTTGCAGAGGCCGGTTCTCTAGTGTATTCCGAACTTACTAACTCTGGAGCATCTGTTGAACTTTCAGTAGAAGATGTTGCTTCAGTACTCTTTGTTTCAACTAAATCTGCTGTTGTTTCAAGATTGGCAGTAACACTTGCTGTCGTGTCATTCTTGAGTGTTTCACTAGCAGTTACTTCATCCGCAAAAGCAGCTCCGGCAATAAGTGCAAAACTAGCAAGAGCAGATGCACATGAAAAAGCAATAAGATACTTTTTAGATGCGTGTTTTTTGGCCTTATCATTTTTTTCCATAATAAATACCCCCTTTTAATTTATATTATAAGACAATAAGAAAGCCTTTTCAATATTAAAAATAAAAAGGTTTTCTTTTAATGTGAAGGGGTGGATAAAAGGGAAAAACATATATTTATCTGCATATTAAGTGAGATGTTGCCAGTTCTTACTAAATCCAAGATTCATAAAAAACAAAAAAATCCAGGACCTGAGTCCTGAATTTAGGAGATTATGAAAAAGAAAAGTTTTAGGATGGTTATAGTATATAAAGCAAAGCCTAAAGTTTTCTTAAAGTAGACAAAAATTATTTTCGTGGATTTTAAAAAGGAAGTTGAAATTAATCAACTTCCTTTAGTTTAGATGTCTTGTGAGAAAATTTTAGTCGATTTTCTTACATTTCTTACAATTGCTTTGCACGTCCATTTTCATCAAAATGATAAGTCACACCATTGATGGTACGTGTTTGGTTGGTGACGAGCTCACCAGAGTTTTCATCGTAATAACGAGTACCCTTGTAGTCTGTAACGAAATCGCCCTTCACTTGTTTACCTTCATAATCGAAGTAGAGGTGTTGACCATTGATCACTTGATCGAAGAGGAGGGCCTTACCATCCTTACCGAAGTAGTACCAGTGTCCATCTGCATAGACGAATTGGTTGGTTACCGCAGCACCTGTTTCGGCGTCGAAGTAGTAAGTTGGGTTTTCTTCTGGATTGTCAGGGAATGAAATGTAAAATTTAGGTCTAGCTAATTTTCCTCGAACTTGTTCGTGCGTTTCGTATTTGTTCATTGGATTGGCAGAGAAATAGTAAAGTTTCCCATCAATTTTTTTAAAACCTGCGACTTTTTTACCATTTTCTAGGTAGAACCAACTACCACGAGAATTAACAAAACCAGTTTTTTCTACAGCTTCGCCAGTTTCATCATCATAGTAAGGTGGATTTTGATAGATGTTAAAGGAACCACGAAGGACCTTTCCGTTTTGCTCAACATAGTAATTCTTCCCGTCAACATTTATATTCCCAGTTCGTCCATTACTGCTAAGGTAGTATAAATCGTCACCAATCTTTATAAACTGATCATGAGGGAGTTCTTTCCCTGCACCACTATCTTTATCGTAGTAGTAACCATTAAGAACAGTATCTTTAGCTTGAACACCATCATCATCAAAGTAAACGTCTACCCCATCAATGGTTTGTGAGCCTTTAAGGATATTACCTTGTGCATCTGCATAGTACCATTTACCATCATGGCTGAAGTATTGACCTTTTACAAGAGCTCCAGAATTTTTATCATAGAACTTACTAGGTGCTTCATAAGTATTGTAGTTCTCTTCACTGATTACTCGACCATTAGAATCAACTAATTCCCCCTTAGTTTGAATACCGTTATATGGATTAAAATTGACTTGAACTCCATCAATGATTTGGTCCCCTTTTAGAATCTTACCTTCAGCATTGACGTAGTACCAATTATCATTAACTTGGACATAGCGATTTGTTCCCAAATCTACTTTAGCACCAGAATCTTTGTCGTAGAAGTAGCCATCGTTACCAAAGATACCTTTGGCTTGTCTACCCCCATAAGGGTCAAAGTATACAGGAACATTGTTAATGGTTTGAGAGCCTTTAAGTGGTTTTCCGTCATTTCCTACATAGTACCAGTTTTTACCAACTTGGACATAGCTATTGGTTACGAGCGCACCAGTAATTCCATCATAGTATTTATCGTTACTAGCAAAATTTCCCTTAACTTGTGCGCCAGATTCTTTGTCAAAGAAGTATTCAACGTTGTCGATGACGGTTGCTCCTTTGATGGCCTTGCTATCGGCACCGATAAAGTAGGTTTTGTCTTTAACTGTTACGAAACGATTAGTAACTAGATTTCCAGAGTCTTTATCGTGAAATTGTTTGTTGTAGTCAAAATCTCCTTTCACTTGGATACCGTTATAGCCAAAGTAGACATGAGCGCCATCAATAGTTTGTTCACCTGTCAAGATTTTTCCATCGTTACCGATGTAGTACCAGTTGCCTTTAATTTGAACATAACGGTTTGTGCCTAGGTCGACTCGGTTACCATCTTGCCCATAGAAGTAGCCATCGTCACCAAAATTGTCGAAGACTTGTCTTCCATCATATGTAAAGTAAACCTGTTTACCATTGATAGTTTTAGCACCTTTTACACGAACACCCTGTTCATCCACATAGTAGCGTTCATTTTGGTGGGTATAGTTATCGTATGCAATAACGTAGTTGTTAGTGACTAGTGCACCAGAATCTTTATCATAATAGCGTTTATTATTGTCAGAATAGTCTCTGGCAAAATAACCTTTCACTTGAACACCGCCTTGGTCGAAGTAAACCTTAACTCCATCTATGGTTTGTGGTCCCTTTAAAATAGCACCATCATTTCCAGCATAGTACCATTTTCCGTTTAATTCAAAATAGCGGTTTGTCCCGAAATCAACTTGTTTTCCGTTTTCGTCGTAATAACGGTCATCAGAAGCAAATCTATCTTTAAGTTGTTCACCATACTGATCAAAGTAATACCACGCTCCATTAACTTCTTTGGAACCAATTGCCTTATTACCATTTTCATCAACGTAATAGGTTCTACCATATTCTTCAACGAATTTATTAGTAACAAGAGCACCAGAATCTTTGTCATAATAGTGACCGTCCCAGCCAAATCCCCCTTTAACCTGAACACCGCCTGGATTGAAGTAGACCTTAACGCCATCAATAGTTTGTGGTCCAGTCAGGTCTTTACCGCTAGCATCTTTGTAATGCCAGTAGCCTTGGTCGTCGCTATAGTATTGACCACCAGTGACGTTTGTTTCATTAGGTACTGAAGCTGTCTCGCTGGCAGCTCGGTCTGTAGTTACGGCTTCACGTGTTTGGCCTGCAACTGATTCTGTAGGAGTTTGGCTTTCGTTTGCAGTTGTTGAGGCAGTTTCACTGACAACTTCAGAGCTTGCAGCAGAAGTTGTGGCTTGTTCTGAGACATTTGTAGTGCTTTGAGTGGTGCCTAAATTTTCAGTAGTAGCAGGAGCTTCGACAACCTTAGTTTCTACGAGGTCTGCGGTAGTTTCCACATTTGCAGTGGTAGTAGCGTTCACATCAAGGTTTGATGAGTTATCAGCTTTAGCTTCCTCAGCGAAGGCAGGCTTTGCGATGAGGGCAAAACCTGCAAGAGCAGTTGCACATGAGAATGCAATCAGACGTTTTTTGGACTTAGGTCCAGTAAAATTAGAATGTACTTTCATAATTCTTCCTCCTTTTTCCTAAGTCCTATTATAGCGCTATTTTAGAGAGTTTCAAGGAAATATAAGAAATTTAGATAAAAATAAGAAAACGATTACATTACGTTACGAGTGAGAGGGGGATGATTTTAGTTGCTACGACCTTTCTAAAACAAAAAAAATCCAAGACCTGCGCCCTGGATTTGGGAGATTATGAAAAAGAAAAGTTTTAGGATAGTTATAGTATATAAGGCAAAGCCTAAAGTTTTCTTAAAGTAAGGGATATCTTAAACTTTAGTCGCATTACCATTCTCATCAAAATGATAAGTTACACCTTTGATAGTACGTGTTTGGTTGGTGACTAGTTCGCCAGAGTTTTCATCGTAGTAGTGACCATCTGGTGCAAAAGCGCCTTTAACTTGTCTACCATTACTTGTATTGAAGTAGAGCTTTTGCCCATTAATTTGAACTTCACCGGTTGCGGCTGTGCCATCCGCATAGAAGTAGTACCAGTAATTACCCCATTGATAGAAACGATTTTTAATTGCTCTACCGTCATGACCGAAGTAGTAGATTTTACCATCGATGTAATTAATACTGTCTTGCCACATGTCACCCAGTTGGGTGTACTTATAGGCACCTCCTCGACGGAAGTAATATAAATCACCATTGATTTCATGAAGTCCAAGGACTTTGTTACCTTTCTCGTCAAGATAGTAAGTTAAGCCTCTGTTATCTTTAACAAACCCAGCTTTGGTTACTTTGCGACCATTATCTTTATCGTAATAGTACTCAGGCATATAGACGCCATCTTGACCAAATCCTCCTTTAGCTTGTACCCCTCGATAGTTGAAGAAGACATCTTGTCCATCGATATTTCGAGCTCCCTTGACTGGCTTACCGTCTTTACCTACATAGAACCAATTACCCATGTATTCAACATAACGATTGGTTACAAGATTTCCAGAATTAATATCGTAGAATGCGTATAAATCACCGTAGGAATCACCATAAGCACCTTTAACCTGTTGACCATTGTCGCGGAAAAATAACTTTTGACCGTTAATGATTTGAGCACCAGTGAGGTTGTCTCCATTTACGTTCTTATAATACCAGTTTCCATTATCGTCGCTATAATAACCATTTGGGTTAGGAGCATCCATACCTACGCCGTTTTCATCAAATCGATAGGTCATACCATTAATTGTTAGAGTGGTGTTAGAGACGCGTGCTCCAGAATTAGGATCATAGTAGCGAAGAACACCATTGTCGAGAACAAGCTCTCCCTTAGCTTGACGACCATTAGCATATAGGTAAACGATTTGACCGTCTATATTGACTTCACCATCTTGAGGACGAATAGCATTTCCATCTGCACCATAATAGTACCAGCCATCATTTTCTTGGACATAGCGATTTTTAACGGCTTGACCAGTAACTGAGTCAAAATAGTAGCGACGGGTAATATTAGTAGGGGTACCAAAACCATAAGTACGTGGTGAATTTTGCCCTTCTTCTAGTAAAATGCTGATTCCTTTTTGTAGGACGCCGGTATCAACAGGAGAGGCAGCTTCACGTGCTTTGAAATAGTAGATATTACCATCAATTTCACGTATTCCTGTAAATTTAGAACCATCGTTCTTGATGTAAAAGGTTTGGCCTTTTTTATTCTGAACTAGACCTTCTTTTCGGACCCTTGCACCAGAGTTAGAGTCGTAATAGAAAGTTTGATCTGGATAGCTATAGTCCTCTCCGCTAAAGTCACCTTTGATTTGAACACCTTTATAATCGAAGTAGACTTCTTGACCATTGATAGTTTGTTCTCCAGTGAGTGGATAGCCATCTTTACCTAAATAGTACCAATTACCTTGGGATTCAAGGTATCGATTCGTCCATAGTTGCCCAGTATCAACATCGTAGTAACGAAATAGATTATTATTCCTATCGAGTAAAGGCCCCTTAACTTGTTGCCCATTACTGCGGAAATAAACATTTTGGCCATCGATAGTCTGTTCGCCTACGAGGTTTTTACCACTGGCATCTTTATAATACCAGTTGCCTTGGTCATCACTATAGTATTGACCACCAGTGACGTTTGTTTCATTAGGTACTGAAGCTGTCTCATTGGCAGCTCGGTCTGTAGTTACAGCATCACGTGTTTGGCCTGTGGCTGATTCCGCAGGTGCTTGACTTTCGCTTGCAGTTGTTGAAGCTGTTTCACTGGCAGTTTCAGAACTTGCTGTAGAAGTTGAGGCTTGTTCTGAGACATTTGTGGTGTTTTCTGTGCTAGCCACATTTTCAGTAGTAGCAGGAGCTTCGACAACCTTTGTTTCTACGAGGTCTGCTGTGGTTTCCACATTGGCAGTGGTAGCAGCAGTCACATCAAGGTTTGATGAGTTATCAGCTTTAGCTTCCTCAGCGAAGGCAGGTCTTGCGATAAAGGCAAAACTTGCAAGAGCAGTTGCACATGAGAATGCAATCAAACGTTTTTTGGACTTAGGTCCAGTAAAATTAGAATGTACTTTCATACTTTTTCCTCCATTTCCTAAGTCCTATTATAGCGCTATTTTAGAGACCTTCAAGAAAAAATAAGAAATTTAGACAAAAATAAGAAAACGATTACATTGTGATGCGAGTGAGAGAGGGGATGATTTTAGTTGCTACAGACTTTTCTAAAAACAAAAAAATCCAGGACCTATGCCCTGGATTTAGGAGATTATGAAAAAGAAAAGTTTTAGGATGGTTATAGTATATAAAGCAAAGCCTAAAGTTTTCTTAAAGTGGAAGAAATATCTTGTTCTTCCACTTTAATTCATTTTCTCAGTCGCTACACCATTTTCATCAATGACATAAGTTTTGCCATCTTTTTCTAGTGTTGCTTTGGTTGTGATTGGAGAACCGTACAAATCTTTCCCTAATGAGGTTGATTTTTCAAAGTGATAGAGCTTACCGTCGATTTCCTTCCAAGTTGGTTGGTAGAACTCGATTACCCTAGGCTCAAGATAGCATAGGTATCCTTTATCAGTACGGTAGAATCCTATTCGAACGATTCCATTTTCGTCTGAAACGTAACCGGAATTAGTTTCATTACGTAATAATTCTGCGTAAGAACCGAAAAGATAGGTCTTGCCATTTATGGTTTCTGTTGTATTGATATAGCGATATTGGTTGCTTGGATCTAGGTAATAGGTCTTACCGTCAATTTCTCTCCATCCGGATAATAATTTTCCTTCTGAATCTGCAAGATATAAACTATTATATGATTTAGCGGAACCATTAACAAGAAGTTGGCCATCTTGATTGAAGTAATAATAATTGCCATCAATTGAAAGTACCTTATCTTTAGCTTGTAGACCGTCTTCTTTAAAGTAAACACGATGACCATCTAGTGTGTACCATCCGAAAACTTGAGCACCATCATTTCCAAAGTAGAGCTTATATGAGGAACTAAAGGAATGGAATGCATTACGGAGGAGCTCGCCACTGTTCTTATCGAAATAGTAGTACTTCCCATCTATAAGTGTACGCTCACCTTTGATTTGTTTCCCCGTACCATCAAAGTAGAGTTGAACACCATCGATAGTCTGCCATCCAGTAGCTACTTGCCCTTTATCTTTGAGATAGGTCCAGTCACCATCTTTATCTTGAACAAAGGTATTTCGAAGTGACGATGTCACACGTCCTTGGTCATCAATTTCGTAGGTCATTCCATTGAGAGTTAGACTACGATTGGTCCACATAGCCCCACTGTCTTTGTCAAAGTAGTAAGTTTTACCATCAATGTCTACTAGGCTACCTTTGACTTGCTTACCATTTTTATCAAAGTAGAGTTGAACACCATCAATGGTTTGACGGCCTGTTAGGAGTTTGCCCTCTTTGTCGTAGTAGTACCAGTTCCAGAAATCATCGCGAACAAATTGGTTTTTAGCCGTAAATTCAGTCACTACTCCCTCATTATCAATTGTGTAGGTCTTATCATCGACTTTCAAAGTGTCGTTAGTAAGGATAATAGTGGTGTACATACCAGCATATCTTTCTGTTCGATATGATTTTGTTAGACGATAGCGCTTGCCATCGATTTCTTTCCACGTAGGCTTGTTAATACTTTCCACCTTTGGTTGGAAGTAGTGAAGGTAACCATCGGAGCCTCGTTGGATGCCCTCTAGGAGGACGCCGTTTTTATCAGTTCCATAGATTCCAGAGAAACTAGGCCCGCCCCAAAATGTTTTTTTTGAAAAAAGGGCTCCAAAATAGTTTTTTTCTATTTTACTATCTGTGACTAGATAAAGTTTGCTGTCATAACCTATGATACCATCAAGAACTTGACCCTTTGAAGCAAAGATATATTCTTTTCCATCGATAATTTGTTTACCAGTTAAGACTTCGCCGTTAGCATTGGTACGGTAGGTAGAAGTGTTTGCATGGAACATTGAAGGAGTTTCAACAATGCCATATTTGTTCTTGACCAATTGTCCTTGGTAATCAAAAAGATAAATCTTCCCATCAATTGTGACAGTATCATTTTTAGCCAAAAGTCCGTCAGGTTTGAAATAATAACGTTTACTGTCAATGGTATGCCATCCAATAAATGCAGCACCATCTTCGCCTAAGTAATTAGTATAAGTTGTATATTGAGGTTCTGTCCTATAGCCATTGAAAATTGAAGTGTGATGCCACTGATTCGTTAATAGAGAACCATCATTCTCATCGAATCGATAGTATTTTCCACCAATCTCTCGTTCTTGTCCTTTGACTTGTTTCCCATCTTTATCAAAATAAAGGATGACACCATCAACATTTTGCCAACCAGTCAATTTTTCACCGTTGGCAGTGTAGTAATACCAATCTTTTTGGTTGTCAGATTGGAAATGACCACCGGTCACGACCTGAGTAGGTAGTTGTGTTTTTTCGGTTAGGATACCATCAGCATCTGCTAGATAAGTTTTACCATCTACTTCAATACTTGTATCAGTTACCTTACGCCCATTATCTTTATCGTAGTAGTAATCCTTGCCATCAATGGTTACCTTTTCACCCTTTGCTTGGATGCCATTGTTATGGAAGTAGAGGTTAAAGCTATCGATGGTTTGTAGGCCAGTTAGTTTGTGGCCCTCGCTGTCTAGGTAATACCAGTTACCTTGCTCATCAGAAGTGAATCTGCCACCTTGTGAAGGTGTTTCCTGTGAAGTAGTTACGTTATCGCTTGTTTCAGATGAGGTTTCAACACTTCTATCGGTTGTAGCTGTCTCACCAGATTGAGCGGGTTCACCCTTTTTATCAGTCTCGTTAGCAGGCTGTGTAGTAGTCGTTTCTGTAGGCTGACTAGTCGCATTAGTAGAAGCAGTGTCAGTTGAGACTGTCCCACTAGGAACATTATTAACAGCAGTGTCAGTTGAGACTGTCCCACTAGGAACATTATTAACAGTAGTGTCAGTTGAGACTGTCCCACTAGGAACATTATTAACAGTAGTGCTTGCTGGAGCTACTTCGGTTCTTGTTATAAGGCTAGCACTAGTCTCAAGATTGCTGTCAGAGACGACATTTTCAGGACTGTTAACGGCAGTTGTTTCAGGCTTGACTTCATCAGCTCCGACCTGTCCTAGTCCAATTAGTGAAGCCCCAATAGCCAAACTTGAGGCAGCGATTGTGATCCAATGTTTCTTAACTTTATGAAGTTTGAAACGAACTTTGTTTTCCATAATTTTTCCCCTTATATGGTGACTTGGTAAATTCATGTTGTGACATTTAAAACAACATGAAAACCAAAATTAATTTACAGTTATATTTTAATCTTATTTTCTAATAAACTCAATAGAAAACGGATACAAAAACGCCATGATTTTATAAAAAGATTCTTATATTCGTGATAGTTGTAGCCTATAAAAGAGTTTTCCTAATTTATTTATTTTTTCGTCTATAGATATGCTTGAAAGGGTAATTGTCCCCATACAGTTTGAGAAAAAGACTCTTTTCTTCAAAAATCATCCTGTGTAAAATAGAGGGCATAAAAACATGAGAGGTGATTGCAATGACAAATCGTTACGACTTAAATAAAAATTTGGCACAGATGCTTAAGGGGGGCGTCATCATGGACGTTCAAAATCCTGAGCAGGCACGTATTGCTGAGGCGGCAGGAGCGGCTGCAGTCATGGCCTTGGAACGCATTCCGGCCGATATCCGTGCAGTGGGTGGTGTGTCACGTATGAGTGATCCTAAGATGATTAAGGAAATTCAGGACGCTGTTAGTATTCCAGTGATGGCTAAGGTGCGTATTGGTCATTTCGTGGAAGCACAGATTTTGCAGGCGATTGAGATTGATTATATCGACGAGAGTGAGGTTTTGACACCGGCCGATGACCTTATTCATGTGGACAAAACCAAATTTGATGTGCCTTTCGTCTGTGGAGCTAAGGACCTTGGTGAGGCTCTTCGCCGTATTTCAGAAGGGGCATCTATGATTCGTACCAAGGGTGAACCTGGTACTGGTGATATTGTTCAGGCTGTTCACCACTTGCGACTCATGAATCAAGAAATTCGCCGTATTCAAAATCTCAGAGAAGATGAACTCTATATTACTGCTAAAGACTTGCAGGTGCCAATTGATTTGGTCCGTTATGTCCATGAACATGGCAAGTTGCCCGTTGTCAATTTTGCGGCAGGTGGTGTAGCGACGCCAGCAGATGCTGCGCTTATGATGCAGCTGGGGGCTGAAGGTGTCTTTGTTGGTTCAGGGATTTTCAAATCTGGAGATCCGAAAAAACGTGCGGAAGCTATCGTCAAAGCAGTGACTAACTATAATCGTCCAGATATTTTGGCGCAAGTGTCAGAAGATTTGGGGGAAGCCATGGTTGGTATCAACAAGGATGAAATTGACATCTTAATGGCAGAGCGAGGAAAATAGATGACAAAAATTGGAATACTGGCTTTGCAAGGTGCTTTTGCAGAACATGAGCAGGTCTTGAAAGCACTTGGGGTTGAAACGGTTCAAATCAGAAATCGACAGGATTGGGAAGCTCACGCTGATTTGGACGGGCTCATCCTTCCAGGTGGCGAGTCAACAGTTATGGGGAAACTCTTGCATGATTTAGACTTGTTTGAGCCGCTTAAGGCAAAAATTGAAACGGGACTACCTGTATTTGGAACCTGTGCAGGTCTGATTTTGTTAGCTAAAACCATAGTGGGAGACCAAACAAAACATTTAGCAAGCATGGACATCAATGTAGCCAGAAATGCCTATGGTCGCCAATTGGGGAGTTTTGTCACAGATGCTGAATTTAAAGGAATAGGGGAGATCCCAATGGTCTTTATTCGTGGGCCAATTATTGAAGCTGTTGGAGCAGAAGTGGAGATTTTAGCTCAAGTCAATGGGGCAATTGTGGCAGCTAGAGAAAAGCAGATGTTAGTGACCTCTTTTCATCCAGAATTAACGGGTGACGAAAGGGTACATGCTTATTTCCTAGATATGATTAATCAGGCAAAAGAATATAAGAAATAGCTCAAAACCTATGACATCGTTTATTTCTTGATCGCACAAAAAATCCAGGACCTGAGCCTTGGATTTAGGAGATTATGAAAAAGAAAAGTTTTAGGATGGTTATAGTATATAAAGCAAAACCTAAAGTTTTCTTAAAGTAGAGAAAAATTTATCAAAAATAGGTAAAAAGGAAGTTGACAGTTGGTCGACTTCCTTTTTAGCGATTTCTAAATGAGAGTAATTATGCGATATCAATAGTTGTTATTTGAATACTATTCTTATACTTCATCGGGTCCCATCAAATGTCCATTACCGTCAGCATCGAATTTGAAGGCACCAGTGTTTGTTCTAACAATGGTATTTTCAGCGCGTGCGCCATTCTTAGCATCGTAATAGTGGACAGTTCCGTCATCATCAAATTTGAATTCACCTCTAAGTTGTTTACCGTTTTGGTCGAAGTAAACATGGATGCCATTTAAGGTTTGAGGTCCTGTCAGTTTATCCCCTTTAGCACCAACATAGTAGTAGAAATCTTCACGATCTAAATCTTTACTTTCTCTTGGATATTGTCCATCCTGACCTACGATATCATTTCCAGGAATGGTGATAGTAAAGTGGAAGATACGATCACCATCGAGATTTCGGTAATTCCAATTGTAGACATGAACAAAGCTATTAGTGACGAGAGCGCCAGAGTCTTTATCATAATAGTGTCCATCCGGGGCGAAGCGTCCCTTGACTTGTGCTCCGTTAGGAAGGAAGTAAAAGTGACTATTTCCAAAGGTTTGAGGTCCTGTTAATGGCTTACCATCAGCATCAAGATAGTACCAGGCAGTAGTATAGATATTTTGATTGTTAATGTCATCACGACCAATGTAAGTTAAGATTTCTTTAAAAGCATTGGTTACGAGAGCACCAGAATCTTTATCATAGTATTTACCATTTGGTGCAAAATGTCCCTTGACTTGTACACCAGTGAAATCATCAAAGTAGACTTTAACACCATCAATAGTTTGTTCTCCCTTGAGTTTATCACCTTTATCATTGACGTAAACCCAGTCACCATCTTGGGTTTCAAGATAGCGTTTGGTTACGAGAGCACCAGAATCTTTGTCATAGTATCGGCCATCTTCTGCAAAACGTCCTTTGACTTGTTTGCCATCCTTGTCGAAGTAGACTGGAATGTTGTCGACGAAGTTGAGACCGATGAGGTTTTTACCGTTTGCATCCTTGTAGTACCAGTTGCCCTCGTTATCACTATAATAGTGACCACCAAAAACTCGTGGTGCTTTGTCTAGGGTGACTGTAGGAGTGACGGGAGTATCTATTTCTTCACCAGGCCCCATCAAACGTCCATTACCATTTGCATCGAATTTGAAGGCACCAGTATTTGTTCTAACAATGGTATTTTCAGCGCGTGCACCGTTTTTCGCATCGTAGTAATGAACGGTACCATCTTCGTCGAATTCAAACTCACCTCTAAGTTGTCTACCATTTTGGTCGAAATAGACATGGATGCCGTTTAGGGTTTGAGGTCCTGTCAGTTTATCCCCCTTGTCATCTACGTAATAGTAGAAATCTTCGCGATTCAAATCATTGCTAGAAAGTGGGTAATGACTCATGTCCAAAAATTGGTTTTCACCGTTAGGTCCAATGACTGAATTATTAGGAATGGTGATGACAAAGTGATTCACACGATTTCCGTCTTGATTTTGATAATTCCAGTTGTAGACATGAACAAAGCTATTAGTTACGAGCGCACCAGAGTCCTTATCATAGTAGTGTCCGTCAGGTGCAAAACGTCCCTTAACTTGTGCCCCATTAGGGAAGAAGTACATGTTTGTACCATCAAGATTTTGAGGACCTTTAAGTGGCCGTCCGTCGGCATCAAGATAGTACCAATCAGTAGTATAGATGTTTTGATTGTTGATATCATCACGACCAATATAAGTTAAGAGTTCTTTAAAGGCCTTAGTTACGAGAGCACCAGAATCTTTGTCATAGTATCGGCCATCCTCTGCAAAACCACCTTTGATTTGAATACCGTCTTGACTAAAATAAACAGGAACATTATCCACATAGTTCAGCCCTACAAGATTTTTGCCATTTGCATCCTTGTAATACCAGTTACCATTATCATCACTATAATAATGTCCACCAGAAATATGAGGTGCATTTTCAAGTGTTACAGAAGGTGTGACTGGCTTTTCATTTTCATCGATTGGGGCAGGTTGTTCACTGTTTTTTGTAGGTGTTTTTGTTTCTTCGACAGGAACAGGTTCAGTGACTTTTTCTGACGAAGTCTTTGTAGCAGAGGCTTCTGAAGTTGCCGTTTTAATTGGTGTAGCTTTATTTGCCTGATTATCTTGATTGCTAATTTCTTGTTCAGAAGTGATTTCTACTGGTGATTCGCTTGCTAATTCAGATGATGCGACTTCATTGCTAGGAGCTTCACTAAGAACCGTACTTGTACTAGTAGGTAGCTCAGTATTAGTTGAAATAGGATTTGTAGTAGGTGCTTTGACCTCAACATTAGTTACTACAGTTTCTTGTGCAGGTGCAAGAATCTCAGTTGGTTGGCCTGTCGCTTCAGGTATTTTTACTTCATCCGCAAATGTAGGGCGTGCGACTAAAGTAAAAGTAGCTAGAGCAGTTGCGCAGGATAAAGCAACAAGGTGTTTCTTTGGGTTAGTCCTTTTCGTAATCATGATAAATTCCCCTTCATCTTAAAATCTTTTCAGTCTAAAAACTGAAATAATGCAAAAATAACTTAATTACAATTGATTGATGACTTAAATCTCTGTAAGGTAGCCGTTTTCATCAATATGATAATTTTTTCCATCAATGTTGGCATTACGATTACGCCACATTTGACCATTGTTTGGATCGAAGTAAAGCTTATGTCCCTTGTAGTCTACAATTTCTCCCTGAACTCTTATTGGGAGACCAGCAGCATCACGGAAGTAGTAGTATTCACCCCAAACTTGTTGAAGTCCAGTTACTGCAATACCGTCTTTATCGAAATAGAGCCATCCAGGAATATAACCATGTGAATATTCAAAAAGCATATTCTTGTCGTTATAAATCATACGATTTTTGACAAGTTCACCAGTATAAGGTTCAAAGTAACGGATACCTTCTGGGAACCTAATAAATTGCCCCATAACATTGGTTTGGCTGTCATTGTTGTTGAATCCGATTCCTCGAGCTTGTCGTCCGTATTCAAAATAATAATATTCTTTTTCGCCTTTCTTTTGCCAGCCTGTAACGTATTGT
This sequence comes from Streptococcus sp. cx1, assembly GCF_052384325.1. Classification (NCBI taxonomy): domain Bacteria; kingdom Bacillati; phylum Bacillota; class Bacilli; order Lactobacillales; family Streptococcaceae; genus Streptococcus; species Streptococcus sp. cx1. The sequence continues at coordinate 197,553 of NZ_JBQSUN010000003.1, read as the reverse complement.
CCGTCATCGCCGAGGTAAAATGTTCCGAAATCCATGCTCTTATAGCCACCAGGAATTCCCCCTAGAGATCTGACATAGCGGTTTCGCCAAAGTTCACCATCATGTCCAAAGTAGTATGGCTTGCTATCAATGTAAACTTTATGGAAGTCATCCCAATCTCCTTGGTACCAAGGAATGGAGACTCTATACGCAGTGTCAGGATAGAAATAGTAACGGTTTCCATTAATATCTTGCCAGCCTGTTACAGCCACACCATATTTACCAAAGTAACGGTATTCATCGTGAGGAAAATCAGCTACCTTGACAAACTGTTCAGTTATCCTATGCCCTAGATTCTGGTCGTAGAAATAATAATGGTTATTACGTTGGACAGACTCACCTTTGGCTTGTTTACCATCTTCATGGAAATACACGTGCTGATTGTCAACAACGTGTGCGCCTATAAGGTCTTTACCGTCTTTTTTGTAGTGCCAACTACCTTGTACGTCACTATACCATTGACCACCTGTAATATTTTCTTCAGGATCTTCGTCTTGAATTTCTGTGTTTTCATCGTTATTGAAGGAAGAAACATCAGTCTTAAGTCGATTTTCTGAGATGTCCTCATATCTAGCGTTTTCTATACTAGCAGTTTCACTTACTGTAGCTCCTGTTTTAGAAGTAGGTATTTCTGATCTTGTTGAATTTGTTTCAGAGATAACTGTACTTGAAGCCTCTGAAGCGGGTTTAGCTGTTTCAGGAATAGCTGTAGTATCAGTGGTAACACTTGTAGCTTCGCTATTGATAATGCTTGTGCCTGTTGGTGCATCTGTTGTAGTTGCTGTTGGATTTTCATCAAGTGTCTTAGTCTCAACAGTAGCCACTACATTTTCTATAGCAGGTGCGACAACTTCGGTCTTAGCATTCGTATCAGATGCTTTTACTTCTTCCGCAAATGCAGGGCGAGCAACTAGGGAAAAAGCAGCTAGTGCGGTTACACAAGAAAGTGCCACAAGGTGCTTCTTGTACACGTGCCATGGATAATTCATTTCAGTATTCATAATAGACTCCTTTCATAAAATGAACACCGATGTTTGGGTGGTTATAAAGGAGCTCGCCGTTAAAATAGTGTTAAAAGTAGGCAAATCTGTTAAAACGACTGAGTCCCATATCTAAATCTCTCATGTCATGACCATAAGAAGATTTTATAGGGGAGCACGTCAAACGTGTGGCAAGGAGAATATGCTTATGCTGTGTAATTCATATCTAGAAACAAGTGTCTTCACTTATTTATCCTAATACTTTTATTTCTCTCCTTTCGTTTTATTATTGAATCCAGCCTATGGCATATGTCTTTAAATACAAAAAACTAGAACTTTTAGTTTGAAGCATTCTCTCTAAAGCTCTAGTTTTGTATTATAGACAGATGTGTGTATGAAAAGAGCCTTAGATTATCATGCCAAAGTGCCTAAGGACCAGTTTTCATGCATAAAAAATTATTTTGACGTTAGAATTCTAAAGCCAAGTTCCTAATCCTAATCCCTCTGTAGTACACTTTCAACGTTTTAGTAAAACGCTTACATGCTCACCTGCCTTTATTATAATACTTTTTTAATTACAAACAAGTTTTTTTACAAGATAATCGTAAATGTTAAAAAAATGTCATAATTGGGTTCTGTTTGAATGACAGTGATTGATTATATGAAAAAGGAAGTTGACCAACTGTCGACTTCCTTTTGTGTTTAGTAATTGAAATCCATAGCCACTTGTAAATGACTATCGAAGGATATGGCCAACCCCGTCATTATCAAAGTAATAAGTAACGTGATTTATTGTCAAGGTTACATTATCAGCACGATTACCAGAGCCAGGAAGATAATAGTAAGTCTTACCACCTAAAATGATGAGTTTATCTTTAGCTTGTATGCCCTTATATTGTCCATAATCATCATCGTAGAAGTAGACATGCTTGCCATCGATGACTCTTCTACCAGTCAGAATATTTCCCTTACTATTTGCATAATACCAGTTATTCTTATGTTCGAAGTATTTTCCAGTTACAAGGGCACCAGTCTCTTTGTCATAATAATGATCACCACGGTATGGATAATCAAACTCACCTTTCACTTTTTCACCGTAGCTAAAGTAGTACTGAATTCCGTCCAAATATTTAGTACCGTTAAACTTCTTTCCTTCTTCATCAACATAAAACTCTTTGCCGCCATCCTCAACCAATCTATCTGTTACTAAAGCACCGTTATCTTTATCGTAATAGTGATTATCAGGAGCAAAATGGCCTTTGTATTGAACACCATTGGTGCCGAAATAAACGTTGACGTTATCAATGGTGTGGGCACCAAGGAGGAGGTAACCCTTGTCATTGACATAGTACCAGTTACCTTCGGAATCACTAATATAGCGGTTTCGTTCAGTTGATTGACTTTTAATGCTGAGGGCACCAGATTGGTCTGCCACATAGGTCTTACCATCGAAATCAAAAGTTGTATCTTTAACCTTTCGACCGTTATCTTTATCAAAATAGTAAACCTTGCCTTTGATATCAACTAACTCTCCTTTTGCTTGGCGACCAGTTCCTAAATGGAAATACATGTCATAGCCATCAACAGTTGTTGAACCATTCACTGGCCATCCAATTTCGTCGTAGTAATGCCAATACCCATCTTTATCTTGGACAAAATAAGCAGTCTTTTGTCGAAGGTCCTTAAAATCACTAGAAATGAATTTACCAACCCCATCATTATCAAATTCATAGATATTTGGAAATTCTCTCATAATATAGTGTGTAGGAATATTCAATCGTTTATTTCTAGCAATGGTACCATCATTGTAGAAGTAATAGTTATTGAAAAATCTGTGCACGACCATATTTCCATCATCTTGGAAAAAGTACTTATTACCATTGATGGTTTGCCATCCTGTGACTGGTAGGCCATCGGCACCTAAATAATACCGTTCGAGTTCAGGATGTTCGTTGTTGTCATAATTTGCATAAGGAGCAAAGTCAAATCTTATTTCTTTAGCATAGTTTTCTTCAGGAATGAATCGTCCAGCTTTGAAGGTGACGAGACGGTTCGTCACAAGGGCGCCGTTATCTGGGTCGTAGAAATATGATTTGCCATTGACCTTACGGCGTTCACCCTTGACCTGTCTACCATCTGAGTCAAAGTAATAGGTTAAGCCGTCAATAGTTTGTGGTCCAGTCATAAGTTTTCCATCTTTATCCATATAGTACCAGTGACCACCATTATCTTGTAGAAAAGCGGGATGGTTATTTGCCACTGTAACGATACCATTAGGATCAATATTGAGTTTGAAATCACCGTTGTTGAGATGTGTGTCTTTAACTAATTGTCCTGCATTTTCTTTGCCAGCATCTCCAAACAGATAGAGCTTGTCACCAACCACGTTCAAGCCGTAGCTAAGTTGGCCGTTTCTATCAGGATTAAAGTAATAGGTTTGTCCTTTGATATCTTGTAAGCCAGAAACTCGCACGCCATCGCTACCTAGATAGTAAGTTTGACCATTTTCTTCAACAAATTCATCATGGAGCATACGTGCACTATCTGTAAAGTAATAGAGTTTTCCATCAATGGTTTCGAAACCAGGATGTTCTCGCTCTTTTTTGAAATAATAGCGTTCTCCATTAATATCTTGCCATCCCATAAGCTTATTACCGTTGTTATCGTAGTAATAAGTTACGTAATAAGGATGTCTTGTGGTAATAAGACTACCTAAATAGTTTTCTGTTTCAATGCGTTCTTCTTTTTCGGTAACAAATCCATTCCTTTTTTCAGTAAAGGCAGAACGGTCAGTTCCTCTTGTGGTATTTTCGATTGGGATATCACCGACAGGTGACGCATTCTCAGCTGTAACACTCTCACTAGTCGTTGTACTTACCTCAGAATGTGCAGTTTCAGAATGCGCTACTTCCGAACTAGCTGTACTTGTCACTTCAGAGCTTGGTTTTTCAGAGACTGTTTCTGTTGAAGGAACTTCTAAGGTAGCTACTGGTGCTTCTGATACTGTAGCAGTCTCGCTAGAAGGGGTAGCAGGTGTATTTTCTGTAGGTTTAGCTGTGGCTTCACTAGTCGCTGGAGCCTCAACGTCAATAGCGCCTTCTTTGATGATGGTTTCAACAGTCGCTTCATTAACAGGGGTAGACTGTTCTTCAGCTGAAGCATAGTTAAGGCCAGCAAAACTCAATCCCAAAGCCAGTCCTGTCACTGCAATAGTTACCCAATGTTTTTTAACTTTGTGAAGTTTAAAATGTACTTTCTTTTCCATGATAATTCTCCTTTCATTGAAAGACAAATTGGAATTATATGTGTGAAATAAATATTATTCGTAAATATATTTAATAACCCTTCCATCACCGTTTTCATCGAAATGAACAAGCTCAGCTTTCACCTTGTAACGAATTGAGTGATTAAAAGTAATGTCAACATTTTTAGCACGTTTTCCAGTTTTTGGGTAATAATAATGATAGTAGTAGTCATTTCCCGCCCAAATTGTTCGCAATTCATCGTAGCCTAGTCTACCATCATCGTGAAAATAGTAGTAATCATCTCCAATCTTTTGTTCACCCTTATAACATTTGCCATCACTACCAACATAGTAACGATAACCGTCAACGTCAACGAATTTGTCATGTCCTAAGTCAACAAGTTCACCACTATTCTTGTCATAGTAATAACCATCATCAGCAACAATACCTTTAGCTTGTTTACCATCTTTATCAAAGTAAACCTTCACATTATCGATAGTTTTGTGTCCAGTTACCTTTTGACTATTTTCATCGACGTAGTACCAACTATTAGAATATTTTTTACCAAAATATCTAGTAATTGCACCAGTTGAGGTGTCTGCTAGACTAGGGTATCTATCGAATTGAAATACTTGAACATAATTATGGTCGATAGGCTCATTACCTAGGTCGGTGATAAAATGCCATGGTTTTATTTGAACATAACGTTTTGTGACTAAAGCTCCAGTGTCTTTATCGTGATATCTACCATCTGGTGCGAAATCCCCTTTTAACTGTGGTCCATCAGGGTAGAAGTAGTAGTCCTCACCGTTAATAGTCTGATAACCTGACACCTTGTAGCCACTATTATCTAGGTAGTAGCGGAATGTAGTTGAGATACCATTAGCACGCCATTCACGAGCGATTCTTACAGTACGCTCTCTGAAAGTATTTCTTGCTAAGTTACCTGTATGTTTATCGTAATATTTACCGTTTTTTGCGAAACCTCCTTTTACTTGCTCTCCATTTTCATCGAAGAATACTGTTTCACCATTAATAGTATGCTCCCCTTTTAAAGCTATTCCTTCGGAACCAAAATAGTAAAATGGTTTTGTATCGTCGCTAAATCCATTGTGGTTAGAAGGAACGTATAAGTTCCTAGCTAGATGACCATTATCATTCATATAATGGATATTGTGGTAGTCATCATAGAACAGTCCATTTTTTTTGATATCATCTTTCTTTTCAGTAATGACACCTTCTTGATCTGAAATATAAAGTTTATCGTTCACTTCAAAAAGTGTTCCAATGACACGCTTACCATTAATTTTATCGTAGTAGTATTTGTTTCCTCCTTGTTTAATAAACTCACCTTTAGATCGCTTTCCGTTATGGTCAAGATAATACCATTTACCATTTATCATAACTGATTGGTTGACTCCTAAATTAACACGAGAACCGGTATCTTTATCATAATAGTAACCATCGTCTGCAAACTGGTCTTTGATTTGTTCACCATAGGCATTGAAATAAACAGCAACACCATTTATTGTTTGGGGACCGTGAAGGAATTTTCCGTCATATCCTGCATAATAGGTAACTTTTCTAATTTTAGGGTTAAGATAGTCATTCTCTAGGTGATAGATAGTAACGTATTGATTTTTAACCATCATTCCTTGGTAGTCATAATAATAGCTGTTTTCAAATTCGTCGGTAACAATTTGGTTGCGATAGTTTAAAGCATATGGTACTTCAGAGAGTTTACCTTCATTATCAGCTTTATAGGTCTTACCATCGATTTGAATAAGAGAGTTGATAACCATTTGTCCATTATGCAAATCATAGTAATGTTTTGGTAGACCTGAATTTGAGTAGCTAGCCTCACCTTTTAGTTGACGACCATCACTGTGAAAACAAACATGATAACTATCAACAATTTGGTTTCCAATGAGTTTTTGACCATTTTCATCGACATAGTACCAGTTTCCATTGTCTTCTACATAAGCATTGGTAACAAGTTCACCACTATCCTTGTCATAGAAGTGTCCATTCGGAGCGAAGTGTCCTTTAACTTGGACTCCACTGTCCTTAAAGTAGACTTTGACGTTATCAATGGTTTGTTCGCCAATGAGTTTATTGCCATCGGAGTTGTAGTAATACCAGTTGCCTTTATCATCGCTGACATATTGGTTATGGAATCTAGAATCACCTTGGATAGTGATGTTCCCTTCTTTATCTGCGATATAATGGATACCGTTTAACTCAAAGGAAGTGTCCTTGACTTTACGGCCATTGTCTTTGTCAAAGTAGTAGATTTTATTATCAATATTAATGAATTCGCCTTTAGCTTGATGTCCTTCTGGACGATATGATTCATGGAAGTAGAGTTCAAAGCCATCAACAGTCTTAGGTCCAGTGACAGGAAATCCGTCTTTGTTGAAGTAATACCAACGACCTTCGTAGTCCATCATAAATTGATTTTTTGGATAGTCTCTATTATTTTCTGAAGGAAGAGTATAGTAAGTTGGGAATGGATAAGTCACAATGTTTAGTTGTTTATTGAGATAATGTGCTACCCCATCGTTGTCTGAATAAAATACATATGGCATAGACTTCCATAAACCCTTTTCGATGATAGGATATTGTTTATTTTTGACTAAGGCCCCTTTGTCATCAAAGTAGTAGCGTTTGTGATCTAATTCCATTAGTCTATGAACAGCAACTTGGCCATTGTCATAGATGTAATAGTCGTTACCTAAAATTGTCTGACGACCTTTCTTAAGAGTGTTACCATTTTTATCGAAATAGTAACGTTCTAGTCCAGGCATTACATAATAGTTTGGTTCGATATAAGCAGGTTCATTGAAGTAAACAACTTTACTATAGTTTTCTTCTGGAATATAGTGGTTGTCTTTGAATGTAATAAAACGGTCTGTTACTAGCTTGCCATCGTTTTCATCGTAAAAGTGCAGTTTGTCGTCAACTTTCCTAAGCTGCCCTTTTACCATAGTGCCGTCATCGTTAAAGTAATATTGGAAACCGTTGATTACTTTTGGTCCGGTAACCAGCTGCCCTTTTGAATCTACATAATAGGTAACACCATTTGCATCTGAAACGAAACTCTCTCTTTTATCTGTCTTTTTTGTGATACCTTCCGCTTCAACAGTGATGGTGAAATCACCATATTTTTGTGAAGTATCTAAAGTTGTTTTATCGGGAGAAGCACTTATGATGAGGTTTTCGTTGTTTGTAGGTATATTTGTTGCACTTACCTCAGAATGTGTAGTTTCCGGGCTGGCTACTTCTGAACCAGCTGTGCTTGTCACTTCAGAGCTTGGTTTTTCAGAGACTGTTTCTGTTGAAGCAACTTCTGAGCTAGCTACTGGTGCTTCTGATACTGTGGCAGCTTCGCTCGAAGCGGTAGTAGGTGTGTTTTCTGCAGGTTTAGCTGTGGCTTCACTAGTCGCTGGAGCATCGACGTCAACAGCACCTTCTTTGATGATAGCTTCAACAGTTGCTTCATTAACAGCGGTAGGCTGTTCTTCAGCTGAAGCGTAGCTGAGTCCTGCGAAACTCAATCCCAAAGCAAGTCCTGTCACTGCAATAGTTACCCAATGTTTTTTAACTTTGTGAAGTTTAAAATGTACTTTCTTTTCCATGATAATTCTCCTTTCATTTTGAACTGTCGTTATTGAGAAGGAGTATTTATAACTTCATTAACTAATGAGTGTTCCGTTTCCATCCGCATCAAAATGATAGGTTTGCCCTTTGATAGTAATGTCAATATTTGACAAACGGGCACCTGAGTTAGCATCGTAGTAGTGGATTTTACCATCGACGGTGACTAGCTCTCCCTTGGCTTGTTTACCGTTACTGTGGAAGTAGACTGGGACATTGTCAATGGTTTGCTCACCGGTAACTTTATCACCATTGACATCAACGTAGTAGAAATAGTCCTCACAATCGAAGTCTTTGCTTGAAAGTGGGTAGTGACTAATGTCTACTGGTATTGTGTTATCATTGAGACCAAAAATAAAATTATGTGGGTACTTGATAAAAAAGTTATCGACAGGATTACCGTATTTATCTTGAAATTTCCAGTTATAGATATGGACGTAACGGTTTGTTACAAGTGCACCAGTATCCTTATCATAGTAGTGTCCATCAGGAGCAAAACGTCCCTTAACCTGTGCTCCATTAGGGAAGAAGTACATTTTGACATAATCAAGTGTTTGAGGTCCTTTTAGTGGTCGGCCTTCCCTATCAAGGTAATACCAGTCCTTTGCATATAAAATTTCGCCATTTATGGTACTACCAACGGAAGTCAATACTTCTTTAAAAGTATTGGTCACTAGTTCACCAGAATCTTTGTCATAGAATTTACCGTTTTGAGCAACCCTTCCTTTGGTCTGAAAACCCCAAGGATTATCAAAGTATAGTTTTTGACCATTAATTTCAACTTCTCCTGTTGCAGCTGTACCATCTTTTGTAAAATAATACCAAGTTCCAGTTCCATTACGTTCGAAAAAGCGATTTTTCAAGATTTTACCACTATGATCAACATAATAGACCTTATTATTTTCATAGATAAAACGATCTCGTAACATTTCTCCAATGTCATAGTGTTTATACGTATTTTCTGGACGGAAGTAATAGAAATCGCCATTAATTTCCTGAAGCCCAAGAACTATTTGTCCTTTATCATCAAGGTAGTAGGTTGAATCATTTTCATTAACAAAGCCTGCATGGGTTACTTTGCAACCATTGTCTTTATCATAGTAGTACTTAGGCATGTAATAATATTTGGAGATAAACTTCGGATCTCTTACAAATCCTCCTTTAATCTGTTTACCATCATGGGGATCGAACATAACATCTTGTCCATCAATAATGTAGGCCCCTTTTAGTGGGCTACCGTATTTATTAACATAGTACCAATTACCATTAACTTCAACGTAACGATTGGTTACGAGATTTCCTGTATTGATATCGTAGTAACCTTTAAGGTCATTATATATATCTAAATAGGCCCCTTTGACTTGTTGTCCATTATCCCGGAAGAATACTCTTTGTCCCTTAATGATTTGGGAACCGATAAGGTTTTCTCCGCTTGCATTCTTATAATACCAGTTACCCTGTTCATCGCTATAGTAGCCGTTAGGGTTTGGAGCATCTTTACCAATTCCATTTTCATCAAAGTTATAAGTCATCCCATTGATCGTTAGGCTTGTATTTACAACACGAGCTCCAGAATCAGGATCATAGTAACGGAGGACCCCATTATCAAGAACAAGTTCTCCTTTAGCTTGACGGCCGTTTGAGTAGAGATAGACGATTTGTCCATTAATAAGGGTTTCCCCATCTTTAGGACGAATAGCATTTCCATCATCACCGTAGTAGTACCATTTATCATGTTCTTTAATTGTTTGTTTTTTGACTAACTGACCGGTTTCTGAGTCAAAATAGTAACGACGGGTAATGTTTGTGGGCGTTCCATATTTATTAGAAGTTGGAAGAGTCTTTCCATCTTCTAGCTCTATGCTGATTCCTTTTTGCATGACACCAGAGTTGATTTCGAAATAATAAAGATTACCATCAATCATACGAGTTCCTGTATATTTAGAACCGTCATTATTGATAAAAAAGGTTCTTCCTTCTTTATCTTGAACGAGACCTTCTTTTCTAACTCTAGCTCCGGTGTTAGGGTCATAATAGTGCATCTTATCAAGATTACCAGAATACTTTTCACTAAAGTCTCCTTTGACTTGAGTTCCGTCATAATCAAAATAAACTTCTTGCCTATCAATGGTTTGTTCCCCCTTGAGAGGAATACCATCCTTGTCAACATAGTACCAGTTTCCCTTATATTCTAGATAACGTTTGGTTTGTAGTTGACCAGTATTATCATCAAAATAACGGTATAGTTTGTAATTTACGATTTGTGGTCCTTTAATTTGTTTTCCGTCCTCCCAGAAGGAGACTCTTACGTTATCAATCGTTTGGTCTCCAGTAAGTTTTTTCCCATTAGCATCTTCATAGTACCAATTCCCCTGTTTATCACTGTAGTAGTGACCGCCAGTGATATTATTTTCAGCAGAGGGAACTTGAGAATTAGGGGTATCAGTATCACTAGTTGTTGGTGACGAATTCTCAGTTGTAACACTCTCACTAGTCGTTGCACTTACCTCAGAATGTGTAGTTTCAGAATTAGCTGCTTCCGAACTAGCTGTGCTTGTGACTTCAGAGCTTGGTTTTTCAGAGACTGTTTCTGTTGAAGCCCCTTCAGAGGTGACCACTGGTGTTTCTGACACAGTGGCAACCTCGCTCGAAGCGGTAGCAGCTGTGTTTTCTACAGGTTTAGTTGTGGCTTCATTACTTGCTGGAGCCTCAACGTCAATAGCGCCTTCTTTGATGATGGCTTCAACAGTTGCTTCATTAACAGGTGTAGGTTGTTCTTCAGCTGAAGCGTAGCTGAGTCCTGCAAAACTCAATCCCAAAGCAAGTCCTGTCACTGCAATAGTTACCCAATGTTTTTTAACTTTGTGAAGTTTAAAATGTACTTTCTTTTCCATGGTAATTCTCCTTTCATTTTAAACTTTTTACATACTGCAAAATAAGGGCTGTCATGAGAGTTTATGAAAAGTGAGCATTGGGGAGGAGTCCCTAACGATGTAAGTTAATCTTTTTGTGACAATCCTTATTTCTCCAAGCCTCCTCAATTTCTATATTACGAGACTGTTCGAGGCAAACATGAGTCCTGACGAAATGATTCTAGAAAAACGAGAGCCGTTCGGAATTTTCCTCCTTTCTAAGCATAGAAGATCTCGTTTATTTTGGGCTTCTAAGACACAAAAAACTAGAGCTTACTAGTATGAGGCGTCCCCTCTAGAGCTCTAGTTTGAAATGATGCTGTATTCTTTTTATGAGCCCTAGTTTGATGGTTCAAAGTGACTCAGGAATGGTTATCCTACTATAATCCTTATTTAGGCATTAGGTAACTAATGTCAATCTTTTAGATAATCCCCCAAGTGTCCTTTAAAGCAAAATTAAAACGCTTACATATTCACCTAGCTTCATTATAATCCTTTTTTAAGAATAAACAACAGAAACTAACGGAATTATCAAAAATGTTAAAGAACTGACATAAAAGATTCTATATTTAGTTTCGTTAGTCAAATAAGAATTCACCTGTGTAAATCATTTATATTTTTAATTTTTGTTCCTCATAGACAGACCACGATCTTAGTCAGATGAAAAAATAGAGTCTTTCTATCTAAAATTTTCTTTTCAGAATTGTCTTTTTAGGGGCTACTTCTCTCATAGTTTTGCTATCTCTTAAGGTTAATTGAAGCTTGCTTTAATCTTCAAAAGCCTTTGAAGATAAGCACTTGAAGGAGTTTGAGAAGCAAAAAAACTCTATTTAGGACCTTACATATGGTGTAAGGTCTCATTTTCAGTAATCAAAGTTAATAAAACTGAGCGCGTGGCAGAGATTTATGAAGAAAAGATGACTTTTTCCTATTTGTAATTTGTCTGAATATATCATAGAGTAGAGACAACAACAGAAAAAGGATGATTGATATAGATGGAAAATAAGGTACGTTTTAAACTACACAAGGTTAAGAAAAACTGGGTAACTATCGGGGTGACGACCCTCTCAATGGTTGCCTTGGCAGGTGGAAGTCTCCTAGCTCAAGGAAAAGTAGAGGCCGATGAGACAAGTACGCCAAATGGTGATGGCTTACAGCAACTAAGTGAGGATGACACTGCCAGTCTAGTGACGACCACAACTGTTACTGAGCAAGCGAGTGCTCAAGCAAGTGTGTCAGCAGTAGCAACAGCCAGCGTAAGTCACGAAACAAACTCTCAGGTGGTGACAAGTGCGGTTAGCCAAGAAACAACTGCTCAAGCACAAACTAGTCAAGTTGCCAGTCAGGGAGTGGCAGTTTCTTCGCAAACTAAAGCCAGTGCCCAAGAGACACAGACTACGGAACAGACCTCACAAGGTCAGGCTATGACTCAAGTAGCTGGGCAAACAAGTGCTCAGTCTACTCCTAATGTGACAGAACAAGCAAGACCTAGAGTCTTGACCAATGCTGCACCAGCAATCGCCACACGCACTGCTGATAGCACTATTCGTATCAATGCTAACCGTAACACTAACATCACGATTACGGCCAGCGGTACGACACCAAATGTAACCATTATCACAGGGCCAAACACGCCTAAGCCAAACGTGACGGTGACAAGTCCAAATGGCACAAGACCAAATGTGACTATTGTAACGCAGCCAAATCAACCAAACAAACCTGTTCAACCAAGTCAACCGTCTCAACCAAACAAACCTGTTCAACCAAGTCAGCCAAGTCTTGACTATAAACCAGTAGCTTCAAATTTGAAGACTATCGATGGCAAGCAGTATTATGTTGAAAATGGCGTTGTGAAAAAGAACACAGCGATTGAACTTGATGGTCGTCTTTATTATTTCGATGAGACTGGGGCTATGGTGGATCAAAGTAAACCTTTGTATCGTGCCGATGCCATTCCAAATAACTCTATCTATGCGGTTTATAACCAGGCCTATGATACGTCAAGTAAGAGTTTTGAAAACTTGGATAATTTCTTGACGGCTGATAGCTGGTACCGTCCAAAACAGATTTTGAAGGATGGGAAGAATTGGACAGCTTCAACTGAGAAAGATTATCGTCCCCTTTTGATGACTTGGTGGCCAGACAAGGTGACACAAGTCAACTACCTCAACTATATGAGTCAACAAGGCTTTAGTGATAAGGCCTATACGACTGACATGATGAGCTATGACTTGGCAGCTGCTGCCGAAACGGTGCAACGAGGAATTGAGGAACGTATTGGTCGCGAGGGCAATACCACTTGGCTTCGCCAGTTGATGTCAGATTTCATCAAAACACAGCCTGGCTGGAACTCTGAGAGTGAGGACAATCTCTTAGTTGGTAAAGACCACTTGCAAGGAGGAGCACTGACCTTCCTCAATAATAGTGCGACAAGTCATGCCAATTCAGACTTCCGCCTCATGAACCGCACACCGACTAACCAAATGGGGACACGCAAATACCATATTGACCGTTCAAATGGTGGTTACGAGTTGCTCTTGGCAAACGATATCGACAACTCTAACCCAGCTGTTCAGGCTGAACAACTAAACTGGCTCCACTACATCATGAATATTGGTTCTATCCTTGGCAATGATCCAAGTGCCAACTTTGACGGTGTTCGTATCGATGCGGTGGACAATGTGGATGCGGACCTCTTGCAGATTGCTTCTGACTACTTCAAGGAAAAATACCGTGTCGCAGACAATGAAGCCAACGCTATTGCCCACTTGTCAATCCTTGAAGCTTGGTCTTACAACGATCATCAATACAACAAGGATACCAAGGGTGCTCAGTTGTCTATCGACAATCCACTACGTGAAACGCTTTTGACGACTTTCTTGCGTAAGAGAAATTACCGTGGCAGCTTGGAGCGCGTGATTACTAACTCTCTTAACAATCGTTCAAGTGAGCAGAAACACACGCCACGTGATGCCAATTATATTTTCGTGCGAGCCCATGATAGTGAAGTGCAAGCTGTTTTGGCTAATATCATCAGCAAGCAGATTAATCCAAAAACAGATGGTTTCACCTTCACTATGGATGAGCTCAAACAGGCTTTTGAAATCTACAATGCGGACATGCGCAAGGCTGATAAAAAGTACACCCAGTACAATATCCCAGCTGCCTATGCCACAATGTTGACCAACAAGGATAGTATCACTCGTGTTTACTACGGTGATCTCTTTACCGACGATGGCCAATACATGGCTGAAAAATCACCATACTATAATGCCATCGATGCCCTGCTCCGTGCTCGCATCAAATATGTAGCAGGTGGTCAAGACATGAAGGTTACTAAGCTTAATGGCTATGAAATCATGTCATCTGTGCGTTATGGTAAAGGAGCAGAAGAAGCCAACCAGCTTGGTACTGCCGAAACACGCAACCAAGGAATGCTCGTCCTTACAGCCAACCGTCCAGATATGAAGTTGGGAGCAAATGATCATTTGGTGGTCAATATGGGAGCTGCCCACAAAAATCAGGCTTACCGTCCATTACTTCTCAGCAAATCGACAGGTCTTGCGACCTACCTCAAGGATTCTGATGTGCCAGCTGGATTGGTTCGCTATACGGACAATCAAGGGAACTTGACCTTCACGGCAGACGATATTACTGGTCATTCAACCGTTGAAGTTTCAGGCTATTTAGCGGTTTGGGTGCCAGTAGGTGCTTCAGAAAACCAAGATGCCCTCACCAAGGCTTCGACGACTAAGAAGGGTGAGCAGGTCTTTGAATCATCAGCAGCTCTCGACTCACAAGTCATCTGTGAAGGTTTCTCAAACTTCCAAGATTTCGTTAAGACCCCAAGTCAGTACACCAACCGTGTGATTGCTCAAAATGCCAAACTCTTCAAAGAGTGGGGAATTACTTCCTTTGAATTTGCGCCACAATACGTGTCTAGTCAGGACGGTACTTTCTTGGATTCTATCATTGAAAATGGCTATGCCTTCGAAGACCGTTACGATATTGCCATGAGTAAGAACAACAAATACGGTTCGCTCAAAGACCTCATGGATGCCCTTCGTGCCCTTCACGCTGAAGGTATTTCAGCCATTGCTGATTGGGTTCCAGACCAAATTTACAATCTTCCTGGAAAAGAAGTGGTAACAGCTTCTCGTACTAACAGCTACGGTACACCACGTCCAAATGCTGAAATCTACAATAGCCTCTACGCAGCTAAAACACGTACCTTTGGAAATGACTTCCAAGGCAAGTACGGTGGTGCCTTCCTCGATGAATTGAAGGCAAAATACCCAGCAATCTTTGAGCGCGTGCAGATTTCAAACGGCCGTAAATTGACTACCAATGAGAAAATCACGCAATGGTCAGCCAAGTATTTCAATGGAAGCAATATCCAAGGTACTGGAGCTCGCTATGTCTTGCAAGATAACGCTACCAACCAATACTTCAGCCTTAAGGCAGGTCAAACCTTCCTTCCTAAACAAATGACTGAAATCACAGCAACTGGTTTCCGTAGGGTGGGAGATAAGGTCCAATACTTCTCAACGAGTGGCTACCTTGCCAAGAATACCTTCATTCAAGTCGGTGCCAACCAGTGGTATTACTTTGATAAGAACGGCAACATGGTCACAGGTGAACAGGTCATTGATGGCAAGAAATACTTCTTCCTAGACAATGGTCTCCAGCTACGTCATGTCCTTCGCCAAGGCAGTGATGGTCACGTATATTACTACGATCCTAAAGGGGTTCAGGCCTTTAATGGATTCTATGACTTTGCGGGTCCTCGCCAAGATGTTCGCTATTTTGATGGCAACGGTCAAATGTATCGTGGCCTCCACGACATGTATGGCACAACCTTCTATTTCGATGAAAAGACAGGTATTCAAGCCAAAGACAAGTTCATCCGCTTTGCGGACGGACGCACACGTTACTTCATTCCAGATACAGGAAATCTCGCAGTCAACCGTTTTGCGCAAAATCCTGAAAACAAGGCTTGGTATTTCCTCGATAGCAACGGTTATGCCGTAACAGGTCTTCATACCATTAATGGTAAGCAGTATTACTTTGACAATGAAGGACGTCAGGTTAAAGGACACTTTGTCACTATCAATAACCAACGTTACTTCCTTGATGGCGATAGCGGTGAAATTGCCCGTTCACGCTTTGTGACTGAGAACAACAAGTGGTACTATGTCGATGGCAATGGTAAGCTAGTTAAAGGTGCTCAAGTCATTAATGGTAATCACTACTATTTCAACAATGATTATAGCCAAGTCAAGGGCGCCTGGGCCAACGGCCGTTACTATGATGGTGACTCAGGTCAGGCCGTAACCAACCGCTTTGTTCAAGTCGGTGCCAACCAATGGGCTTACCTCAACCAAAACGGTCAAAAAGTAGTTGGTCTCCAACATATCAATGGTAAACTTTACTACTTTGAAGGCAATGGGGTCCAAGCTAAAGGGAAACTTCTGACTTACAGAGGAAAGAAATACTACTTTGATGCCAATAGTGGTGAAGCTGTGACCAATCGCTTTATCCAAATTTCTCGTGGCGTTTGGTATTACTTTAACGCCTCAGGCCAAGCCGTAACGGGTGAACAAGTCATCAACGGCCAACACCTCTACTTTGACGCTTCTGGCCGTCAGGTCAAAGGCCGTTACGTCTGGGTTAAAGGCCAACGCCGTTACTATGACGCCAATACTGGAGCTTGGGTCAGAAAACGATAAGTAGGTAGAAAAAATGTATTTTTGAGACTATCCCAGAAGCTTATAGATTGAAAATCAGTAGTTTTCCACATAATTTCAAAACTTTTAAGTACTTGAAGTATTTTCTTTCAAGTACTTTTCTTTTATCATTTCCCTCGAAATGTCTAGTGGATTGTAAGCAAACAATGAGTTTGATTAATAGAATCGTCAATAAACTGCTTACTTTCGCTTTAAACTATACTCAGTCCTCTAATGAAGGGGGAGATAAAACGGCTAAACATCGAAATTTCTGTGTGAATTTAAGAAAATCCGAACGTTTTTTTGGTAACGTTTTCTAACATATAAAGGCTATAGGTATATATCTTAGACTTGTTTCTTCAAATGGATTATGGGTAGAAGGTTAGTCTTATGAGACTAGGGTTATGCATCTGTAATTGTATTCGCTTCCAAAATCCCTTAACATAGTATAGAGAAATAAAGTTATATTGAAAGGTGTATGTTATGGAAAAGAAAGTTGGATTTAAGTTGCACAAGGTCAAGAAAAACTGGGTGACTATCGGAGTTAGTACGCTGTCGATGGTTGCACTTGCGGGTGGAGCACTTTTAGCGGACCAATCGGCACAAGCAGACGAAGTGTCACTTCCTAATGGTGACGGTTTTGAACAAACAGATGCAGGCATTGAATCAAGTGCTTCATTGATTAATGAAAGCTATTCGCCAACCTTGACAGAAGATGCTGGCCATTTGTCAGCAGTGTCATCTAACTATGGCAGTCAAACAAGCTCAAGCTACGAGTCTTCATCATCTGCCTCAACAGGAGGCTCATCACAGAATGTGGTAGGTGGTGGAGCTGGTCAAGTGAGTTCGTCACAATCTTCTCAAGTCGTAGGAACACAAAACTCTAATTCATCACAAACGGGTTCTGCTTACCAATCAAGTAGCAGCTCAGCATCAGTAAGTGCTAGTGCGTCAAGTTCGTCAAGCTCATCAAGTTCAGCTTGGTATTCTTACTCGTCGTCATCTTCATGGTCTTCATCATCGTCAGCTAGCGGTTTTGCGACAATTACGACAAGTTCGTCTGACTCAAACGGCATTCATTGGAATGGTGGTCGAAACACGACAATTACCATCACGGCTTCAGGAACGACGCCAAATGTGACTATCGTTTCGAATTCAAATAAACTCTTTCCGAATGTGACAGTAGGTCAATCAAGCGGTTCAAATGCTAATGTCACTATCATTTCGCAAGGAAATCAACAAAATAACTCAGGTTACCAAATCATCTCAGGCGAGACTAAACCAAGTGTTGATTCGAACAATGCCAAGTCATCATTTGTACGTGTAGGCGAAAATCAATGGTATTATTACGATCAATATGGTCAAAAGGTCAAAGGCGAAAAGGTTATCGATGGAAAGGCTTATTACTTCCTTGAAAATGGTCTCCAAGCTCGTGACTCACTTGTTAAAGGTAGCGATGGCTACACTTATTACTACGATAAGAATGGTGTGAAAGCTATCAACGGTTTCTACGATTTTGCAGGTTATCGTAAGGATGTCCGCTATTTCGACTGTTATGGTCACATGGCTACTGGTCTCATTGAAATGGGTGGCACAACCTTCTACTTTGATACACAAACAGGTATCCAAGCTAAAGACAAGTTTATTCGCTTCTCAGATGGCCGTATCCGTTACTTCATCCCTGATACTGGTAATATGGCTGTAAATACCTTTGTTCAAAATAAAGAAAACCAAGCTTGGTACTACCTAGATGAACATGGTTACGCTGTGACAGGAAAACGTATCATCAATGGTAAAGAATACTGCTTTGACTCAGAAGGCCGTCAAATCAAAGGTCAGATGATGCAACAAGGCAACAAGCAATACTACATTTCAGCTCAAACAGGTGAAATGGCTGTTTCACGCTTTATCTTTGAAAATAACAACTGGTATTATGCGGATGCTTTTGGTTGCCTCGTTCAAGGTGCAAAAGTGATTGATGGTAAACTCTATTACTTCAATAAAGACCATAGCCAATTAAAAGGTGGCTGGGCTGAAGGACGCTATTATGATGCCGTTACTGGCCAAGCAGTCATCAACCAATTCATTCAAATCGCGGCTAACCAATGGGCTTACCTTAACCAAGATGGTCACAAAGTAACAGGTCTTCAAAACATTAACAATAAAGTTTACTACTTTGGTAGCAACGGTGCTCAAGTCAAAGGTAAATTGCTCACTGTCCAAGGTAAGAAATGCTACTTTGATGCCCACACTGGTGAGCAAGTGGTGAACCGCTTTGTCGAAGCTGGCCGTGGTTGCTGGTATTACTTTAACGCAGCAGGTCAAGCAGTGACTGGGAAACAGGTCATCAATGGCAAACAACTTTACTTCGACGGTTCAGGTCGTCAAGTGAAAGGACGTTATGTCTATGTTGGTGGTAAACGCCTTTTCTGCGATGCCAAAACTGGTGAATTGAGACAGCGTCGCTAATTAAGATGTACTTTAAAAATCTAGAGCGAATTTTTCCTTTTCCTATATAAATTACTATTATTATTTTCCTATCAGAACTCTAGATGATTAAATAGACGAAAAAGCCAGCGTTTGCTGGTTTTTTAGTGAAGATAACGTTTTGCTTTTTGTTTAGGTGATTTTTCACGATTAAATCCTAATAATTTTATCCCTCTCATATTCAAAAGAAGGAGCCATAGACGTGTTATAAAGGGTATTATATTTGTATGTAGAAAATAGAGTTAGGGGTAGTTATGGGGAACTATCTTCGTTAAACTCAAGGTGTAACTGGCTTTTTAGAGGAGGAAAATCATGCTTATCTTGGCTTGGATTATCATTGTCATATTATTTCTTTTAA
Source organism: Streptococcus sp. cx1 (assembly GCF_052384325.1). Classification (NCBI taxonomy): domain Bacteria; kingdom Bacillati; phylum Bacillota; class Bacilli; order Lactobacillales; family Streptococcaceae; genus Streptococcus; species Streptococcus sp. cx1. The sequence continues at coordinate 178,149 of NZ_JBQSUN010000003.1, read as the reverse complement.
TTTCGAATTATTACATTTATAAAACAGATTCCAGAACACGAAAAAAGCATTCCTCTATGCAATTATTAAAACCATAGGTGCATTTTTCACTAGTAGGTGGTAGTAAATAGAAAGTGAGTAAAAACACCAATCAAGAGTTTTTCGGACTACCAAACATGGAAAGCAGCGCAACCTCCTAACCCATTAGCCACACATGCTTTCACAGTCATTCGCTAATACCTCCCACAAAGCCTTTATTTTATCTTAGAAATGAAGGTTTTTTATTTTAAACAAAGTATAAATTTCTAATTATCTTTTTATATTTTCTTAAATGCTCGTAAAGCCTTATTCTATGTGCTTTCGAGTATTTTTACTGTAGGAAGATACTTCACGTTTCTTTGCATATTTCCTCATGTCTTAGCTGTCAGAAGTGGTAAATAAGTAGTAAATTCATTTGTACTACTAAGCAACAAGACGCTCCTGTTGCTTCTCTTTATTCAAGCGTTTCATTTCTGCCATTGCAGAATCGAATGTTGCATGTGCGTAATAGTTCAGCGTCATGGCTATATTAGCATGTCCCATAATGTACTGTAATGCCTTTGGATTCATTCCTGCATTTGCATAGTTGGTACAGAATGTATGTCGCAAACTATGTGGAGTGATGTGTGGCAATTTATCCTCGTTATACTTATTGTATTTCTTAACAAGACCTTTCATCATGCCGTTGTAATCACTTGCCACTTTTGGATAGTTCTTTCTATTAAGAAAGAGGAAATCACTATATCCATCAATCTCAACACGCTTATCATTCTTTCGATTCGCTAACACTCGCTTAAATGCTTGATAGGCTTCTTCAACCATAGGAACTTGACGTTCGCCACTTTTGGTCTTTGGTGTTTCAATGTAGTACCCAATTTCAGTATCTCTCAATAGCTGATGGTCTATATTGACAAGACGATTCTCAAAATCTAAATCTGGAAGTGTCAAACCACCAAACTCTGAAATACGAAGACCTGTTTTTAAGAGTATCAGAATTTCATCATAATTTTTGCTGTAGGTTTTATCAGCTTTTGCAAAGGCTAACAGTTTTTCTTCCTGTTCTTCTGTTAGTACGGTCTTAGGGACAGTATCATCATCAAGAACTGCTTTCAGTTGAAAGTCAAATGGATTCTTCCGAACACAATCATCTTGTATAGCAATATAGAATGAAGCCTTTAAAGAACGTTTGTAGTTATTGATGGTTTGATAAGCATAACCATTTTCACTCATTCTAATAGCCCATTCTTTAGCGTCTGATGGCTTAATACTGTCAATACTTCTTACACCTAACTTGTCTTTCTTCAAAATATCCATAAGATATTTGCGTCCAGTTTCAGTGTTTTTTCTAACCTTTGGTCTTTGAGCGTTCTGTTTTGCGTAAAGCTGGCAGAGTGTCATTTTCTTTCCTACAACATCAATACCATCATGAATGTCTTTCTGTAACTCTGCGATTTTCTCTCTAAGTGAGATACAATCACGCTTTCCTGCTGGTACTCGGTCTGTAGCCACAAGTTTCCACGAGTAAACAAATTGCGGTTCTCCAAATGAATCTATATATTTGTATAAGTATCTTCCGTCTTTTCGTTGGCTCTCTCCAGTCTTTAAGATTCGACCTTTATTGTCACGTCTTTTTTCTGACATGGCATTTGCTCCTTTCCTTTATGGAAAGAGCCTTGATACGACTTAATACTATTTTATCATATACAAGACCCTTTGGCGACGCTAGATTGCGTCCAATGTATCTATAATTTTTTCAAATTGTTTTCGTTTAATCTGAATACGATTGCCATTCATAATCAGCCAATTTGCATTTTTATTTTCCTCTGCCAAGCGTCGTAGCTTGTTTTCGCCAATACGAAAATATTTTGACGCTTCTTCAATGGTTAGGGTATAACGTTCCCAAATAGGAATGTCAGTCTGCTTCATAAAATCCTCCTTTCCAAATCACTTATTCGGATTTCATAAAAGTTGTTTTACCAGCAATCGAACAGCTTTAGCAAAGCTCACGGGAGTTCCACCCCTGCATGGTTCTCATGTAGCCATACTCATTGCCTGCGACGGTTTTATCACGCTCGGACTATTGACTGTATGGGAGTATCATTATCACGATAAGAATGTCGTTGCAGGCAATCCTGCTAAAGATTGCTTCTCGGATCACTAACATGAATCGCTCGCTATCTTTATAAGATAGGTCATGGCGGTTAGTTCCGTTGGCTCTTTTCTTATCGAAACGTATTCGATTACTTTTATTCAGTTTTCAAAGAACAATGGCTCGTTAGCCTATCAAAACACATTGAAAGCTCAATATGCTTTGGTGGAATAACAAACCTCCCTGTTCGGGAAGCGTGGAATGGTTTAGCACGCTTCCACGAAAGGAGAGAGGATATTACTTAATTTCAAATGACAAAATCTTTGTAATCAGTCTGGTTTCCATTCTTCCACGTAAGACTTCATCAACGACCATACTTTGATTGCCATATTCATCTTTCATAAGTCGTAGGGAACGCTTCGTTATGTACCCTCTGTAATGATGTAGAATCTGGTTAATCGCTTCGGTATCGCCATCTGTTGCCTTTACAATGAGAGGAAAGGGAATCATAGGATATTGTGTTTTCATTCTTCAAATTCCTCCATAAACTTTTTAATTAAGGCTAGTCCACTGGTTCTATGCCGATAGACAGTAGAACGGTTCAATTTCAACAGGTCTGCAATTTCTGAATCGCTCATGTCCATAAAGTAAAACAGCAGTAGAATTTCACGTTTCTTGTCTGGCAACTCACGTAATGCTTCACTCAACAAATCATTTTCAACGCCTACTGATAACCCATTGAGTGTAAAAATCTGAAAGTCAGTTGAATAGTTATCTGTTGTCGCAAACTGGCTAACAAGATAATCGCCAACATCCGAAAAGGACACCTCACGCTTTGCAATCCTTGAAAGATAAAGCATATAATTCTTTCGCTCGTCTTCCATAGCACGTTTACAGATATAGTCAAACTGATTTTCTATTGTGGTCTGAAAAGAAGATGGTTTCATGTTTCTCACCCCCTTTCTGTCTAGGAAAGGAAGTGAGCCTTGCTCGTTTATCTCCTTTCACTCTTAGTCCCAATGTGAAAGGGGGATTTGTTGCATTACTGATAAATAAACTTTGTAAAAAAGTTCTGAATAGCCAAAAAAGCATATAAACAGATTTATTTCTCTGTTTACATGCTTCTGTTATTCTATCTATATGATTTATAAAACCACATTGGTGGACGTACTTATCTATTGCAGATAGACGACTTTTTTTGACAAGAACCCAATGTAAGGAAATTTATTGTATATGATGTACTTCATGGCGACGTTGACCTCCAACAAACCGCCATTTGGAAGTAATATACAATATTTTAACAGCGTAAATAGCACTACCATATAACGGTTTTTTTTATTGGCGTTTAGTAGTGCTTTTTATTAAATATAAACCTATAAACCATATAACACGTTTTTCTATACCTGTTTTTAATTCAGTAGGAACAATAAAATGTATAGAGGTGGTCTACTATGCGTAAAAAAGAAGATAAATATGATTTTAGAGCCTTTGGTTTAGCCATTAAAGAAGCTCGATTGAAACGAGGTTTAACTCGTGAACAAGTGGGAGCATTGATTGAAATTGACCCACGGTACTTAACTAATATTGAAAATAAAGGGCAACACCCCAGCATACAAGTTCTTTATGACCTTGTATCGTTACTTCATGTTTCCGTTGATGAATTTTTCTTACCTGGGGTCCCGAGCGCTTAGTGGGAATTTGTATCGATAAGGGGTACAAATTCCCACTAAACCAATGTTTCAAGGCCTATTTATTTTTTATATTCAATTCTCTTAAGTGTTTAGGAATAGATAACAAGTCAAATTTATACTCTCCAAGAAAAGTGATATGCTCCCAATTAATAGGAGATACATGCTTCATATACTTAGTTACTTCGGGATCTATTTTGACGAGATAATTATAAGCTGCTTGTAAGTAGACGGCGTTCCATATACTTATTGCATTTATTAACACATTAAGCGCACTAGCACTTTGAAGTTGTCGGCGAATATCGCGCTCCATAAATTTTCCGCGTCGCCCAAAAAATAGTTCTCTAGCTAAAGCATTAATCGCTTCTGTCTTATTTAGTCCATGAGTGATCCTTCGCCGTAGCTCACTATCTGTAATATAATCTATCATAAAAATGCTCTTTTCAATGCGACCTAGTTCTCTCAGTGCAAGAGCTACTCTATTCTTACGTGCGTATGAGCCTAGCTTTCCTAATAGTAAAGAACTAGATACTTTTCCTGTTTGAATCGAATAGGCGATTCGTTTAATTTCATCATAGTTTTCTTCAATAATTTTTACATTGATTTTTCCGCTTATATCTTCTGATAAGTTAGGGTAGTAGGAAGGTGATTTGATAGAAAATAATTGTGATTTTTTTATATTTCTGATGCGAGGTTCAAAATCAAAGCCTAGTAATGCGGTCATTCCAAACACCTGATCAGAATACCCATTTGTATCAGTAAAATGTTCCTCAATATCTAGATCTGTTTCATGATAAAGTAGGCCATCAAGGGTATGAGTAGCTTCCCTTGTATTAGTTGAAGCAACCTCGATATGATGAGTCGTATGCCTATCATTTATTGATCGAATCATTGTAGCTCCTTTTTCCATACTTTTGTAATGTGGATTAACATCGGATTTTAGAGCTGAGACGCCCACTGGGACGCGCATTCCGTCTGAAGCAGTGGTTTTTCCTTCACCCCAAAAGTCTGCAACAGGAAGCTTTAACTGATAATTAACCAAAACAGATTGAGCACGAGTCAGAGCTTCTTTATAAAAGCGCCATTGTTTGGCATTGGCTAACTGAGAATAAGAAATTCCAGGAGTTGATTGGGCCATTTTTTCAAGACCAATATTCATCCCTAAACCCAGCAAAGCAGCAAAAATAATTTTTCTTTCTTGTTCACTCGGCGGTTTCCCTGTAGAATCATGACTAAATTCTTGTGAAAAGTTGGTCCAACTGTCCACCTCAATTAAAAGATCACTAAGCCTTATCTTAGGAATTATTGAATAAAGTTTTTTTCTATATATTTCTGCTTCGCTAGGTGTAACTTTTTCCAACTTTTTAAGGTTTGCTCTTGAAATTCTCTTATCAACTGTCGAATAAAATTGAAGCTGTAAATCTAAAATTATTTCCCGATCCTTTAAATAGTCCTCAAACGTGTCTGGAATAGTTTCTGAATCAATACAAGCAGATAAATCAACTAAGTAATCATCAATATTTCGATGGATCATACTTCCTTCAACTGAAATATCTCCTGATCGAATATTGTTCTTTAGCTCGGTGAAAGCTACTAACTCATAGTAAGACCGATCTATTTTCCCCTCTTCTGGCCGAACAAGGCTTTTCCATTTTTTACTCACAAAATCAGTAGAAGTATCTGCCGGTATTTTTCTTTTACCACTATTGTGTAAATCAGTTAGTTGAGTTAGGGCCATGAGGACTGGATTTGCTGCCGGAGTTGCTTTGAACGAAAGGGTCCTCAATAACATTGGCGTGTATCTTCGGAGGTAATTAGCTTTATTTCGAACCATTTCTAAATAGCCATGATTTTTATTACCTGTAATTTTTTTAGCTTCTTCTCCATCTTGTACTAAATCTTCCCAAGGCATGATTCGTTCAATTTCGTCAAAAGGATTACTATCATTATCTTTTGCAAAGTGAAGAGCATCAATTAAAGAAGCATAATGTTCCAATTTTTTAGTAGCCAATTTTCCTTTTTCTTTTAACTGTTCTTGTGAATCACGTGTCCCTTTGCGTTTAATACTTGCTAAAATGCGGTCATTAATCTCAATCAGTTGATCGATCAGATATTGATGATGATTGACTAAAAAAGCAATAAGTAAAGAGTATCTTTTTTCAAGCTCAAAACGGGAGAAGTCATATGCATCATAATTTTCCCCTAGTCTAGCTAGCTGAAGAAACCTGTTCCGATTAATATGGGAGACATTAATTGTCCCGAGTCCCATGGAAGCAATCACTTCCACTTTTTTACAAATACTCATAAAGCTTTCTGGATTTGCCTTACCTGGAATGTCTTTTAGCCAAGCGAGTTTAGTTATTTTCGTCTCTTCATAAATTTGAAACAAACTCTCTAGTTTTTCAATTTGTATATCTGTTAATGAACAGAGTAATATTGAAAATAAGTTGTTTTCTGCTTTATCTCGACAGCGGCTTATAATGTCTTCAAGTGTAGCTATAGATGGAAAAATAATTCTTTTTCGAGTTAAGAAATCAATTGTTTTTTTCATTAGATAGATAGAGTCATCATTTTCTAAAGCTAGTTCAATTAAATATTCTATTAACTGTTTTTGTGTATTAGCACTACCGAATCGATGATAGTTGAATACTTCTAAGATCTCGTTGAAGTGATTTGCACGTGTATTTCTATGATCATATGAATTTAAATCAATTGCATCAAGATGGAGCTGTCGACTCACATAAGAAGTTAGTCTGGTTGATTTAATCGGCCAATTACTTAAAGAACACCCAGGATACCGGGCCAAACAAAGTTGTATCGCAAATCCTAGTTTATTGACCTTTCCACGGTGTTGATTAATAACCTCCAGATCATAATCAGAAAAACTAAAATACGCTTTAAAATCCTCTTCTGATAAGTGGTCTACAGAAAGAAGTTGTTCACGCTGTGAAGTAGTTAAAATTCTTTTCATAGCCATATCTTAAGCATTCCTTTTATTGAGGTAACGGTAAAAGGTTGTTTTGCTTAATTTAGAGGCATCAAGAATTTGACGAATAGAATACTCTTTGCTGTCATACATTTTTAAAGCTAAATCAATTGATAGCTTACCTTTACTTGGACGGCCCCCTTTTTTTCCTCGGACTCTGGCTGCCTTAAGACCAGAGTTAGTTCGTTCAATAATAATATCCCGTTCCAGTTCTGCTAAACTAGCCATAACTCGGAAAAAGAATCTTCCCATAGACGTTGAAGTATCTACGTTATCTTGAATAGATATAAAATTGACACTAAGTTCTTCAAATAATTCAGAAAGTTCAATCAAATGTTTAGTTGATCGTGAAATTCGATCTAACTTGTAAATGACAACAGAATCTCCTTCACGTAGTAGGTTGATCATTTCTTCTAATTGCGGTCGGTCTTTTTTCGCACCAGTTACTTTTTCTTGAAATAATTTATCAATTCCATAATGAGTAAGTGCATCAATTTGTAAACTAAGATTTTGATCATCCGTACTCACTCGAGCATAGCCAAAAATCATAAAAAAACCTCCTTAATTTTATAATTTAAATGTACCATAACTCATTAAGTATAACTATATAGGAACTATGAAAAAGGAACGGATTTTGGTACTTGATTTACTTAAAAAACATTTAGAAAAAGCAGGAAAATGAAAAGGTACCATAAACGGTCGTTTATGGTACCATTCAAATTTATCCTTATTGTACAAAATAACAGCGAAATTTTTAAATCTATTCCTTATCGATACAAATTCCCCGTAGGCGCTAGGGACCTCTTTAGCTCCTTGGAAGCTGTCAGTAGTATACCTAATAATTTATCTACATTCCCTTTAGTAACGTGTAACTTTCCAAATTTACAAAAGCGACTCATAGAATTATTTCCTCCCGTTAAATAATAGATAACTATTAAAAATAGACAATACTTGCTCATAAGTAACGGTACTTAAATTGTTTACTTTGGCGTGTTTCATTGCTTGATGAAACTGATTTTTAGTAAACAGTTGACGATATTCTCGATTGACCCATTTTGAAACAAAGTACGTATATAGCTTCCAATATTTATCTGGAACATCTGTGGTATGGCGGGTAAGTTTTATTAAGACACTGTTTACTTTTGGTTTAGGATGAAAGCATTCCGCTGGCAGCTTAAGCAATTGCTGAATCGAGACTTGAGTGTGCAAGAGCAACCCTAGTGTTCGGTGAATATCCAAGGTACGCTTGTAGAATCCTTCTTCAACAATCAGATAGATGTCAGACGCATGGCTTTCAAAAACCACTTTTTTAATAATTTGTGTGCTTAAATGGTAAGGAATATTCCCAACAATTTTATACCTCTGTTTGTTAGGGAATTGAAACTGTAGAATATCTTGATGAATTAAAGTGACACGACTGTTCAGTTTTAATTTTTCTGACGATAAGTTGAATAGATGACTGTCTAATTCAATAGACGTTACCTGTTTACTTATTTTAGCCAGTTTCGTCGTTAAATGCCCTTTACCTGTTCCAATTTCGTAAACGGTATCGGTTTCTTTTAAATTCAATTGTTTTATTATTTGGTTGAGTACTTTTTCACTCGTTAAAAAGTTTTGAGAATATTTTATATTTTTTTTCATGTAATCACTCCTGAAGTGATTACATCTATAAACAAATACAGAAGTTAAACGATTTGTTTGTAATTTTAGTTATCTGTTTAAAAAGTCATAAGATTAGTCACTGGTAGGAATTAATCTAACGTATTTATTTATCTGTGTAATCACTGTTTTTAGTCTGTTTCAAAACAGTAGATGTTTTATCTACATTACGCATTTGGAATACCAACATGACGAATCCCTCCTTCTTAATTACAAATTTTTAGCATCTAATTTAACTTCAATTCCTATTATACAAAATTTTAAGATAATGCACAATCAACACACTCTTAAGTTTGCTTCTAAGTCTTATTTCCATAACTTTAGGGTTAACCATACGCAAGACCAATCACTCTCGGACAATACTCATGATTTTAATGATAAAATCCATGTTAAACCCATAGATAAGAAATACACCTGCAATAACCGTTACCTGTTTGTGCCAATTTAAAAATGCACCACTTTTTTATAATTAAAACGGTTGAAAACTGTACCACTAATAACTCACAATAGAGAGATGTCACCGTCAAGTTAAATGTACAAAATAACAGCGAAATTTTTAAATCTATTTCTTATCGATACAAATTCCTCGTAGGCGCTCGGGACCCCTACCTGCTAATAACTTGGTAAAAAGCACCCGACGATTACAGATAGAGAAATACATGGATAGCTTTACAGACAAAGAACTATCCTTAATGGAATCTTTAGCCAGCGGTATCAACGAAGCAAGAAACATCGAAGACTAATTAAAAGAATCCATACATAACGGAAAGAGCCGATAAAATGAGATTGTATTAATCTCATTTTATCGGCTCTGCGTCTTTGCGTCTGGCTCTGTAATCACAGTTACTTTGAACTGCTTTATTTCAATTAAATTTTCTTGTCTGCATTTCGGACAATAGAGGGGGAATTTTTTTAATTCAGTATCTTCCCTTATCTTTAATCGTGTTTTATTTCCACATACAGGACACAATATCCACTTGTAGTTTATAATAACTATCTCCTCCTTTACACTTTAATTCAAATCTTTATTAAAAAATATTTCATCTTATTTAACAAGAAACCATATTTATATAACAACATAAAATACACTAAGTTATTTTATTGAACATATATCGTACTTTATCTATCCGACTATTTGGACGACGGGGCTGGCAAACAGGTTCACCGGTAGTAACATGGTACCCTTTTAACTCTGTTAAACAAACACTACGTCCATTTGTAAAGAAAGTTAAATCACTACGATATTCTTGAATACACCGAGCAGGGATTTCTCCACTAAGAATGACCTCATTATTTTTCAATTGAGTGTCTACGATGTTCGCACAATATTTAGGAGCATCGTTGTATGCTCGTGAAAGATATTCCTGTGGCGCATAAATTTTAAAACTAAGATATGGCTCTAACAATTCTGTTCCAGCTTTTTTTAAGACTTGTTCCAATACAATAGGAGCAAGCATCCGAAAATCTGCTGGGGTACTAACAGGGCTATAGTATAAACCGTACTTAAAACAGATTTTACAATCCGTCACATTCCAACCATATAATCCTTGTTCGCAACCATAGCGTATCCCTTCCATAACTGCATTTTGAAATGATTGATTTAAGTATCCAAGAGAAACCGAGCTCTCATACTGCATTCCACTTCCCAACGGAAGCGGTGATACAGATAAACCAATGGAAGCCCAGAAAGGATTTGGCGGCACTTCGATGTGAATGGTATATTCTGCATTTTTTAACGGTCTCTCCATATAAATGACTGTAGGCTCTTTTAGTTCTATCTCCACATGATACTTTTCTTGCAACAGTGCACTAATCACTTCCATTTGTACTTTCCCTAAGAAAGAAAGTATGATTTCATGTGTCGCAGAATCCACATAATATCGCAGAAGCGGGTCACTGTCGGAGATTTCTAAAAGTGCATCAAGTAACATTTCCCTTTGTTGAGGTTTGCTCGGTTCAACAGTCGTTTGCAGCAGAGGGAGGGGATTTTCAATTCTCTCTCTCTGTGGCAATAGCTTTGTATCTCCAAGAACACTATTTAACTTCAAAAACTCATTCTGCAAAATAACAATTTCCCCGGAATAAGCCTTATCGATTTTACATAATTCACCATTTATTGAAGTATACATTTCTGTAATTTTTATTTTTTCCTTTTCCGATATTCTAACCGAATCTCGCAAATGCAGTACGCCACTATAAAGACGTATATATGCAAGACGCTGTCTTTTTTCCGAATACTCAATTTTGAAAACTTTTCCGCAAAGTTCAGACTGACCTCGATGTGTTGATGAATAAAATTTATTCGTAATCACTTCTATAAGGTTATCAATCCCTATATTGTTTTTTGCACTTCCGTGATAAACAGGGAACAGGGAACAATTATGAAATCTTATGCTTTCCTCTTGTTCGAGTTCTAATGCTTCCAATAATTTCCCAGACGTATATTTCTCCAAAAGGTAATCATTTCCTTCTATTACCATATCCCATTGTTCAGATTCGGTAAAGTTCATTACACGCATATTAGGATGCAGTTCTACCTTCTGTTTGATTACAATTTCCGCAGAAAGTTTCTCTTTAATATCCTGATAAACCGTTGATAAATCAATTCCATTTTGGTCAATCTTATTGATAAAAAAGATTGTGGGAATACCTATTTTCCTAAGTGCATGAAACAATATACGAGTTTGTGCTTGTACGCCATCTTTTGCAGAAATCAGTAGAATTGCCCCATCTAATACTGATAATGAACGATATACTTCTGCTAAAAAATCCATATGTCCTGGCGTGTCTATGATGTTTATCTTAGTATTTTTCCACTGAAAAGAGGTTATCGCCGTCTGAATTGTAATTCCTCTCTGACGTTCTAAAAGCGTATTATCCGTTTTCGTTGTACCTCTGTCCACGCTTCCTAATTCTGTAATCGCTCCACTGTTATATAATAAGCTTTCTGTTAAGGTAGTTTTTCCCGCATCAACATGAGCTAAAACTCCAATATTAATAATTTTCATGTGATTTTCCTCCATTCAAAAGCCCAAAAGGGCATAAAAATCCCAGTGATAAATACTCTTATCACTGGGATTTTTATGCATAACCATAGGCATACAAAGCATACAGATATTCTCCGGATACTTTAGAATCACATGATAAAGGTATTCTTAAACTGGGTACAAAAAACTAAGCCCTCCTAAAAAAGGACATCCAATTATTTGTTCCCACTATCAAATTGACAGTTTATTTAAGAATACCTTGCCGCATATTTATTAACTCCTTTTAAATAGATACTTAAATAATAGCACGTAAGAGCATATTTGTAAAGGAATCTCCAATTTTTTATCAAAGAGAGTACGTGATTACAAAATAGCTGTAATAATGTACCAATATTTGTTATTCTATAATCTTCCAATTACTCCCGTTCTTTTCAAGTACCAAATCAAATTGAGATACCTGCGTTGCTTTGGTCTGCTGGTCGATATACTCCACTGTCAGCGATACCGTGACTTGATTATCCTTACGATTGTGAATAGGATTTACCAGTTCTTGAAAGATGTACTCTTTTCCGATTGGTTTTAATATCCCGTCATTCACATAGTAGGAAAGTTCACTGGCTGTCGCTGTAGGATAGAGCTTGAAGAACGTCGTTAAAAACTCATTGATTTCATTGGTTGTAATGGAATCAACCGTCCCCTCACTTTCAATGGCTTTTGGTTTATAACTTGATTTCTTAGGTATGTTGGTAATGGTCGGATTCTTAACCAGTACCATATTTCCAGAACCATCTACATAGACACTCACTATATAAGCAGAGTGGACGGTCTTTGTATTTTCTCCCTCTGTAATGAGCTGGTCTACACTGTAGGTTACATTAAACTCATTGTCGCCAGTTGGCTCTACCGTCCATATCTGAAATCCTCTTACAGAAGACGATACAGGAATATCTTTGCGTACTGTATCAACATTGAGAGCTTGAAGTTCATCTGTCAGATAGCCTTTTAGACTTTCCATTCGATTATCAATGGACTTATCGGATTGCTCCCATGAATAGTAGACTTTCGCAAAGTTCTCTACAAAATTTTCTACATGATGAGTATCAACGTATTCCTTTTCTATGATAGTTGTTTCGTGAATAGTATGAGTATCTATAGCTGTAAAGTGCTTGAATATCGCAAAGCTGAAACTAAGCCCTAAAAGTACCCACAAGGCAATCACAACCTTTTTATGAGGATTGACCTTATAGTAGACACGAGGTTTCTTTTCCTTTGGTATCTGTTTTTCTTTATTCTGATTTTTTCTAAATTTCATCATTAAATCTTCCTTTCTCATTGTTTGATTCGTCCTGCTCCCACTAAATGCTGTTGCCAGTAGGGGCTTGTTAAGTCGGCATAACCGATTGGGTCGCCTGCATGAAACATACGGTTATTGCCAAGGTATATCCCAACATGAGTAATATAAGAGCCAGCGTTATAGGTAGAATGAAAGAAAACCAAATCGCCAGCTTGTGCTTCCGATAGTGGGATATGCTGGGTCACATCATATTGCTGTTGTGCGGTTCGTGGTAAGTTAATTCCAGCTTTTCCATACGTCCATTGTGTCAGTCCGCTACAATCAAAAGAAGTAGTCGGGGAAGCTCCACCGTAAACGTATCGCCAGCCCTCATATTTCAGTGCTTCGTCCATGATGGCTTGTACCGTATCATCATCAAACTCTGTTGTGACAAGATACTGCGTTACCAGTTGCACATAAAACATATTGCCATAGTTGTATCGCCAGCCCCCATTGATAGGTATGGCTATGGGATTGGGGTAAGACACTTTTTCGCCACCTGAATACTCTTTTGAGAAACTTTGAGCCAGTTCAAAGGTATATTTATTTCCACGATTAGCCACATACCCTAAGAAACCACCACCATAATTGTAGGACTGGATAACCGATTCTAAATCTACACTGAGCCTTTCGCTACTGGCTAATAATTCACTGAAATACTTCACACCTTGCTTAATGGATTCTTCTGTACTCAATGAATTAGGTGGAAGACCGAGGGATTCCGAGGACTGCATAACATCTTCCGCAGTACCGCCCGATTCCACCTGTATAATCGCAAGAAGTATGTTGACATATTCTTCAACGCCATATTCTTTGGCATATTTTTCTACCATAGGCTTATGAGCCAGCACTTCTGCGGAAACATTCACACCTCCATAATGAATATTGGAAATTCCGCTGTCCTGTTCATCTGAAAATAAAATGGCAACAAACAGAAGCAGTGAGAAGACCATCAAGAATAATCCAGAACCACCAATCACTAAAGTTTTCAACTTCATGGTTTCTTACCGACTTTCTTAATGGTGGCGGTTTTGATTGGTGGTCTACTTCTTGTATTTTGTAGTGGTACTCTTTGAACAGTAGACGGACGTTCTTTTGTGATTGGACGTTGTGAAGTTCTATCTGCTGTAGTGGTTGAAGTTGCTGGCTTTTGAACGGTTTTTTCTTGAACGGTATTGCCTTGGCGTTCCACTTTTGGACTTGAAAAATCGGACTTAACTGCTGGACGCTCTTGTTTGGCTTGTTGAGATTCCTTATATGAAGTCTGAATATTAGACTGTTTTGAGGTCTGTTCATCATGATATTGTTCTTGTCTTGTAGTCGGTCTTTCATGAACAGAAGAAGCAGGCTGTTTTTTCTGTTTGACCTGTTCCATTTCAGAGCGACGCTTCGCAATGGTTTTTCGCCTTTGTTCCTGCTGTTCCTTGCGTCCACTGGCTCTGTCCGCTTTGGTTTGAGAAATACTACTGGTTAAATCACGGACATTCTCTTTTACTTTGGATTTTCCTTGATATACTGCATATCTTGCATTGGTCGGCAAATCTTTAACCTGTTCTTTCAAACCACTAGCAGTGTCTACCATTCTGTCTTTGGTATCAGCTACTGTACCGATGGTTTGACCGATACGTTTTCCAAGTGTTGATTTTTCCTTTCCGTCTGGTCGGGAGTGATCTGCTTGTGTCCTTGCAGAACTCCCCGAACCCGACTGTCCTTTTTTACCTGTAACAATGGCAGACCCAGCCCCTAGAGTAGTCATGGAACGTCCAAGTTTCCGCTGTAGACGGTGCATGTGAGCGTGCATAAGCATACGAGGTTTTCTCATCACACGACTTCCCACACTTTGAGAATCGTTACTCTGTAGAGAAAACATACTCATTAAATCGCCCAGCTTGAAGTAGATTCCTGCAAAGGTCACAATCTGTAGAAAAGCAATCAAAAAGAACGGATAACCAGCCGATAAGGTATAGAGCATGGTTGAAATACTAAATGCTGTCGTAATAATCAATGTGATTCCAGCTCGTGTCAAAATGGTATTAAAGAGCTTTGTTATGGCTCGTTTTGACATACCATCAAATGATGGAATCATGCTTAAAATAAAGCTCACAGGCAGAAACATAGCATAGATGATAAAAAGTACCTGCGAGAAAATCATGATTCCTGTTAATAGGAATACAAATATGGAAATCCCAATATTGAAGACAAATAGGAAGAAGACTGTACCTAAACGGTTAATGGTCTTTGTAATGGTTAGATTGGTATTGCTTCTGTCTTCAATTTCTTCCGCAACAATTTTTTCTCTGTCTTCGCCATTGTTGGAATCTGGGCTGGTGGAGAGCAGGCTTTCCACACGGTCAATACCGATACTTTCAATGTCTGAACTGTTGTATTGAAGCAGTAGCCACGGTTGCTGAACCTGTATGGAAAACAGGCTATCTCTGATTAAGTCCACGCTGTCCTTGCCTTGACTATCGGAATGGGGCATGACAATCTTCGTGCCAAGTGATAAACTGGCATTACTGATGTCTGATGAAAAGTCATTGATTTTTTTAATGTAGTCGGGAGCGTAGGCAATAAAGGAAGCCGATAGGATAAACACCAGCACAAAATTCATAATGGCATGAATTGCCTTTGTGGTTTCTCTCTTTATCAGTCCCGTATAGGCAACATAAACCCCAAGAACCAAAATCAAGAGTAAGAGGAATCCAACATAGAAACCCTCTGTTGAAAATCCGTTTGCACTCACACCAGCTAAGGTCTGCATATTCTTACCAATGGAATCTGCTGTAGCGGAAATGAAGTCTAAGGAATAGGCTTCCTGTACTAAGTAACCTGTCGCATTGGAAACATACAAACTGATTGTCCAAATAAAATTGGTAATGGCATATAGTCCATACATGACCTGTTTTCCAATCCCGTCCGACCAGTTCCACGGAAGCCAGCCCCAGCTATTATCCACATAAAAATCCAGTTGATAGTTTTCAAGTGGGTATCGGCTGTATTCATTTGCCACATTGACCGTATCATCTACCAAGCCCGCAGCTTGAACCACCGTTCCCAGCATGGCTAAAAGAAAAATGGCAATCACAAGTGTGAAAGCCACTGTCATTGCCACTTTACCTAGACGTTTCAGCGTCCAGTTTGATTTTATTCTGTTTACTATTGATGGTTTCACATTTACACCTCTTTTCGCACAGGTGGTCTGGTATCAAAGGCATGGAGCAGTTCTTCAAATACAGGGTGGAACTGTATCACACCGACACGACCATATAAATCACTGATAAGGCATTGCCCGTTTTCCAAATCACGCAATCGCTTCTGATTGTTTTCGTCCTCTAGGTCTACACCAAAAAAGGCTAAGGTCTTTTTAATCTCGTTAAGGTCAGTGGAACGAAATGCAAATTTTAAGCCGAGGTTATTTTTCAGTTTTTCATCTAAGAGGTCGTCTGTATTTTGGGTCACGAAATATACCCCAGCGTTCATAGCACGACCAGCCCGAACCAGCTTCATAGATAGTGTTTTTCCTTGTGCTACCTGTAAAAAGCTCCATGCTTCGTCTAAATCTACAATCTTGAAAATGCTTCGGTCTGTATGGATAAAGTCTAAAGCAAAGGTACTAATGACAATCAGCATAGCAACGGATAAAAGCTCCATAGTGGTATATTCCTCAAAGGAAGTTTCCTTGTCGGGAAGTACCAAGTCCGCAACCTGTATAATGTTCAGTTGTTTTTCTAAGCTGATAGACTGCTCCACATAACCATTACTGAATAATAAATGTGCAAAGTCATAGTCTGTAAAACTTTCGATATGGTCGGCTATACTGGTACTTAGTGGCGTATTCTCAACCCGTAATTCCTCAATCACTTTCATCAACCCTCGTACTTCACTATTGGTTACTGCACGAATGGCTTTTCTAAGGATTGGGAAGCGTTCCCCATCACGAGAGGAAATCCCCGTAAGGAATGTCAGAATATCAATAGCCAGTGATTCAGAATCTTTGGGATTTTTCATAATCACATAAGGGTCAAGTAAGCCTTTGTTTTTCTCATCAGAAGTCAGAGTGACGATATTGATTTCATGGGAAATCTCTGGCAAGGTTTCTTTCCATCTGCCACGTTCTGCTTTTGGGTCTACAATCACTGCTTGTGCCCCATAAAGCACCGCATAATAGACGATAAGGTTATTCGCAAAGGATTTACCACCACCCAGCGAA
Organism: Streptococcus sp. cx1; assembly: GCF_052384325.1. NCBI lineage: Bacteria > Bacillati > Bacillota > Bacilli > Lactobacillales > Streptococcaceae > Streptococcus > Streptococcus sp. cx1. Next base: position 161,179 of record NZ_JBQSUN010000003.1, on the reverse strand, counting down.
CCAACAAAAGCCGACGCTAACGCATTGGTTACTGAACCCTTAACCCCTTGACTGGCAAGAGCAGGTTTCAGATAGACATTGCGTCCAGTATCTAAGCTGTAGCCAACATAAATCCCCTCATTTTCCCCCAGCATTTGAGTAGCACCAAAACCTAAACCAGCGAGGAAATCAGAGGTCACGTATTGAATATAATCATTCATATAACGCTTGCTGGCAGGTAAAAATTCTTCATGTAAGCCGAGCATATCCCCAAATGGTCGTACCAGTTTTACGCTTAAATCGTCATAAAAATCTTTCACTTCATTACAACGACGTTTGAGTTCGTCAAGATCATTTGCTGATACCCTTACCACATAAGACAGCTTGTACATAGATTCCTTGCTTTGGTCTAAATTGGTTTCCAGCTCATTCACACTTTCCAGAGCTTCCGCCACATTGGAGCTGGTTTCATTATCACTTTGCCAAGCGTGGTTATCCAAGTCTTTCAGTTCTTTCTTTTTATTGCGGACAGTAGATAGGGCTTTACGATTCGCTACAATTTCCACATTCATTGACGTATCAATCGGGAATGTAAATTGCTGTTGCTGGTAGTAGAAGATTTCAGAGGACGGGAAGTCCAGTTCTCCGACAATGCTGTTAATGGTAAAGTAAGCTACATAGACGGTTTCATCTTCCTGCTGGATTTTCAAATATCGCTGTTTTTCTTCCACCAAACAGCGAGTAGGCTTAATCAAGTCATAGTATTTAATCAGCGTTTCATTATCCAGCTTTTTCTTTGATAGATGGTACTCATACTCTTCATAGGCAGTGCCTGTCTGTCCGTAAAGGTGTTCAATCAGATAGCCGAAGTCGTCCTTATCTAACCTGCGGATTTTGAAACGACGAGAGATTTTATTTTCTAAGAGCTTTTCCATCTTCTGAAAACGCAGGATTTCATCATTACTCATACTAACAAAATCGCCCATCAGCTTATGGTTCACATCATAGACAAAATCAGACAAAGCATTTTTTGCTTCAACGGTAAGACTTTTCATAGAAAACTCCTGATCGTTGAGAAGCAACTTAAAGCCGATAAAGAAACGGTAGTTCACTTGATTTTCGCCAATCATGGATATTAAAGCGTCTGTCTGTTGGTCGATTTTGTCATAGGCAACCGCTTTGAGCTTGCCAGTGACTTCATTTTTGGAACGCTCTTGTGCAGAACGTATGCTGGATTCTGTACTGATTTGTAAAGCATGAATTTTGCCATCACGATTTTGTGCGATAAGCTGTCTGAAAGAATCATGCACTTGTATTTTCTGTTCTGGACTTAGAAATGAGTAATTGTAAGGAACAAGCTCATAGTAAGCATAACATTCCCCGTCTTTATTCCAGACGAGATTGTTTTCAATGTATTTAATTGGATATGCCATAAAATTCACTCCTAACTGCTGTAATGGCTTCTTGTGGCTGGTTTCTGCCAAGCGTTACTTTTTTTCCTGCATAGGTCAGCTTTGGTCGCAGTGCATAAGCAATGACAGACTTCAAAAATCCATAAGGCTTTTTACCATCAAAAGTTTTTGTAGACATAAACCATGTGAAAGCCACAGGAATCCCAAAGTATTTGAGAAATGCTCCCTCTATCATGGAAAGAGGGGGCAAGTTGCCAAGTATCATCACTGCAAAGAGTGACACGACAAACCATGTCATTTGCGTAAAGGTTATGGGAAACGGAAGTCTAAAATCATTGATAGAATACAGTACCTTTTCCACAGACCAGATACTGGTATAGCTTCGTATTTTCTTCATGTAATCAATCCTTTCATAAAAAATAGGGGTAGCTGATTGAGCCACCCCGTAAAATAGAAAATCTGCCAGTAGTAATGTACCGACAGATTTAATAGACGATTTCAAAAATCCCATGATTGGTTGAGATAAACGTTCCTGAAAGGTCTAAATCCCGACCATAGGCTTGATAATCAATATAGTTTTGAAGACTAGCTGGTACTTCGCCTAAAGCACCCGTTTCTTCAATGTAGTAGCGTGCCACGTCATACATATCATCACAATCGGAATGAATGATAATATCCTCTTGATGTTCGCTTAGTTCTTCAATGCTTGAAAAATGAGTGAGCAGAGCAGATAGCTCCGATTGTAATTCTTCGGGTAATTCCGATACCATTTCCCATAGTCGATTGAGTTCGCCAATGGAAGTGTATTCGTCAACCGTAAAGGGTAACTCGTAGTCATGAATGGCGTATTCCTCATATTCATCATTCAAGCCGATTTTCTCTTTGACTTCCTCAAAGTCAATGGGAAAGGTAAACCACGCACCGACCAATTCGCCCTCATTGTATTTGCCTAAATTCGCAATATAGACTTGCATATCGTCCATATATTCACGTCCTTTCTTTGTAGAGATTCAAAAATCCCTACCGCACTTCGTTTGGTGTACCATTCCTTTGCGGAACATAAGAAAACCACTTATATTCCACAAAAGAACGGTTTTATTTAAGCACCAATAATGCGATTGAATAGCTCTAGTAAAATGTCTTTTACTCCAGCAGCGTTGAAGACTAAGCCAACCGCAATAATCGCAATAATTAAAAAGCCAATCAGTTTGCTAAACTCACGCTTGAAGCCAAGATACAAGCCAATCACAACGATTGCTAAAAGCACCAGTGATTGAGCGTTTGATAGAAACCAGTTATAAAGGTTTTGTCCAAAATTCATAAAAATGTTCTCCTCTCTATATTCAATGAATTTGTATTTGAGTTATTTTTTTGTTGTTATCACGTCCTGTTCTTTTACTGACTGTTGCTTCAAAATCTGCTTGTGTCGGTCTGTCAGTTTCGCATGGTCGAGAATGTCTTTTACAACCTGCGTCTGGTTGATTTCATCAAGTTTAATCGCAACCTTTAAGGTCGGGGCAACTTGATGAGATAGCCAGTTCAGCGTACTTTGGAAGGAGTAAGGCTCTGGTTTTGTGGTTAGTTTTAATCGTTCACGATTGTTCCCAATAAACCAAGCCCATTCTTCATTCAGTTTCCAATCAGAACGAGGTTTGGAATCGTCTTTATCTACAAAACGGATATACCGATTGATAATTTTAAAGGCGGTATGCTCTGGATTGTCATAGACGAGTAAATCACGGACTGCATAATAGGCACGCTCATTTTTCAATCGAATCTCAAAACGGTTTTTTACTTCTGCGTCTTCAATGGGAATATCATTTTTCTTGTACTGCTCGTAGTCCTTTTCATAGATACAGAAATAAACTTCACTTTGTAATGAACCGATATAGAGGGTGTTTCCCATACATTCCTTTTCCTCTTTGCGTACCAGTTCGCCACTGCGATAGCTTTTAAAACTGCGGAAGACGGAGATACATTCTTCCTGTTGGCACTTTTCAGTGAGTACAGGGATATTTAAAATCCCTGTCTTATCGTTAATGGCAAGGTCAAGGCGTTTCATCACACCGCCAGCCACCAAAACGTCCATAAAGAACTCATACCAGCTTCTTTGTTGTGCCAGAAGATAGCTTTCAAATTGTCTGCACCCACGACCTTTCAATTCCACCAGAACTCCTTTGTCCAGTTCATGGGAGCAAAGGACGAATATGTCGCCTAAAGCATAATGCTCTGAATAAGAATAGAAACCATAGTCCTCATGAAGAAAATAGGACAGTTTCAGTTGTAAGATGTTTTCGACCACCTGCTGTACGTCTGTTGTCGGAAAGCGAATTCTTACATAATCAAACAGCATTTCAAGGGGAGCGTCGGGATTGAAGCGTTCCAGAGCTTCCCAAAGGGACTGCTGTAAATCCTCTGATGGCTTGACTTTTCCTGTTTCAATATCGCTTAGATACTGCCTTGTAATACCAGTCGCAACAGCTAAACGGTTTTGAGATAGTCCATAAGCCAAGCGTTTTTCTTTTAAATGCTGTAACCAAGTTTGTTCATTCAGTAAAAATCCCTCCAATCAAAAAGGCGTATGTCAACTTTTAAAGCCCATTTGACATACGCTGAAATTTTGTAAATCCCTTGTAACCAAAGGATTTTCTAATGTTTTTTTGACTGTTTCCTGTCGATTTGTACCCCCCTGTTAGATATAGTGGGAAAATATGAAAAAAAGCCCTTTAAAATGAGGCTTTTGAGGTGTGTTTTCTTTTTTTGGTAGCTAATTTGGTAGCCAAAGAGATTTAGTCGATAAAATCACTTGATATGAGATTGAGTTTATCTGTTAATTCGGAATCAGAGTTTGGGTATAAATGACAATTTAGATAGTAATGAGAAGAAGCGGGCAAAGAAAATTTTGTCTGCTTTTTTTAGATGTTGAAATGTTTTAACTGTTATGCTATAATAATAACAGTAAGAGCACAAATAACAGTAGGGGTTGAGGATGAATATACAGATAAATAATTCCAGTGATGATCCAATATATCTGCAAATAAAAAATCAAATTAAAGCACAAATCATTTCTGGAGATTTGAACGTGGGAGAACAACTACCTTCGATAAGATTCTTAGCGAAAGAATTAAGAGTAAGTATGTTAACTGCAAAAAGAGCTTTTGATGAATTAGAGTTAGACGGGTTTATAAATTCGGTACAAGGAAAAGGTAATTTTGTTGCAGCACAAAATAAAGAACTAATTCGAGAAGAATACTTAAAGAAAATTGAATCGAAGCTTCAAGAAGTAGTTGAACTTTCAGAAATTGCAGATGTATCCAGTGATGAATTGATAGAAATGTTAAAGAGTTATGTGGAGGGTGAATATGAGTAAATATGCTATTGAAATTAAAGATTTAGTAAAAACATTTGACAGTTTTAAACTAGGACCGGTAAATCTTACTATTCCGAAAGGAACAATAGTTGGATATATCGGACAGAATGGTTCTGGTAAAAGTACAACTATAAAATTGTTACTTGGGCTTTTAAGAAAAGACTCTGGCGATATAAGACTTTTAGATGAGGAAAATCCTAATAGTGTTGAACTGAAAGATAAACTTGGAGTGGTATTTGATGATTTGTTAGTGCCGGAAGAAATGACATTAATCGATGTTGAAAAGTTTTGTTATAGAGTTTATTCAAAATGGGATAAAAAGCAGTTTTATGGATTAGTTGAAAAATTCAATTTACCACATAAAAAGACGATTAAAAATTATTCTCGTGGTATGAAAATGAAACTTTCAATGGCTGTTGCTTTATCTCACAATGCTGAACTTTTGATTTTAGATGAAGCAACAAGTGGGCTTGATCCAATTGTAAGAGAGGAAATCTTGGATTTGTTATTAGATTTTATGCAAGATGAAAATCATACAATTCTTATTTCTTCCCATATTTTATCTGACTTAGAAAAAGTGGCAGATTACATTGCTTTTATTCACAATGGAAAAATCTTATTTATGGAAACAAAAGATGATTTAAAAGAAAACTACGGTATATGTACTTTATCCAATGAAGAAGTAAATAACATTGATGAAGAAGCCATTGTAGGAAGAAGAATACATTCTTTTGGGCAAGAGTTACTTGTTAAAAAGAGTCTTGTACCTGATGGTATCAAGTTACAAAAACCGTCAATTGAGGATATTATGATTTACTTTGTGAAAGGAGTGAGACAATAATGACAGCATTAATTTTGAAAGATATAGCTACTTTAAAAAAGACATTATTATTAACGGTTACTATCAGTATTGCACTGGCTGTATATGGAATTTATGAAAATGAATTGTTTATGGTTCCGTTAATATGTGCAATGATTCCGCTTATACTTACTGCAATCGCCTTTGGTTATGATACAAAATCAAATTTCGAACAGTTTGCATTTTCTATGCCAATAAAAAAGAGCAGTTATGTGTTGAGCAAGCTTTTCTTTGCATTTGCCTTTGGTTTGGTCGGTTCAATCTGCATTTTTGTACTGTTGATGATAAAAAATCAAATGTCATTGGATAATATAGTGTTTATTGCTTTAATTACATTAGCTGCTAGTATACTTATGCCTGCCATTCAATTACCATTTATTCTTAAATATGGTGCTGAAAAGGGTAGACTCATTATGGTAATCACTTATTTCTTAATATTTGCTTTATCAACACTGTTAAAAGAAAAGTCAAATTTTCTTGCAGAACTAATGGAGATTTTTAGTAAGAATTCTATATCAATGATTTGCTTAGGAATTTTAGTTGTAAGCATATTAATCATAGGGGTTGCAGTAAAATTGTCCGTTATGATTATGGAGAAAAAAGAATACTAGTTATAAATTATTTAATTTGTAGTTAGATGGTAGAGATGGGAAAACAATTTTTTTATTTAGCTGCTATTATATTTTTAGTATTAGGTTTACAGACAAAATATCTTGTTTTTTGCAAATAATACTTAAAAAGAATGTTGAATTATCAGCATTCTTTTTCATTTCAGATTGATTCTCGGAATTTAGTCATAGTGGGAAAATATGAAAAAAGCCCTTTAAAATGAGGCTTTTGAGGTGTGTTTTCTTTTTTGGTAGCCAAAGAGATTTAGTCGATAAAATCACTTGATATGAGATTGAGTTTATCTGTTAATTCGGAATCAGCGTTGGGGTATAAATGACTATAAATGCTAAGTGTAGTTTTGACATCAGAATGACCTAATCGTCTTTGAATATATAGAGCATTTACATTATATTCATTAATAAGTAATGACGCATGGGAGTGTCTTAAACCTTTTGGTTGAATGTATTTTACTCCTGCACGTTTAGAATATTTTAGAATCTGGTCTCTAATACTACGTTTACGATATGGGTTTCCATCAAGTGATAGAATGAACGGTATCTTGTCAACTTTTGCTTGTCGTTCTTTCCATTCTTTAAGTACGTTTAGAGTATTATCATCAAGGCCAATGGTTCGTCTGGAGCTTTCAGTTTTTAGTTTGTTACGCCGAACCCAATTATTACGGTTGATGTACTGTAAGTTATGATTGATTGCTAGAGTTTTCTTTTCAAAATCTACATCTTCCCAATAAAGAGCAGTCGCCTCATTTACACGCATTCCTGTAAAATAATAAAGCCAAAAAAGTGTATAAACAAAGTGCTCAAAATAACTATTTTTATCAAGTGATTGTATTACTTTTTGGAACTCGTCTTTTGTCCAAAAATCTATATGTTTTTTTATGATTGGAATTGGACTGATATTACTTGTGGGGATTTCATGAAAAATCAACCCATATTTTTTTGCAGTTTTCAAAACTTGATTAAGCAAAGTCATCTTGTTTCTTGCATATGAATTTGAATATCTCTCTAATAAACCGTTTCTATAATTAATCACATCATAAGTAGTAATTTCTCTAGGTTTTTTCTTACCAAAGTATTGAATAAATTCATCGAATATAACTTGACGTCTGTGTTCGAGATCCGGACTTGTTGTAGCGTAATAATTTGGCATAAAAACTTCTTCCATAAACTGCTTAAAAGTCCATTGAGTATGCTTAATTCCTCCTTTTTGTTGTATCTTATTTAAGGCTCTTGTACGTGCTTCAAAGGCTTCTTTTGCGGTTTGAAAACCACGTCTACGTTCTTGATAAGGTTTACCAGTGGCTAGGTCAACCCCAGCTTTAAAATAATAAGTATATTTCCCAGTTTTATCATCTTTAGTAACACCAGTGTATCTAGTTTTTGACATGAAGTTCCTCCAATCCAAGTATTTCTGCTACAACTGATACTGGAACAGTTCCAAGTCCTTTATTGTTATAGAAATCGAAACCACGCTCAACCATAATATGTTTTGCTTGTCGTAAAATATTATAAGCAGTCCATTTTGAAAAACCTAAGTCCATAATTTCTTGTACTGTCATAGTTAGTTTATCGTTCATAAGTCAATTTCTCCTTTACTAGTAAGTTCTAGGAATTCTCCTATTAATTGCTTTAGTTCATTATTTAATCGTTGGGTTTGTTCTTTAAGTGCATCTTGTAGCTCTAAAGAAAATGAGCTACTATCAAATGCTTTTAAATGTTTTCTAAGTCTAGTCTTTTTAACTCTTATAGTGTTAGGTTTCAGATAGGGGAATAATTCGGGTAAGAGTGCAGGTTCATGGAGAAAGATATAAGCAAATGCTTTGCTATCATCTGGAACACTTGAAAGACTAAAAAAGCTAAAATTCTCCAATCGTTTAGAAATCTCTGAAATGGTTTCTTCATTTATAGCCTTTGTCCGAAGTTGGAACTCTAATCGCCACCAAAAAGGCTTACTCTCTATATTTAATTTATCAGCTCTTTTATGACTTAATACCTCTATATTCTTATCATACAAACGTACTTGAACGTTGCTACCACTTGCACCCCAGTATTTACTTTCTATATTTCCCCCTCTACCGTAGAATATTTTATGACTAACCCCTCCTTTGATATGTTGTAAAAAAACTATTTCTGGCCTATTAAAGATATCAAAAGCAAGATCTAATCGTGACAGTCTAATTTCTAATCGATTTAATCGAGCATAATTCATAATCTGCCTCCACACTTGTAACCCCTCAAATTCTTTTAGTGAGTTTGGGTTGAAGTCTAGGCGTATGACTTGATAACCACCATAATCCGATAGTTGAAAGAAAACTAGATTTATACTATCTTCGTTTATCGTTTTATAAAGAGTAAAATAGTCTTCTTTTGGATTTTCTTGAATACTAAATTCTTGAATTATATTATCGAGTGATTTTCGTAATTCACGAAATATTCGTCTAAGTGATTGGTTCTCACTATCAAAGATTACTGTTAATCGGTCAATGCTGATATAAATAGATTTTTCTAGTTTTGATAAATCTACTTGACTTTGATATTCTCGTAGAGATTGAATGGTATTTTTCAACTGTAACGCCTCCTTTCTATGCTTAAAATATGCGTAATTCGTTGCTACTATTGATTTTTGCCAATGACTCGTTACTTAGGACGTTGTCTTAAGTGTATCGGTTTGCTGGCTGTTAGAAACGCCAGCTTTTAAATTGAAGGTTGAAAGTACTTCGTGCTTCGGGCGCTTTGCCTTCGGCTTGCGCCCTTGCACTTGCCTCCCAACCTTCAATTTAATTGGTTAAAAAATTAGCTAAAGTACTTGTCTAGAAAAGCCGAGAGCAGTTCAAGTACTCGAAGCTCAATTTCCTCATCTCTAATGTCATTAAATACCTCATCATTTACTAAAATAGACATTTCTAAACTAGGCGAATAGAAAGAATGAGTATTGCTAATGTTGTTGTCTTTTATTGTGTAGATGTCATAATATCCTCAATCCAACCATATTTAGCTTCTTATGGACTTTTTATTACCATTTTGGTATAATTGCGTTGGTTTTAAACGAAAGCCTCAGAACGCTTTGCAGAGCTTTCTGGGGTGTTTTTGCATACTCATAAAGCTAACTAGTATCACTTATTTTGGATGCTTTGTTTTATATAACCATTTTGGTTATATAAGCATAGTACAACCATTTTGGTTATAAGTCAATAGAAAAACGAAAGGGATTATAAATTGTTAAAAGACAATATAAAAAAAGCCCGACTAGAAGCAGGACTTACTCAATTAGAAGTTGCTAAAAAATTGGGTGTAGCTCAAGCACAATATGCTAGGTGGGAAAACGGAGGGAGAAATCCGAAAGATGAAACAGTAGAAAAATTAGCTGAAATCTTTGGTACGTCTTTTGAGATTTTAAAAGGACGCGATGACGGGCTAGAAGAAATTGTTAGTTTATTGAAAAAGTATGAACTAACTGAAGAAGACAAACAAGAAATTATTACTTTTTTAGAAAATTTTCTTGCTAACAAGAAAGATTAATATAGTGCGAGGAACTTACAGTAATTACAAGATTGTAATATGTTTCTGTTATAGCTTTATGTAGCATGGGTATATATGTTATAATAAATAAAATAGAATTTTATAGGGAAGCACCATTATGGCAATTGCTAATATAAAGGTTATCAATAGTATAATTTAAAGAGAAATAAGATTTAGGAGGAATAACATATGGTATTTAATAATGATTGGTTATTGAGTCAAATAAGAGGTACAGCTAATATGATTGGAAAGGTTTTTAAACTAGAGACCATTTTAATTGATTTAGGTGTTGTAGAGGATGAAGAGGGGCGAACAATAAATGGAAATGATTATCTCAACCAACTTATTATTGATGAAAAATTTGACCTAGCTACTGACTTTATCCATGGACAAATGAAAAGACTTAGTACATATGAATATAATCGTTTAGTTGATATTTATATTGCATATCTAAAATCATTAGATAGTGAAACACAAAAAAGAAATCAAATTAGCGATGATTCCATCCAAACAGTTCAAGATAATCTTAGAAATTTTAATTGGTAAAAGGTTATGCTTAAAGATATTTGAAAGGGGAGAGTGGCTTCTATAGTCGCTATAACGTTACTAATAGTTATAGAAGTTATTCTTTCAATGCCAATTCCTTATTTAATTTATCAGAAACTTGGTAATAAGATATATCACAATTAAACTTATTAAAACTAATTACAAATTTATTGGTAGCTTTTTGGTAGCTAAACAGACAAATTTTATAATGTTTATCAAAGTGAACATAAAAAGAATGTTGATTTGTCAGCATTCTTTTTTATTTCAAATGTATTCTCGGAATTAGAAACGGGGGGTTAAGTGCTGGCGTGGCTATTGCCACACCAGCCAGCAAGATCAGTCCACACCTGCGACTTCCGCTTCGCACGTCGCCTGCGTGGACTGTCTGCTGTTGGATAACTTTTTAATTTCCTCCAAGAAATCATATCCTTTTGGTACAAGGGGAGTATAAAACTCTGATATGACACTTGTTCCTACATCAACATAGCCACGACCTTTGATTCGCTTTAAGAAGAAATCCTTTTGTACGTCACTGCCAAACATCATGCCATAGCCCATTTCAGACATACGACCTAAAGCCACTCTGAAATTAAACTGATCACGGATTCCGTCGCCTAAATATTTTGCGTCTGGACGTTGACAAGCCAGTATTAGAAAGAAGCCAGCTTGACGACCTAACATGACAATCTGTTTCAGCTTATTCATAACTGCGGTGTTTTCTTTTGTTCCCAGCATTTCCATGAAAGCGACGTATTCATCAAAGATTAAGAAGTGTGCCGGGAGACCTAAGTAAGCATAATTTTTGCCAGTCTTATAGTTCTTCATCTGCTTCATTTCCTCACTACGTTTCATCATTTCTTCATAGAATGTTTCAATGCAAGAAAGCAAGTCTTCTTTTCTATAGTAGACATTTGCCATCACAGAACCTAAGTCCGCAAGATCAGCATTTTTCGGGTCAAGAATATACAGTTTTGAATCTGTATGAAGCAAGGCTTCAATCAGTGTCAGTATAAAGTAAGTTTTACCGCCACCTGTACCACCAGCAATCAACATATGAGGGAGCTTATCATATTCCCACCATACGTTTTTCATTAAGCGAAGTTTACCATCTTTAGCTTCTACTTCATCAATAGAAATACGACTGGCTATGGTGTCATAGAGCAAAGTATATTCCACATAGGAATCCTTTAACTCTTTATCCGTCAGCTCACAGTACAAGCCACTCTCTAATTTCTTTTCCAAGTGTAAGAGTTGGTCTTGATATTTTCCCAGCGTGATTTCCACCCGTATCTGTATCAAGCCATTTTTAAGTCGATAATACATTTTAGGGAAGTAGGTTATCTTTTCCTTTGTACGACCAGCACTATCTTTAAAGAAACCCTCTGTTTTGACCTGTTCAGATTCATACCACTTGTTTTCAAGTATCATCTTTGCCAGTTTTTGACGGTGGTAAAGTTGTTTAACCGTATCATAGCGAACCCGTTTGAATACAAACGCTACCAGCAAGCAGATAAGAATTGCGACACTGAAACTGATAATTAAATAGGGAATGTCAATCTTATCTGCTTGTGATAGGTTAAAATCCTGCCAGTTGATCTGCTGGATTGTCTTCACATGAAACAGTCCGACAACCAGCAGGAAAACAGGCAGGAGTGACGCTATCGTAAAATGAAAGACTAAATCTTTACCAGATGGGCGAATCCTTTTACCACGCTGTTTCATGCGAAAAAGTCTCCTTTCTACCTAGCGACTATTTGTCTTGTGTCGGTTCTTTCTTTGCTTGTGGTTGAGCTTTGAATGAACTAGAATCCTTTGTCAGCACAATATCGTCTGCCTTGATATACCAGTCAACATCTGCTCCTTGATAGGTGGCAGTAGCAACGGTGTCCGCAATGGGATTGATAAGTTCCACCCGTGCGTTATAATCAAACTCTTTCAAAGGCACGCTGGCAGGAATACTTACTTGAATCATGCGTCCTTGTCCTTTGGATTTTAAGTCATAGGTACGTTCCTTGATTTCATCTGAAACCGACCCGTCTTCATTTTGGATTCTCACTTCACGACGTAGAGCAGAGAATTTCAATTCTCCAAAAGTCGTGTCTTTATCTAATACAATGCCATTTGCTAATCTCATCATTTTTCCTCTCTTTCTTTATTCTTTTATCATGTCGTCAGCATGTAAAAGGTAATTTGTAAAACCACGAGTGCCGATTTTGTAGCCCTCTGCGGTAATACGTGGATTGACTAACTTCACACGTTCCTCAAAGCCGAAATGTTTTTCGCCAGCTTCAGCAGGAAGCACCACCACAATATCATCTGCTCTTTGAACATCAGAATAGAGATTATAGCTTCTTGATAAGACAGTTAGCCGTCCGTTGATTCTTCGCTGAACGACTTTATCCTCGCCAGCAAATTCTAAATTGCCGAATGTTTTTTCCATGTTGGGAATCACAAATTTAAGTTCCATATTTTTACCTATCCTTTCTTTTTTATTGGCTGAATGAATGTTTGATGGTCTTAAAGAGTGGGGAACGACCTTTTGATTCTTGATTTTTTGTTTTCATAAGTTCACTTCCTTTCAAAATCGGGTAAAAAAATAGACACCTCATTTTTTGAAGTGTCTACCTATTAAATATTCAAATTTTATTGGAAGTATCTTTATATCTTCACTTTTCAAGGATAAATCGTCGTATCAAAGCTCATTCATAAGTAGTAAATTAGTAGTAAATTGAGTGGTTTTGACCTTGATAAAGTGTGATAAGTCCAGTTTTTATGCGGATAACTAGATTTTTATGCTATTTTTTATTTAAAAATAAATTAAGATTGTTGGGGTGCAAGGAGTGCTTGGAGGGGCTATAACCTAATGATACCGTTAGTTACCAATTCCTCGTTTCGTCTACCATTCATTTGAGCCTGATTTCTTAGAAAACCAGGGGCTATACATTAAGCTGACATTATAGTTGTGTAATTGTATTCCCTTGTCAAATAGCTTATGATAGAAGTAATATAAGGGAAAAAGGTATATAATATGGAACAAAAAGTACGCTTTAAAATGCATAAAGTGAAGAAGAATTGGGTGACAATTGGGGTAACAGCACTTTCAATGGTTACTGTTGCTGGTGGAACCTTGTTGGCGGATCAACAGGTTCAGGCCGATGAGCAAAATCCTGCGAATCAGTCGGGTGATAGCAGTCAGGAACTACTTCAAGAAACGCCTGCCACAACTAATGATGCAGCAACTACGGTAGCACCAACTATCACAGCAGATGCTAATACTGCTAGCGTCAACATCCCTGTCGCAGATGCTACTAGCACGACAACAAGTGTGACAGATAGAGCAGCCACACCTACCACAAACGCAGCGACAGTTGATACCAACTCAGATCAAGCAGCACCAAGCACAAATGTGCAACCAGCTGCAGCTGATACGAGTGCTACAACTACAGATACAACCAACAATACTACAACAGCCACTACAGACCGTGCAGCAACAACGGATACGGCAAATACAGAAGCTCGTACACGTAGTCGTCGTGCCTTGGCAGAAACTCGTGAAGCCAACACCAACACAACGACTGGAATCCAATGGATCAACGGCAAACAATACTATGTCAATAGTGACGGTAGTGTGCGTAAAAACTTCGTTTTTGAGCAAGACGGTAAGTCTTATTACTTTGATGCTGAAACAGGGGCTCTTGCAACTAAGTCACAGGATGAATTTTCAACAGAACCTATCAAGGCAACTGTAGATTTTTCATCTGGAAACCAGCTCTACAAAAACGATGACAAGTCTTTGGACCAACTTGACACCTTCATCACAGCGGATGCTTGGTACCGTCCAAAGAGCATTCTCAAGGATGGTAAGACTTGGACGGCTTCAACCGAGGCTGACAAACGTCCACTCTTGATGGTTTGGTGGCCTGACAAGTCAACTCAGGTTAACTACCTTAACTACATGCAAAATCAAGGTCTTGGTGCAGGCTCATTTTCAACAAACTCTAGTCAGGAAAGTCTAGACCAAGCTGCCAAAATGGTTCAGACTAAGATTGAAGAACGTATCGCTCGTGAAGGCAACACAAACTGGTTGCGTACAAGTATCGACCAGTTCATCAAGACTCAGCCAGGTTGGAATAGTAGCACTGAAAATAGTTCATACGACCACTTGCAAGGTGGACAGTTGCTCTTTAACAACAGTAAGGGTGATACTGGCAACCGTACCAGTCACGCCAACTCTGACTATCGTTTGCTTAACCGCACACCGACTAACCAGACGGGTACACGTAAGTACTTCAAGGACAATTCTATCGGTGGTCTTGAGTTCTTGCTTGCCAACGATATTGATAACTCAAACCCAGCTGTTCAGGCAGAGCAACTTAACTGGCTCCACTTTATGATGAATATTGGAAGCATCATGGCCAATGATCCAACTGCCAACTTTGACGGTTTGCGTGTCGATGCCTTGGACAATGTGGACGCCGACCTGCTCCAAATCGCTTCAGATTACTTCAAAGCAGCCTATGGTGTTGACAAGTCTGAAGCCAATGCCATTAAGCACTTGTCATACTTGGAAGCTTGGTCTGCCAATGACCCATACTACAACAAAGACACTAAGGGAGCACAACTTCCGATTGATAATGCCCTTCGTAATGCCCTTACCAACCTCTTGATGCGTGATAAAAATACACGTATGCAACTTGGGGACATGACTGCTTTCATCAATAGTAGTTTGAATCCACGTGGTGCCAATGATAAAAACGGTGAGCGTATGGCTAACTATATTTTCACCCGTGCCCATGATACAGAAGCTCAAACCATTATTCAACGTATCATCCGTGATCGTATCAATCCAAATTTGTTTGGTTACAATTTCACCCGTGATGAAATCAAGAAAGCCTTCGAGATTTACAATGAGGATATTGATAAGGCTCACAAGACTTATGCATCATACAACTTGCCATCTGTCTATGCCCTCATGTTGACCAATAAGGACTCTGTAACACGTGTTTATTACGGAGACCTCTACCGTGAAGATGGTCACTACATGGCTAAAAAGACACCTTACTTTGATGCCATTGACACCCTCTTGCGTGCTCGTATCAAGTATGTAGCTGGTGGTCAAGATATGGAAGTGAAGAAAGTCGGAAATGATGGACTCTTGACATCTGTTCGTTATGGTAAAGGTGCCAATAACAGAACAGATTTGGGAACTTCAGAAACTCGTACGCAAGGTATGGGTGTCATTATGACCAACAACTATGATTTCCGCTTGGGTAGCAATGAAACTGTAACGATGAACATGGGTAGAGCACACCGTAATCAGCTTTATCGCCCATTGCTTTTGACGACTAAGGATGGTATAGCAACCTACCTCAACGATTCTGATGTGCCTAAACACCTTCTTAAACGTACTGACTGGAATGGGAACTTGACCTTCAATGCCAACGATGTTTTCGGTGTAGAAAATGTCCAAGTCTCAGGTTACCTCGGTGTCTGGGTACCATACGGAGCTAAGGCTAATCAAGATGCACGTACACAGCCAAGTAATCGTGCCAATAGCGACGGTCAAGTTTACAAGTCTTCAGCAGCCCTTGATTCGCAAGTCATGTATGAAGCCTTCTCAAACTTCCAAGCCTTTGCGGACGATCAACCTGAACTTTACATGAACCGTGTCTTGGCTAAGAACACTGACTTGCTCAAAGCTTGGGGGATCACGTCAGTCGGACTTCCACCACAGTACGTTTCAAGTAAGGATGGCACCTTCCTTGACTCAACAATTGATAATGGTTATGCCTTTGATGACCGTTACGATATGGCCTTGAGTCAAAATAATAAATACGGCTCACTTGAGGACCTTCTTAACGTCCTTCGTGCCCTCCATAAAGACGGTATTCAAGCCATTGCTGACTGGGTGCCAGACCAAATCTATAACCTCCCAGGAAAAGAAGTGGTAAATGCGACACGTGTTAATGGTTATGGTAACCACCAAGTAGGTTACCAAATCATTGACCAAGCCTATGTGGCTAATACTCGTACAGATGGTACAGACTATCAAGGTAAATACGGTGGTGCCTTCCTTGATGAGCTTAAAGCTAAGTACCCATCTATTTTCAACCGTGTGCAAATCTCAAATGGAAAACAGTTGCCTACGAATGAAAAGATTACTAAATGGTCTGCTAAGTACTTCAACGGAACTAATATCCTTGGACGAGGTATCAACTATGTCCTTCGTGATGACAAGACTAACCAGTACTTTAATACTTCAGCTAACAGCCAACTCTTGCCAACACCACTTCGCGATACAGGTGCCATCACAAGCACTCAAGTCTTCCAACGTCGTGGACAAGATGTTTACTTCCTTCGTGATAACCAAACCGTTAAGAATGAATTTGTTCAAGACGGAAACGGTAACTGGTATTACTTCGGTGGTGACGGTAAGATGACTAAGGGTGCCCAAAACATCAATAACAAGGATTACTATTTCTTTGACAATGGTATCCAATTGCGTAACGCCCTTCGTCGTGCTAGCAACGGCTATACCTACTATTATGGTCTAGACGGTGCCATGGTTAAGAATGCCTTCGTTGATTTTGATGACAAACATAAGCAGGTTCGTGCCTTTACGACTCAAGGAACAATGGTAGTAGGTAACCTTCATTGGAGTGGCCACCATTTCTACTTTGACCGTGAAACTGGTATCCAAGCTAAGGATCGCGTTGTTCGTACAGATGATGGCAAATTGCATTACTATGTTGCTGAAACGGGTGACATGGGACGTAACGTCTTTGCGACAGATAGCAGCACAGGTAAACGTTATTACTTTGACGCTGATGGTAACACTGTGACTGGCTCACGTGTCATTGACGGTAAGACTTATTACTTTAACCAAGATGGTAGTGTTGGTACGGCCTACAGCAATCGTGCAGATTCTATTATCTTTGAAAATGGTAAGGCTCGCTACATCACACCAGCAGGTGAAATCGGACGCAGCATCTTTGTCTACAACCCAGCAACTAAGGCATGGAACTACTTTGATAAAGAAGGTAACCGTGTCACAGGACGTCAATACATTGATGGTCACCTCTATTACTTCAAGGAAGATGGTAGCCAAGCTAAGGGTGAAATTATCGAGGAAAACGGCATTAAGTATTACTATGAGCCAGAATCAGGTATTCTTGCTAGCGGACGCTACCTCCAAGTTGGTGATGACCAGTGGATGTACTTCAAACAAGACGGTTCACTGGCTATCGGCCAAGTTCGTGCTGATCATGGATACCTTAAGTACTTTGATAAAAATGGTATCCAAGTTAAGGGGAAAACTGTTGTCGAAGATGGTAAGACTTATTACTATGATGCGCACAGTGGAGCTCTTGTCACAAGCAGCTTTGCTGAGATTGCACCAAACCAATGGTCTTACTTCAATACTGATGGCCAAGCCCTTAAAGGCAAGTGGACGATCAATGGCAAGGAATACTACTTTGACGAAAATGGTATCCAATACAAGGGCAAGGCCGTTAAGGTCGGCAGCCGTTACAAGTACTATGACGAAAACGACGGTCAACCTGTAACTAATCGCTTTGCCCAAATCGAGCCTAACGTCTGGGCTTACTTCGGAGCAGATGGTTATGCCGTAACAGGCGAACAAGTCATCAATGGCCAACACCTTTACTTTGACCAATCAGGTCGCCAAGTTAAAGGTGCCTACGTCACAGTCAACGGCCAACGCCGTTACTACGATGCTAACACTGGCGAATATGTCCCAGGAAGGTAAGCAGTAGTAGCTCATGTGACTGACCAGAGAATACACAGCCGAGAATGAGGGAAAATTCTCAAGAAGAAAGATCGTGAAAACGGTCTTTTTTTGTATCACTATTTCGATTTTTTTCGAAATAGCCTTGACAGTGCTTTCAGAAAAGCGTAGAATCTATTTCGAAAAGTATAGAAATAGGTGTTCTAACTCAAGTCGTATTGATGCTCCGTTTCAATGAAAGGATAAATCAAATGGAAACATTCCTTTTTATGGCAATTCTTACCATGTTGGTTATCGCCGTCATTAGTTTTATCGTTCTGAAGAAAAGATGGCAATTTTCAATCAAGCTCTTTTTAGTCGGTCTGATTGGTTTTGCTTTACCTGTCATGATGATTGAAGGACCTATCAATGCCCTAGTTCTTTCAAGCTTTGGTCACTCTTCTAAATGGTTCACCATTATTTATGGAGGGCTTATGGCTGGCCTTGTTGAAGAAACAACTCGCTATTTGGTTTTTAAGGTACTTGCAAAGAAAAGAAGTTTGATGACGTCTGATATTGTAGCCTACGGTTTTGGACATGGTCTTAGTGAATTTATTTTACTTGGGGTGATGGGCTTACTCACTAACATCATTGTTTTACAGGCCATCCATTCCGGTCAGGCCAGTGAGTTACCTTCAACTCTTGTGAGTCAGGTCAACCAATTAACGGGATTTACTGTGCTTATGTCTCTCTTTGAAAGACTAGTTGCCTTGGTGTTACAAGTCTTGCTTACAGCTTGGGATTTTCTAGCAGTCACTAAGCATAGACTTTCATTCTATTTCTGGGCAATTATACTCCATGCTGCCATTGATTTTTTGGCAGGTGCTTATCAACTAGGGCTAGTCAGCAATCTCTTACTAATCGAACTTATTTTAGCTATTTATGTGTTAGGTATGGGACTTCTGACACGTCGGATTTGGAGAAAGGAGGAAACTCATGGGCTTATCTGAAACCTTAAAAGCCATCTCTGCCCCTGTGAGGAGAGAAATTTTAGACTATCTAAAGTCTGGACCAAAGTCCGCTGGTGAAATCAGCCAGCAGTTTGACTTGGCTCCCGCAACAGTTTCCCATCATTTGTCTACCTTGAGAAAAGCGGGACTTATTGAAGAAGAAAAACAGAAGAATTTTATCTACTATAGTTTGAACTTGACCGTTTTTGAAGAAATTTTAACTTGGATTCAATCACTTAGAGGAAAAGAAGATGAAAAATAATATACAAAGAGTCATTGGTAATATAGTAATACTTACACCGGTTATCGTCGGACTAGTCTTTTACAAACAACTACCAAATCAGATTGCTATCCACTTTAATGTCGAAGAGCAAGCCAATGGCTTTATGAACCGCAATCTAGCAATTGTTGCCCTACCTTTTCTTGCGTTAATCATATATAATCTCTGTTTTTCATTCTTTAAACAAATAACGATCCCATTCTTAAAAGAGTTTATGCTATGGTTGCTCCCAATTTCTGCTGTGCTTATCCAAGGTCTTATATTGACTGTTGCCTTAGGAGGCCATGTTCAAGTTCGCTTGACTGTGATTTGGTTAGTGGCACTTATTTTTCTAGTGATTGGAAATTATCTTCCTAAAAGTATTGGCCTGGCTACAAAAAATCATAACCAGAGCAGTAAATCAGTAGTGAGAAAGTTGGGATACCTAATGATTGGAATAAGTCTTGCCTTGCTAATAAGTCTCTGCTTTAATCCCTATACTACAATTATGGTTTTGGGCATTTTTATAGTTCTTATCTTGAGTGTCATAATACCTATTTTTCGCTATTTAAGAAAATAAAGAGAAGTAATCATCTGATTACTTCAATCTGAGCTGAGAAATTCATCTCAGCTTTCTTTGTGATAGTCAAAGCGAATGACTTGCTCTGTTGCATCTACATACGCGTGAACTCCAAAGGGAACAATCGCTCTTGGTGTGGCATGTCCGACATTCAGATTATAGACAATCGGGATATTGCTATCAATGATGTCCATTAAAGCCTCCTTATAGTCGTCATAGAAGGTTTCATCCATAGGTTTCCCGACCAAGAGTCCACTGATGATCTCGAATATACCAGTTTCCTTTAAAGTCCACAACATCTTTTTGAAATCATCAGGTTCAGGCTTTTCTTCACTTGTTTCTAGCAATAGAATCTTTCCTTCCCAGTCGGATAAGTCAGGGAAAAGTTTGTATTTTTGGCAGTGGTCTGTGCTATCTGCGTGTAGAGAGTTGTCAAAAATATCATAGAGAGACTCAAGACAACCACCGAGGATTTCTCCCTCAAACTGAGCATTGCCTTGTAACAAGTCAAAACCTGTATTTGCATGGCTGACACGAGGTGTTCCCAAGGCTTTGGGACTAAAATCAGTCCGTTCCTCATACCAAACGTTACTAGGGCGAATTTCTGAGATTTTTCCAGTCTCAATCAATTCTTTAAAGTAGTAGCGGCTATATGGCAACATTTCTTTGTCTAACTCACAAATGTCTGCTAGAAATGATTGGCCGTAAAAAGTCTTGATTCCTAGTTTATGCAACATGAGATGGTTCATGGTTGAATCTGAGAAACCAAGAAAAATCTTTTGTTTGATAAACTTTTGTAGTTGGTCATTTTCAAAAAGATAAGGTAGCAAGCGATAGGTATCGTTTCCACCGATGGCGCATAGGATCATATCGATACTATCATCAGAAAATGACTGAATCAAATCCTCCGCACGAGCTTCGGGATGTTCTTTGATAAAGTCTAAGCCTTTTAGTGAATGAGGTAAAAAAATAGGATTGAGTCCCAGGTCTTTGAGTCGTTGGACCCCCAAGTCCACTTCGTGCTTGACAAAGTCCTCTCCGATAACCCCACTAGATAAACTTACAATACCAATAGTAGAAGCCATATATTATCCTCCTAGAAATAAATTGATGCTATTGTATCATAAAGAATGATAGAAAAATATAAGGAATAGCGTTAGACATACGATTTTGTGTCAATAAAGCAATAGAAAAATAACCGCTCGAAGTGCTTACTTCTTTTTATCTGTTTGTGCTAAATTTGGACCATTTGTGGCAGAAGGATATTATTATTCTTGAATTTGCTATGTTAGATGTGTATAATGATGTCACAGCGAACTATTGAAAGAGGTCGTTGCTCATGACAACACAAACAATTAACCAATTTAATTCACTTGCTCAACCTAATCTTGCTACAGGTTATAGGAGGTAATCTAGATGACAAAAAGCAATAACACGCAAATTACGGATATCTTAAACAATATCTATAATCTGATTGTAAATCCAGAAACAACTGAAAATGAGAGAGAGTTGCTCGTAACGTTTAAAAATGAAATCGAAGTTGGAAAGAAGGATAATGACGAACTTCTTGCAGAATTAAGGAGAGCTATTCAAGTTCTAGCAGTCAGCAATCTTTCTAAAGGGAAATCACTGAGTTCTGGAGTGAGTGACTTGAGTAAGATGCTCACAGAATTCCAAGAAAAATCAGAGCGTAACTTTAATCTAGCAAGAGGATTAACATCACTCGGTAGTTTCTTTTAGATGATTTATCTTGAGTGTCATGATACCTAATTTTCGCTATTTAAGAAAATAAAGAGAAGTAATCGTCTGATTACTTCTTTTTGTCTCCCAAAAACAGCTTGCTAAAACAAGTGTTCTAATGATATAATACAAGTATATTAATCTAATTTTCTAAGGAGTATCTATGAAAAAGCGTAAGAAAATTATTCTTGGTTCCATAACGGGAGCTTTGGCCTTGGCTCTTGCAGGAGGTGGTTTTTGGGCCTATAAAACCTTTGTCCCACAAGAGACACCGATTGACAAGAATGCTACGGTAGCCTCAAATTTTTACCAAGCTGTTAACAAGGACTGGCTCCTAAAAACTAAAATCCCTGCTGATTCTCCAAGTATTGATAATTTTTATACTTTAGATGAAGATATCAAAGGAAAGTTAAAGAAGGATATCAAAAATTTAGGGGAGGGCAAGGAAACGTCAGATATTACAGGGATGTCTGAGTTTATCACCTTCTACAAGGCTGCTAGTGATTACAAGCAACGTGAGAAAGATGGCCTTGAACCTCTCAAACCTTATCTAAAAGAGATTGAGGATATCAAGGATTTAAATGATTTGGCCAGTAAATCTGCTAATCTGACTGATAAGGGTATTCCTCTTCCATTTGGTTACAACGTTGGAACTAACGCAGAGAATACCAGTCAAAAACAAATCCAATTGAGTCCCCCAAGTATCTTATTGCCAGATGTGTCTATTTATAAAGACGAGGCCAGCAAGAAACAATATTTAACTCCAATTGAAACAGCTACGCAAAAAGCCTTGGAAATGCTTGGGTATAGCGAAAAAAATAGTAAACGCATTGTCAAAGAAGCACTGGAGTTCGACGAAATCATTGCTAAGTACAGTCTCAGTAACGAAGAGATGTCTGAAAGTAAGAATTTAGTTCACCCTAAAACAGCAGAAGAGATTAATGCCTACTCTGGTTCCTTCAAATTATATGATGTCATTAAAGGCATTATGGGACGTGATTTAGAAACCATCAACGTCCCTAATACCAAGTATTTTGAGAATTATAGTAAGATCGTCAATCAGGACAATTTTTCTAAAATCAAATCATGGATCTTGGTGCAAGAAGCTATGGCAGCCTCAAATTCTCTGACAGAAGATTACCGCTTGAATTTTCAATCGATTAGCATGGCTATTATGGGTACACAGAAGCCAGTTTCTAAGGAAGATACGGTTTACGAGATGAGTGTCCATCTGTTTAGTGATGTCATGAGTGTCTATTATGGACGTAAATACTTTGGTGAGGAAGCCAAGACTGATGTGACAGGCATGATTGATAAAATCAAAAATGTCTATCGTGGCCGTCTTCAACAGAATGATTGGTTAACGGAAGGCACACGCAACAAGGCCATCGAAAAGTTGGATAAAATGAAGGTTTTTGTAGGTTATCAGGAAGATGTGGATCCCGGTACTAAGGAACTACATCTTGATTCGAACAAGTCCTTCTTTGAACTGTCAGAAGATATTGCCCAGTTTGGAAAACGTTATACCATTGATCATTTTGATGATCCTATTGATAAGAATAAATGGTCTGGTTCTGCCTTTGATATCAATGCCTATTACAATCCAGAAAGTAACAGTATCAACTTCCCGGCTGGTATTTTGCAAGCTCCATTTTATGACAAGAACCAAAGTACTGAAAAGAACTATGGTGGTATCGGTGTCGTGATTGGACATGAAATTACCCATGCCTTTGACTCCAATGGTGCCGACTATGATGAGAATGGCGACATGCATAACTGGTGGACAAAAGCAGATACTAAAGCTTTTGACAAGAGAATCAAAGCTTTTGAAGACCAGT
Organism: Streptococcus sp. cx1; assembly: GCF_052384325.1. Classification (NCBI taxonomy): domain Bacteria; kingdom Bacillati; phylum Bacillota; class Bacilli; order Lactobacillales; family Streptococcaceae; genus Streptococcus; species Streptococcus sp. cx1. The sequence goes on along the minus strand of NZ_JBQSUN010000003.1, from coordinate 137,715 downwards.
GGAATGGTTTGGAAATTTACGGGACTAAGGTAAATGGAAAACTCACAGTCACTGAGAATGTCGCAGATGCTGGCGGTCTTTCATCCACACTCCAAGTGCTCAAAACAGAAATGACAAAACCTAATCTCAAGGATTACTTTGAGAACTACGCAGATATCTGGAAACAAAAGGCCAGCCTACAGTACAATAAATATACCATGGTACAAGACGTCCACGCACCAAATGAGTTGCGTGTAAACCAACAACTTAAAAACCTTCCTGAGTTTTATGAGGCCTACCCTCAAATCAAAGAAGGAGACGCCATGTATTTAGCACCAAGCAAACGCATTAGTTTGTGGTAAGATGTGTTGCTATTTTGTAAATCGAGAAGAGAATTTGGAATGGAAACATCCCAGGTTCTCTTTTTATGTTGTCGTTTTGGGGAATCATTTTCTAGTGTTATAATGGTGCTATTAAGGAAAGGATTCAAGAATGAAGCATAAAAGGAATCTGATAGAAGATAATAAAAGGGGTGAGAATCAGAGCTTTCTCTACTTCCTACACGAGGAGAAAAAATTTGATGTAAAGGCACTTGATGATTTGTGTCACTACATCATAGAATTGGATACAATCAGTCTCGGGCAGTTGAGAGATATCCATTATATTGAAAATCAAATACTACGCCATCTCGTGTATCATTTTGATGATAATGATCTAAGTAAGATTTCCAATCTCCCTTTTGAGTATTGGGAGTATATAGAGCCCTTTGAACGCTTGGTGGCATGTTTGTATGAGGGTGAAAGTAAGGAAGGATAGTTGATGTTGTATTGGTTTCAACCTAGTAGACCATCAGTAAAGGAGTATAGATGAAACATCGTATTGCAATTTTGTCAGATATTCATGGGAATACAACAGCTCTTGAAGCAGTTATTAAGGATGCACAAGAGTTGGGTGCAACAGAATATTGGTTAATGGGGGATATTTTGTTACCTGGACCAGGTAGAAATGAACTCTTTAAACTCCTGTCTTCTATTCCGATAACAGCGACTGTTAGAGGAAATTGGGATGATTGCGTTTTGGAGGCTTTGGATGGGGAGTATGGTCTGGAGGACCCTCAAGAAATTCAGCTCTTGCGACTTACTCAGTACTTGATGGAAGAGATAGATTCTAAATATGTTGATTGGATACGTTCTCTTCCTCTGGTTGTGAAAAAGGAAATCAATGGGATTCGTTTTTCTTTGACGCATCACTTACCGGAGAAGAATTACGGAGGCGAGTTACGTCCAGCTAACGATACCAGTCATTTTGATCAGTTGTTAGATAATCAAACAGATATGGCAATTTACGGTCATGTGCATAAGCAATTGCTTCGCTATGGTAGTAAGGGGCAACAGATTCTTAATCCTGGTACGATTGGGATGCCCTATTTTGATTGGTCACCCCTGCAAAATCATAGGGCTCAGTATGCCATAGTCGATGTCGAAGAAGATGGTGTTACTAATCTCCAATTTCGAAAGATTGCCTATGATTATGAAGCAGAGTTGCAGTTAGCCAAAGACAAACAGTTGCCTTATATTGAGCTTTATCAAGAATTACGAAGAAATGACAATTATCCAGGGCATAACAAAGACTTAATCGAGCGTTTAAACCAGCAGTATGGCTATGCTAAAGATGTTAAGGAATATTTTGATTTGTAGTAGATTTTGCGAGGTAGCTTTTTAGGGCTACCTTTTTTGGTGTCAATTACTTAATCGAAATACTAAGAAAGCCACTGGCATACAAAACCACTGGCTTTTAATAATTTATTTCTTCTTCCCTAGTACAAAATAGCGGCTAGGGATTTGTTGTGTCAAACTGACGGCGATGGCGATGGTAAATGAGGCCAGAAAACAAGCCCGTAGGAAGCTGAGTCCTAGGTCTGAATTTCCAATCAAGAGGAAGTAGACCGCACGGTAGAAGCTCATCCCTGGGATGAGTGGGAACATGCTTGAGGCTAGGAAGACTGTAGCTGGACATCTACGGTAGTGGGCCAAGAAGCGTGAGGTGAATGTGACTAGAAGGGCTGGGAAGAGGATGGCAAGGACTTCGTGATGGGTATTGTTCCAAATCAAGAGGTAGAGGAGCCATGAGCCTGCACCTAGGGTTCCGAGGTCTAAGAAGTATTTCTTTGGTACTCGGTAAAGCACGGAGAAGGCTGCTGTCCCTAGGCCTGCCATGAAGGTCTGAATCAAGACCTCCTGCCATGAGGTAGATGGTGTTGAGAACATGCCTGATAATTGTTCCGCAAAGGGAAGAAGTGAAATCATGGCAAGAACACCGACAGAGATAGACAGACAAGTGGAGACCCCAGACAGCATCAGGGCCAGACCACTATAGTAGTTGTTCTGGGTGAATTCTCGTATGGCATTAACAAAGTAGGCCCCAGGAATCAAAATCATCAAGGTTCCCAGAATAATCACACTACGATGTTGGCCGATTCCTAGATAGTAGAGAACATTGGCTGATAAAGCAGCAATGGCACTAGAGAGGATAATCTGCAAGAAGCTGGTATGAATAAAACGAGAAAAGAGCTGCATACCAATCCCTACAAAAAGTCCCGATATAGCCGCAGCAGTTCCGTCAATCCAGCTACTTCCAAGGGCTAGCGAGAAGCTCCCAGCACCAATGACACAGGCTATAATATCCTCTAAAGGACGATAGAAAGTCTTCTGCTCAATAGTTTTCAGCTTTTGGAAAATACTAGAGACAGGTTGATTGGGCTGCTCTGCCAGTTCACGAGACAGGCGGTTCACTTCCTCGAGTTTGCCCAGATGGATAGAAGGAGCTGAGGTAGCTAGGACACGGGACTCCTTAAGACCTGAGCGGTTGAGTCCGGAGATCATAACCCCTCGATTGACCACGTAAGTGGAAAAGTCTCTGATGCCAAGAGACTTGGCCATATGACCCATGGTGTCTTCAATACGGTAAATCTCAGCACCGCTCTCCATAAGGACACGGCCAGCCTGAAGGACGGCATCCATTTCGTTTTTAGTTTCTGTTTCTGTCTCTCTTTGGAAATCGATGGTCATTTGAACCTCCTTATCGCTTAATTCGTCATTCCATTATAAGGTTTGAATGGTGGTTTTTCAATAGCTTTGGCGACTAAAATAGGACTTTCTATGAGATTTTTCTTCTACTTAATGATAGAAGTCAGGAAAATGGAGGTCTTGCCTTTTGCCTTGCTATTGATAGAGGCAAATGCTACAATTAAATTATAAAATGTATGCGTTTACATATTATTACGCTGTCTTTCTCAAAAAGCCTTGAAGTCCTTTATTTAAAGGGAATTAACAATCACAGAAGGAAGCCAATGTAAGTGCAAATAGTTGATACCTTTGAAAAGGAGGCAATCCCATGAAAAAAATTATCAATAAACCTGAAAATGTAGTGACAGAGATGCTAGATGGCTTGGCTTATGTTCACAGTGATTTGGTACATCGTGTTGAGGGGTTTGACATCATCGCAAGAAATGAGCAGGCTGCTGGTCAGGTTGGTCTCATTTCTGGTGGTGGAAGTGGTCACGAGCCAGCTCACGCAGGTTTTGTAGGTGATGGTATGCTTTCTGCAGCCATTGCAGGTGCTGTCTTCACGTCACCAACGCCAGATCAGATTTTGGAAGCTATCAAGGCAGCGGACCAAGGAGCTGGTGTCTTCATGGTTGTTAAAAATTATTCTGGCGACATCATGAATTTTGAGATGGCTCAAGAATTGGCTGAAATGGAAGGCATCGAGGTTGCTAGTGTTGTTGTAGACGATGATATTGCTGTGGAAAATAGCCTCTATACACAAGGTCGTCGTGGGGTTGCAGGTACTATTTTCGTTCACAAAATCCTAGGTCATGCGGCTCGTGAAGGTAAGTCTCTGGCTGAAATCAAGGACTTGGCTGATAAGATTGTTCCTAACATCCACACCATTGGTTTGGCCCTTAGTGGTGCGACCGTTCCTGAGGTTGGTAAGCCTGGTTTTGTCCTAGCTGAGGATGAAATTGAGTACGGTATTGGTATCCATGGTGAACCAGGTTATCGTAAGGAGTCTATGCAGCCATCTCGCCAGTTAGCTGAAGAATTGACAGGGAAACTCCTTGAAGCCTTTGAGGCTAAGGCAGGTGAACGCTATGCCCTTCTCATCAATGGTATGGGTGCGACACCTCTCATGGAGCAGTATGTCTTTGCTAACGATGTAGCAAGCATTCTTGGAGAAGTTGGACTAGAAGTGGCCTATAAAAAATTAGGTAACTACATGACATCGATTGATATGGCAGGTCTTTCATTGACGCTCATGAAGATTGAAAATGACGCTTGGCTTGAGGCTCTGGAGAGTCCTGTTAAGACCATCGCTTGGTAGTCTGACATGAAAACTAGAAATTAGGTATATTATGGATAAAACAGTTGCAGTAAAATGGATGCAATGCTTTGATCAAAGGGTTGAAGCAGAAAAAGACCACTTGTCTGAATTAGACGGTCCTATTGGAGATGGTGATCATGGTGCTAACTTGGCGCGTGGTATGGCAGCAGCCATTGAGGCTATTAACAGCACTGAACCACAAAGTGCAGCAGAAGTGTTCAAGGCGGTCTCTATGGCCTTGATTAGTAAGGTTGGTGGTGCCTCAGGTCCGCTTTATGGGTCTGCCTTTATGGGCATGATGAAGGCTGAACAAGCTGGTCAAGATTTGGCAGGAGTGCTTGAGGCAGGTCTCGAGATGATTAAAAAACGTGGTCATGCAGAGGCCGGTGAAAAGACCATGGTTGATGTTTGGCACCCAGTTGTTGAAGCTGTCAAACAAGGTCAATTAACCAATGACCTTATTGATCAAGCTGTTCTTTCAACCAAGGAAGTTGTGGCTACCAAGGGGCGTGCCTCTTATGTAGGTGAGCGTTCTATTGGTCACATTGATCCAGGCTCTTATTCGTCTGGTCTACTCTTCAAAGCCTTGCTAGAAGCGGAGGGCTAGGATATGCCAGAACTTGGAATTGTGATTGTGTCCCACTCTGCGGACATTGCTAAAGGTTTGGTGAGTCTGATTCGTGAGGTTGCCCCAGATATCCCTTTGACGGCTACAGGCGGTCTGGAAGATGGTGGCTTGGGATCTAGTTTTGACCATGTCCAAGTGGCTGTGGAAAGTCAGCCCGCCAACCGACTCTTGGCCTTTTACGACCTAGGCAGTTCCCGTATGAACTTGGAAATGCTTGAGGAATTTTCAGACAAGGAAATCCTTATTCAACAGGTACCTCTCATTGAGGGGGCCTATGCGGCTGCAGCCTTGCTTCAGGCAGGAGCGAGTGAGGTTGAAATCTTATCTCAGATTAATGAATTGACTATTCAAAAATAGAATAAAGGAAAACTATGACAAATCAAATTAAGTACAACTGGGCTAGTCTTGGAACTGGCGTTATTGCCAACGAATTGGCACAAGCCTTGGAAGCTCTTGGCGGGAAACTCTATTCCGTAGCCAATCGTACCTACGACAAGGGAGTAGCCTTCGCTGAAAAATATGGCATTGAAAAGGTTTATGAAGAGATTGACCAAGTCTTTGAAGACCCTGAAGTGGATATTATCTATATCTCAACGCCTCATAATACGCATATTAATTACCTTCGCAAGGCCCTCGCAGCTGGCAAGCACGTCCTCTGTGAAAAATCTATCACTCTAAACAGTGAGGAATTGACAGAAGCTATTCAACTCGCCGAAGAAAATCATGTCAAACTGGCAGAAGCCATGACCATTTTCCATATGCCTATTTATCGGAAACTTTCTGAAATCGTGGAAAGTGGTAAGTTGGGACCTCTTAAGGTTATCCAGATGAACTTTGGTTCTTATAAAGAATATGACATGACCAACCGCTTTTTCAATCGTAACTTGGCTGGTGGAGCTTTACTTGATATCGGTGTCTATGCCCTCTCCTTTGTACGTTGGTTCATGACATCGCAACCGACAGAGATGGTTTCACAGGTTAAATTAGCTCCAACTGGTGTTGATGAACAAGCGGGTATTCTCCTTACCAATGTAGAAGGGGAAATGGCCACTGTAACGCTTAGTCTTCATGCTAAACAACCAAAACGTGGCACCATCGCTTATGACAAGGGCTATATCGAACTTTATGAATACCCACGTGGGCAAAAGGCGGTCATCACCTATACGGAAGATGGCTCACAAGAAGTCATCGAAGCAGGAGAAACCGCTAAAGCCCTCCAGTATGAGGTCCTCGATATGGAAGCAGCTGTTGCAGGCGAGGATGATTATACCTACCTCAATTACAGCCGAGATGTCATGGAACTCATGACACAACTCCGTAAAGACTGGGGTTTGACCTACCCAGAAGAAGAGTAGGAGTTTTGAAAACAGAGTAAAAAATTAGACTTATGTACTGACTCCAAATAGATATGCTGTCAATTAAAGTGAGTTTTTAGCTCTATATTCCATAGAACTAAGGTCGTTTAATTGATTCTATATAAATACATTTATGTCAAAGGAGAAAGACTATGAGAAATTTTGCAAGTCCGTCGCGTTACATTCAAGGTGAAAACGCCTTATTTGAAAATGCAAAAACCATTTTGGAACTAGGAAGTCATCCTGTACTATTGTGTGATTCAGTAGTTTATGACATTGTGGGTAAACGTTTCGAAGAATACCTCGTTCAAAATGGACTTACAGTTGTTCCAGTCTTCTTTAATGGTGAAGCTTCGGATAATGAAATTAATCGTGTGGTAAGTTTGGCCAAAGAAAAGGGCTGTAATTTAGTCGTTGGATTAGGTGGCGGTAAGACTATTGATAGTGCTAAAGCCATCGCAGATCTTCTAAAATCTCCAGTAGTGATTGCTCCTACCATTGCCTCTACAGATGCTCCAGTTTCAGCCTTGTCTGTTATCTATACGGACGAGGGTGCCTTTGAACGCTACATCTTCTATTCTAAGAACCCAGAATTGGTTTTGGTTGATAGTAAGGTTATCTCTCAAGCGCCAAAACGCTTGCTCGCTTCTGGTATTGCAGATGGCTTAGCAACTTGGGTAGAAGCTCGAGCAGTTATGCAAGCAAATGGTAAAACCATGCTAGGCAAACACCAAACACTTGCTGGTGTTGCCATTGCTGAACGCTGTGAAGAAATTCTATTTGCGGATGGTTTACAAGCCATGGCTGCCTGTGAAGCAAAAGTGGTAACGCCTGCCCTTGAAAACATTATTGAAGCCAATACCCTTCTCAGTGGTATCGGATTTGAAAGTGGTGGCTTGGCTGCGGCTCACGCCATCCATAATGGTTTCACAGCCCTCACTGGCGATATTCACCATTTGACTCATGGTGAAAAAGTAGCTTACGGAACTCTTGTACAATTGTTCCTAGAAAATCGTCCAAAAGAAGTTTTGGATAAATACATTCGTTTCTATCAACAAATTGGCATGCCAACCACTCTTAAAGAAATGCATCTTGAAAATGCAAGTTACGAAGATCTTCTCAAGGTTGGTCAACAAGCAACAATCGAAGGAGAAACTATTCATCAAATGCCATTTGAGGTGAAAGCTTCTGATATTGCGCAAGCCATCGTTGCTGTAGATGCTTATGTTCATGGATTAGCCTAAGTAAATTTGGTCTTTTGTAGGGAAAGTGCCACCATTCCCGTATAGGAATATTATCCCCCTCAGGCACTTATCCCAACAGGATAGACAAATTCTTATAGGAAAGGGTTCAGTTCTGTATTAGATAGGACTGAGCCCTTTTTACTATTTAAAAACCAATATTTCCAAAGTCCCTCAAAGCGGTTTAAGAACTTTTGAAAACATAAAACATTTTCAAGAAATCTTGATTTAACAGTCATTTCCCTTGTGTAAGCGTTTCAAAAAGTGTATACTATAAGTAGAAAGATAGGAAAAGGAGATGGCTAGTGGCTAGTATAACAATTGAAGCGAGCAAGGTAGCTAGAAAGAGTCCTATTCGCGTAGACACTAGTCTTGTGGGGACCGTTTCTGGAGTGGAAGACGTGAGCGTTTCCCTACCATCGTCAAAAGCTCGTTTGAGTGTCGGAAAATTGGGTTACAAGTCTAACACCATTACTGTCGAGGACGGACAAACCGTTCGTGTTACTAGCAATTTTCTAAATCGTTTCATAGCGATAGCGCCATTGTTACTCTATCTTGTTGGAGGTCGTTACCTCCCACTTGTGGCAGTCCTATCTACTATAATTTTGCTTTTTAGCTTACCTTTTCTCAAGTTAGAAATCGTAGGCTGATTAGAATCGGGAGTGGCTTAGCCCTCTGTTTGATACCTTTAACTCACTTTTTCATAATAATGCTAGGCCACTCCCTTTTCATTGGGAACGGGTCGAGACGAAAGAGTGGGTTATCAAAAAGGGAACTCGATAGAGTTTCCCTTTTTTCTTTCTCCAACTAAATGCAATTCTAAAAGACCTCAGTTTTAGCAACTGAGGTCTTTGTTGTTTATAGTCATGCATTATTTACGATACAATTTGTCGTATTGATAGTAAGGGTCGAAGGTTACATTGATACCAAGCTTACGGAGAACATTTTTATCTTCATCAGTAAGGATGATAGTTGAGTGGGCTTCAGAACCCTTGAGGTTACCAAGTTCCTCCATGGCACGCGCTGCATCCGCATTGTTAGCAGCTGTGATGGCCAAGGCAATGAGGATTTCGTTTGAGTGGAGGCGAGGGTTACGGCTACCTAAATGGTCAATTTTCAGACCTTGGATAGGTTTAACCACTTCAGGCTCGATAAGTTTAGTTTCCTTATCAATACCTGCAGAAGTCTTGATAGCGTTGATCAAAGCAGCCGCAGTTGGACCAAAGAGTTCTGAATTTTTACCAGTGACAATTTGGCCATTTGGCAATTCAAGCGCAAGGGCAGAACCACCTGTTTCTTCAGCCTTAGCGCGTGCTGCAACGACCACTTGGCGATCTTCAGGAGTAATGCCAAGATCGTTCATGAGCAACTCAATCTTCTTGACAGCGGTCTCAGGAACACGTTCATTTTTGAAATCAAGTACAGTTTGATAGTAGCGACGGATGATTTCTTGTTTAGAAGCTTCTTTGGCGGCCTCATCATCCGTAATGGCAAAACCAACCATGTTAACACCCATATCCGTAGGTGAAGCGTAAGGAGACTCACCAAGGATACGCTCAAGCATACGTTTGAGGACTGGGAAAATCTCGATGTCACGGTTGTAGTTTACTGTAGTCTTGCCGTAAGTTTCCAAGTGGAATGGGTCAATCATATTGACATCATCAAGGTCTGCAGTGGCAGCTTCATAGGCCAAGTTAACTGGGTGATGAAGCGGCAAATTCCAAACTGGGAAGGTTTCAAATTTAGCATAACCTGACTTGATACCATTGATTTGGTCGTGGTACATGTTAGACATACATGTCGCCAATTTACCAGAACCAGGACCAGGAGCAGTAACGACGATAAGGTTACGGCTAGTCTTGATATAATCGTTTTTCCCCATACCCTCAGGAGAAATGATATGGTTCATATCCGTTGGATAGCCCTTGATAGGGTAGTGGATGTAAGACGTGATGCCATTTTTTTCCAATTGGTTACGGAAAGCATCGGCCGCAGGTTGACCTGAATACTGAGTGATGACAACAGAACCCACATAGATATTGAGTTCGTTAAATTTATCAATCAGACGAAGAACCTCTTGGTCGTAGGAAATGCCAAGGTCACCACGAGCCTTAGAGTGCTCGATATTGCTGGCATTAATAGCAATAACCACTTCGACCTGATCTTTGAGCTCTTGAAGGAGTTTGATTTTATTGTCAGGTTCATAACCAGGAAGGACGCGGGCAGCGTGGAAATCTTCCAACATCTTACCACCAAACTCCAAGTAGAGCTTGCCGTCAAACTGGTTAATGCGCTCCAAAATATGGTCGCGTTGCAGATTCAAATACTGTTCAGAACTAAAAGCTTGTTTCTTCATAAATAAAAATACCTCTGAGAAAAATTATATCAAATGCCGAGGGTAAATGCTATTGGCGAGAGACGATTTATGGGAGAAAAAGAGGTGAAGTCAATCATGAAACGAATTTTTTATGATAGTCCTTTAGAGTTATTATTTAATTGGAGTTCTCATCTCAGCAGTTAGATTTTTAGATAACAATCACTTTAGAATATTGAATTTCATAAAGGTTTCACATTTGTCGTCTATAATTAGGATAAGAAAAATGAAGAGTCCTCATTTATCTTTGGTGTAGCTGAGGGCCAATGTCTTAAATGGAGGTGGAAGATGGTTCTCTTACAACAGGCAGTTGCTTATATTTTCCGCAAAAAAACGCGGAATTTTATCCTTTTTCTTATTTTATTTTTGATATTATCTTGCTTGTATTTTTGTTTTTCTCTTATGCAAGTTGGTGGAGGAATGGAGGCACAAATCAGGAAGTCAAGTGGGGCAAGTTTTGATCTGGTAAGTAAAGAAAGAGGGAGTGCCTTTTCCTGGAAAGAGGGGGCAAAGATTAGTCATCTATCTGATGTGATTTCAACGATACCCCAATATGTAAGTCCGGTGCGACTTATCGATAAGAAGGTAGTTACAGGAAAACAAACGGTGGAACGTGATGATCTTGATAATGAGGCTAATCAAGCCTTGGGAGCCACTTTTACTAAGGAAACAGGCCAAAGTGTTGATTTTAGGAGTGGTGCTTTTCAACTCCGTAAGGGGAAGCACTTATCTGCTAAAAGGCAAATTATGATTCATGAATCGCTTGCTAGGAAAAATAAGCTAAGCGTCGGAGATAAGCTGACCTTGTCCAATTTCCAGATGACTGAAAGTGGAGCTAGGGAAATGACCTTTGATATCGTTGGTATTTTTTCTGGCAAGAAGGAGGAGACATTTACTGGAATGTCCTCAGATTTAAGTGAAAATCAAGTATTCCTCCATTATGAGGACGCTAGCCAACTGCTTAATTTGACTGATAAGTTAGTGACAAAATTATCCTTTGGTATTAAGAATCCAGATAGAATCGACCAAGTCATTAAACAAGTGGAACAATTGGATATCGATTGGTATCGTCTACGTTTGGACGAGGACCGTAAGGCTTTTGACTCCTTGAAGGAATCGTCTCAAGCGCTACAAGGAATCGTCAGAACGATGATGATTAGTTTAATTGTTACAGGAGCAGGGATCCTCTCATTTTTAATGGCACTATGGACGCGTGAGCGAAACCATGAGATAGGTATTCTTTTAGCAATTGGGAAGAGTAAGGGACGCATTTTTGCTCAATTTCTTATGGAGATATTATTGGTGTCCCTTATGTCTTTGCTACCTGCCCTTGCTATTGGACGGCTACTAAGTCGACTGTTTTTGCAAGAATTTATAGGACAGCAAGGACAGCAGCAGGCTCTTCAGTTATTAGATCAAATTCCTCAGGGACTACCTTTAGGCCAATCTTATCTAAGTCTTCTAGTCTTGGTAATATTATCGCTCGGTGTGACAACAGGTCTCATTTGGCGCAAAACTCCAAAAGAAATCTTATCTAATATGAGTTAAGGAGAAAGGAACACTATGTTAGAACTCAAAGATGTTACGTATAGTTATCAAAATAAAAGTGAAGCTATCCTCTCGAAGGTGAATTATCGTTTCGAGAAAGGTAAATTTTATAGTATTATTGGGCAATCTGGAGCGGGAAAATCGACCTTACTTTCCCTTTTGGCAGGTCTTGATTATCCCAAGAAGGGGCAGGTCTTGTTTAATGGAGAAAATATCAAGAAAAAAGGCTCTAGTTATCATCGTAGACACCATGTTGCGCTTGTTTTTCAAAATTACAATCTCATTGATTATCTTACACCTTTAGAAAATCTACGACTTGTTAATAAAAATGCCGATAGGAAGATACTTTCTGAATTGGGATTAGATGAAAAACAAATTAATCGAAATGTCCTGCAACTTTCAGGTGGGCAACAACAACGTGTAGCTATTGCGCGGGCTTTGGTTTCAGAGGCTCCAATTATCTTAGCAGATGAACCGACAGGAAATCTAGACGAGGAAACTGCGAAGGATATTATTGCTATCCTTAAAAGAATGGCCTTAGATCGCCAAAAATGTGTCATAGTTGTTACGCACAGTAAGGAAGTTGCTCAGGCATCTGATGTGGTTTTAGAGTTGAAGAAGAAACAACTCATAGAAAAGAAAAAATAAAGAAAGGACTCTTATGTTTCGAAACGCTTTTGCATATATTACACGAAAATGGTCAAAGTCACTATTACTGTTAATTATTATTCTTTTGATGAGTACTCTTAGTTTGTTAGGACTTGCTATGCGAAGTGCAACCCAAGAAGCTGCATCCAAGAGTCTAGGGTCAATTACCAATAGTTTTTCAATGCAGATTAATCGTAACACGAATCCTGGAACTCCTCGAGGGGCTGGAAATCTTAAGGGAGAAGATATTAAAAAGATTAGTGAGACTAAAGGGATTGTTTCGACTATAAAACGAATAAATGGTATTGGTGATTTACTAGATTATGAGATTATCGAAACAGAGCAAACGCTACAAAATCAGTCGCCAGAACGTGCTAAAAATTTTAAGTCTACCTTGATGTTGACAGGAGTCAATGACTCATCAAAAGAAGACAAATTTGTTTCAGGTGCTTATAAACTAGTTGAAGGAGAACATCTAACCGATAAGGATCATAATCAAATCTTGATGCACGAAGATTTAGCTAAAAAGAATGGTCTTAATGTAGGAGATAAAGTAAAGCTTAAATCTAATCTCTATGACGCTGATAACGAAAAAAGGGCTGATGAAACAGTAGAAGTGACTATCAAAGGTTTATTTTCTGGTCAAAATAAAGCAGCCGTTACCTATGCTCAGGAGTTATATGAAAACTCCCTCATCACTGATCTAGATACAGTAGCAAAACTCTATGGTAATACTGTAGAAACTGCCACTTATGAGGATGCCACTTTCTTTGCTAAAGGCGATCAAAATCTTGATTCCTTGATAGCAAAGATTCAAAAGTTGGACATTAACTGGACCCTCTACGATCTTGTTAAGAGCTCATCAAACTACCCTGCATTACAGGAATCTATTCTTGGGATGTATCGTGTGGCAAATCGTATGTTTATTGGAAGTCTCATTTTTACAAGTTTATTGCTAACCCTTCTGTTGATTTTATGGTTAAATGCTCGTCGTAGAGAAGTTGGTATTTTTTTGGCCTTGGGACTTAAAAAGACACAGGTTGCGGGTCAATTTTTAGTGGAATTGCTGATGATTGCCTTACCAGCCTTTCTTTTATCATATGGTTTAGCGAGTTTCTTTGCCGAAAAAGTTGGTAAAACAGTCCTTTCCAATGTTACGGAAGGTATCAATAAGCAAATGACAAAAGAATCTCTAGCTGCAAATCTCGGTGGAGGGGCTGAGGCAGAGAGCTTCAGTAAGACTCTGACTCAGATTCATATGACAGTCCAACCTAAGCAACTTTTGGTAGTCATTCTAGTCGGTGGCTTTATCTTAAGCTTAGTATCCTTGATTTCTTCTCGCTGGCTTCTTCACAAGAAACCTAAAGACCTCTTAGTTGATGTTGAATGATAAGTTTGCTGCACCTATAAAAAACGGTATAATGAAAGAAAGCGACTATATATAGATGAAAAGGATAATGTATGAAGATACTAATCGTAGAAGATGAAGTCCTGATTCGAGAAGGGATGAGCGACTATCTCATGGAATGTGGCTATGAGGTCTTTGAAGCAGGCGATGGGCAGGAGGCCCTGGATCTCTTTCACAGAGAAGCTCCGGATCTAGTCTTGCTGGATATCCAGCTTCCTATCCTCAATGGCTTGGAAGTACTGAAGGAAATCCGTAAGACCAGCTCAGTCCCAGTCCTCATGCTGACGGCCTTCCATGACGAAGAGTATAAGTTGACAGCTTTTGGAGAGTTAGCAGATGGCTATCTGGAAAAACCTTTCTCCTTGTCCCTCTTGAAAGTCCGCATCGAAGCTATTTTTAAAAAGCTTCAACCTTCACGGGTCTTCACCTATGGAGAGGCACGGGTGGATTTTGAGAGTTATACAGCCAGCCTCGCTGGGCAAGCCATTTCCATGAATGCTAAGGAGTTGGAAATCTTGGAATACTTGCTCCAGCATGAAGGCAAGGCTCGGACCCGCTCTCAGATCCTCGATGCCGTCTGGAAGGAAACCGAGGAGATTCCTTTTGACCGAGTAATTGACGTCTATATCAAGGAACTACGAAAAAAACTAGAACTGGACTGTATCGTAACGGTACGCAATGTCGGCTATAAATTGGAGAGACCATGACCAAACGGAGTATCTTTGTAAAGCTCTTTCTGATAACTTTCGCCCTCTTTAGTGGCTTAGTTATCCTGTTACACGCATCCGTCTACTTTATTTTTCCATCGACTTATATTGAGTCGCAACGTCAGACGATTTTGAAGAAATCGCAAGTCTTGGCTGAAAGTTTTCAAGGTCAAGAAGTGGGCACCATTGAGACGGTTATTGCCCTCTATTCTAAGACTAATGATATCAAGGTCTCTATCAAGGGCAAGGAAAAACAAAATGCCCTAGAGGTCAAGGATGACCTGCTTCTGAACCCTGACAGCCAGAATAATTCCCTGGTGATTGAAGAGCGAAAGATTCAGACCAAGGAAGGGAAAGACTTAACCTTGCAATTCTTAGCGACCGTCGATTCGCAAAAGGAAGCGCGGGACATCAGTCTGGGCTTTCTTCCCTATAGTCTCCTTGCTTCCTTTGTTCTGTCGCTAATTGCCTCCTATCTCTATGCCCGCATGATTTCTGCTCCGATCCTTGAGATCAAGCAGATGACCAAGCGGATGAAGCGGCTGGATCGGACAGCCAGTCTTCCTATTCACTCGCAGGATGAAATCGGTGTCCTTAAGCAACAGATCAACGACCTCTATCATCATCTTTTAGAGGTGATCGACAATCTAGAGCAGCAGAAACAGGAAAATCTGAAGTTGGAGCAGATGAAGGTGGAATTCCTACGGGGGGCTTCGCATGAGCTCAAAACGCCTCTGGCCAGCTTGAAGATTATCCTAGAAAATATGCGAGATAAAATTGGTCGCTACAAGGATCGGGACCGCTATCTGGCGGTCTCCCTCGATATCGTCGATGAGATGAACCAGATTGTCCTAGAGATCCTGTCTTTATCTTCTGTTCAAGAATTAGGTGGTGATAAGGAGTGGATTCAGTTAGATGATGTGGTAAATCGCATACTTACTCAAAATCAAGTGTTGGTTGAGAATCGCTCCCTATTAATTGACAATTATCTTCCGGCAACTAGTATTTTCATGAATTTACCTATTTTGAAATTGGTTCTCTCAAATATCATCAGTAATGCAGTCAAGCATTCTGATAAGGGTGGAGTGATTCGAATAGATTTAGAAAATGAAGGAACTGATTTTGTCATTGAAAATACGAGTGTATCTAAAGAAAATATTTCAACTAAAGCTCAGTCTAAGAAAGAAGGAGGATTAGGCCTTTTTGTGGTCAAATACCTTTTAGAGCATGAGGAACTTAGCTATAGATTTGAAGAAAGTTCTACGGGGAGGCGCTTTGTTATGGTCTTGCCCAAAAAGTAAAAAGCGACGGTTAAGGTATTAACTGTCATTTTTTGTATTGTTAAAATAAGCAAAGGCTAACCTTACATTTCAACTCTATTATTTTTCAATATTACCAAAAGTTTATGGAGTCCGGAGTATAGGTCATTGAAATGTTTTAAACAACAAAAGAAAACGCTTGCATAACTTCTAGAAAAACGTAAAATAGAACTATCAGACTCACGATAATAATAACTACGAGGAGTAGAATCATGCAAAAATACTGGTGGCACAAGGCTACAATTTATCAAATTTACCCCAAGTCGTTCATGGATTCCAACGGTGATGGCATCGGTGACCTCAAGGGGATTACAAGTAAACTAGATTATCTTCAAAAACTCGGAATTACAGCTCTTTGGCTTTCTCCTGTTTATGATAGCCCAATGGACGACAATGGTTATGATATTGCTAACTATGAGGCTATTGCGGATATTTTTGGGGATATGAGTGACATGGATGAGCTTTTGGCGGAAGCCAAGAAGCGTGATATTCAAATTGTTATGGACTTGGTGGTTAACCATACGTCTGATGAGCATGCATGGTTCATCGAAGCGCGTGAAAATCCAGAAAGTCTTGAACGAGATTTCTACATCTGGCGAGACAAACCTAATGAGTTAGTATCTATCTTTAGTGGCTCTGCTTGGGAATATGATGAGACCTCAGGTCAATATTATCTGCATTTCTTTAGTAAGAAACAGCCAGACCTCAATTGGGAAAATCCACAGTTGCGCCAGAAAGTTTATGACATGATGAATTTCTGGATTGATAAGGGAATCGGTGGTTTCCGCATGGATGTGATTGATATGATTGGTAAGATCCCAGATCAACTGATTGATACAAACGGTCCAAAACTTCACGATTATATCAAGGAGATGAGCCAGGCAAGCTTTGGAAAGCACGACCTTCTAACCGTTGGTGAAACCTGGGGAGCAACACCTGAAATTGCTAAACAGTATTCAAATCCTGATAATCAAGAACTTTCTATGGTTTTCCAGTTTGAACATATTGGACTTCAGCATAAGCCAGATAGTCCTAAATGGGAGTATGAGAAGGAGTTGGATGTTTCAGCACTTAAGACTATTTTTAATAAATGGCAAACCGAGTTAGAGTTGGGACAAGGGTGGAACTCACTTTTTTGGAATAATCATGATCTGCCTCGTATTCTCTCAATGTGGGGAGATACTGGTGTCTATCGTGAGAAGTCAGCTAAGGCCTTGGCTATCCTCCTTCATCTGATGAGAGGAACACCTTACATTTATCAAGGTGAAGAAATCGGCATGACCAATTATCCTTTTAGAACTTTGGAAGAATTGAATGACATTGAATCTCTCAACTATGCCAAAGAAGCTCTCGAAAAAGGGGCATCGATAGAAGTTATCATGGACCAAATCCGTCAGGTGGGTCGTGACAATGCTCGAACACCAATGCAATGGGATACGTCTAAAAATGCTGGCTTTAGCTCAGCAGAACAAACATGGCTAGCTGTTAATCCTAACTATAAAGATATCAATGTTGCCTCAGCCCTTGCTAATCCAGATTCGATTTTCTATACCTATCAGAAACTGGTTGAGCTTCGCAAAACACAGGATTGGTTGATTGATGCTGACTTTGAACTCTTGGAAACTGCCGATAAGGTCTTTGCCTATATCCGTAAGACTCAGGATAGCAGCTATCTAATTGCAGTTAATCTATCAGACCAAGAACAAGACTTTGATTATGATTTTGAAGTCGCAGAAGTCGTCATCGCAAATACCGAATTAGAGCCAATTACAGACCAAGGCAAACTCCAAGCCTGGGATGCTATTTGTGTGAAAGTGAAATAAAAAGAAAAGTGGTTGTCAACTAACTGTTGGCGACCACATTTTTCTATTAAATAGTTGTTATTTCGTACTTTCTCTCAGAGTCAGTTTAGTGCCTAACATAGTAAGTGTCGGGATTTCTCTTGGAGCCAAGACTTGTTTATTAAGGACATCCATGGCCGTTCGTCCCATTTCTTCGGTATAAACAGTAACACTAGAAAGTGGCGGATAAACTTGTTTGGCTAGACTGGTGTCATTAAAGGAGATAATCTGGATATCTTCTGGGACATTAATGCCATTTTCCTGAAGGGCTCTAAGAGCACCGATAGCCAGACTGTCACTAGCTGCAAAGTAGGCATCTGGTAGGGGTGTACCACTTGCTATTTTAGAGGCTAAAAGGTCATAGCCAGATCGAACTGTAAAATTACCTGAAAGAATCAAAAGAGGGTCATAGATGCTCTTTTCAATACAGTAGTTACGATAAGAACGTAAACGAGGCTCCGGAACGATTTCAGTTGAATCCGTTGTTTTTTCTTGCCCTGTTAAAAGACCGATGCTCTTACACCCTTGCTCAGTGAGATAACTTAGTGCCGTTTGAACAGCATTTTCAAAGTCAGTTGTCACACAAGGATGTCCCTGAAGTAGGGTATCACTATCTACAAAGACCAGTGATCTACCCAATGATTCCAATTCAGTAATCTGTTCACGACTAAACTTTCCGATACAAAGTATACCTATGACTTCTTCAGCGAGACTAAAAGGAATGTCATTGAAATAACGAAGCATCTCGTAGTCTAGCTCATGGGCTCTTGTTTCAATTCCAAGCCGAATGTTGTAGTAGTAGAGATCGTCTAACTCATCTTCCTCACTTACCCATTGGATAATTGCCACTTGATGTTTTTCTTTTTTCAAGGTTCCGATTTTCTTATGTTTGGTATATCCGATTTCATCTGCCGCAGTTAAAATACGGTGCCTGGTTTCTTCAGTAACGGAGAGGTTTTCATCTTGGTTGAGAACACGTGAAACAGTTGCGATTGATACATCAGCCAATTTTGCGATATCTTTTAATGTAGCCATATTGTTCTCCTTTCATCCAAAGTATATCATAAATTCTAAAATTTTACCTATTTTTTACTAAAAAAACAGTAAAAATATTGATTTTCCTTGTGAAAGGGGTTACACTGTTAGTGTAAAAAAGAATAAGCGAGGTACATCCTATGAAGACATCACAGTTAAGAGAAAAGTTTAAAGAAGTTTTTGGTGTAGAAGCAGAACATACTTTCTTTTCTCCAGGTCGTATTAATTTGATTGGTGAGCATACGGACTACAACGGTGGTCATGTATTTCCAGCAGCCATTACCCTAGGTACTTACGGAGCGGCCCGCAAACGTGATGACAAAGTTTTGCGTTTCTTCTCAGGTAACTTTGAGGATAAAGGCATCATCGAAGTACCACTTGAAAATCTTCGTTTTGAAAAAGAACACAACTGGACAAACTATCCAAAAGGTGTTCTTCATTTCTTGCAAGAGGCTGGTCATACGATTGATTCAGGTATGGATATTTACATCTATGGTAACATTCCAAATGGATCAGGCTTGTCATCATCATCATCTTTGGAATTGTTGATTGGTGTTATTGCTGAAAAACTTTATGACCTTAAATTGGAACGCCTTGACTTGGTTAAAATCGGTAAGCAAACTGAAAATGACTTTATCGGCGTTAACTCTGGTATCATGGACCAATTCGCTATTGGTATGGGAGCTGATCAACGTGCGATTTACTTGGATACAAATACTTTAGAGTATGACTTGGTACCACTTGACCTTAAAGACAATGTTGTTGTTATCATGAACACTAACAAACGTCGTGAATTGGCTGATTCTAAATACAATGAACGTCGTGCTGAATGTGAAGCAGTTGTATCTGAACTTCAAGAAAAACTTGATATCCAAACACTTGGTGAATTGGACCTTTGGACATTTGATGCATACAGCTACTTGATTAAAGATGAAAACCGTATCAAACGTGCCCGTCATGCGGTTCTTGAAAATCAACGTACACTTCAAGCTCGTAAAGCACTTGAATCAGGTGATTTGGAAGGATTTGGTCGTCTTATGAATGCTTCTCACGTGTCATTGGAACATGATTACGAAGTTACAGGTCTTGAGCTTGATACTTTGGCACACACAGCATGGGAACAAGAAGGTGTTCTTGGAGCTCGTATGACAGGAGCGGGATTTGGTGGATGTGCCATCGCGTTAGTAAACAAAGATAAAGTTGAAGATTTCAAAAAAGCAGTTGGTCAACGTTATGAAGAAGTCGTTGGTTATGCACCAAGCTTCTATATTGCTGAAGTAGCTGGCGGTTCACGAGTACTTGATTAATGAGAAAGAAGTAGAGATTATGGCTGAAAATTTAGTAAACACTTTTGTAACTCTGGTTATTGAAAATAGTGATTATGAGGAATTGGACCGTATCTATTTGACAAACAAAGTTTTTGCTTTGGTTGGAGAAGGAGTTGCTGATGTTGAAACAGATAGCTCTGAATTGATTGACCTTAAAGACCATTTGCTTCAAGCAGGTGTTAAAGCTGGTTCTGTAGGTGATCTTAATGAAGAGCAAGATATCATTGGAGCTCAACTCATGGACTTGATTACACCAAGCCCTAGTGCTGTCAATCGTAACTTCTGGGATACTTATAAATCTGCCCCAGAGCAAGCAATTGCTGACTTTTATGCACAAAGTAAACGCAATGATTATGTGAAAGTCAAAGCCATTGCACAAAATATTGCTTATAAAGCACCTACTAAATACGGTGACTTGGAAATTACGATTAACCTTTCAAAACCTGAAAAAGATCCAAAAGCCATCGCTGCAGCTAAAAATGCGGTAGCTTCTGATTATCCAAAATGCCAACTTTGTATGGAAAATGAAGGTTATCTTGGTCGCATCAATCACCCAGCTCGTAGTAATCACCGTGTTATTCGTTTCCAAATGGAAGGAAATGATTGGGGCTTCCAATATTCACCATATGCTTACTTTAATGAACATTCTATCTTCTTTTATGGTAAGCATGAACCAATGCACATCAGTCCATTGACATTTGGTCGTCTCCTATCAATTGTTGAAGCATTTCCTGGTTACTTTGCAGGTTCAAATGCCGATCTTCCAATTGTAGGTGGTTCAATTCTTACACACGAACACTATCAAGGTGGTCGCCACACCTTCCCAATGGAAGTAGCAGGCATTAAAGAAAAAGTTAGCTTTGATGGATACTCTGATGTTGAGACTGGTATCGTTAATTGGCCTATGTCTGTTCTTCGTTTAAGAAGTGAAGATAAGGAAAGACTTATTGCTCTTGCAACCAAAATTTTAAATTGTTGGCGTGGTTATTCAGACGAAAAAGCTGGTGTCTTGGCTGAGTCTGATGGACAACCTCACCACACCATTACCCCAATTGCTCGTAGAAAAGACGGCAAATTTGAATTGGATTTGGTTCTTCGTGACAATCAAACTTCTGAAGAACATCCAGACGGTATCTACCACCCACATAAAGATGTTCAACACATTAAGAAAGAAAACATTGGTTTGATTGAAGTTATGGGATTGGCCATTCTTCCTCCTCGTTTGAAAACAGAACTTAAAGATGTTGAAGATTATCTATTAGGTCAAGGTAACCAAGTTGCTCCAATTCACCAAGAATGGGCAGATGAACTCAAAGCTCAAAATCCGAATGTTACGGCTGGGGAAGTGACAGAAGTTGTTCGACAATCTGTTGCAGATATCTTTGCTCGTGTACTAGAAGATGCTGGTGTTTATAAGACTAATAGTGAAGGCTTAGATCAGTTTAAAGCATTTGTAGATTTTGTAAATTTAGCTGATTAATTGTTTTTTCTGAAGAAAGGAGATAAGAAATGGCAATTTTAGTATTAGGTGGAGCTGGTTATATCGGTTCTCACATGGTTGATCGCTTAGTTGAAAAAGGTCAAGAAAAAGTAGTAGTAGTAGATAGTTTGGTAACCGGTCACCGTGCTGCCGTACATCCAGATGCTATTTTCTACCAAGGCGATCTCTCTGATCAAGATTTTATGAGAAAGGTCTTCAAAGAAAATCCTGATGTTGATGCCGTTATTCACTTTGCGGCCTATTCATTGGTTGGTGAATCAATGGAAAAACCACTCAAATATTTTGATAACAATACAGCTGGAATGGTTAAATTGCTTGAAGTTATGAACGAATGCGGTGTTAAATACATTGTCTTCTCATCAACAGCAGCAACTTACGGTATCCCAGAAGAAATTCCAATTCTTGAAACAACACCACAAAATCCTATCAACCCATATGGTGAAAGTAAGTTGATGATGGAAACTATCATGAAGTGGTCTGATAAAGCTTATGGTATTAAATATGTGCCACTTCGTTACTTCAACGTTGCTGGTGCAAAACCTGATGGATCTATCGGTGAAGACCATGGTCCAGAAACTCACCTTCTCCCAATTATCCTTCAAGTAGCTCAAGGTGTTCGTGAAAAAATCATGATTTTTGGTGATGACTACAACACTCCTGATGGTACAAATGTTCGTGACTATGTTCACCCATTTGACTTGGCTGATGCTCACCTCCTTGCTGTTGAATATCTTCGTAAAGGTAATGAATCTACAGCCTTTAACTTAGGTTCATCAACGGGATTCTCAAACCTTCAAATTCTTGAAGCCGCTCGTAAGGTAACTGGTAAAGAAATCCCAGCTGAGAAAGCTGATCGTCGTCCTGGTGATCCTGATACATTGATTGCTTCATCTGAAAAAGCACGTACAGTTCTTGGATGGAAACCACAATTTGATAACATCGAAAAAATCATCGCAAGTGCTTGGGCATGGCATTCTAGCCATCCAAAAGGGTACGATGATCGAGGATAATTAAAATAATAAAAAAAGGGTCAAAGAGTATATATAATTATTGTACTCTTTGTTTTTTGAGGAAATAGTATGAAAATAAACTGCGAAATTATTGGAAAAGTTGATTCAGGCGATGTCAGTAAAATTTCAATGGAAAATAATAATGGTGTTGTCATTTCCACACTCACAACAGGTGCTACACTTCAGGAGTTTTTGGTTCCAACAGAAACTGGTGCTCTTAAAAATATAGTACTTGGTTTCAGTGATTACGAGGATTACTATAAGAATAATTTATGTGCCTGCCAGTCTATTGGTAGGGTTGCTGGAAGAATTGGGAAAGCTTCGTATACTCATAATATGGTTCTTTATAGCCTTCCTAAGAATGAGGGAGAAAACTGTTTACATGGCGGTCCAAAAGGAATGCAGGTTCAAAATTGGAACTATGTCACAAACCTGAATGATGAATATGTTGAGACAAAATTTATTAGAAGACTTTATTCAAGTGTAGATGGCTTTCCTGGTGATGTTACAGTCTCTATTAGTTATAGACTTAACAATAATAACCGCTTAACAATACTCTTTGAAGCCTTCGATGTTACAGAGTCAACAGTTTTTAATCCGACAAACCATGTTTACTTTAATCTTAGCGACAAACAGGATTTATCAAGTCATGAGTTACAAATCTATTCAGACTATCGTTTAGAGTTGGATTCTGAGTTAATTCCAACAGGACAAAAAATTAATGTAGATGGAACGAATTATGATTTCAGAAAGACAACTGACTTGCTACCTCGAATTGAAGCAAATAATGGTTTTGATGATGCCTTTGTAGTTGGAGGGGAAACTTGTGATCATGTGAAAGAAGTAGCTATTTTGCATGACAAAGAAAGCGGAGATGGTATTGAAATCTTCTCTAACAGAAATGGTTTAGTTATTTATACTATGGATATTATAGAGGATAATATTTACTTTGCGAGAGATCGAGGAACAATTGCAAAAGGACGAGAAGCTATAGCTATGGAAGCTCAAACACTCCCAGATGCCGTTAATCATACAGATTTTGGAGATATCATCTTGGAGGAGGGTCATAGTGTAAGCTATGAAATCGGTTTCCAATATTTTAATTCATCAAAATAATCATGTTTTAGTAAAAGTTTAGTAAAAAATCACTAAAACTATTGACGGTTTAAACTAATACTTATATAATGTAAGCGTATTCAAAAAACAACTAACAGGAGGTTTTCGTAATGGGAAAATCTAAAGGTCAAATGAAGTCTCGTCTATCCTATTCAGCTGGTGCTTTTGGTAACGACGTCTTCTATGCAACGTTGTCAACATACTTTATCATGTTTGTGACAACTCACTTGTTTAACACAGGTGATCCAAAGCAAAATAGTCACTATGTACTATTAATTACTAACATCATCGCTATTTTGCGTATCTTGGAAGTATTTATCGATCCATTGATCGGTAACATGATTGATAACACTCATACTAAGTATGGTAAATTCAAACCATGGGTAGTTGGTGGTGGTATCATCAGTTCTATCGCCTTGTTGCTTCTCTTCACCGATTTAGGTGGTTTGAATAAAACAAATCCTTTCTTGTACCTTGTACTTTTCGGAATTATCTACCTTGTAATGGATGTCTTCTACTCAATTAAAGATATCGGTTTCTGGTCAATGATTCCTGCCTTGTCTCTTGACAGTCATGAACGTGAAAAAATGGCAACTTTTGCCCGTATTGGTTCTACTATTGGTGCCAATATTGTAGGTGTTGCCATCATGCCAATCGTTTTGTTCTTCTCTATGACGAACAGTAGTGGCTCTGGAGATAAATCTGGATGGTTCTGGTTTGCATTTATCGTTGCTCTCATTGGTGTGATTACATCAATTGCTGTTGGTATTGGTACACGTGAAGTTGAGTCAAAACTTCGTGATAACAAAGAAAAAACTAGCCTTAAACAAGTCTTTAAAGTTCTTGGTAAAAACGACCAATTGATGTGGTTGTCTCTCGGATATTGGTTCTATGGTCTTGGTATTAATACACTTAATGCTCTTCAACTTTTTTACTTCACATTTATCCTTGGTGATCCAGGGAAATACTCAATCCTTTACGGATTGAATACAGTTGTTGGTTTGGTTTCAGTTTCACTCTTCCCTAGCCTAGCTGGTAAATTCAACCGTAAACGTTTGTTCTATGGATGTATTGCAGTAATGCTCGGTGGTATCGGAATCTTTAGTATTGCAGGAACATCACTTCCAATGATCTTGACTGCTGCTGAACTCTTCTTTATTCCACAACCTCTTGTGTTCCTTGTTATCCTCATGATTATCTCTGACTCAGTAGAATATGGTCAATGGAAATTGGGACACCGTGATGAATCACTTACTTTGTCAGTTCGTCCACTTGTTGATAAACTTGGTGGTGCGATGTCAAACTGGCTTGTTTCTACAATTGCCGTAGTTGCTGGTATGACAACAGGTGCCTCAGCATCAACAATTACAACACATCAACAGTCTATCTTTAAGCTTAGCATGTTTGGTTTTCCAGCAGCAGCAATGCTCATCGGTGCCTTCATTATTGCTCGTAAAATCACTTTGACTGAAGCACGTCACGCTGAAATCGTCGAAGAATTGGAACATCGCTTTAGCGTAGCAACTTCTGAAAATGAAGTTAAAGCTAACGTCGTATCTCTTGTAAACCCTACAACTGGTCATTTGCTTGACCTCTCAAGTGTTAATGATGAACACTTTGCTTCAGGTAGCATGGGTAAAGGTTTCGCCATTAAACCTACTGATGGAGCTGTCTTTGCACCAATTAGTGGTACCATTCGTCAAGTTCTTCCTACTCGCCATGCAGTTGGTATTGAAAGTGAAGATGGTGTCATTGTTCTTATCCACGTTGGTATCGGAACAGTTAAACTTAAAGGTGAAGGATTCATTAGTTACGTAGAACAAGGTGATCGTGTTGAAGTTGGACAAAAACTTCTTGAGTTCTGGTCACCAATTATTGAGAAAAACGGTCTTGATGACACAGTACTTGTCACTGTAACCAATTCAGAAAAATTCAGTGCTTTCCATCTTGAACAAGAAGTTGGAGAAAAGGTAGAAGCTTTGTCTGAAGTTATTACCTTCAAAAAAGGAGAATAATCTATGAACACGACTGAAAAAATTCAAACTTACTTAAACGATCCAAAGATTGTTAGCGTTAATACTGTTGACGCTCACTCAGATCATAAGTATTTTGAATCTCTTGCAGAATTTTCTGAAGGGGAGATGAAGTTAAGACAATCTCTTAATGGAAAATGGAAAATTCACTATGCTCAGAATACAAATCAAGTTTTAAAAGACTTTTATAAAACAGAATTTGATGAAACTGATTTGAATTTCATCAATGTACCAGGTCATTTGGAACTTCAAGGTTTTGGTTCTCCACAATATGTGAATACCCAATATCCTTGGGATGGTAAAGAATTCCTTCGTCCACCTCAAGTTCCTCAAGAATCAAATGCTGTTGCATCATACGTTAAACATTTTACCTTGAATGATGCTTTAAAAGATAAAAAAGTATTTATCTCATTCCAAGGGGTTGCCACTTCCATCTTTGTATGGGTCAATGGTAACTTCGTAGGATACAGTGAAGATTCATTTACACCTAGTGAATTTGAAATCAGTGATTACCTTGTTGAAGGTGATAACAAGTTGGCGGTAGCTGTTTATCGTTACTCTACAGCAAGCTGGTTGGAAGACCAAGACTTCTGGAGACTTTACGGTATTTTCAGAGATGTTTACTTGTACGCTATTCCAAAAGTTCACGTTCAAGATCTCTTTGTTAAGGGAGATTATGATTACCAAACAAAAGCAGGTCAATTGGATATTGATTTGAAGACTGTTGGTGATTACGAAGATAAGAAAATTAAATATGTTCTTTCAGATCATGAAGGCATCGTTACAGAAGGTGATGCATCTGTTAATGCTGACGGTGAACTATCTGTAAGTCTTGAAGATTTGCAAATCAAACCTTGGAGTGCTGAAAGTCCTAAACTTTACAATTTGACCCTTCATGTTTTGGATGATGGCCAAGTTGTTGAAGTCGTTCCAGTTAAGGTTGGATTTAGACACTTTGAAATTAAAGATAAACTTATGCTTTTGAATGGTAAGAGAATTGTCTTTAAAGGGGTTAACAGACACGAATTTAACGCTAGAACAGGACGTTGTATCACTGAAGAAGATATGCTTTGGGATATCAAAGTGATGAAACAACATAACATCAATGCTGTTCGTACTTCTCACTATCCGAACCAAACACGTTGGTATGAATTGTGTGATGAATATGGACTTTATGTTATCGATGAAGCCAACCTTGAAACACACGGTACATGGCAAAAACTTGGTCTAAGCGAACCTTCATGGAATATCCCAGCTAGTGAACCAGAATGGTTGCCTGCTTGTTTGGATCGTGCCAATAACATGTTCCAACGTGATAAGAACCATGCTAGTGTTATCATTTGGTCTTGTGGTAATGAATCATATGCTGGTAAAGATATTGCTGACATGGCTGATTACTTCCGTAGTGTTGACAATACTCGTCCAGTTCACTATGAAGGTGTTACATGGTGTCGTGAATTTGATTACATTACAGACATCGAAAGTCGTATGTATGCGAAACCAGCTGATATTGAAGAATACCTCACTAACAATCCTCAAAAACCTTATATTTCATGTGAATACATGCACACAATGGGTAACTCTGGTGGTGGATTGAAACTCTACACTGATTTAGAGAAATATCCAGAATACCAAGGTGGATTTATTTGGGACTTCATTGACCAAGCTATTTACAAACCACTTCCAAATGGTAGCGAATTCCTATCATATGGTGGTGACTGGCATGATAGACCTTCTGACTACGAATTTTGTGGAAATGGTATTGTCTTCGCAGATCGTACCCTAACTCCAAAACTTCAAACAGTTAAACATCTTTACTCTAATATTAAGATTGCTGTTGATGAAAAATCAGTAACTATCAAGAATGATAATGTCTTTGAAGATCTTTCTGCTTATACTTTCCTAGCTAGAGTTTACGAAGATGGTAGAAAAGTTAGCGAAAGTGAATATCACTTTGATGTTAAACCAGGTGAAGAAGCAACATTCCCAGTAGAATTCGCTGTTGGAGCTTCAAATGCTGAACGAATTTATGAAGTTGCTTGTGTTCAGAATGAAGCAACTGAATGGGCTCCAAAAGGACATGAAATTATTCGTGGTCAATATGTTGCTGAAAAGATTAGCACTGAAACACCAGTTAAAGCACCTTTGAATGTTGTTGAAGGCGACTTCAACATCGGAATTCAAGGACAAAACTTCTCTATCTTGCTTTCACGTGCACAAAATACGCTAGTATCTGCTAAGTATAACGGTGTTGAATTCATTGAGAAAGGTCCTAAACTTAACTTTACTCGTGCTTACACTGACAACGATCGTGGTGCTGGATATCCATTCGAAATGGCAGGCTGGAAAGTTGCTGGAAACTATAGTAAGGTTACAGATACTCAAATTCAAATTGAAGATGACTCTGTTAAAGTGACTTATGTTCATGAATTGCCTGGCTTGTCTGATGTCGAAGTTAAGGTGACTTATCAAGTTGATTACAAGGGTCGAATCTTTGTTACTGCAAACTATGATGGTAAAGCAGGTTTGCCAAACTTCCCTGAATTTGGTCTAGAATTTGCTATCGGTTCACAATTTACAAACCTAAGCTATTATGGATACGGTGCAGAAGAAAGCTACCTTGATAAACTTCCTGGTGCCTATCTTGGTCGATATGAAACATCTGTTGAAAAGACATTTGCTCCATATCTAATGCCACAAGAATCTGGTAATCACTATGGTACTCGTGAATTTACAGTATCTGATGATAACCATAATGGTCTTAAATTCACCGCACTTAATAAGGCATTCGAATTCAGTGCTTTGCGTAACAGTACTGAACAAATTGAAAATGCTCGTCATCAATATGAATTGCAACAATCTGATGCTACATGGATTAAAGTTCTTGCTGCTCAAATGGGTGTCGGTGGTGACGACTCATGGGGTGCTCCAGTTCATGACGAATTCTTGGTTAGCTCAGCAGATAGCTATCAATTGAGCTTCGTGATTGAACCACTCAACTAAAGTATTATTGGACTTTGCCTCCAACGATATATTTGATAAAGGAAACTCGAAAGGGTTTCCTTTTGTCATGGTTTGAAGTAAGAAAAAAGGAAACAGACCTCTGTTTCCTTTTAAAATATAACTCAGTTTTCAATTCCTTTAAAAATGGGAGTGGTCAAGTAAAATTATGAAAAAGTGAGTTAAAGTTATTGATATAGAGAAGGGACTAAACCACTCCCAAGGCGTTAATGATTTTTTGTAGCTTTAAATGAAACTTGAAGATTATGCCTTGACGTTAATCGTCCAATGGCACTCTATCTAATATAAGTATACAACTTTGAGTTTAGATGTCCCAAAATAAGACTCTATGGATTCTTATCTGTATTGTGATTGGCGACTATTTTTGTCAATAAAAATTTAAGAGGTTGTTGATTTCACTTAGAATATAGTAATGTTCTATGAAAACGTATACAATAGTAGATAGAGAAATAAACATAGATTGGAGAAGATTGATGACATCATCTTTTGAAGACTTCACAAAAAAAGCAGAAGCATTCTTAGAAGAACATATTACAGAGTATCTCAGTGTGGACATGGCTCTTGAAGATTTTGCAAGACAATACAACCAAGGGCTTTTTGATGAGATCACTTCCCCTGATTCAAAGCAGGAGAGAGCTTGGAAACTCATTGAAGAGGCTTATCATTATCACGAGGAAGATCCTTCGAGAAGTCAGGAATTTTTGACAGAAGCTTTAAAACTAGATCCTGAAAATCTTGATGCTAAGCAGATGCTCTTAACTTTTCAAAGTCCACTTGAACATCTAAAAGGCCTAATTGCTTTAGAAAAAGAGCAAAGGTCCAAGTGGGATCAAGGTCCAAAAATGGGCTGGGCTAATCTTGACGAGCGTCCTTATTTGTCTTTGAAGTATAATCTTGCTAAATTTTATTTAAGCAACAGTATGAAGCGGTTTGCTATTAAGGAATTTGAAGAGATTCTAGAGATAGATGTTCAGGATCACATGGGAGTCCGTTACGAATTGATGGCTACCTATTGTAATCTGGAGGACTATGATAAGGCTAAAAACTTTTTCGAATGTGAGCAAATGGAATATCACGAAGAAGATTTGATGATAGTACCAATGATGACGGTCTCTCTAATGACGGGACATATTGAGGATGCGGATTTCTATTTTGATTTTCTCTATGCAAAAAATCCAGAGTTCGAAAATTATTTAAAAATGATTGAACAAGGTGATGACGAGCGTCTAGTTGCCGAAACGCTTAAAGTCAACCCTATCTTATTTGAAGCCAATAGTATGAAAAGTCTTTTGATGGTTTTTAATCAAGTCGTTGATCTGTCCCAGTCAGAATATTATTTTACTTGGTTAATCGAAAAATATCGTGTAAAACGTCCACAAAGACATGTTGCGAAAAAGAAAAATCCAGAATTGCACAAACTAATTAGAGAATTGGAAAAAAGTATAGAACAAAGCAAAGCCCTCCAAGGTCTTTCAATAAGTGTGGAGCGTATACTTCGTCAACATGGCTTAATAGATTTTAAAGATTTTAAAAAGAAAACGGAAGAGGAAGTAGCAGCGATTAGAGGAGTTGGAAAGGTGAGCATGAAAATCCTTAAAGAAAATGGTGTTGTCTATAAAAAGAAGCGGAAAAAGAAGTAAGGAACTATTCATCAAACAAGCCGTAGCAAATCTTTGCAATTTTATCTTATATTCTTTAAGATAATTCTGTTACAACTTGAAAAGGAGAACAGGATGGAAACATATACACTTTCAAATGGCGTTACGATTCCTAAAATCGGTTTTGGGACTTGGCAGATTCCAGAAGGGGAAGAAGCTTATAACAGCGTTAGTTTCGCACTAAAGGCGGGTTACACACATATTGATACAGCGCAAATCTACGGTAACGAGGTTTCTGTAGGTAAGGCGATTGCTGATAGCGATGTGGCGCGTGAGGATATTTTCCTAACAACAAAACTTTGGAATGACAAGCACGATTACGAATTGGCTAAAGCCTCTATCGACGAGTCACTTGAAAGATTAGGTGTGGATTATTTGGATCTTTTGCTCATCCACTGGCCAAATCCTAAAGCTCTTCGTGAGAATGATGCTTGGAAGGCTGGCAACGCAGGCGCTTGGAAGGCAATGGAAGAAGCCTACAAAGATGGTAAGGTTCGTGCTATTGGGGTGTCTAACTTTATGCAACATCACCTCGAAGCTCTCCTTGAAACGGCTGAAATTGTGCCACATGTCAACCAAATTCTCTTGGCTCCAGGTTGTGCCCAAGAAGACTTGGTTGCCTATTGTCAAGAACGTGACATTCTTCTTGAAGCCTACAGTCCACTAGGTACTGGTAGCATTTTTGGAAATGAAGAGGTTGAAGTAGTGGCTGAACGTAACGGAAAATCTGTTGCTCAAGTTGCCCTACGTTGGAGCCTTCAAAAAGGTTTCTTGCCACTACCTAAGTCAGTGACACCAAAAAATATCGAAGCCAACTTGGATATCTTTGACTTTGATTTGTCGGAGGAAGATATGGCAGTCTTGGATAAGATTCAAGGCATCAAGACTCAGGATAATCCTGACACCGTTAATTTTTAATAGAATAGAAGCAACTCGTGAGGGTTGTTTTTTTATTGTTTTACGAATAAGAGTATGAACCTATTATCAAAATTGACAAGAAGGAGGAGAGGTAATACAATGGTGTTACAAAAGAGAACGAGGTTAAGGATATGACAACAATTACATTGAAGGTTTCAGAAGCAGATAAGAAGTTCATGCAGGCAATTGCGAAATTTGAAGGCGTATCTTTGTCAGAATTAATTCGTACCAAGACTTTAGACGCCATTGAGGATGAATACGATGCTAGAGTAGCCGATTTGGCATTAGAAGAATATGAAGACTATCTTGAAAACGGTGGGGAGGTGCTAAATTGGGATGACCTATAAGATGGTACCAACCCCTAAATTTGCCAAAAGTTTTAAAAATTTGGATCCTTTTGGCAGAAAACAAATTAAGGCTTATCTCAATCGTGTCACAGATAATCCAAGAGCTAAGGGTAAGGCCTTGGTTGCCAATCGAACTGGACAATGGCGCTATCGTATTGGTGCCTATCGTGTTATTGTCAATATTCAGGATAATGAACTCATCATACTTGCCCTCGAAGTCGGTCATAGACGTGATATCTATTAGCATCAAGACTCAGGATGACCCTGACACAGTTAATTTTTAATAGGATAGAAGCAACTCGTGAGGGTTGTTTTTTTATACTGTATATGCTCGAATTTGCTATAATAAGGCTATCCTATCAATCACTATTAGAAGGGAAGTTATGCTATGGAATCTCGGAACCTTCTTCCTCAAAATACACGTCTGATGGCAAATTTGCTAAGTTTCTCAGGAGGGGCTTTGGATGTCTTTTGTCATATGTACTACCATAGTTTGGTTGCTACACAGACTGGGAATATCCTTTGGTTGGTCGCTGACTGGCGAAACAGTAGTATGTACAATAACTTGTTGCGTTGCTTTTCGATTTTATTCTTTTCTTTAGGTTTTCTTTTTGGCATGTGGTTTAAAGACAAACGTAAGAATGCCTATTGGCGAGTTTATGGTCTGCTTCCACTTTGTGTGATGACAGCCATCCTGCCTTTCCTACCTTCAAATGCCTTGATTGAGCTCCCAATTATCGCTTTTTCTGCAGGTATCATGATGAAGACCTTTACTGGCAGTCAGATTGAGAATCATCCTTTCGTAATTTTTATGACCTCAGGAAATTATCGAAGGATGTTAACGGCCCTCTATTATGCCATTCAGGGAAGCGGTGATCAGAAAGAATATCGTCGTCAGGCTGTCAATTATAGCTTTATCGTAGGGAGCTTTGTCGTTGGCGCTATCGTCTCAGCTCTTCTGATGCACTTCATTTGTATTAAGTCAATCTGGCTAATCACTATTAGCTTGATTACGATTATGGTTTACTATTCATCTGAAGTGAAACGTCTGGGACTCAAGGAAACTAATCTTTAGTCGTCTGTAGCAAATATTTTTGATAACAATTGTCTTGTGTTATAATCTTGGTTATATTAATTTTTTTTAACCCTGAATAAAGGAGAATTAAGATGCCTGTAATAAATAATGATTTTTCAGATATTGTATATAACCGTCGTTCCATTCGTAACTTTGATACTTCTGTCAAGATTCCACGAGAAGAATTGTTGGAAATCCTAGATAAGACTGTTACAGCACCATCATCAGTCAACATGCAACCTTGGCGTTTTGTCGTCGTTGATAGCGAAGAGGGCAAGGAAAAATTGACACCGTTCGTCAGCTACAATGGTGTGCAAAATGAAACATCATCAGCCATGGTCCTTATTTTTGCCGATTTGAAGAGCCAAGAAAGAGCTGAAGATATCTACGGTAAGGCTGTTGCTCAAGGAAAAATGCCTGAAGAAGTCAAAGAAAAACAACTGTCAAGCATTGTACCAATGTATGAAAATGCTCCTCGCGAAATGATGAATGAAATTGTCCACATCGATGCTAGCCTTGCTGCTATGCAGTTGATGTTGGTTGCACGTTCTTATGGCTATGATACCAACGCCATCGGTGGCTATAAAAAAGATGGCCTTGCCAAAGCATTTTGCCTTGATGAAGACCGTCATGTGCCAGTTTTGCTCATTGCTCTTGGGAAAGCCAATGAAGAGGGCTTTGAGTCTGTTCGTTTGGACGCCTCTGATGTGACAACTTTTGCTTAATAAATAATCGACCATAGGTCTCGGAGTGGAGACTTATGGTTTTTGTATTAAAAGATAGCTAAGTGTTTTTAGTAAGATTAGGTAGTTGCTTTAACCCATGATTAAGGTAAGTCCTTTTCCTTTGTGCTATAATGAAGAAAAACGTTGAATGTAAAGTTTATTTAGCCTTTTACTAGGAGTCTTTTATGACAAACTATTTGGTCCAGAGGTTTCTCTGGTTTCGTGAGCGAGGCTTCGTCCAAATTACGCAGAAAACCTTGGTTTCGCTCTTTCCCTTTTTCCTATTTTCAGGAATTATTCGGGTGATTTCACTATCTGTCTTTTCGGAGCTTGGTTATATTAACCAATTGTTTTCAGTTTCTGACTGGTTACCAGCCTTTAAGATAACTGGGCAGGTGCTCATTAATCTTTCCAACTTTCTTGGTGGCTTAGCCGGGCCCTTATCAACCTACTTTGCAGGAAAATACACAGCTGGTCACTATGGTAGAAGTACTGGTACAGCTGGTGTGACATCCCTTTTGGTTAGCTTAATTATAGGATCGCAGGAGCTGTTGCTGTCACCGCTAAACGATGGTGTTTTGACTCGCATCAATTTACCGGCTTCAATCAACATTATGTTGGCTATCTTTGTGGGCTATCTGGTTGGCCAGATTTTTCGCTTTTCAAGAGCTAGTGATGATCAGATTGTGGACAAGGACTATATTTATCAACCAAAGACCGTCCGTCCCATTTTTTTGTCACTCATTTTAGCTATTGGACTTAACATTCTCTTTGTGATTGGAGAGCAAGATAATGTTTTTCTGACGATTAGGCAGGTTACCTCTACCTTTACTGTAACTGATAATCACCTGTTCTCAACCTTTATGATGGGACTTTTGAACACTTTTTCTGCTTGGATTGGAAATAGTCAGGCTTTTGCCCTAAATTCAATTGCCGAGGATAGTTTTGCCTTGGAAAATTTGACCTATGCTGTTTCCCATCATACGACGACTGGGCTTCCTCACCTTTACACACTAACAAATCTTTATCATAGTTATGGCTTGGTTGCTGGCATTGGCTCAGGGCTAGCCCTCTTGGTTGCTCTGCTTTTAGCATCAACCAGTTATAAGGATAAGAAGGTGAGTCTTCTAAGTGTCTTTCCTAGTCTCTTTAACAATGGGGCTCCATTTATGGTGGGGATACCAGTCTTGCTTAATTTAGTTTATCTGCTTCCTTTCCTACTGGCACCTATGATCAATATGGGCATTGCTGCGGTGGCCTTGGCTATCCATCTTATGCCAGCTGCGGTTTATCCAGTTCCAGATGGTACACCAAGTCTTCTTTACGCCTTTATTGGAACTGGTGGTAGTCTGCGGGCACTTGCTGTTAGCCTGCTCTGTTTTGCGGTTGATGTTGCTATCTTTATTCCCTTTGTTCATCTGTCTAATAAGGTGCAACACGGTTTAAAAGAGGAAGGAGAGAGCAATGAAGTTCAGTAAAAAAACGAAGTTGGTCTTTATCCTTGTCGCTGTCTTTCTCATTGGTTTGGCAGTTCCGTCTTATAGTTGGACCAGGAAAAATGTCAAGGAAATCGAGACTTTCTATAATTCAAAATTGTCTCCTATTATCATGATTCCAGGGAGCTCCGCTACAGAAAATAGATTTGATGGCCTGGTGCGTAAGCTCAATCAAGACCGTCCTGGTGTTAAGCATAGCCTCCTCAAGGTTAAGGTTTGGAACAATGGGCGTATCACCTTTGAGGGTAAAATCAAGGATAAGGATAACGAGCCAGTCATTGTTATTGGATTTGAGAATAACAAAGATGGCTATAACAATATCAAGAAACAAACCAAGATGATGAATCAGGCATTTGAAGCCTTGCAGAATAAATACAATTTCAATAATTTTAAAGGGTTGGGGCATTCAAATGGTGGCTTGATTTATACAGCTTTTATTGAAAATTATCTTAGCGACTACGATGTCAAGATAAATTCTTTGATGACTATCGGAACGCCCTATAATTTCACTGAAACCAATATTAAAAATAAATCGGTCATGCTAGCAGACTTTATAGCTGCTAAGGAGAATATTCCGGCTACTCTACATGTCTATTCGGTAGCGGGAACCATCACCTATGATTCGGACGAATTGGTTCCCGATGCTAGTGTGTCCGCTGGGAAATATATCTATCAGAATCAGGCAAAAAGTTATACTGAAATCACTGTTACAGGTGAAGATGCCCAACACTCGGATTTACCAACCAATGATGAAGTAGTGGAACTAATCAAACAACATATCGAAGGACAAGGTGTTCGTAAGAAGCAAAAGACCAATCTAGAACCTCAATAGGCTAGAATACTATGTATTATTAGTCTAGTTAGTTATTATCAAATACAAAAGAATAGAGTCTACGATGGCTCTATTTTTTGTGTAAGACTAACTCTTTAAGTTGTTGTAACTCCTTGTTTTACAACGTTGGTTTTGTTATAATTGATTGAAAAGAAAAAGATGAATGAGAGGTTCTGATATGCAAATACCAAGTCGCTTTACCATTGCTGTTCATATTTTGACCCTTATAGCACAAAATAAGGGAAATGAAACTAAGCTAACCAGTGATTTAATGGCAGGTAGTGTGGGGGTTAATCCAGTTATTATCCGCAAAACCTTGTCGCAACTGAAGAAAGCAGACTTGATTTCAGTTCAAAGGGGAAGTGGAGGAGCCACATTAGCCAAGGCACCAGAGGAGATTAACCTTTTGCAGGTTTATCGTGCGGTGGATAGCATCGGTCCAAGTGGCAAACTCTTTAGTTTTCATGACAATCCTAATCCAGCGTGTCCAGTAGGACGTAATATCCATGGGATTTTGGATCAGAGCCTAGAAGACGTTCAAATGGCAATGGAAAAAGAACTCGAAAAGAAAACTTTGGCTGGTATTTTAAAGGATGCTAAGGCCAACTGGAAAGAAGCTGGAGCTTGATTTTTAGATTTTAAACTATAAGAAATCGAAAGTTTTTCGGTTTCTTTTTTAATTTCCAAGTTGTAATGATTGACGTGACAATAGAAAAAATTATAATGTAATTCATATAATTACAACAAAGGAGAAAAACATATGACATACGACTACAATAGTAAGATTTACCTCGCAGAAGCGGTACTCAATGTGAATGACTTGGCACGTCAGACAGCCTTTTATACACAGGTTATAGGACTTGAAATCCTATCTCAAACTGCAACAGAAGTTGTTTTGGGTGCTGGAAACAAGCCGCTAGTTCACTTGATTGAAACCAATCGTGAGGAAGCGGTCAAGTCCAGTTATGGTCTCTACCATATGGCAATTTTGTTGCCATCTCGCGAGGATTTGGCAGATGTTTTCAAACATATTGCTGAGCTAGATTATCCATTTGTCGGTGCAGCTGACCACGGTTATAGTGAAGCCCTTTATTTGGAAGACCTTGAAGGCAATGGTATTGAGCTCTATAGAGACAAGCCTGTTGCTGAATGGGATATTCGTGAGGATGGTCGCATCGTTGGTGTAACAGAAGAACTATCAGCTCAAGAAATTTACGAGATGGGACGCAAGGTTGAGCCATTTGTGATAGCTAAGGATACTCGTATGGGGCATATTCATTTATCGGTCAAAGATAGTCAGCTAGCAACGGCTTTCTATCAGGATGTTTTGGAGCTGGCAGATAAGTATACCATTCCAAGTGCTAGTTGGATTGCTTCAGGTGATTACCATCACCACTTGGCTGTCAATGAATGGGGTGGCAAAAACTTAGCCAAACGTGAAAAAGGGATGATTGGTCTTGCCTACTACGTCCTTGAAGTAGAAGACAAAGAAGATTTGATTACCATAGCAGAACGTGCTAAGAATCGTGGAGCAGAGGTCAAATGGTTATCTTCTAATGCGTTAATCTTCGAGGATAATGATGGTATTTTGACACGAGTGAAAAAATTAATAATTAGTGATTTTTTGAGTCGTAACTATTGACATTACATTTGAAAGGTCTATAATGGTTATTGTAATCAAAGTTATTACAAATAAACTTAACATTTAACATATATCACAAATAAAGAGGAAATAACGATGACAAACTTTACAGATTTACAAACAAAACGCCGTTCTATCTATGCATTGGGAAAAGATGTGGAACTTTCAAATCAAGAATTGATTGATACTATTCAAGGAGCTGTCCTTAACACACCAACAGCTTTCAACTCACAAACATCACGTGTGGTGATCTTGCTAGATGAAGAATCAGATGCCTTCTGGAATGAGATTGCTTACTCTGAGCTTGAAAAAGTGACACCTGCAGAAGCCTTCGAGGGAACAAAAGAACGTTTGAAAGGTTTTGCCCAAGCTAAGGGAACAATCCTCTTCTATGAAGATCAAGATGTGGTGAAAGGCCTTCAAGAGCAATTCCCACTTTATGCAGATAACTTCCCAATTTGGTCAGAACAAGGTCACGGAATCGCTCTTTATGCAACATGGTTGGCTTTGGCTGAGAAGAATATCGGCATGAACGTGCAACACTATAACCCACTTGTTGATGTCCAATTGGCTGAAAAATATGATATCCCAGCGAACTGGAAGCTCCGTGCCCAAGCACCATTTGGTCAAATCGTCGCACCAGCAGGAGATAAGGACATCCAAACAGAAGGCCGTTTCAAAGTTTTTGGCGACAAATAATCACCTTAACTTAGTCAGTCGGTTATGTACTGACTGAACAAAATCATAATGATAAGACAAATGACTAGCAGGATTGAAGATTCTTGCTAGTTTTTCTATTTCAAAACCAGTAATGCCCAAGAAAAGGTATAGCTTGAATTTTGAAACTTTCCTTAGGTGATAGCAAATGTCAGCGATCTTCTCCGAAGTTCCATGAGTAAAGTTTGAGTCCTCGATTTTTAATTTTTAGGCTTAGGTTAAGACAGTTCTCCAAACTTCTGATTATCTGAAATTATTTGATTTTGGGTGCTTTCTTAACGGTATCTTGCACATCAATTTTTCCAAGTCGTTTATCGAAGGAGAGATATATTAAAAGGTTTGAAAAGGTGAGCTACTAATATCTTCTTTCCAACAATTTTGACAATGTTCTTTTTATTTTTGACAAAGATGCTTGTCAAAAATAAAAAGAAGCGTTACAATAGTTTTAGACGAAGGAAGGAGAGAAATTACGATGGAATTTATTTGGCTATCTTTTATTCCACTTCTATTTCTGATTTATACGGGCTCAGAGAAGAAGATAAAAAGATTGAACAAACGTATCAAAAGGTTGGAAAAACAATTGAAAGGAAATAAAGAAATGTCTAGACTTTTAGAAGAATTGAAAGGGCAAACGGTCAGTATTAGACTAAATGGTTTTGGAAGTAATTGGGAAATTGTTGATTTTGATGAAGATTGGGTTAAATTAAGCCATGAGGGCATTAAACAACATAGGGTGACAAAATTAGTTCGTATTGAAGATGTTGAATTAATTCAACAATTGAGGTAGTCATCATGAGATTAAAAAATCGTCTGAAAGAGTTGAGGGCGCGTGATGGGCTCAACCAATCTGAGCTAGCTAAGCTGGCAGGGGTCTCGCGTCAGTCCATCAGTCTCTTGGAACGGGGGGAATATACTCCTTCGGTTATTATTGCCATCACCATCGCCCAGGTTTTCAAAGAGCCTGTGGAAAATGTTTTTAGTCTAGTAGAGGAAGAGGAATGATTATGAAAAAGCAACCACAAAAAAGATCTCCACGTTACCGTTTTTGGAGAAATGTCGGAATCATCACAGTTTCCTGCTTAATCGGAGGAGGTCTTGGAGTTTTGACAGGGATGTTCGGATCAGAAAAGCCAATTGAAATTCAATCTCTCTTTAGTAAAGAAGTACTCTATTTGGGATCTGTAGTTTTATTCCTGATTGTGTTTATGATTACGATGGGCTTACTGATGTGGGGAAGAAAAGTCCATCAAAAGATGCTTCAAATAGAAGATGAAGATGAGGCATATCACTATGACGTTCAAAAGAAAAAACTTTATGGTTTAGCAACCATTTTTAAAGGAATCTTGATCTTACCATACTTTTTAGTCATCATATTTTATAGTCAATTGATGTCTATGGATAGACCTGGAACAGGAAGCTTGTCTTTTATCTTTGGACCTTTTACCATGCTCTATCTTTTTCTTGCCTTGATTGTCCTATTTTTCCTAGTGGGTATCTTCTATCGTAAGACCTTTGATCTGATTTATGGAAAACCAATTCCTCGCAATGCCAATGCCAAGGAAGTGCGTGAATTTTTGATGAGTATGATGGATGAGGCAGAAAAACAGATAAGCTACGAAGAAAATTTCGAAGTGGTGGTTAAGTTAAGCAATTATATCTTGCCAATCATGCTAATTGGAATTTTAATCATTGGGATTGCCTTCCAGACGGATATCCTCTTGGCTTTGAGTGTTGTATCCATCATCTATATTTATATCCTTATTTCACAATACAAGATTACCAAACGTTATTATAAGGAATAAAGGTGTCATCCATGTTATAAATCTGTAAAAAGCTTTTGGAAGTGATAGAGAGCTCTTCTTATTGAAAATCTTATCTTCCATTTCTTTATATACAATCAATGGGTGTGTTATCAGTCTTGAATCTTAGGTATTCTGAGAGACTATCAAAGGTGACCTAGCTATCGTAAATCATCTAAGCCCTCAGTTGAAACTGAGGGTCTTTTATTTCACAATTGATTTTTGAAACCCTTTTCACTACAATAGAGATACAGAAAAGGAGGCAGAGATGAAGTATATTGATTTTGCTGAAAATGAGCGTTTGTCAACGATTGTCCTTGGGATGATGCGTATTAGCGAATTGAGTGAATATGAGGTCGAGGCCTTGGTGGAGGCAGCCTTGTCGATTGGAATCAACACCTTTGATTTGGCGGATATTTATGGCAATGGCCAGTGTGAACAGCTCCTTGGTAAGGTCCTCAAACGTCGCCCGGATCTTCGGGACCAGATGTGGATCCAGTCCAAGTGTGGAATTCGCAAAGACGGCTTTACCTATTTCGATTTTTCTAAGGACTATATTTTGGACTCTGTCGACGGTATCCTTGAGCGCCTGCAGATCGAGCGCTTAGATAGTCTTCTCCTTCACCGACCGGATGCCCTCATGGAACCTGAAGAAGTGGCAGAAGCCTTTAATCACTTGGAGCAAGCTGGCAAGGTCCGTCATTTTGGGGTGTCCAATCAAAATCCTATGATGATGGAATTGCTCAAAACGGCAGTAAAACAACCTCTCAAAGTCAACCAGTTGCAGTTGAGTGCCACCTTTACACCGAGCTTTGAAGCTGGTTTTCATGTCAATATGGAAGGCCCAAAAGCAGCCGTGCGAGATGGTAGTGTCTTTGAGTATTGTCGCTTAAACGACACGGTGATTCAGGCCTGGTCTGTCCTCCAGCATGGCTATTTCAAGGGGAATTTTGTCGGCAAAGAAGAGTTTGCGGCCCTCAATCACGTCCTTAATGACTTGGCTAAGAAACATCAAGTCACACCGACAGCTATCGCCCTCGCTTGGGTCCTTCGCTATCCAGGTAAGATGCAGGCCGTCATCGGCACGACCAAACCCCAGCATGTCCTTGAAGCAGGGAAAGCAGCAACAGTTACTTTGACCCGCAAGGAATGGTACCAAATCTACCTGGCTGCAGGAAATGATTTACCTTAGAATCTTGTTATCAAACCAGATTCCACTCTAATCGGTAGTCTGGTTTTTTGTTTTGTGGTCTTCAGTTTTTTCTTGACAAGCCTTTCCTTTTTATGATATCTTTTATGCAACAAGTGTTGCGCAACGTATGTTGCGCGAAAGGAGTCTTATGCCACCCAAGGTTAAATTTAGTAAAGAGGCTATCATTGGGGCAGCTTTACAATTGGTGAGAGAAGAGGGAATGGCTAGTTTAACTGCAAGAGCATTAGCGGAGAAACTGGGAGCCACACCAAGAGTCATTTTTGGGCAATTTGCTAATATGGCTGAGTTACAAGCAGAGGTTATTGGTGCTGCGGAGATGGTGGTGGTGGAGTATATTCGCAAGGCCTTAGAAGATGAGAAACCTTTCCGATCTGTCGGGGTTGCTTATATCCTTTTCGCCTCAAAAGAACCCCAACTCTTTCAGTTGCTTTTCCAAAATCCTAGCAAAGATCCGATTCGTCGCTTTCAAGATTTTCTTCCCATGAAGGATCATAGTTACCAATTGGTTATGGATTCGATTGTCGCAGACTATCCTTTGACTCTAGAGGAGGCTGGTCGCTTGTACCAGCATTTATTTATCTACTCACACGGGATGGCCTCTATGGTTGCTTCTGGCATTTATCAGTTCAGCATGGAAGAAGTGATTGGATTACTGACAGAGGTTTGTCAATCTCTCATCAAAGAAATGGTAGGAAAGAAATGATTCAACTAGAAAATGTGCACAAAAGTTACGGCCAAACTAAGGTTTTAAAAGGGATTGATTTGCAGATTCAAGACCAGGATGATGTGGTTATCCTTGGCCCTTCTGGATCGGGGAAATCAACTCTCTTAAATGTGTTATCAGGATTAGAAAAGGTAGACGAGGGGCATATCCTCATTCAAGGACAAGATTTATCACAACTCACGGATGCTCAATTGACAGCCTTTAGACGTGAGA
This sequence comes from Streptococcus sp. cx1, assembly GCF_052384325.1. Classification (NCBI taxonomy): domain Bacteria; kingdom Bacillati; phylum Bacillota; class Bacilli; order Lactobacillales; family Streptococcaceae; genus Streptococcus; species Streptococcus sp. cx1. Next base: position 95,881 of record NZ_JBQSUN010000003.1, on the reverse strand, counting down.
AGATTGCCTTTATTTTCCAGCAGTATTATCTATTGCCGAATCTAACGGTCAGACAAAATGTAAAGATGGGAGCTGACCTGGCAGACAATCATGATTTTTTGCAGATCATCGAGGATTTGGGGCTTGGCGATAAGCTGGACAAATATCCGAGTGAATTGTCGGGTGGGGAACAGCAGAGAGTCTCCATTGCCCGAGCCTTGGCCAAAAAGCCAGAGATTCTTTTCTTAGATGAGCCGACGGGAGCCCTGGATGAAGAAACAGGGCGAAAAATTCTCGACTATATTTGGAAATTAAAGGAGAAGCTTGGCTTTACCCTCATCATGGTGACGCACAACCAAAATATAGCGGATATGGCTAGAACCATCATTCGTGTCAATAGTGGCAAGATTACCGAAGTTGTGACCAATGATCAGCCTCAGACTGCCTTTGAGATTGGATGGTAAGTCATGTTTTCAGTAAAAGATATTCGAAAATTAGTTGTCGTTAGTATCATTGGGGCTTGTGCGGTCTTTGTGGCCAATCTCTTCTTGAATTTTTACCTGGATATCGAGCAGTTGGAGATTTCTAAAACCAATCCCATGATGCAGACCTACTATGATGCCCAGGTCTCGCTTTCCTGGATGGTGGCCATGGTCAGTGGGGTTGTCTTGTCCTTGACGTCGGTCCTTCTCATGTGTTTTTATATCAAACAATTTGTTGATGACCACAGGGAACAATTAGGAATTTTAAAGGCTTTGGGCTACAGCAATGGCCAGTTGGCGAAACGATTTTGGGCCTTTGGACTCAGTTTTGGAGCTGGAGCGCTTCTTGGCTATTTCACTTCATTTCTCATGATGGGACATTTTTACGACTTCCGTAATGAGAAGGGGATTTTGCCAGAAATTACCATTCATTTTCATTGGCAGCTCTTGCTTGCTTTGGTAATCCTGCCAACGAGCTTCTTTATGGTTCTTGCGATTGGCTATGCTAGAAGACAACTACAAACGCCGGCTCTTCGCTTATTGAAAAAGTCCCCAAGTCCGATCAAGGTCCAAAGGAGAAAGAAGGCTTCCAAGAAAGACAAATCTTTCTTAAAAGAGCTGTCTTCGTCACTGATTTGGGGGAGAAAATCTATCTTGTTCTTTGTGGTCTTTGGATCCATGTGTTTCGCGGCTATGGTTCAATTGTCCTTTGGCCTCAGGGATTACACAGATGACATCATCCAAACCATGATGATTATGATTGGCTTGATCCTTTCTTTCTCGATTCTCTTTTTGTCATTGGGGATTGTCGTCTCAGAAAGTCGTGAAACCTTGGCCTTGATGAAGGCTTTTGGCTACACCAATCGTGAATGCCAAAGTCATATTCTCGCTCCCTATCGTTTTTGGGCTTATCTAGGATTTGTTCTTGGGACGGTTTACCAATATGGCATCATGGAAATTTTGATCGGTGTGATCAAAGATACGGTTCCTGAAAAGATTGAGCATCACTTTGATGGGAATGTGTGCTTCTGGACCTTGCTTGGTTTTGCTGTGGTTTACGAAAGCCTCTTTTATCTATCCAACAGAAAACTCCAAAAACAAACCATTAAAGAAGTGCTTCTAGCAGAATAATTTATGACAGTAATCCTTAATATCAGTGCTTTTTGATGAGAAAAAATAGTAGATTCATTGACTTTAGACCTCTTCACGAGGTCTTTTTCTACTATGAAAACGCTACATAAGAGACTAAATGCACTATCACAATCTTGTGATAGTTTACATCTTCTTAACATTGTCCCGAAATTCTTGCATTCTCTATTGTTAAAGCGTATGATAGACACTGTTTTAATTTTAGTGCTTTAAAACATGTCTTGAAATATTTCTAGATGTACAAGGCAAAAAGAATTTTATGAAAGAGGAGTCTCGAATGTCAGATAAACAAATGAAAACCCTTGGTTGGGTGGCAACCTTCATGTCAGTTATGATGTATGTATCATACGTACCACAAATCATGGACAATTTGTCTGGTCATAAAGGAAACTTTATCCAACCATTGGTAGCTGCAGTCAACTGTAGCCTTTGGGTTTACTATGGTCTCTTTAAAAAAGAACGTGACCTTCCCCTTGCTGCGGCCAATGCACCAGGTATTATCTTTGGTTTAATTACAGCATTGACAGCTTTGTTCTAAAATAAAGCAAAATTTCTTTCTATACTATTTTTCTTAACGCAGAAAACGAGAGCAAAACTAGCGACAGTCAAAGATTGTCGTTCTAGTTTCACTCTCGTTTTTTGTTTTTAGTTACTAAGAAGAGCCTTGATAGCATCTTCCATTTTTAGTGGATCAGTTTTGGAAGAAAAGCGTTCGACGACTTGACCTTCACGGTTAATCAAAAATTTAGCAAAGTTCCATTCAATTCTAGCCCCAAGCGGTCCAGATTTTTCTTGTTTTAGCCAATCAAAAAGTGGTTCTGCTTCCTTACCATTGACCTTGATTTTGGCAAACCGAGGGAAGGTTGTATGGTAATTGAGGGTGCAGAAGGTATTGATTTCTTCAGCACTACCAGGTGCCTGCCCCATAAACTGATTACAAGGAAAATCAAGAATATCGAATCCTTGTTCTTTGTATTTATCATAGAGTTCCTGCAAGCCCTGATACTGTGGCGTCAAACCACAACCTGTTGCTGTATTGACGATTAAGACGACCTTGCCCTTATAATCATTTAGGGATACGGGCTGGTCAGCTTGATCTGAAACTGTAAAATCGTATAAGGTTGTCATAGGAAACCTCCTTTGGTTTAGTTGAGACTATTATATCAAAGTTAGTCAGAGAAGGGTTATTCGGGAAGAATAGAGACTAAATTAAGTTGGTGATAGTAATTCTTTATCTTTGATTTAGGTTTACTTATTACTAATTGTGATGATACTAAATGGAGATATATTGCTCTAGAGTATATAACACAAGGTTTAAAGGGGATTTGAATGTTACACTCATAAATTAAATTTATAACCCAGGATAAAATTTCTTTATTTTTCGGATGTGATAATCTCTGATAAGATAATGTCATTCAGTTTTGAAGCAGCTAGTGATAATAGGAGTTGAAAGTATTTTAGGTATGTTCATTAGCTGTTGATATTAGGATAAGAGAAAAGGAGATTCTTATGTCAGAAAAAAGAGAGTTAGTTTTGAAAGCATTTCGTGGAGAAAGTGTTGATCGTGTCCCGGTGGGATTTTGGCATCATTTTACTACTGAAGCAGAGTGGTTACATGGTTTTGAAAATCCAGAAATTATTGATAAAAATAAGGCTGGTCATAAAAAATTTATAGAAGAAGTCAAACCTGATTTTGTTAAATTGATGAGTGATGGTTTCTTTGCATATCCACAGCCTGCTTTTAAAGACTTTAAGTCAATCAGTGATTTGCAAACAATTGAACCTTTAGGTGCAAATCATCCTTGGATTTCTGCTCAAGTTGAACTTGTAAAAAGTTTGATTGCTGATTTTCCCGAAGATATTGTTGCAATTTACAATATCTTCGCTCCGGTTACTTATTTTAAATGGTTAGTTGGAAAGGTTTCGGGTGGTGATGATGCCATAGCAGATTACATTGAGGAAAACCGTGAAGCTTTGAAGCATGTTTTAGATGTTATTGGAGAAGACATTGCAAGTCTTAGTCAGAGAGTGATTAAAGAAGCTGGTGCTGATGGTATTTACCTAAGTGTTCAAAGTATTCAAGATAATCGTGTTAGCGCTGAGATTTATAAGGAAATCATTGCTCCAAGTGAATTAAAGGTTTTAGATGCAGCCAATGAGGCCAAGGGTCACAATATCCTACATATTTGTGGTTACGAAGGGGCCCGCAATAACATCGAACTCTTTAAAGATTATCCTGCTCAGGTAGTTAATTGGGCGGTTGGTCCTGAGGGAATTAGTTTGGCAAAAGGCCGTAACATTTTTGGAGGTCGTACAGTTCTTGGTGGGTTTGAAAATGGAAAAGATGGTCTTCTATATACTGGAACTAAAAAAGCTATTCAAGAAAAGGTTAGGGAGATTATTACTGATACTGGAACTCATGGGTTAATCATTGGTGCTGATTGCACGATTCCAAGTGATATTAACCATGAGCGTATTGAATGGGTACGTGAAGCAGCAATTTTGTAAGAAAAAGGAGAGATTAATATGAGTAAAAAGACATGGATTATTGGTGGAGCTGTTGTTGTAGCACTTATTGGGGCTACAGTTATTGGACGTAGCTTAGCAGGAGATAAAAAAGCAAAATCAGACTCTGGAAAGGTAACAACATTAAAGGTTGCTCATACTCAAAACTATGTTCCTTATGATTTCGTTGATAAGGATGGTAATTCTGATGGCTATGAGGTAGCTGTATTAAAGGAAATTGATAAAAAGCTTCCACAGTACAAATTTGAATATACTGGAACAAGTGATGATGACCTTTTGATTGGTTTAGAGTCAGGTAAATATGACATTGGTACTAAGGGCGCGTGGTACACAGATGAACGTGCTAAAAAGTTTATTATTCCGAAAGATCCAATTGGAGCAAGTATTATTGGATTTACCATTCGTAAGGATGATAAAGATAAATATAAAAATATCTCTGATTTTGCAAAACAAAATGGTCGATTGGTGCCAATTTCACCACAAAATGCTCAGTGGAATGTTATCAAAGACTACAACGATGAGCATAAAAATCAACCAATCGAGTTGACATCTGCGGAATCTTTCCAAGTTTCAGATGCCTATGCATGGGTTTTGGAAAATCGTTATGATGCTTACTTTGATATTAAATTATCTTTTGAAAAGGCTGTAACTGATAAAGATGGTGCGTATCATCAATATGCGGATAAATTGACTTGGTTCCCTTATAAAGGAATTCCAACATATCCACTTTTGCATCGTAATAGTAAGAATGAAGAGTTTTCAAAAGAATATACTAAGGCAATTAAGGAACTAAAAGAAGACGGTACACTTGAAAAGTTATCTAAAAAATACTTTGGTGAGGATGTCTTCTCATACGTAGACAAATAAGTAATTGTAACGTCGTAAAGTAGGATGTTTTGATAAGCTTCTGAAGTGAGTTTAGTTAGGAGAAATTATGGTCAATTATGACATTTCAAAAGTTTTTGGAGCATTACCTGAAATCATAAAGGGCTTACCGATGACATTATTGGTTATCTTATTAACGACTTTACTTGGGTCGTTATTAGGAGGATTAGTTGCTTGGGCAAGCCTTTCTAAGGATAAAGCTTTAGAGAATTTGGCTAAGGGATATGTTTTTATCTTACGCTGTACCCCACCGATTGTGTTGCTATTTTTAGTATTTTACGGAGTTCCAGAATTTCTTAATTGGTGGTTAGGATTAGATATTAATGATTGGTCCAAATTGATATTTGTTCTTGTGACTATGGTTCTCCTATTTTCAGCAATGATATCAGAAGTGTTTAAAGCGGCTTATCAAGCAATTCCTAAAGGACAATTAGAAGCTGGGCTTAGTATTGGGCTTACTTCTGAACAAACCTTTGTAAGAATTATCGCCCCTCAAGCATTTAAGGTTGCTTTACCAAATATTACAACAGCTATACTTAACCTTATGCGCGATGCAGCTTTGGCTTATACGATTGGTTTTATTGATGTTATGGGCAAAGGGAACCTTTTGATTAGTCGCCATTTAGGAAATTATTCTTTGGAGACTTATACAGCTGTTGCCTTTGTTTATTGGGGAATAGCATTAATTCTATCGTTGATTTCTAGGATAGCAGAGCAACAATTGAGTGTAAAAGAGAGGTAAAAAATGAATATTACTTTTATTATAGATACCTTTATCAAGGCTTTATATGGTGTTCCGGTAACACTGGGAATCATGGTTGTGGCTATTCTATTGAGTTTTCTACCTGCTTTATTTCTCGCTTTGGGTCAAATTTATAAGGTACGAGGTGTTAAGACTTTTTCAATTGTGTATCTTGCGTTTATTCGTGCAACACCTCCAATTCTTTTAATTTTATTCTTTTATAGTTTGTTCCCTAGTTTGTTAAATCAGTTTTTTAAAGGTATTGGGAGTCACATAGATGTCTTCAAAGTTAATCCGCTTTACTATGCTTTTATTATCTATAGTTTGATGACAACAGGGAGCTTATCAGAAATCATTCGATCAGCATTACTAACTGTTGATAAAGGTCAACTAGAAGCTGCACAAGCCATAGGCTTAACAACAAGACAAGCCTATCTGAGAATCGTTTTTCCACAGGCACTTAAGGCCGCTCTTCCAAATTTGTGTAACTTAGTTATCAATATTGTAAAAGGAACGTCACTTGTCTTTGTTATGACGATAAAAGATATTACCGCAATTGCACGAGTCGAAGCAGCATATGGATATCAATATTTTGAATCTTATTTTGTCATCTTCATTTTATATTTAATCATTTGTGGTATCATTCAAGTTCTCTTTAACTTTGGAGAAAGAAAATTGCAATTTACATAGAGGGAGTCACTATGCTAGAAGCTAAACATATATCAAAAACATTTGGAGATCGTCAGGTTCTTGTTGATGTCAATCTACAAGTGAAACAGGGAGATGTGGTTGTCATCTTGGGACCATCAGGTTCAGGAAAAACAACTTTCTTACGTTGCCTTAATCATTTGGAGAAAGCTGATGGAGGTCAATTAACAATTTCGGGTAAGGACTACTCTTTGGAAAAGTTATCAAAGAAAGATATTTTAGATATCCGAAAGAAAACAGCTTTTGTATTTCAACATTACAATTTATTTGCAAACAAGACTGCCATTGAGAATATCTTGGAAGGTTTAGTGATTGCTAGGAAAGTTCCCAAAAGTGAAGCGCAAGAGATTGCTGAAGAAGCACTTAAAAAAGTTGGTCTTCTGGATTTTAAAGATTACTACCCATCACAACTTTCAGGAGGACAACAACAACGTATTGGTTTAGCTAGAGCAATAGCAGTCAAACCAGAAGTTATCTTGTTAGATGAACCAACATCGGCCCTTGATCCAGAACTAGTTGGGGATGTTCTGGATGTCATGAAACAACTTGCTAATGAAGGAACGACAATGGTAGTTGTGACTCATGAAATGGGGTTTGCACGAGATGTAGCTAATCATGTCGTTTTCATGGATGGTGGTCATGTCATCGAAGAGGGGAGTCCAAAAGACATTTTTTACAGACCAAAAGAAAAACGTACCCAACAATTTTTGGCACGTATTCTTTCTGATGCTAGTTATGATTTGGAATATATGATTTGATCCATCATTAATAAGTTGTAATTAGAGTATATAATTCTTGTATAAATAAAATAGGCTGAGGTTATTTCTCAGCCTATTTTATGTTTCCTATATGTAATGTTAGTTTATATAGTCCTTAACTCCCACAAAAAAACCAAGACTTTCGTCTCGGTTTCATCTCATCTTATGACACGACATGTCCATCTTTGTCGAAGGTATAGAGTTTACCGTCGATGAGGACAGAGCGGTTAGTGTATTTTTCTCCTGTTTTAGGATCGAAATAGTAGGTATAGTTATCGACTGTGACGAAACGTCCTAGGACTTGTTTACCTTCAGCGTCGAAGTAGAGGACCTTGCCATCAACTTCTTGGAAGCCGGTCACTTTCTCACCTTTGTCATTGTAATAGTAGTTATCGCCTTTATCGTAGACAATACGATTGCGATAGGCAGGTTCACCCTTGCGGTCAGCAACTACACCATTGTCATCAGCATTATAGGCTCTGTCTCCGATGACAAAACGTCCTGTTTCAAGGTTTCCGCTATCTCGGAAGTAGTAGTCCTTGCCGTCGATGGTTTGCCAACCTGTCAGAGCAGCTCCGTCGTTGCCATAGTAGCGTGTTGGGTAGTATGGGAAGCGTGGAGAACCTTCGTAGTTGTATGATTTTGAAAAGGCGTTGCGTGTCATGATACCAGTCAATTGGTCAAATTGGTAAGTCTTACCATTGATTGTGACCTCTGTGCCTTTGGCTTGGCGGCCATCGTCATAGAAATAGTAAGTGACGCCATCAAAGGTCTTCAAGCCAGTGACTTTTTGACCATTTTCATAGAGATAACTTGTGCCGCTACGATCCGTCTGCAATTGGTCAAAGTGGATGGCTTTTTCTTTTGCCGCATCAATACCCTTGGCATCAAAATTAAAGGTTACACCGCGATAGGTAAGGGCCTTATTAGTTGTTGCAATGGCAACGTTTGTGGTCACTTTTTGGCCATTTGGTGCTGTGAAGGTCATAGGTGTTGAGTCGAAGTGGTAGAGGTGTCCATTAAGAATGTCCCATTCGTCAAAAGTTGACCATTGTGATTGGCGGACGTTACTATATTTAGATCCAAGAATCTTACCATCATATTGATAAGGACCTTCTTTGATATTACCGTCGGCATCTGTAACATAGACACCTTCAAGTTCATACGAATTTTCACCAGTACGCTTGAACTCAGGATAGAGACCGTTTGTCAAGAGTTTTCCATCTGGGCTAAAGAGTTGAGAGTTGATAACTCCTGTGTAGAGGTTTCCTTTAGGTGTGTCGTCATCAGAATAGTCGCTACCATAATAACGGTTGCCATCAACTTCAAACCAGCCTGTCTTGAAGGCACCATCACTTCCTGCGTAGTAGATGTTTTCAGAGAAGTTACCGTAACGACCAGTAGATTTATCATGGTAGAAGGCATTACGAAGGACAGCACCAGTGTCTTTGTTGGCAAAGTAGTAGTTATCACCTAGGTTGAAAATACTTCCTCGGACTTGTTGGCCCTTATCGTTGAAGTAGAAGAGGTCCTTGTTAATAGTTTGGAAACCAGTGACCTTTTTACCATTGGCATCGTAGTAGTACCATTCTTGATCAGTACCTTTAACAAATTGATTTCGATTTGTGGTTTGGTCAGCTTTAGTAGTCGCCACACCATTGCTATCAAATTTATAGACCGTACCGTTTAAGGTAAGTGAGCGATTTACCCACTTGTCACCTGTATTTGGATCGAAGTAGTAGGTTTTGCCACCAACAGTAACCAGTTGTCCCTTGGCTTGTACACCATATTCGTGGAAATAAAGGTTCTGTCCGTTAATGGTTTGGAAACCAGATACGGCTTTACCATCAGCTCCGAAGTAGTACCAAGAGTTATCTCTATTAACGAATTGGTTGGTTACTGGATTTCCATTGTCTTTGTCGAAATAGTAGATATCGTTACCGTAGTAAAGGAAGTCCCCTTTGACTTGTTGACCATTGTCATTGAAGTAGTGAAGGCTACCGTCTACTGTTTGAAAGCCATGAAGCGCTTTACCATCTTTACCAAAGTAATACCAATTCCCTTTATCGTCAGAAACATAACGGTTGGTTACCATGATACCAGTCTTGGGGTCAAAATAATACTGTTGTCCGTTCAGGTTTTGAACACTTGTCTTGTAGTGAGCTTGGCTACGGTCTAGAAATTCGGTTTGGAAACCAAATGGGGCTGAGAAGCCTTTAGTTGCCTTGAAGTCATTGATGTAATACCAGTTTCCAGCTTTATCCGAAACAAAGACAAAATTAGGTTGATTACCAGTAGCATCAAAGTAGTAAAGATTTCCATTTTCAGTGATGAAGTCATCTTTGACCATCTTGCCATCTTTGTCGAAGTAGTAAAAGCCAAAGTATTTATGGTTGACGTTGTTAAGAGCTTGGAGACCTGTTACGCGACGTCCATTGCCTTTATCGAAATAGTAGCTATCACCATTAATAGTGACGATTTCGTTTTTAGCTTGTCGACCATCTTCGTGGAAGTAGAGGTTAAAGCCATCGATGTTCTGAGCACCAGTGACGGGTTTGCCATCTTTGCCGAGGTAATACCAGTTGTGGTTGTTGTCTTCAATAAACTGGTTGCGTTTGTTCGTTTCAGGCAGAACTGCTGTCAAACGACCTTGGGCATCAGCTTTGTAGGCTTGACCATCAATGTTGATAGAGGTATTGGTTACCTTACGTCCATTGGCTTTGTCATAGTAGCAAGATTGTCCATTTTCTGTGATAATCTCACCTTTAGCTTGCTTGCCATCCTCGTGAAAATAAAGGTCGAAATGGTCAACGTTTTGGGCACCTGTCAGATTTTTCCCATCTTTGAGATAGTACCAGTTGCCCTCAGCATCGCTCTTGAATTGACCGCCAGAAACGACAGTAGTTTCAACAGACTCCGGTGCTTGACTGTTTACTTCGGTGACTGTGCTAGCTGTTTCTGAAGTTGAGGTAGCGGTTCTCGTTTCGCCACTAGACAAATTGTAAGTGCTACTTGCTTGGTCTTCCTTAAGGACTGGCTGCTTATCAGTTGTGACAGTAGCAGTTGTATCAGTTGCCTTATTGGTTGCGCCTTGATCAGCTTTTGTCGTAGCTACAGTTGTTTCTGTGACAACAAGCTCAGGATCCTGACTGACGCTTTCAGGCGTGCTAGCTGAGGTAACTTGATTTGTAGCTTGCTCGTCGGCAGAGACACCAACTCCAATCAATGAGGCACCAAGTGCCAAACCAGACACGGCAATGGTAACCCATTGTTTTTTCACTTTATGAAGTTTAAAATGAACTTTATTTTCCATAAAAGTTCCCCTTTTCCTTTTTAATGACCCCATTCTAACATCTTTCATTAGAAGAATCAAACGCATTCATAAGATTTTCATGTTTTTTTCTAAAAATTGAAAATTCTTTCTAGGTAAGGATTTGAGAAACAAAAAAGAATGATAAATGACCACTTTAGTAAGCTCCTTTTAATCGAGATGTATGGAAAATTAAAAAGTAAGCATTAGGAGTCCCCATCTTCAACATAGCATTCACCAATAAAAGTATAAAAATACAGAAAAAGGACCATTTAGACCAAGAAATATGGTATAATAGTTCGGTATTTTGCAAAAAATGGAGTATAAAAATGAGTATTTTTCGTAAAAAGGATGTCGGTCTCGCTCAGACTGAGATGAAACGACATCTGACCCTTAGGGATGTGGTCCTGCTGGGAATCGGTGCCATGGTTGGTACAGGAATCTTTACGATTACTGGTACCGCGGCATCGACTCTGGCTGGTCCTGCCCTGATTATTTCGGTCTTGATTTCAGCCGTGTGTGTTGGGATGTCAGCTATTTTCTTTGCTGAGTTTGCCTCACGTTACCCATCGGCTGGTGGTGTTTATGGTTATCTCTATGCTGTCTGGGGGGAGTATCCTGCCTGGATGGGTGGCTGGTTGACCATGATTGTCTTTATGAATGCTGTATCCAGTGTGGCCTCTGGTTGGGGTGCCTACCTCAAGGGGCTCTTGGCTAGCTTTGGTCTTAAGTTGCCTCAAGCCATCAGTGGACCTTTCAATCCCAGTCAAGGCACTTACATTGACCTCTTGCCAGTCTTGGTCTTGGTCTTGGTGACGGCTCTTCTTCTCATGAATTCTAAACAGGCTTTACGTTTGAACTCCCTCTTGGTAGTGCTCAAATTTTCAGCCTTAGCAGTCTTTATCTTAGTGGGTCTCTTCCATTTGAATCCTAGCAACTGGGCAGATTTTGCACCATTTGGCTTTGGGCAAATTTATGGAGGAAAGACAGGAATTATGGCGGGTGCTTCCCTCATGTTCTTTGGTTTCCTTGGTTTCGAGTCTATCTCTATGACAGTAGACGAGATTAAAGAGCCGCAAAAGAACGTTCCTCGAGGTATCGTTCTTGCCTTGATTATCGTGGCTTCACTTTATGCCGTGGTTTCGCTGGTCTTGACAGGAATGGTTCACTATACCAAGTTGAATGTTGATGATGCTGTGGCTTATGCCCTTCGCTATATCGGTATTTCTTGGGCGGCCAACTATGTCTCTGTGGTTGCTATTATGACCTTGATTACGGTATGTATTTCAATGGCCTATGCCCTTAGCCGTATGGTTTATAGCTTGGCGCGTGATGGTTTCCTTCCTCAAACCTTCCAAAAGGTTTCAGAGACTAATAAGGTTCCACATCATGCGACGCTTTTGACAGGCGTTTTGTCAGCTATCTCAGCAGGTATCTTCTCTTTGGCCAATATGGCATCCTTGGTTAACATTGCGACCTTGGCTTACTTGGTCCTCTTGGCTATTGCCCTCATTATTCTTCGTAAGGACAAGGGTTTGCCACAGAAGGATGAGTTTAAGGTTCCATTTGTTCCTGTCTTGCCCATTATTTCAATTATCGTCTGCCTCTCCTTTATGAGTCAGTACAGTTGGCAGACATGGTTAGCCTTTGGTTTGGCAGTGCTAATTGGTTCAGCTATCTATGCCTTTTACGGTTATAAACATTCTAAGTATTAAGATGAAAACGTTAGGTCTGATGATCTAGCGTTTTTTGATATAATGGAAGGGAAGTAAAAGCAGGAGTAGATTGATGAAATCAGACCAGATGTGGCAAGCCTATAAGATTTTAAATCAGACAATCGGAGATAAGATTGATGCCTGGGCCTTTGGCGTGGAAGCAGATTATTTGGCAGAACTCGTATTGATGGGGCAAAAGACAGCAACCAGTTCAGCTTTTGACTTGTATGCAGTGGGGAATGAACCATTGCCCAAGGAAAATGAACTGAGCGTCATTCTTGATAGTAAGGAGAATGCTATTTGTATTATTGAAACGACGAAAGTTGAGGTCATCCCATTTAAAGAGGTTTCTAAAGACCATGCCTACAAGGAAGGTGAAGGAGACCGTGGGCTAACTTATTGGCAAGAGCTTCATGAGAATCTCTTTAGCAATTGGTTAGAAGAGGTTGGATTACATTTTAGTCAGGAAAGTCTGGTTGTTTTGGAAGAATTTAGAGTGGTCTATCCTAGAGATTGAAAGTTCCCAATATCTTGGGGACTTTTTTACTTTAAGGAAAGATTAACCTTTCTTTAAGTCTTGTCTTAGGTTTCTTGTGTTTAATAGAGGCATCTCAAAAGTAAGAAAGAGGTAGAACATATGACATACAAAGATACAAAACAAACACAAGAACGTTATGCCATTAAAAAATCATCAAAATGGAAAACTGCAGGTTCAGTTCTAGTAGCGAGCTTAATTTTTGGAAGCTCTGTTGTCTTAAATGAAAATAAGGCTTCAGCCGATGAGACGAACACTGATTCAACGCTCTCAACGGTTACGACGGGTGAAACCACTGCTGATTTAATTGAAGAAAGTGTGCAGACAGAAGATTCGTCAAATACTAGTGAGAAAAGTACAGATACTGATACAAGTACTACAACTACGACATCTGACACTGGTTCATCAGCAACAAGTACAACAGCAGACACAACAAGTTCAACATCCGACACAACAGAAACATCGTCAAGTAGTGAAACCTCTAATCAGTCAAGCACCTCTTCAACTTCAGAAGCCAGTTCTTCTGAAACTGCTGCAACAACAACTAATGAAACTTCAGAAACGGCAACAACTACTACAGATGAAAGTAGTAGCACTAATACAAGCACAAGCTCCACTGAAGCGACTGCTTCAGAGACAGCTTCAGTTTTAACCAACAATGCTTCAGATACTACATCTGAGACAACAACAACTGAGTCTAGCAGTGCTGATTCAGAAAGCACCACGACCACGATTACCTTTAATGGGACAACTGTGGTAACAAGTGATAGTAGCACAGTAACAGTTGACGGCACTACTGTTACCATTAATCAATCAGGTTCATATATTCTAACAGGTAATGGCTCAAGTTACACTATTATTGTGGCTGGTAGCGTGACGGATCCAGTTACAATCTACTTGGATGATGTGACCTTAACAGATTCGTCAATCACTTCTAATTCCTCAGCAGAATTGACGGTGAATGTCCTTTCAGACAGTTCCATTTCTTCGACCTCTGCTAATGCCATCGAAGCAGCTGGAGCTTTGACCATCACCAGCGGTATTGGAAGTAGCTTGACCCTTTCAAGTACTGAAAAGCACGCCATTAAGGCTGATAGTGTAACGGTTGACTCTGTAACGCTTGATTTGACTTCTGAGGCCAAGGATGGCATCAATGCGACGACAGCTGTAACCATTAAAAATGCCACAGTCAACATCACAGCAACTGATGATGGTATTCAAGTCGAAGACGAAACAGATGTGAATAGTGGTGACTTGACAATTACCGACTCAACGGTAACCATTAATGCGACTGATAAAGGTATCACGGTTACGGATGAATTGACCGTTGAAGGTAATTCTAAAGTAACAGTCGTGGCAGGTGACGAAGGCCTTGAAGGACGTTATATCAATTTGACAGGTGGAACCGTTGACATCACTGCTGGAGATGACGGTATTAACGCCACTGAGTGGACGACCAAGGACAGTGCAGACACTTCAAGCCTAACCAACTCGACTTCTGATTTGGAAAATGAAGTTGCCATCAATATTGACGGTGCAACAGTTACAATCCTAGCAGATGGTGATGGTATCGACAGTAATGGGAATGTGACAGTTAAAAGTGGTTCTCTCTATGTCGCTCAGACAAGTGCCGATAATGCGGCTATCGACTATGATGGGACAGGTATCATCTCGGGCGGTACCGTTTGGGCCATTGGTAACCAAGGAATGGCTCAGGCCTTTACAACAGGTTCAAGCCAATCTTACATCATGGCTAACATTTCAGGTAGTGCAGGGGACACCATTACAGTCACTGATAGTTCTGGAAATGTCATTGCCACAACGACAGCGACTTCTTCATTTGGAAATGTGGTCTTTAGTACCGAGAGTCTAACTTCGGGTGAAACCTATACCATTACGACATCAAGTGGTGCTAGTGTGACTGCAACAGCTACTGAAGAAGGCACAAACAATGGTCCTGGTGCTGGTGGCATAGGCGGCTTCCCAGGCGGTGGCTTTGGCAATAGCTCAATGTCTGATAACTTCGGAGGCTACGGCAGACCAACTAGCTATGGTGGCAGCTCTACAAATACGGGTACCGTCAATACCCCATGGGGCCAATCTGCTTCGACAAGTTCTGAGAATACAACTAGCACAAGTAGTACAAGTTCAACAAGCCAGACGGCTAATACTGGACGTCCAACCCCACCAAACTTTGCTAGTCAAACAAGTAGCTCAAACTCTATAAATATGAGCCCTACGACAAGCAGCAGTGCTAATCAACCAGCTACCAATGCTCCAGCAATGACAGCGACAAACACAGCTTTATCAAATCAAAATACGTCAACATCAAATCCTTCAAGCTTTGAAGGAGCATCGCTTAAATCAAATACCTCTCTCGCTAACCAGCCTACAAAAGAGCAATCGACACAAACAATGACCAATACATCAAGCAGTGCCCAACAACAAGCTCATGAGACTGCTGAAAAGTTGGATAAGCTCCAACCTCAAAATCAAAGCTCTAAAGCATCAAAAGGTCAGCCAAGAGAAGTTTCAAGTCAAAAGGAAAATGTAGGCCCAGTCGTACAGACGAATCTTGCACAAAAAACAAATAATCAAACAAGCTCTAAGTCTAACCAGTCTGACAAAAGCTCACAAAGCAACCAAACAACAAGTAAATCTAGCCTACCAAATACTGGTGATGTGAGTAGCTTGGGCTTAGGCGCATTAGGAGCTGTACTCATGACAACATCATTTGCACTTAAGGGAGGCAAGCATTCCCGTAAGTAATCTCTCATTTTAAGTATAAAAAACTGTACCTGATTAACAGATACAGTTTTTTTACTTATTTTTTAAAGCTATTTTTAAGGCCTTCAACAGCACCTTCAACGCCTTCTTTAACATCTTCGATACCGTCTTTTGCTTTTGCTACAACTTTTTCGACAGCACCTTCGATTTCAGTTTTTTTGTCGCCAGTAAGTTTACCAGCACCCTCTTTAAGAGCGCCTTTAGCTTGATTCAATTTATCTTCGATTCCCATAGTAGAACCTCCTTTTTATGATGAGACCATTGTAGACAATATTAGACGGTAATGCAAGTGATTTGTTTAATAAGTAACGACATTAATGTTTCCTTTATCGTATTCAGCGATGAAGATATCTGAAATGTTGTCATATCCCATTTTAGTAAGTTCGTCGTTTAACCATGCTTCAGATTTTCCGATACTGTCAAGAATTTCCAACTGAACAACGCCATCTGTGACAATTGGGTATTTCGGATTTTCATCACCCGCACGAATCACAATCAATTGGCCGTTTTGCTCAATTACAGCACGTTTAACCTCTTTGAGTTGAAAAATTCCTTGAGAACGTAATTTTAAAGCGACATCAGAGGCTGAAAGTCCTTTAGAGCGACAAGCTTCAGGATCTAGTTGACCATGTTTGATGATGACTGTTGGCTTACCGTCAATCAAGTGTTTGATAAAGCGAATGTTTGTGTTAAGCCATTTTAGAAGTAAAATCAAAATCGTCCAAATAATCAAAATCACGAAATATTGGAGGATGGAAACGTTACTACTATAAATTGTTCCACCGATGATTCCACCAAGGACGAAGTTCTGTACTTGGTCAGTAGCTGAGCTAGGTGCTAGGTTTCCTTTACCTGTTAAATTGATAACAAAGACGAGTGAAATAAGCCCCAAAGCTAGTTTAATTGCAACAGTAAGATAAAAAGATGTCATTTTTTAACCTCCACGAGTTCAACATCAGACTTGTAAAGTTTTATTTGTTCTAGCAAGTAGCTATCGGGATCCGAACCTGCAATGGCACGGTAGTAGTTGTCTTTAACTTTTACGATAGCTCCATCAGTGGCAGCAGAAGTATTGACATAAACCTTGCTCTTATCAACGTCAAGATTTTTAGACACAACCTCGATAAAGTGAAGAGATGCTCTAAATTGGTCGTTGTTAGATTGATTGCTTTGGAAATTACTGATAGCAATTAGAACCACGGCAACTAAGGTTAAAATAGAAATGATAGAGAGTTCACGAAACTTAGTATCATGGCGTTCTTTGAAGGCCTTAAAAGCAAATACGCCGGTCACTAAAATAAGTCCTGCAGCAATGGCAACCATAACCCAGTTTTGTTGGCTAATCTGACTTAGCACATAGTCGTAGGAATAGAATTTCATTGAGAGATTTCCTTTCATAATATCACTAACATTATAGGTTAAAGATTGACTTAATTCAAATAGATGAATTTAGGAAAACGTTTAACTGGACATATTTTTTTAGGTGTTCTATTAAGGTTAGTGATCTGGAAAGTTGGCCTGCTAATTCTGTTCTTTTCTCTATAAGTTTGTTGAATTTTTCACAAATTATGCTTATAATTGAGGTAAACAATCATAAGAACTTGCCTAAACTTTTGGTAAATAAGAAGACTATTGACTTTAATATGATTGAGTTACACATATAGAGTACCTCTATCTGAAAATCTGTCATTGTAAGGTCACTAGTCTAAATTTTCCTAGAGACTTTTTGGCCTCTCGTTCCTAGAATAAGGAGAATATTATGTCTGAACCATTATTTTTACAATCTGTTATGCAAGAAAAAATCTGGGGCGGCACACATTTGCGTGATGTCTTTGGCTACGACATTCCAAGCGACCATGTCGGAGAGTACTGGGCTATTTCTGCTCACCCAAATGGTGTATCGACGATTAAGAATGGTCGTTATGCTGGTCAAACTTTGGATGTTCTTTATGTTGAGCATCGTGAATTGTTTGGCAATCGTCAGGAACCTGTCTTCCCACTTTTGACGAAGATTTTGGATGCCAATGACTGGCTTTCAGTTCAGGTTCACCCAGATGATGCTTATGGACTTGAACATGAAGGTGAGCTTGGTAAAACAGAGTGTTGGTATATCATTGCTGCTGAACCAGGTGCAGAAATCATTTATGGTCACAATGCTAAATCAAAAGAAGAATTGCGCCAGCAAATTGAACGTAAGGATTGGGAAAATCTCTTGACCAAGGTTCCAGTTAAAGCAGGAGATTTCTTCTATGTGCCAAGTGGTACCATGCATGCTATTGGTGCAGGTATCATGGTTCTTGAAACGCAACAATCTAGTGATACGACCTACCGTGTTTATGATTTTGACCGTAAAGATGATCAAGGTAACCTGCGTGAACTCCATCTTGAAAAATCTATCGATGTCCTTACTATCGGTGAGCCAGCCAACAGTCGTCCAGTCACAACAAAAGTAGACGACCTCAAATCAACACTTTTAGTAGCAAGTGATTTCTTTGATGCTTACAAATGGGAAATTTCAGGTAAGGCTGATTTTGAAAAGACTGCTGATTACAGTTTGTTTAGTGTGCTTGATGGCCAAGGAAGCCTTAAAGTAGACGCTCAAGATTATGACATCGCCAAAGGAAGTCACTTTATTCTACCTAGCGATGTCCAAGCTTGGCAAATCCAGGGAAATCTTGAACTGATTGTTAGTCATCCATAATTTAAGTAGTTAAACTAGACGGGATAAGAATCTTGTCTAGTTTTTTCATCCAATCAGACAGAATATTTGAAATTTTAAAAATCTTTCCTAATACGTTTCAATAGCTTGAAGTTCCAAACTAATCATGTCATACTAAATAAGTTGACTAAAATTATAATAAACAAGTTGTGTCTATTTGGGGCATAAGATCTTGTTTGTTTTAGATTGGAGAAACTTATGTTAAAAAAGGGAAGCCTTACAGCTTTATTGTTGTTTGGTATGTTCTTTGGAGCGGGAAATCTGACCTTTCCCCCTCAGTTAGGCTTTGAATCTGGAGGTCATTTTTGGCCAGCCATTGCCGGTTTTGTCCTATCTGGTGTCGGAATTGCAATTCTAACACTTATTATTGGGACTCTAAATCCGAAGGGGTATATTCACGAGATTTCGCAAAAAATCTCACCTAAGTTTGCCTTGTTATACTTGGCAGTGCTTTACTTGTCTATTGGACCATTCTTTGCCATTCCAAGGACAGCAGCGACAGCTTTTTCAATTGGTATTGCACCAATGGTCGGTAATAGTCATACTAGTCTATGGTTACTTGCCTTCACAGCCGTTTATTTTGCCTTGGCTTTATGGATTGCAATGAATCCTTCTAAGATTTTAGATAGTATTGGTCGAATCCTGACACCTATTTTCGCTCTATTAATCGTTATTTTGATTGTAGTTGGTGCCTTTAAATATGGTGGTCATAGCACACATACTGCAACAGAAGCTTATAAAGCCTCAGCCTTTGGTAATGGTTTCTTGGAAGGGTACAATACCTTAGATGCCTTGGCTTCGGTAGCCTTTAGTGTGGTGGCAGTAGTAACCCTCAATCAATTAGGCTTTAAATCTAAAAAAGAGTACATCTCAACCATTTGGGTTGTAGGTATTCTGGTTGGATTGATGTTCTCAGGTTTATACTTAGGTCTAGCATTCTTGGGGAACCATTTCCCACTTGATACATCAACTTTGGGAGAAGGTGCTAACCTTGGAGCAGCTGTTCTATCGAATGCAACTCAGGCTATCTTTGGTCCGATTTCACAGATTTTCCTAGCAGTTATGGTAACAGTGACGTGCTTTACGACAACAGCAGGCTTGATTGTGGCGACCGGTGAGTTCTTTAACAAGGCCTTCCCACAAGTCTCATACAAAACCTATGCTATTGTCTTCACTCTTGTTGGGTTTGCGATTGCCAATTTGGGACTTAATAATATCATTGCATTCTCAGTACCAGTACTTTTGATTCTTTACCCAATTACAATCACGATTGTCATGATTGTGATTGCTAATAAGTTTGTGGCCTTGTCTAAACCTGGTATGCAAATTACAGTTGCTGTAGTGACGCATATCGCTTTACTTAGTGTAATTGGCAGCCAGTTCAAACTTGCAGGACTCAATGCCCTTATTAACTTCCTACCATTGTCAGGAGCATCATTGCCATGGTTGATACCAGCCATCTTGTGTATCCTCTTGTCTCTCGTCTTACCAGATAAGATTAAGAGCGAAAGATTCGAAATGGAATAAACATAAAATCCTATCACAATTGTGGTGGGATTTTTTTGTCTCTCCAAGTCACCATAAGTGCGAAATCTCCCAAAAAGCGTTACACTTAAGGCGTGGAGATGCAAGTATCTAGTGAAGGGAGTGTTAAAAATGTCAAATCTAAATAATCATAAGATCTATCTTGCTGGTGGCTGTTTCTGGGGTGTGGAAGAGTACTTCTCTCGTGTGCCTGGTGTGTTAGATGCCATTTCAGGTTATGCCAATGGTCGTAGTGAGACGACTCGCTATGAGCTCATCGGTCAGACGGGCCACGCTGAAACTGTTCAGGTAACCTATGATGCTAGCAAAGTGTCATTGCGAGAGATTTTGCTACATTTCTTCCGTATTATCAATCCTATAAGCAAAAACAAACAGGGCAATGATGTGGGAACCCAGTACCGTACGGGTGTTTACTATACTGATGTAAATGACTTGCCAATCATCGAGCAAGTTTTCCAAGAAATATCTGAGCAATACGGTCAGCCTTTGGCAGTTGAGTTGTTGCCATTGCAACACTTTATTCCTGCTGAGGATTATCATCAGGATTATCTCAAGAAGAATCCTAATGGCTATTGCCATATTAATGTTAATCAAGCGGTTAATCCTATTATTGATTCAAGTTCTTATCACAAACCAAGTCAGGAGGAGCTTAAAGTAAGTCTGAGCCCAGAAGCTTATGCTGTGACCCAGGAAAATGGAACAGAACGGGCCTTTACAAGTCCCCTTTGGAATCATTTTGAACCAGGGATTTATGTTGATGTAGTGACTGGTGAGCCCCTCTTTTCATCCAAGGACAAGTTTGATTCAGCTTGTGGCTGGCCAAGTTTCTCTCGTCCCATTAGTCCCGAGGTAGCCAACTACAAGGAAGACCATTCTCACAATATGGATCGTATTGAGGTTCGTAGTCGTGTAGGAGATTCTCATCTTGGGCATGTCTTTCCAGATGGGCCAAGTGACAAGGGTGGGTTACGCTATTGTATCAATGGTGTAGCAACGCGATTTGTGCCTAAAGCCGATATGGAAAAAGAAGGCTATGCCTACTTACTTGACCAAGTAGACTGATTAGTCACTAGTTCTAAGAGATCTTTTTACTAGAATCATGCCATAACTAAAGAGGTTGGAGTCCCTTACCACCAACCTTTTTTGCATGTAAAAGAAATTAAGGAAAGCCTTTTAAAGCTAACATAAAATGTCACCTTACCATTCAGGACAAAAAAGTAACCTTTCATTACATTTTTTTACAATTTTATCGAATTTGTTTTAAGTGTCAAACCAAAAAGTAGTACACTATAGTAGTGAGAAATCTGACAAGTGTCAAAGTGTTTTTTCCATAGATTTTGCTAGTTTTGGTGTCTGTAAACATTATTGTACTTTGTGTAATAATTAGTCTTCCTAACCTCCCAATTATGATTTTATATGTCTAAACTTACCTAAACATAGCTAGCAAAAGAGTATAAATTTCCATAACGAAATATGACAGCACTTGTTAGATTTTGTGATAAGATTCAGATAGTCCTAAGGACTATTTTATTGTGCTAAACCTTTTTGACGGAGCTTATTATGGAATTGATGAATAAACTAATCATATTAATAGCCATTTGTGTCTTGTGGTTCTGGTCTTTTCTTTTACTTCCTAAAACAGGGGAGAAAATAGTTTATCTTTATCATTTCCTAGCTCTGTGTGGTTTAGTCATGATTTATTTTGCCCTAATTGACCCAGCTGGTCTCTGTGATACCTTTTTCAATATTAAACATCTATGTTTTCATTAATGGATCCAGTTTGACAATAGGTCAGGAAAATCTGAATATAACTAATCACTCATAAAAGAAGCTTTCTGTACATTGACAACAGTTTATCTGTTTTCAATATGCAGGAGGATTTTTCTTTATTATCAAGTTTTGAGCAGAGAAAAAGCAGTCTGACTAGACTGCTTAAGGTATATTAATGATGTGATTCGTAGCGTTTGACGATTCTATTTAGGCGCCATTGGTAACAAAGACCACTGACGATAAGACTGGCAATCAGGCCAATCCAGTAACTATATGGACCCAGTCCAGCAACTTTTTCAAGAAGGTAACCAACAGGGAAGGTCATGCCCCAGTATGACAAGACACCGAGATAGAAAGGGACCTTGGTGTCCTTATAGCCACGAAGAATTCCTTGAAGTGGAGCCGCAAAGACATCCGCCACTTGAAAGAAGAGGCTATAGGTCATGAAAACGGCCGTCATTCTCAAAAACTCAGGTTCATGTCCATAGAGTTCAGCTAAATCATAGCGCAAGAAATAGAGAAAGAACAAGGTAAAACCAGCAAAACCTAAGGCAGTTAGACGTCCTAGCTTGCTATAGCTCTTGACCGCATCCATGCGTTTAGCTCCAAATTCGTAAGAAATAATGATAGCCATTGCACTGGAAACACTGAGAGGAAAGGCATACATGAGGTTTGAGAAATTCATGGCCGCCTGATGACTGGCAATGACTAGGGATGGATACTTGGCCATAACTAGACCAACGCCTGAGAAGATGGCGACCTCCGCAAAGACCGTTCCACCAATGGGGAGACCTAGTTTCAGTGCGTCAAGCAGAGCCGTCTTATCAAGGGGTTGGATTTTTTCAATCTGGTAGGGTTTAACCTTCTTATGCTTTCTGATAACTGCGATGGAAATAAGGAGAAGGGCCCAGTAAGCCAATGAAGTTCCCAGACCTGCTCCAGCTCCTCCCAACTCTGGTAGACCAGCGATGCCATAGATGAGGAGAAAATTGAAGAAACCATTTAGTGGTAGAAGCAAAAGCATGAGGTACATGGAAAGGCGCGTAAGGCCAAGCGCATCAAGGAAGGAGCGAACCACGCTAAAGAGCAGAAGGGGAATAATCCCAAGACTCAAAAAGCGTAGGTATCCAAGGGCCACCTTTCTGACCACAGGTTCCAAACCTAAGTGTCCCAGAACTAAGGGTGCCCCCAGAAAAACGAGGGCAAAGAGGATCAGTGATAGACCCAAAGCCATATAAAGAAATTGATAGAAATCAGGTGCCACTCGGTCCTTGCGACCTGCCCCTAGATGGTGTCCGATAATAGGAACTAGGGCAGATACGATACCTGTTAAGAAGGTGAAAAAAGGACTCCATAAACTCGTTGCCATGGCTACCCCCGCCAAGTGTAGGGCATCGTATTGACCAGTCATGGTAGTGTCCACAAAAGCTGCTGAAAAGTTGGCAAACTGATAGATCAGTATGGGCACAAAAATCTTGAAGAAAACAAGAAATCGCTCACGGAGAGAATGTGTTTCGTGCATTCTGTTTTCCTTTCTAAATTTTTCAAATTATATAATCATTGTACAACTGTTATCCAATAAAGTCTATAATTGACGGAAAGTTCGGTCCCATTCTCTCAAATTATCGTCATCTCCCATAAAAGCCAAGTAGTGGAGAATTTCTTTATGTATAGTCTTTCCCATATTCTTATCGATAAATTTATAAAGGTATGCGGCTTTTAGTTCTTTAAGATAGAGTTTTTGTAACATGAAATAGTCTGGTAATTGAATAGTTTTTAGTTCGTTTAGATAGTAGTCACTATCTTCTTGATTTCCGTAAAGAATGATTTGGAAAATACAACGACTGATAACTTCTAAAGTGATTCGATCTAAATTATTTCTAGGATTTTTATTGAGTATTGATAGGAATTCCTTAATGTAGATTTTTAGCGCATCTTCTGTGAAGATATCCTTTACCATATTCAGTAAATTAATATCGAGAAGTGTCCAAATATCAATAGAAAAGAAGTAGTTTTGAAGTTCTGTAGCAATATCTTGGTTAACTGACCGGTTTTGAAGTTTTGAAACCTGACAGTCAATACAAAGACTAATCAGATAATCACTATAATTGGTTTCTCCTAAAATGCGAAACTTTTCTGCGACTTGCTCCAGTGCTTCAAAGTCTAGATGATTTGAGGCTTGATTGAATTGATTAGCAAGTTTTATGTAGGTTTCGTCCACAAGATATTCTTGTTCGAAAAATTCATTATATTCGACTTTTAGATGTTTTAAAAGTTTGAAAAGAGTATCATTTGAGAGTGATGTTTTGTTATTTTCAAAGTCTGAAAGACTCGCTACAGATCCAGCTACTTGAGCGAGTCTCTGAATAGTGTATTTTCTCTGTTTTCGAATCTGTTTAAATTTTTGACCTTGTTCCATATAAAATTACCTTATCGGATTTCCGAAATTTCAATAGTTGATACTATTAATAAACTAAAATAATAGTATCAAATTGAAGGAGGTAAAAGCAATGATTATTGAAAAAAATAAATCGGTTGCTGTGTCACTGCTTAAATTTATTAAGCTACTTCCTAAGAAGGAAATGGTACTTTATATCATTTTTGCGCTTCTTTATTCGTGTCAAGGCATTGTAATACCTGTAATTATCCAGATGGCAGGTCATATAGATAGTAGTGATAGTTGGGATTTAATAGTTTTTACATTTTCGAGTATCTCTCTTTGGGTGGTTGTGTACGCTTTTATGTATATAGAGAATATTCTGCTTCGTTCTATTATTAGAGCGTTTAATGTGAGCCTATCAGAAAATATTTTAAAGAATCATGCTGTCTTTCCTAAAAACATCTCCGATTCTGAGCTTTGCTCACTCTTGACACAAGATCTTGGAATTGTAGACCAAGAGTTCCTTCAATCTTTTCTTATCTCGCCTGTGTGGGGCGCCTCTATTCTAGTCTCTGTTATTTATTTGATCAAACAAAATATTATTGTGGGTAGTCTTTTTACAATAGGTGCTTTTCTGATGATTTTGCCTCAGTTTATATTTAAGAGAAAATTAAAAGAGTCAGGAGAATTACTAAGTAGTTCAAAAGAGAAGAATTTAAGATCTATCACAGACTTTGGTAAAGGGATTGAAACGATTATTTGCAACCAAGCAGAAAAAGAGAATGTAAGGCAAACTCTCATAACCCTTGGTGAGATGGAAAAGACACAATTTAAGTATTATACACTTCAGAATTTAGTTATGTTTTGGACAGGACCTCTTAAAGCTATTGGCCTGATTGGACCGTTTGTGATTGGTCTTGTAATAAAACAAAATTCAATCACTACACTTATTGCTATGATGTCTGCTTCAACATATCTTATTAACCCCTTACAACAGATTCTGGAGGCTATTGCAAGTATTCAATCAAGTCAAGTGATAAAAGATAAATTATTGACATTTGGAAGTGAGTCAGAAATTCCTTCAAAAGGGCTTCACATACATACTTTAGAAGAAATTCAGTTAAAAAACGTCACTAAATCTTATGATAATCAAGAGATTTTTCGAGATGTCACGGTTACTTTTTCATTGTCTCAGCATAACCTTATAGTTGGTGATAGTGGTATTGGAAAAACAACACTTTTTAGGTTAATATCAGGGCAAGATAAGGCATATAGTGGGAAAATCATTTTTAAAAGCATTGATGGAAGGGAGCTGACTCCAAATTTAGATAATATTGCAATTATTCATCAAAATCCCTATGTCTTTCATACAAGTGTGCGACATAATCTAACTCTTTATCAAGATTATTCTGACTCATTGCTCATTTCAACACTAAAAAAAGTTGGACTATGGGAGGCTTGTTGTCACCAATTAGACTATGAATTAACTGGAGATAACTTTTCAGGTGGTCAAATCATAAAACTTGAGATTGCACGTGCTATTTTAAGGGGCAAGCAGGTTTTACTAGCGGATGAGATGATGGCTTCTTTAGATGGAGCAAGTTCAAAAGAAATAAGCAATGTCTTAAAACAGTTGCCTAATAGTATTATTGAAATTGCCCATCATTACAATCTGGAAGATTATGATGCTGTCTATAGAATTGAAAATAAGTCAATCGTAAGAATTAAATAGCATGAGCTACTTTCAGTAAAAGTTAGACAGAGGAGTTGCTGAGTCTTTTCTTTCGATAGATAAACTTGGGACAGATTTTATCACTTGAGGAAATTCTCAAAAAGATTTTATTTCAAACAAAACACCTAAGTCAAGCGACTCAGGTGTTCTTGTGTTATTTTTCTTTTTTATTATGATTCAAAATGGCATTGAGGACAATGGCAAGCAAACTTGCGACCACGATACCGTTTGAGAAGAACATTTGGAAAGCTGTTGGTAGGCTGTTGAAGAGGTTGCTATTGTTAAGACCAACCCCTGCAGCGATGGATACCGCAGCAATCAAGAAGTTGTGTTCGTTGTTGGCGAAATCAACACGTGCCAAGATTTGCATCCCTTGGATAGAAACAAAACCGAACATAACAAGCATAGCGCCACCAAGTACTGGGCTTGGGATGATTTGAGCCAAGGCACCAAACTTAGGAAGGAGTCCAAGAAGAACAAGGAAGCCAGCTGCGTAGTAGATTGGCAAGCGTTTCTTAATGCCTGACAACTTCACAAGACCAACGTTTTGAGAGAAACCTGTGTATGGGAAGGTATTGAAGAGCCCACCAAGGAGAACGGCCATACCTTCAGCTCGGTAACCGTTACGGAGGCGAGTGCTATCAATTGGGTCTTTGGTAATATCAGAAAGAGCCAAGTAAACCCCAGTTGATTCAACCATTGACACAGTAGCGATGATACACATCATGATGATTGATGATAACTCAAATTTAGGCATTCCGAAGTAGAATGGTGTTGGCACATGGACAACAGGTGCCGCAGCAACCGGTGAGAAGTCAACCAAGCCCATGCTTGCTGCGATAACAGTACCTACAACCAAACCAATTAAAATTGAGATGGATTTGATAAATCCTTTGGTAAAAATATTAACCAGAAGGATGATAAGAACCGTGATAGCTGCAAGGAAGAGGCTTTGACCAGTTGGTTTGTCAACGTTGTTCCCCATATTTCCGATAGCGACAGGGATAAGGGTCAAACCAATAGTAGTGATGACAGATCCCGTAACGATGGAAGGGAAGAGGTTGGCCACTTTTGAAAAGACACCAGAAACAAGGATAACATAAATCCCTGAAACGATAAGGGCACCAAACATAGCACCGCTGCCATGACTCTTACCAATCATAATGAGTGGAGCCACTGATTGGAAGGCAACTCCAAGCACAACTGGAAGACCAATACCGAAGTGTTTATTGAGTTGAAGTTGGAGGAAAGTTGCCACACCACACATGAAGATGTCAGTTGAAATCAAGTAGGTTAATTCATGAGCTGAATACCCCAAAGCACCAGCAATCATGATTGGCACCAGGATTGATCCCGAGTACATGGCAAGAAGGTGTTGCAGTCCTAGGACCGCCGCCTGCGAGTGTTTCTCTTTGTTTTGCATTAGATGTCTGCCTCCTTAAATACAACCTGACCATTTTTAAAACGATCCAAACGAGCAAGTGAAACCACTGGGTAGCCGGCTTCTTCCAAAAGAGCACGACCATCTTGGAAGGATTTCTCGATAACGATACCGACAGCTTCGACGTGTGCGCCAGCCTCTTCAATGATTTGAATCAAACCTTTGGCAGCTTGACCGTTCGCTAGGAAATCATCAACGATGAGAACCTTGTCTTCAGGAGTGAGAAACTTGCTTGCGATAGAGACAGTACTAGTCACCTGCTTAGTGAAAGAGTAAACCTCAGCAGTGAGGATACCTTCATTCATGGTGATATTTTTAGCCTTCTTAGCAAAAATCATAGGGACATCCAAGGCCTCAGCCGCATAGAGGGCTGGTGCAATACCAGATGCCTCGATAGTCACCACCTTGGTGATACCAGCGTCCTTGAACTTGTCAGCAAAGACCTTTCCAATTTCACGCATGAGCTCAAAGTCTACTTGGTGAGTTAAGAAAGAGTCAACTTTGAGGATATTTTCCCCAAGGACATTCCCATCATTGAGAATGCGGTCTTCCAGTAATTTCATATTACCTCCTATAAATTGAATAACAATGCTGTGTCTTGATTTATTTCAGATTTTATTGAGACTCTGAAATAAATCAAAACCATCGAATAACAGAAAAAGGCCTGCAAAGCAAGCCTTTGAAATCACAAAAAGACAGTAAAAATCTTTCTATGACTATGTTAGCTTACTCATTGTTAGGTGTTACGGCACCTTGTAGAAACGTCACGCCCATTCGTGACATAAATAAGTAATGTTCTCATTGTTCGATGAAGCTGTCGATGGTTGATGATAAATCAATATCAACTCTTTTATAATACTATATTTTCTTTGAAGACTCAAAGAATTTTTTCCATAAAAATGCACTCTTTAAAAAGTTGCAAAATTCAATCTAACATTATTGTAAGATTTGCTGAGAATGGTCGTTTCTTGGGGTATTTATTGTTATAATAGTGGGAAATGAAAGAGGTTGAGTTATGCATAAGATTTTATTAGTGGAGGACGACGAGGTTATCCGTCAACAAGTCAAAAAAATGCTAGAACAGTGGGGTTACGAAGTTGTTCTTGTTGAAGATTTCATGGAAGTATTATCTATTTTTGTAAAAGAAGAACCCCACTTGGTTCTTATGGATATTGGTTTACCTCTATTTAACGGTTATCACTGGTGTCAGGAAATTCGGAAGGTCTCCAAGGTGCCGATTATGTTCTTGTCCTCTAGAGATCAGGCCATGGATATCGTTATGGCAATCAATATGGGTGGAGACGACTTTGTGACTAAACCATTTGATCAAAACGTTCTCCTAGCAAAAATTCAAGGGCTTTTACGTCGTTCTTATGAGTTTGGTAAGGATCAGAGCCTTTTGGAATATAGAGGTGTGATACTGAACCTCAAAGCCATGGATTTGGTTTATCAGGGCGAAGTCGTTTCTTTGACTAAGAATGAGTTTCAGATTTTACAAGTTCTCTTCGAGCGTTCTGGTAATATTGTTAGTCGTGAAGACCTCATGAAGGAGCTTTGGAATAGTGACTTCTTTATTGATGATAACACTCTCTCTGTAAATGTGGCACGTTTACGTAAGAAGTTAGAAGCAGTCGGTTTGAATGATTTTATAGAAACCAAGAAAGGTGTCGGCTACGGGTTGCGTCATGATGGGTAAGTGTCAATTTATCAAATACTATATTAGGTCTCGTCTGACTTTCTATCTTTTATTTGTCTTTAATGGAATCATCTTGGTCTTGTTTGCCTTTTTATTTGAAGAGGCAGCAGATATTCTTTATTATGCCTTAACCATAATGACCTTTGTGACTATCATCATGGTTATTTGGGATTTGGTTAGCTCTTATCACTCTTATAACTTAGCTTATCTCTATGAGGAAATCACACCATCAAGTCCTTTAGAGTTTTACCTGGCCCAAACTTTGGAAAATGCTAGGGAGAGTCAGATCTCTCAGACTGAGGAGGAGCGCAAGCGCTATACAGATTTGATGGACTACTATACCCTTTGGGTGCACCAAATCAAGACGCCAATAGCAGCCAGTCAATTATTGCTTCAGGATGTTACGGATAGTAAAACGAGGGCTCTCTTGGAGCAAGAGGTATTCAAGATTGATTCTTACACCAATTTGGTCTTGCAATATTTACGTTTAGAGAATTTTCATGATGATTTGCAGTTGAGGCAGGTTACATTAGAACACTTGGTTAAAGAAGTTATTAGAAAGCATAGCCTTTTCTTTATTCAAAAAGGGTTGACCATTAACCTAGATAACTTGGATGTTAAGGTTATTTCAGATGAAAAATGGCTCTTAGTCATCATTGAGCAGGTCTTGTCAAACAGTTTGAAGTACACAAAGAGTGGCGGTATTGAAATCTACTTCAAGGATAATACGCTTTATCTTAAAGATTCTGGAATTGGTATCAAGGATAGTGATATTTTACGGGTTTTTGAGCGTGGCTTTTCAGGTTACAATGGGCGATTGACTCAGCAGTCGTCTGGGTTAGGTCTCTATCTTTCAAAGAAAATTGCTAATCAGCTTGGACATGATATTAGTATTAGCTCCCAAGTAGGTCAAGGAACCACAGTTTCCATTCATTTTCAAAAGAAAAAATTAGCCATTGATTGATAACTTACAAAAGTGTAAGAAATTAGACGACAAATGAAAGCAAGGGTTATGGTTTTGCCCCTGCTTTTTCTATAAAATGGTATCGAAGTTAAGTAAGAGATTCCTAAAATCTCTCCCAATTCTACTAAATAAAGGAGCTTATTATGACATTACTAGATGTTCAACATGTTAAAAAAATTTATAAAACACGTTTCAAAGGAAATCAGGTTGAAGCCCTTAAAGATATCCATTTTACGGTTGAAAAAGGTGAGTATGTTGCTATTATGGGTGAGTCTGGCTCAGGAAAATCAACCCTGCTCAACATCCTTGCCATGCTTGATAAACCAACGGCAGGGCGTGTCTACCTTAATGGTATGGACACAGCAACTATTAAAAATAAGGATGCTTCCAGTTTCCGTCGTGAAAGATTAGGATTTGTTTTCCAGGATTTCAATCTGTTAGATACCCTATCTGTTAAAGATAATATCTTGCTACCTCTGGTCCTTTCTCGACGCTCAGTTAAGCAAATGATGACACAAGTTGAAGCTATCAGTCGTCAACTGGGAATTCATTCCTTGCTAGAGAAGTACCCTTATGAAATTTCAGGTGGCCAAAAGCAAAGGGTCGCAGTTGCGCGTGCGATCATCACTAAACCAGAAATCCTCTTAGCAGATGAGCCAACAGGCGCCTTGGATTCAAAATCTTCAGCGGCACTCTTGGATGTCTTTGATACTATTAATGCTAGCGGCCAGACCATTCTTATGGTAACTCACTCAACAGCGGCCGCCAGTCGTGCGCAGCGTGTTTTGTTTATTAAGGATGGGATTCTTTATAATCAAATCTTCAAAGGGGATAAGTCTGAACATCAAATGTTCCAAGAAATTTCCGATACACTAACTACAATGGCAAGTGAGGTGAACTAATATGTTTCGTCTAACCAATAGACTGGCTTTGTCCAATCTCATAAAAAATCGTAAGCTTTACTATCCGTATACATTGGCAACTATTCTGGTTATTGCCATTACCTATATTTTTACATCTTTAACGCTTAATTCGCATCTGGATGACTTACCTGGGGCAGATGCTATCAAGATGGTTTTGGGGTTGGGACTTGGGATTGTCGCCCTATCCTCTGGGATTATTGTTCTTTATGCCAACAGCTTTGTCATGAAAAATCGTTCAAAGGAGCTTGGTCTCTATAGTGTGCTAGGCTTAGAGAAACGTCACCTCTTTAGCATGATTTTAAAAGAAACGATGATTATGGGTTTTGTGACTTTGCTTCTAGGTATAGGTGTAGGGGCGCTATTCGATAAACTCATTTATGCTTTTCTTCAAAGGATTATCGGTGAAAGTACTGGTTTGGTTTCGACCTTTCAAGTAATGACAATTCCTATTGTTCTTGTCATCTTTGCTTGTATTTTTAGTTTGTTGGTTTTGGTAAATGGTTTCCGATTACTACGGCTTAATCCTTTACAATTAACTAAAGATGGCCTTAAGGGTGAGAAAAAAGGACGCTTCCTAGTTATTCAAACCCTTTTAGGACTTGGGACTATGGGATATGGTTACTATCTTGCTCTCTCTGTTCAGAATCCAGTAACGGCTATTATCAGTTTTTTCCTAGCTGTTTTATTGGTCATTTTAGGGACTTATCTTCTCTTCAACGCTGGGACAACAGTAGTTCTGCAACTCTTGAAAAAGAAGAAAAGCTACTATTACAAGCCTAATAATATGATTTCCATTTCCAACCTTGTCTTTCGGATGAAGAAAAATGCAGTTGGGCTGGCGACCATTGCTATCCTCTCAAGTATGGTTCTCGTGACGCTTGTAGGTGCTGCAAGTATCTATGCTGGAAAAAAAGACTATTTGGCCAGTGCTGCTCCACATGAGTACTCAGTTACCGGAACGAATGTAGATGTAACAAGTACACAGAAGGTTATGGATGATTTCTTATCACAGTCGGGAAATCAGGTAAATAGAAAAACGGAAGTAACTTACCTCTACTTTGGTATCAAAGAACAAGAAAAAAACAAGCTAACCATCTTTTCTGAGAATGAAAGAAAAGTTCTACCAAAGTCAGTTTTTCTTGTCTTCTCACAAGCAACTTATAAGCAATTAACAGGTAAAGACCTCAATCTGACTTCAAATCAAGTTGGCTTATTTACTAAAAATAAAATATTGAAAGATCAAAAGAGTGTCTCTATCAATGGTCAAAGCTACCAGATTCAGGATGGTCTTAATGACTTTATTAAAGGTAAAGTACCTAATATCTTTACAACTATAGTTTCTGATTATAGCTACCTTGTCGTTCCTGATATGGATAATTTTAAAGAAAGTATCAAAGGAACAGCAACCACTCAAACTACCTATGTTGGTGTTAACGTCAAAGATCCTACACATGAAGCCAAGAAAAATTCAGATTTGCTAGACAAACTCACGGATAAAGAAACACAACAGTTAGCTGGACAAACTACTGGCGTCCCTGGGCCTAACCTCACTGCGAATAGCCGATATGATGTAGAAGGGATGCTAAATGGCTTTGTTGGCGGAACCTTATTTATCGGTATTTTCTTATCCATCATCTTCATGCTTGGTACAGTTCTCGTGATTTACTATAAACAGATTTCTGAAGGTTATGAGGACCGTGAGCGCTTTGTTACTCTTCAAAAGATTGGGTTAGACGACCAACAAGTCAAGAAAACCATTCGTAAACAAGTTCTTACTGTCTTTTTCCTCCCTTTGATTTTTGCCTTTACACACTTAGCCTTTGCTTACCATATGATTAGTTTGATTGTGCGTGTTATTGGGGTTCTCAATCCAGATCTTATGTTAGTGGTCACTATTATTGTTTGTGGCGTATTCTTCCTAGCCTATGTCTTGGTTTTCGCCCTAACGTCGCGTTCTTATCGTAGAATTGTATCGATGTAACTAACATAGAGTCTAGTTCAAGCTAGGCTCTATTTCTTTTATGCTATAATAGATGACAGAATTATAAATTATCGGAGAAAACACATGTCACAGACTATTGATGTCAAACGTTATGAGGAATTGGCACGTCAAAAGCAAGGGGAGCACCGAAAGTTTCTAGCACAACTCAAGAAGAAGGCTCCTAAAAATTTAGATAAGATTGTTCAGCAGGTACACAATGAAGTCTTCCAAGAAATTGATTGTACCCAGTGTGCAAATTGCTGTAAGACGCTTGGTCCAGACTTCACAGAACAGGACATCACTCGCATTGCCAAGCATTTTCGCATGAAGTTACCTGCCTTTGAGGAGATGTACTTGCAGGTAGATGAGGATGGGGATAAGGTCTTCAAGTCTATGCCTTGTCCATTCTTGGGGCCTGATAATCTCTGTGATATTTATGATGTCCGTCCTAAGGCCTGTGCAGCCTTTCCTCACACGGATCGTAAGAAAATCTATCAGATCAATCATCTGACTATAAAAAATACGCTTTTCTGTCCAGCAGCCTACCTTTTTGTGGAAAAACTCAAGGACAGGATTTAGGGAGGACTTGTTATGAAACGCTTTAATTCAGGTGTTATTACCTTATTGATCATTGCTGCCTATTTTATCGCAACAGCTTTTATTCCAGATTTGTATTTGGCTTTTAATTATAAGTTGATTTTAGCCTTGCTTTTTGTGCTTTTGAGCTGGCAATCTAAGGGGAAATTTCTCTTTTTCTTGGGGATGGCTTTTCTATCGACCTATATCCATGACCTCTTTAGATTGGATTATTCGGAATGGACACTCTTTGTAGGGATTCTTATCTTAGGTATTGCGATGGACCGTTTGAGCAAACCAAGTTATAAGAAAAAATTCTCTTACAAGGTGTCTAAAGAACATGAGCGAGAAATTTTTGCTAAGACTCTTTTTTCAGAGTCTGTGCAAGTGGTGACTTCTCAAAACCTCGAAACTGTCTATGCCAATGCTGATTTTGGGCGTTTGACCTTGGATTTGCGTCAGGCTCAGTTTATGACGGACCGACCTCAGATTGTGGTTCAGGCCAATTTTTCTCAGGTCATCATTCGAGTGCCCAAGGATTGGCAAGTGGATACACACGGGCTTCATACAAGCCTAGCAGGAGTGAAAGGCTACGATAGTCTAGGAGAGCGAGAGTTATCAAGCACTACAGTTTCTCTAACAGGATCTGTATCCTTTGGACAAGTAACTGTCAAACATTGAAAATAATGAAAGAGCGAAAGCTCTTTTTTTCTTGCAAATCCTTTTAATATAACATTGAATACGTTTACAAATAGTGCTATACTGATAGTGAAAATAATTGGAAAATTGCAATCATTTCTTTAGAAAGGAGTTTTCTTATGGAACGATTTAATCTTCGGTCCTTCTTGTTGTTTTTACTAGCAGCTTGTTTTATTGCTAGTGCCTTTATTCCAGATTTTTGGATCATGGTCAATTATAATCTGGTCTTCTTCGTGGCCTTCTTTTGTTTTGGTATCTTGAATAGACGACCTCTCCTCATTTTTCTTGGTTTGGCCTTCTTATCACCCTATGTTCATGACTTGTTAGACCTCGATTTTGCACAGTGGAATCTCTTTAGCGGCATCTTTCTAATAGGTTTGGCTTTAGAGTTGCTCTATGGCCGTAGTCAAAAGAAAGGTCTCACTAAAGACTATAAGGTCAATAAGAACGACCAAGAAGGACCACATATTTCTGTTAAGACATATATGGCTGAGGATAGGTATCGCATCTATTCTCAAGAAGTCGAAACGGTTGATATGAATATGGCTTTCGGTGAGCTGTGGCTGGATTTGAGTCAAGCCAGCTTTGCATCAAGTCAGGTAGCAGTTCATCTTGATGCTAAGTTTGGTGAAGTTCATATTCGACTTCCTCATGGTTGTGTCATGGACACCACTGGAATCTCACATCCCCTATCATCTGTAAAGGTGGATCGTTTTGAATCTGATTTAGAGCAAGTTGAAACAAGGCTTCATATGAGCGGAAGTCTCTTCTGTACGGAGTTGGAAGTGGAGTATTAAGGGAAGTCCAATGATGTCAGCGATATTGTCAAGCATGGCTTCTATATAAAAGAAAGGAAAGCATTGATGGGTGAGACAGTTATTCAGGTTTCTTCTCTTGGAAAACGTATCAAGGGAAAGACCATTTTAGAGGATATTAGTTTTGAGATAAACAAGGGCGATTGTGTGGCCTTGATTGGACCTAATGGGGCAGGTAAGACTGTCTTGATGTCCTGTATTCTTGGCGATAAAAAACCGAGCAGTGGTCAGGTCCTCATTGATGGTAAGGCAGGTAAGGCCAAAAATAAAATTGCGGTTCTCCTTCAGGAAAATACCATTCCAAATAGTTTGAAAGTGGAGGAACTGATTGCCTTCTTCCAATCTATCTCTGATAATCCCTTGACCAATCAAGAGGTACAAGACCTCTTACAATTCAAGGAAGACCAGTACCAGCAGTTTGCGGACAAACTCTCTGGTGGACAAAGACGTCTTCTAGCTTTTGTCCTTTGTTTGATTGATAAACCTAAGATCCTCTTTTTGGATGAACCGACAGCGGGTATGGATACCTCCACTCGTCAGCGTTTCTGGGAGATTGTCAATGACTTGAAAAAAGCTGGGACAACTATCCTTTATTCCTCTCACTATATTGAAGAAGTGGAACACACGGCTGACCGTATCTTAGTCCTCCATCAAGGGAAACTCATCAGAGATACCACGCCATACGCTATGCGACACGAAGAGAAAGAGAAGCAGGTCACTCTGCCAAGTAGCTTTGTTAGCATCGTTCATGGACTGCCAGATATCTATGAAATCACTGAAAAGAGGGATGTCATTAGCTTCATGACCAAAGATATCGAAAAGGTATGGCAAAGTCTTGAAGAAGCGGGCTGTGGAATTTCTGATATTGAAATCCAAAATAAAACACTCTTGGATAGCCTATTTGATTCAACAAGGGAGGACAAGGCATGAAAGCATTACTAAAAATTGAATGGATAAAAACGTGGCGAACCTGGCCAGTCTTTATCATGGGAATCGGGATACCCGTCGGATTTTTCCTCCTTTTTTCAAGTATTTTCTCAGCGCCTACTCCAGAAGCCCAAAAAGAGTTTTTGCTATCTTATATGTTAACCATGACTGGCTTTTCTATGTCTAGTTTTGGTTTGTTCACCTTTCCCTATATGTTACAAGAGGATCGAATTGAACACTGGTTGACCTATATCGAGCACTCAAAGGTTAGTATCGCAGCTTATTATCTTTCTAAAATTTTTCGTGTGCTTCTAAACTTTATGGTTGCTATCATTGTGACCTTTTGTGTAGGTACCTTTTTCCGAGATGTAGAGATGCCATTCTTTAGATGGCTAGGATCAGGTGCTCTTTTACTTCTATCAAGCTTGGTCTTTTTGGCCTTTGGCTTGCTTATCGCTCAGATTAAATCTCAACAAATCATGTCTCTTGTAGCTAATATTATTTACCTTGTCTTGCCTATAGTGAGTGGTTCATGGGTTCCTATTTCCATGTTCCCTAAGTGGGTTCAGAGTATCTCTGAGTGGACACCTGTCTATCATGTCAATGAATTGGTCGTTAATTTTGCTATCAATGGGAAATTTTCATGGAAATCACTTTTGTTTATTTTGGCTTATACGGCAGTATCAATAGTGCTTGCACTCTTTATCAAGTCTCATAGAGAAAGTGATCGAGGTTAAAGGAGAAATAATGGATATTTGGCAGAAAATGTATGAAAAGGCTCAAGCCTTGTATCAGCCACAGGAAGTCTCAGACTTTGTCTATGCTAGACATGTTGTGGCTGCCGTTGAGTCTGAAGATGGGCAAATTTTCACGGGCTTTTGTATGGAAGGGACGTGTGGTATTTTCCATCTATGTGCCGAAAGAGCTGCCCTTTTCAATATGTATCAAGAAACTGGTCAAAATAAGGTTAGGCGAATTATCGCCTTTCGTGACCAGCCGCCTCATGGTGGACCGTCTGGCATGCCTTGTGGGGCCTGTCGAGAATTTCTAATGGAACTGCATCCTGATAATCGTAACTTGGAGTTTATGGTTGACTACGAAACACGTCAAACCATTACTTTGGGAGAATTGTTGCCACTGTGGTGGGGAGAAGAACGGGCTCAACAATTTGAAGAAAAGTCGCAAGACAAGGCTTAAGGTTTATAGAAATCACAAAATCCTCGCATGTTAAGTGTGAGGATTTATTTTCTGAAATTAATTTCAGAAAATTCGAAATTTACCTTGAAATTCAAAGTGAAAGTGCTATACTATTCTGTGAAAATAGAAAGAAGGTTTCATTATGGAGTCACTTGTATCTTTTAGTAAATGGCTCAGCAAATGGTTTACTGTAGCTGTTATCCTCTGGGCGGCCTTTAACTATGCCCTTCCCGCAACTAGTAGTTGGGTCATTCCCAATACGGCTTATCTACTTGGTTTGATTCTCTTTGGTATGGGACTTACCTTGACCACTGAAGATTTTAAACGTATTGCTAAGCGTCCAATTCCAGTTGTCCTTGGGACTGTTGCCCACTATGTCATCATGCCTGGTTTGGCTTGGTTGCTTTGTATGATTTTCCATCTTAAGGGTGCGACAGCAGCAGGGGTTATCCTTGTCGGGTCTTGTCCAAGTGGGACTTCATCTAGTGTCATGGCCTTCCTTTCAGGTGGGGATGTTGCCTTGGATGTCTCTATTGAAACCCTCTCAACTCTCTTGGCACCACTCATGATTCCAACCCTCTTGTCATTCTTGGCTGGTCAGTACGTAAGTGTCCCTGCCCAAAGCCTCTTCCTTAGTACCTTGCGTATCGTGGTTGTCCCAATCATCTTGGGTGTACTCATTCACTCAATCTTTGGTAAGAAAATTGATGCCATCATCAAGATTATGCCTTTGATTTCACAAGCTGCCATCCTCTTGATCGTTGGAGCAGTTGTTTCTGCCAACCATGCTAATATTTTCACAGCAGCGACAGCCCTTGTCATTCCAGTCGTTATGCTCCACAATCTTTGTGGTTATGCCCTTGGTTTTGGATTTTCAAAAATCCTTGGTTTGGAAGAACCACAACAAAAAGCCATTACCTTCGAAGTGGGGATGCAAGACTCAAGTCTTGGAGCAACCCTTGCCATGAAATATTTCGTGCCACAAGCTGCGATCCCATCAACTATCTTTAGTATTTGGCACAATATCTCAGGTTCCATCCTCTCATCATGGTGGAAGAACCATTCAAAAAATAATCAATAAGAAAAATGAAAAGCTGACCTTAGGTTGGCTTTTATTTTTTAATAAAGAATCTTTTTCGAGACTTTCCTTAGGTGATGACGGACGTTAGCGAACTTCAAAGAAGTTCCATGCCTAAGTTTCGAGTCTAAGGTCTCGAAACTTCCGAACCCCTGAAGTTTAAGTTCTTCAGGGGTTTTTATCACAGCGGAAAGTCTCAGTTATACTCACTTCATTCTCAAAGAGAATCATCTGTCATTCTTTGCTGACTTTCTTAGTTCATGGCGCATTTGAAATAGTTTATTTACTTCTTGAATAGGGACGTTTTTGACTATGTTATAATGGAAGGACAAAAGCAGTTTAGGAGAATGTTATGGCAACAATTGGTATTGATTTGGGGACGACTAATAGTCTAGCGGTTACCTATCGTGAAGGTGAGGTTGAGCTTATTCCAAATGGTTTTGGAGAATATTTGACGCCTAGTGTGGTCCATGTGTCTGACGATGTCTTGACGGTTGGAAAAATTGCGAAGGAACGCTTAGTGACTGATCCTGAGAATACGGCTCAACTCTTTAAACGTTCAATGGGAACCAATGAAATCTTTTACCTTGATGGAGAAGCTTTCTCGGCAACTGATTTGTCAACTTTGGTGGTTAAACAATTAGTAGCTGATGCGGAGAGTTACTTAGGTGAAAAAGTAGATGAGGTGCTCATTAGTGTGCCGGCTTATTTTAATGAAAAGCAACGTTCAGCGACCAAGGCTATTGGACAACGATTGGGCATTAAGGTGGAACGATTGATTAACGAGCCTTCTGCGGCAGCCATTGCTTGTCACAAGATTGGCAAAGACGAATCTTTCATCGTCTTCGACTTTGGAGGAGGAACGCTTGATGTTTCTGTGGTTGATTGTTTTGATAATGTGATTTCAATCGTTTCCATTGCAGGTGATAATTTCTTGGGTGGTAGCGACTTTGATAAGGCTATCGCTGAAGATTTTTGTCAGTCTCAAGGGATTGATTTGGAGAAGCTAGATACCAAGCAAAAGTCTAGTCTCCTCTTGTCTGCAGAACGTTGCAAACTCAAGCTACAAAAGGAAAAACTGGCTGCAGTATCCTTGACCTACGATGACCAATATTACATGAAACAATACACTCAAGCTGAGCTTAAGTCCATTATTCAACCTGTTCTTGACCGTGTTAAGAAAGTCATTGGTAGAGCGGTGAGTGATAGCGGCTACAGGGCTCATGAGCTAGATGCCTTTATCTTGGTCGGTGGGTCTAGCATGATGCCTTTGGTTCAATCCTATATCATGAATCTTCTCAATCTTCCTATTAAGCGTTTGAAGGATATGGATGAGTTGGTTGCGCGTGGTTTGGGGACTTATTTAGCTGTCAAAGAGCGTCAGGAAAAGGTCAAAGATTTGGTGATTACTGATATTTGTCCTTTCTCATTGGGAATCAGTGCCTATGACTCTGACTTTGATAAAAATATCTTTTCAAAGGTTATTAATAAGTTGTCTGTCCTTCCGACCTCAGCCAGCAAATATTATTATGCCAGCCGGGGACAGAAACAATGTCGCTTTATGATTTATCAGGGAGAATCGCTCGATCCTGAGGCAAATCTCTTTTTGGATGAGTTTATTATCGATGTTCCTGGGACTGCGACTAAGACAGAGTTTTTTGAGACCACCTTTACTTACGATATTAATTCCATGCTCTATATAGAGGTTAAACTGGGGTCAACAGGCGAGACTAAAACGTATCGTATCGGTAGTCAAAGTAAAATCGAAGAGGTTGACAAGAGTGAGCATCTGGAGAATATCAAGCTTGTCTCTGATCAATTGTCCTTTGAGGCCGACTTTAAAACGCAGACTGAGCGGGCCTATCGTTTAGTCATGGAGATGCCTTATAAGATGCAACTACATTTTTTGTGGCAGATGGAAGATTTTGAAAAAGGCTATCAGTTGGCTATTAACAATATTAAGAAGCGAAAAGAAATCGTGAAACGCTACCAAGCTTATCTTGATAGCATTGAAAATATCATGTCACTAGATGATTTGGATATTTTCCGTCAAGAAAAAGACGACCATGAGGAGAATGGCGAGCCCTTTGATAGGTCTGATGACCCTAATTTCTGGAGATAGGAGGTGACGCATGAATTTTTGGTCGATTTTAGGCATTCCACCAACTAAAAATCTTAAGGATATCAAGCGAGCCTATGCCAAACAGAGTAAGGTCTACCACCCTGAGGATGACCCTGAAAATTTCCAACGCCTGCAAAAGGCTTATCAAGAGGCCCTTGCCTGGCAAAAATCGAAATCTGGAAATGAGGATGTGAGTGCTGTCATAGGCTATAAACAGGCTGATGGTAGCGTGGTTGGGATGGTGTCTGCCTCTCAGCTAGAAGTTTCCTTTAAACAAGCTGCAGATGCTAGCAAATCTAGTCAAAATCAGGAAAGTATTGATGAACTTGAGCTTACAGATTATGCAACTGAAAAAGTCAACGACGAGCAAGTGACTGAATACGAGGTTCAGCAGGTGGATGCTGAAGAAGAGCAGAAGCAACTGGATGAGCTAACTTTATCAGATACTCATGAAACGTTCAATCACAGTGATCCTTATCAAAGTAATCTCAATGATTCTGTCTTAAGAGAAGATTTATCTATTGAAAATCAGGATAGTTTTCTTCAGACTGTTGAGCTATATTTCCTATATAATACTCTGACTATTTCTAAACTCAAAGACTATATTAGTGAGTGTGCTGCTTTGGGCTGGTTGGAGGATCAGGATTTTTCTTACCGCTTCACCAAGACTATTGGGACCATACTTGAAAGAGGTGGTCTAAGTTATGAGACCTTAGAAGGGATTGAAAGTCTAGCCAAGGATTATGGCTTCGCATTGTTGGAAGACTACCTTTGTGACCTCTTGGATAAGAGACACAAAAAGACCGCTTGGCAAGGACCTCCTCTTCGTCCAATGACAGAAGTGACAGGGCCCACACGGACAGGTGGAGGGGTGATTGTCTTATCCTTTCTAGTCATGGTGTGTGGTATTTTATTCCTCGCCAATGGATTTTTCACACGAGCAATGGTCCAGTCACAGCCTAAGAAGATTCAAGTTATTTCGGGGCTTTCAGGAAATGAGTTGGTTACACAGGGAACGGTAGATAAGGCAGCTTCAGCCATATCTGATTTGGCTAAAAAATCAGATAAGCCTATTTCTGACACCAAGAAAGTGGTCTATGACCAAGCCAGTTCAACCTTTGTGATTGAAGATAGCTCAACAGGGCAGAGCCAAGAACTACCGGGGGTGACAGAGGTTTATGTCCTGCCAGTTTATGAAAATGGTCAAGAAGACAAGGGTCTGGCTACAAGTAACGACGGTAGCAATTGGGAACTCAGAGATACTGATGGCCAAGTTCGTGGTCCAATTACTTTATCAGTTGCCATGTCATCAGATATTGCTATCAAGAGTGAAAATGGTAGCTACACTACGGTAGAAAAGGAGTAGAGACATGAAAGATTTTATTTTGAGAAATATTGAAAGAGTCTTCTCTCTCCTCCTTACAGGTATTTTTCTAGCCCTGCTGTATTTTGGAAATGAGAAAGGTTTGCATCTCTGGTTTGACAGTGGACGTGAGAGTGGTAGTCTGGGCTTGGTGACAGGAATATTTATCTTTTTTGTATTTGCTCTTTCTGCTGGTATTTGGGTACTAACGGATAAATTTCTTCTCTTTATTTTAACCAAGATGGGCTATTATAGCGAAGACTGTTCTAAGGTTGTAGGTGTCATCATTGGAAAGAGAATTGCTAAAGCACTAAGAACGAGTACCAATCATTTCCTAGTCGTTAAAGTTGGTGAGGCAAAACGTAACTTCTTCGTTAGTCGAGATGACTTCTATACCCTTGAAAAAGGTGATAGCCTTTGGCTACGGAAAGTCAGAGTGCATTATAAAGGACGTGTCGTTCGCACTTATTACGAACTTGCTGAGAGATATTAGACTATAGAAAGCTGACCTTTGGTCGGCTTTTTATAATGACTAAAAGTTACAAAAAAACTTAGGAGAGGACCTAAGTTTTGTTAATAAGATTATTGATCTATGTTTAAGAGTCTTTCAATCTCTTGATAAAGTATTTCTGTAGGTTGATAGGCTTTGCTTATCTGAGTTAGAGAATGTAATTTAGACCAATCTTTTTGAGAAATTAATGCTTGGAATAAATCTAAGACTTCAGACTCTGTTTTTTTTCGTGAGACAAGTCCTACCTGGGCTAACTCAGCTCGTAAGGCGTTATCAAACTGATCAAAATCTTGAGGAAGAATAAGGCTAGGAATGCCTTGTTCGATACATCCCATTAGAATACCTGAACCAGCGTGATGTATCGCAAAGTCCATTTTATCTAGAATGTCTGTGTAGGGCAGATAATCAAAAAGTAAAAGATTGTTATTTAGATGATGTGGCGGATTTTGCAAACCACTTGGGTTACCTAGTGTGACATAGAAATGATAGTCAGGATATTCTTGACTTAGCATTTTGGCCAATTTCACCATTCTTTCTTTTTCCCATTTTAAATGGGTACCACAAGTCACTAACACGCGTTTTTGAGAGGTCGTGAAATACTGTTCTTGTTCCTTGGGTAGTTTGTCAAAAGAAAGGCAGCGATAACCAACCCACTTAAGATGGGATGGAAAATCATCTCTAAACTCCAACTCTTTTATTCCCAGAGCCAGAATTGAATAAGGAGAATAGATGGTTTCTGTACCATCCTCTCTATAAAGTTTGAAATCTTGTAAATTTTTAAGATTTCTTTTAACAAGTGCAAAGCCAATTCTTTTTGCCATGCGAATAATCTGTCTACCCAGTGCATCTCTACATTTGTAGAGGATTCCCTGATGGGGTTTCCAACCTCCTAAATAAGCAGGAGTAGTTGTGCGACTCTCAATAGCTACTGGACTTGGGAGGGTCGTAATCCAGGGAATTCCCAAACGGTCTGCTAAAATACCAGCAGGAGCTGCAATGAAATCTGCAATAATCAAATCTGGTTTTCCATCGGACTCCCAAATTCGCTTGATTTCGTCTATAACTTCTGGAATTAGTTTGCTATTTGCGATTAATTGTTGGTACATAATATGTGGTTTTGCTTGCTTTGAGGTATTGGCGATATCTTCCATCACTGTCGGACGATCTGGAAATAAGGCAACACAGTCAAAGCCAATTTTTTCAACTAATTTCTTCTTTTGATAACCTGTAATGACACGTATTTGAAAACGAGGGTCTTCTAACAAGGGTTTCACCAGTGTCAAGGTCGGAAATAAATGACCACTAAATGGAACGCTTATCACATCGATTTTTATCACTTTGTCTAATCCAGTCATGAATGATTCCTTTCACATCTTCTTTGTATTCATAGCTATAATGATCCGAATCCACTAGGATATCCGCTTGGTGGGAATCCAAGAATTGAGAATATGGATCTTTTTTTCCTTTAATCACCAATACCTCTAGCTTTTTGTTGTCTAAGAGTTTTTGGGAGACAGGTCCAAGTGCAATTATGCGAAATCTTGGAAGGGATATCTCGTTATCCAAATGATTCAACCATTGGGTAAGCATATTGACTCCTGAACTCTTACAGACAACAATCACTTCCTTAGTTTCTAACAAGGGAGACATGTGTACTTGTAAAAGTTTTTGAAAACAAGGGTTCAAAACTGTATGCCAGTAGTAGACAATGTTTGCTAAAGAAGCCGATAAAAGTGATACTTTAGGAGACTTCATATGATCAAATCTTTGATTGAAAGGAAAATTACTGGCTACTACTGAATAATCAGATGGACAAATAGCATGGAGGAGGTCAAGTTGCCCAGCTGTCAGTCCAGCACAAGTGTAATCACTGCTCCCACTAAGAAAGAGGACTAAGCAATCAGATGTCAACAATGTCTGATCAGGAGATAAATCAGACAAACAATCTAGATACGACTTCATCTTACTCATAACGAATCTTCCCATCCGTCACACGTATCTTTCGACCCCGCCAGTTTATCACAGGAGGAGTCAATAGGACATAAAGAAATAACCATGGAAGTAAGAAATCATTAAGTACTTCGTATAGGACTTCGTCCAAGTGTAGTTGATTCATTAGTATGCTTTGTCTATAAAGGAGCATCCAGATTGCCTTAATCAGTAGTAGAACCAGAGCTACAAGTAGATAAGGCCAACCTAAAAAAAGAGTCAAAAGTATGAT
This sequence comes from Streptococcus sp. cx1, assembly GCF_052384325.1. Taxonomy (NCBI): domain Bacteria; kingdom Bacillati; phylum Bacillota; class Bacilli; order Lactobacillales; family Streptococcaceae; genus Streptococcus; species Streptococcus sp. cx1. The sequence continues at coordinate 51,645 of NZ_JBQSUN010000003.1, read as the reverse complement.
TGGAAGAGGCAGAAAACTTGTTAAGCCAATGAGGGTAAAGACCTTGAAGTCCAGGTGTTTTTTTAAATAGATGGAACTAAAGAGAAGCCAACGCTTCATCTGGAGCAAATACTGCGTGGCACTCTTGATGGTCGTACGGACATTACAGGTAACTCGAGTTTGAACAATGGATACCCCTTTACTACTTAGAAAATCAGCCACTGCCAAATCATCACAAAGATAATCTTTGATAGCTGTAAAGAGATCTTGGTCTTTTACAAGATTTACTGGTAGGATATAAAACATTCCATTGATAGAGTGATTGGCTTCAACTTGTGCCATTGTGAAATAGGTGATTAAGGAATTGCCATTGACGAATGCTGCTACCAGCTTGGACCAGAAATTGCTTCTCTCTTGGTTATAGGGTATCCCAGTCAAAATGACTTCTTGACCCAGATAGGCAGTCAGTTCCCCCATTTTAGAAAAATCAATTACACTATCATCGTCCAAAACAATGAGGTAAGGTCGGGTCAGATCCTCTACAACTTGCTCAATCTTATAACTCTTTGGATTAATCCCCTGAGGGACATCTTCAATAAGAAAGATTCGGATACGCTGAGAAAATAACTCATCTTGGCAAATTTTGTTCGCTACACGCTGAGCTTCTGTGTCAGACTGGTCAATTAACCAGTAAAATTCTACTGTTTTTGTTTGCTGCAGATTGGCTCGTAAATCACTCTCCAAGCGAGGGTCACCGGAGAGAATTGGTTGGACCACTGTAAATAGTTCTTCTGGAAAGTCAGTAACATCAGATTTGCCTTTTTTGTAATAGATTAGTGACAGTAGCCATCGAACGAGGAAGAGAAGGAGATAGGCGACTGCTATAATTATAAAAATTAGTTTCATATGTTAAGTCCCTTTCGTAAATATCTAGAAATGAAATGTATAATCCATTTTTGAGGGAGTAGCTTTCCTAGATAAATCAACAATCGATAGCGAAGGCCGATAACAGCATAGGAAGTATCCCTTTCTATGAATCGGATCAACTGCTGAGCGACTTTCTCAGGCTTCATCTGCAAGCGACTGCCTCCCAATGCTTCTACTAGTTTAGGAGGAAAAATAGCTGTTTGGACTGGTCCAAGAATATACAGACCTAGCTGGACCGGGGAATCTGATTGACATAGTTCCTCCTGAAGAGCAAGAGTGTAGTTCTGCAAGGCAGCCTTACTGGCACTGTATGCCGCTAAATAGGGATGGGGAAAAAGAGCTGCTAGTGAGGAAAGTTGGACTAGTCGGATTTTCTGATTTTTCTGCACTAGCAATTTCATTAGCTGGACTGGAGTATGGTAGTTCACCTGCCAGAGCTCTTGTTCCTTTTCTGTGGCTAAATCACTTCCTATGGAGAAGCTAGCTAGTCCTGCACAATTGACCAGAAGGTCAGCATCTAATGCCTTTCCAAAATTCTCCAGTGCTTCCTTATCACACAGATTTAAAACCTTAATTGAAAGTTGTGCCTTGCTTCCAGCTAATTCATTTTGCAGTTGGACTAATTTGTCTGGATTTCGGCCTACTAGAACCAGAAAATCAAGATGTTTTGCCAGTTCAGTTGCTAGGTGACGTCCAATTCCTCCTGTAGCTCCCAAAATAATTGCCTTACTAAATGAGTCTGTTGTTTGCATAGCTCTAGTTTATCAGATTTTACTGAAACAGAAAACTACCTCTCAATTCCTTTGGAAAGAATGTTTGTCATGATGGAGGTAAGTTAGGGGATTCTTGCTAAAAAATATTGAAAAGTTTTATGTTAAAGTATTTGTGGCAAGCTTTGATTGATTAATGGATGAAAAATCTTACTGAAGAAGTGTATCTATTCAGAGAAAATGAGTTTAGATAGTATTTGGTTTTGAGTAGTTCTTTCAAAAAAAATTTGCTATGCTAATGTTATGGGAAAACTAAAAATTGACGTGGTCATCGTTCCATTAAGTGGGCATCTTTATCCAACCATGAATCTGCTAATGCCTTTATTAAAAAATCCTCGCTATGATATTCGTTTATTCACAGGACAGCAGAAACGTGCAGTAGCTGAGGAAGCAGGCTTTAAGGTTGTTACTATTCTTGAAGGTCATGAAATGGACTTTGAAAGGGTGGCTAATAATAAGGAGCAATTGGGCCTTTTTTCTGCTTATCGTCAACTATCAGCTAGTCTTGATATTATTAATCTTGTTTCCGATCAATTACTATCGGAATGGAAAGTAAGCCAACCTGATTTAGTCATTGCCGATTATGTCAGTTTGTCGGGTGGACTTGTTGCAGAGCAAATGGGGATTCCGTGGATAACGACAATGGCTACACAATTTGCTATTGAAACGACGGATGGTCCTCCTTGTTTCTTCGGAGGAATGGGAAGTCCGAAGAATCGCAATCAATTGATTCAACAATGGCTAGGCAGAAAAATGACACGTTTTTTGAAGTATTCCGCCGCTTTTTTATTACGAAATCGATTAAAACGCTATGGTTTTAAGATGTACGACCAAAATGGACAAGAGAGCATCTATTCACCGTATTCTATTTTAGGAATAGGTATGAAAGAATTGGAAATCAAAAAAGGATTCCCAGAACATTATCTCTGGGTGGGTCCAACTGGAGGTTCAGTTGAGCGATGTGAGGATTATCCTCTTGATTTGTCGCCTTTTGCAAATCGTAAAATTGTCTTTGTGACTTGTGGTACCCAATTGGACTGGGCAAAGAATAATTTGATATACCAAACGAAGCTGTTAGCTAAGTCTCATCCTGAGTGTCAGTTTTTTGTAACTTTAGGTCTTGGTGGACAAGAATTCCAATGCCAAAAATTAATGGATAATGTTTCAGTGGTTTCTTATCTTCCCTACAATGAGTACATTCCCCAGATGGATTATGTTATTCACCATGGTGGTTCAGGTATTTTTTTCCAATGTATTATAAATAACAAGCCAGCCCTAATACTGCCACACGATTATGACCAGTATGACTATGCTATTCGTGGACTTGAGGCAGGTGTAGCTTTGACTGTTAAAAGAGAGGATGATAAGGCAATTGGGAAAGCTTTTGAGGCGTTGTTGGCTAAGAAAGATTGGTCAGAGCTAAAGGCTTTAAGTCATGCTGCCAAGTCATATCATCCTACAGAAGTAGTGGAGGGTGAAATTGCTCGCCTACTTGCAGACAAGGAGAAAAAACGATGAAGAAAGTTTTAGTAACGGGGGCTACAGGTTTCTTAGGCAAATATGTCGTGGAAGAATTGGTTGATCACGGTTATCAAGTCCGAGCTTTCGGTCGTAATCATACAATTGGCCAATCTCTGGTAAATGCCTCTGTGACCTTTGTTCAAGGAGATTTGACAAACCAAGAGGATTTGACCAAAGCTTGTCAGGAAATGGATATGGTCATTCATGCCGGTGCTTTGTCAACTGTCTGGGGTCCTTGGGAAGATTTTTACCAAACGAATGTCTTAGGAACTAAATACGTCCTTGAAGCCTGCCGTGAGGCTAATATCGAGCGCTTGGTATATGTATCGTCTCCAAGTATCTATGCAGCGCCTAGAGACCAGCTGGGTATCAAAGAAAGCGATGCCCCTCAGGAAAATAGGCTTAACAATTACATTCGAAGTAAATTGGCATCAGAAAAACTATTTAAAGATTATCCTGATGTGTCTAGTGTTATATTGCGACCTCGTGGACTTTTTGGGATTGGAGACACCAGCATTTTGCCACGTGTTCTTAATCTTAGCCAGAAGATCGGTATTCCTTTGATTGGTGATGGTCGTCAACTGATGGATATGACCTGTGTGGAAAATGTTGCTTTGGCTATTCGTCTGGCTTTGGAAACTCCTCAAGCAGCTGGAGAAGTTTATAATATTACCAATGGAGAACCCAGAGTATTTAGAGACTTGATTGAGGAAACCTTGAGAGGTTTGGGCTATCCCATCCGTTATCGCAAAATCCCAGCTCCACTTGTGTCTGCTATTTCAAGTATTTTGGAGTTTATTTATAAGAATCTAAAGCTCAAAGGAGAGCCAGCCCTAACACGCTATACCTATTATTTGCTACGCTATAGTCAGACTTTGGATATTAGCAAGGCGGAGCGTGACTTGGGCTATAGGCCTAAAATAACGATTTCAGAAGGGATTGAACAATATGTCCAAGATTATCGAAAGCATTGATTATTTTCCTGCGGGATATTGTACAAGCTATACTGGTCTTTTGTTCAAGAAAGTCAAGAATAAAAAGATGACCTTTCCAGCCGGTGTCTTTCTAATCAAACACAGAGATAAAGGCTATCTGCTTTATGATACAGGTTATCACTACGATATTAAAACCAAGCTTCGCTATGGCTTGTATCGTTTGGGAACGCCGGTGCAGATGACAGAAAAGGATCAGATTTTAAACTTGTTGAAGGCGAAAGGGATTAGGCCTGAGGACATTACCCATGTTATGCTTTCCCATCTGCATCCTGATCATTTGGGAGGAGCTGGCTTCTTTCCTAATGCGAGCTTCCTTCTGACTCAGGAGGTTTATGAGGTTTATCAGAAGCCTAAGTTGAAGGATTTGATTTTTAAGGAATTTTTACCAGCCTCTTTTGAGAAACAGGTAACAGTAATCAAGGCTGATCAGCAAAACTCAACTTTTCCTTATCGTCCGACCTATGATTTATTTGGAGATGGAAGTATCTTGGTAGCCTCTGTTGATGGCCATGCCAAGGGTCAGGCTTGTCTCTACTTTCCAGATTATAATCTTTTTATCGCAGCGGACTTGTGCTGGGGTGTCGATTTGCTACCTTATACGAAACAAATGCACCTCATTCCGTCCTTGGTTCAGGATAATATGTCGGATTATATTAAGGGAACTGAGTTACTAGAGGACATCCTAAAAGATGGGACGGAAGTACTAGTTAGCCATGACCCTGTAGAAAGGATAGAGCGTATCTTGTATGAAAAAAATAACCTTTCTTAAAACCTTTATCCAAACCAGATGGCTTCACAACTTCAAAACGAGAGCAGACCTAGAAGCTTATCAGAAAAAGCAATTATCTAACTATATGGATTTTCTAAAGCGAGAGTCTCCTTATTTCAATAATGGTGTCCCTACTGACTTTGACCATATGGATAAGACCTTTATGATGGCGCATTTTAATGAGTTAAACACTCAAGGCATCGATCGTGATGAGGCTTTAGCCTTAGCTATTGAGAGTGAAAAGACTCGTGACTTCACCGAACTTAAAGGTGAAGTAGCTGTTGGTTTATCTTCAGGAACATCGGGACATCGTGGCCTCTTCATCACGACTGAGAAAGAGCGAAGCATGTGGGCGGCAGCTATTTTAGCTAAGATGTTGCCCAAGGGTCATCTTTTTGGCCACCGAATTGCCTTTTTCCTGAGAGCAGATAATGAACTCTACCAGACTATCAATACAGCATTGATACGATTAGAATACTTCGATATTTTCAAAAATACAGATGAACATATTGAACGTCTTAATCATTATCAACCGACGATTGTTGTGGCACCAGCTTCCATGTTAATAGAGTTGAGCAAGCGTCTTAAGGCAGGAGACTTGTCTATCTCACCGCAAAAAATTGTCTCTGTAGCAGAAATTCTAGAGGATAGTGATAGAATTCGCATTTCGAGCGCTTTTAAGCTCCCCATTATTGACCAGGTTTATCAAGCGACGGAAGGTTTTCTAGCCTGCACTTGTTCTGCAGGACATCTTCACCTCAATGAGGATATCATTTTTGTAGAGAAAGAGTATCTGGATGAGCGTCGATTTTATCCAGTAATAACGGATTTTAAGCGAAGCAGTCAACCTGTTTACCGCTACAAACTTAATGATATCTTGGTTGAGAATCCTGAACCTTGTTCATGTGGTTCTCATTATACAAGGATTGACAAGGTCGAAGGTCGCTCTGATGACATCTTCTACTTTGAAGGTCAGGATGGAGGACAGGTGACAATCTATCCTGATTTTATCAGGCGTTGTATTCTCTTTGTGGAAAATGTTGGAGACTATCAAGTCAAGCAACATTCAGAGAAGATTGTTGAAGTCTGTCTCAGCCAACGAGACGTGCAAGTAGAAGCAGCAATCGCAGCTCAGTTTCAACTCTTGGCGCAACAAAAGCAGTTTAAGGTTCCGGAAATCCATTTTTCCGATTATCATTGGGATACCAGTCGAAAACTCAAACGTATTCAGCGTTTATGAAAGGATGAATGACAATGACAGAAGTAAAAAGACATGTTGAAATCGCAGGTTATGGCGTTTGTCTTCCAAAACAAACCGTACAATTCAAAAACCAAACACGTTATCGTGTTGTAGAAGATGAAGAAACACAGTTGGATTTGGCCGAAGTGGCTATCCAACGAGCTCTGGAAAATGCCAATTTGAGAATTGAAGACATTGATTGTCTTGTCTCAGCTAGTGCAGTTGGTGTGCAGCCTATTCCTTGTACAGCAGCCTTGATTCATGAGCGCGTGGCAAAAGGACTTGCCATCCCAGCCATGGATATCAATACGACTTGTACAAGTTTTATCTCAGCTTTATCAACAATGTCTTATTTGATTGAGGCTGGTGAATACCATAGTGTTTTGATTGTATCCAGTGAAGTTGGAAGTTTGGGGCTTAATCCGAAACAAAAAGAAAGTTTTGAACTCTTTAGTGACGGAGCAGCAGCCTTTATCTTCCAAGCAAGTTCTCAAGACAAAGGGGTTATTGCAAGTCTTCAACATACCTGGTCAGAAGGTGCCCATGATACTGAAATCCGTGGAGGTTTGACTTCTTACCATCCTAAAAAATATTCAGAAAAGACAAAAACGGACTTTATGTTTGATATGAAGGGCAAGAAGATTCTCCTCTTATCAGCACATAAGCTTCCTGATATGTTCAAAGAATTCCAAGAGAAAACTCACTTAGCCCTAACCGATGTGGACTATATCATTCCCCATCAAGCTAGCCGTGCCTTATCTTTAGTTATGGATAAATTGGGTATTGCCGAAGACCAATACCTTAATATAGTTACTGACTACGGAAATATGGTTTCTGTATCTGTTCCATTCGGTTTGGCTTATTCATTAGATCATGGATTAGTTAAAGAAGGAGATGTCGTCTACCTTTTGGGAACAGCAGCAGGTATGACAGTTAACATGCTGGCCTTGAAATTATAATTTCTTGGCTAGAAACGGATAGTGTCAAAATGACGGAAGAACCTCCTTTTGCTTATAACTTAAGTGGCTCTTTGTCAACTGTAGTGGGTGACGAAAAGCTAACATCTAGAGAGGACCTGATAGGTCTTCTCTTTTTTTATGTTCAGAGTGATTAAGATCCGCTTCCTAAAGTTGATGAAGTTTCTAAAACCAAATCCTAGACGTTTGATGTCTTTGATCAACTTGTTAGTCGCTTCAAGTTTTGCATTTGAATAGTCCGTTTCTAGTGCGTTTTTGATGTATTGCTTGTGTCTAAGAAAAGTCCTAAAGACAGTTTGAAAATAATGATTAACCTTGCTCCTATTTTCCTCTATCAGCTCAAAGAACTCAGCTACTCTCTTCTCCTGAAAATGAAAAAGTAAGATCTGATAAAGTGTATAGTAGTCGGTAAGCTCTTCTGAAAAGTCTAGTGTTTTCCCAACAACTTCATGTGGACTTAAGGTTTGGTGGAATGTCTTTGAATAAAAAGAGTTGAGAGATAACTTACGGCTGTCCTTTTGGAAGAGTCGCCAATGATTTTTCAAGGCTCGATAGGGTAGTGACTTCTTATCGAACTGGTTCATAATCGCAATTCTTGTCTTTAAAAAGGCACGACCAAGGTGCTGTATAATGTGGAAACGATCAAGAACGATTTTAGCGTTTGGAAAAAGTCTTTTGGCAAGTGGAATATAAGCTCCAGACATATCCATCGTGATAAACTGCACCTGTTGGCGAGCTTTTAATGGATACTTTAAAAAGTAGTTTCGTATAGAGGTTTGGCGACGATTATCAAGGATGGTTATGAGTTCGTTTGTCTCATAATTCTGCGCCACAAAAGCCAATTCCCCTTTCTTGAACCCAAACTCATCCCAGGACATAACAGCTGGAAGTTTGTCATAATGTTCTTTGAAAGTGAACTGGTCAAGCTTACGATAGACAGTGGACGTCGACACACGAAGTCTTCTGGCAATATCAGTTAGTGAGACCTTCTCAGTTAGGAGTTGTGCAACCTTTTGTCGGACTAGATTGGAGATTTGGCAGTTTTTCTCAACGATTGGTGTCTCAGCTACCGTGACTCGTCTACAACTTTTACACTGAAAGCGACGTTTCTTCAGACGTAGTAGTGTTGGAGTTCCCGTTTGCTCGAGAAGAGGGATTTTAGAAGGCTTTTGAAAGTCATATTTGATCATCTTTCCTTGGCAGTGAGGACATGATGGTGCAGGGTAATCAAGTTTTGCTTGAATCTCTATATGAGTGTCAGTTTCAAAAACAAGTGAAATCTTGATATTTTGGTCTTTAATTCCGATTAATTCTGTGGTATTCTTAATAAGTCTCATAAGTTCTTCCTAATGATGGTTTGGTCGCTTTTCATTATAGTTCTTATGGGACTTTTTGTGTACACTTAAAAAGCTCTATAATCTCTACAGTGGTTTTACCCACTACAGAAATTATAGAGCCACTTAAGTTAGAGTTGACTGAAAGGTCAGCTCTTTTTTCTTGCCTTTACGTCACATGACAAATGTCATGTCATGTCATGACATCTGGTGCTAAAAAGAGAATGACCAAAAAGATATACTTTAGTCATAACTTAGAAATAATAAAAAACGAAAGAGGTCATCTCATGAAAATCAAAACATCTTACCTTATCTACGCTGTTATCGGAACTGTCTTTGCTGGACTTAGCATGTTTACTGACATCTTTGAAAAAGGGAACTTTGAAGCTATCTTCTCAAATTTGGGTATGATTATTGGCTTGTCTATCTCAGCTTACATTCTTATCACTATGGCTAAAAGTTTTATCGACCTTGTCATTAATGAATTGAAAAACTAGGAGGCTCGGTATGAAATTATTGAAAATACTAAGCATCATGCTCCTAGCGGTAATTTGGACCATCCTCTTTGCCTATGTCCTACTTCATGGCAGCAGTGATACTCTCTATAGTGTCATGAGTGTCTCAGTTGCAGCTTGTTATGTTTTTTTAGCCTTCTATCAAAAGAAAGGAAATCACACACATGAGTGAAGCAATCCTTCAAGTCACAAATCTTGTCAAAAAAATCAAAGGAAAAACAATTTTAGACCAAATTAGCTTTGAGGTGGGACAAGGAGACTGTCTTGCCTTAATCGGGCCCAACGGTGCTGGTAAAACGACCTTAATGTCCTGCATTCTTGGTGATAAGAAAGCCAGTAGCGGTCAAGTCTTTATCAAGGGCAAAAAGGGTAAAGCACAAGATCAAATTGCTGTTCTCCTTCAAGAAAATACCATTCCCTCACAATTAAGAGTTAAGGAACTGATTGCTTTTTTCCAAGATATTTCTGAAAATGGCTTATCTAAAGAAGAGATACAAGCACTCTTACAATTCCAAGACGACCAGTATCAGCAGTTCGCGGACAAACTCTCAGGAGGACAAAAACGTCTTCTTGCCTTTGTTCTCTGTCTTATTGGCAAGCCTGACATTCTCTTTTTAGATGAACCGACAGCAGGGATGGACACTACGACACGCCAACGCTTTTGGGAAATCATCAATGATCTGAAAAAGTCAGGTGTGACTGTTCTTTATTCGTCCCACTATATCGAAGAAGTCGAGCACACAGCTGACCGCATTTTGGTTCTTCATCAGGGAAAACTCATTAGGGATACTACGCCACATGCTATGCGTAGCGAAGAAAAGGAAAAGCAAGTCACCTTACCAAGTCGCTTTGCGCCAAGTCTTGACAAACTGGCAGCAATTTATGATGTGACTGAAAAACGTGATGTTGTAACCTTTATGACTAAAGATATTGAAAGTGTATGGAGTAGTTTACAAGCTCTAGGCTGTCGCATTTCTGACATTGAAATTCAAAACAAGACACTTTTAGATAGCCTATTTGATAGCACAAGGGAGGACAAGTCATGAAAGCACTACTTAAAATCGAATGGATAAAAACATGGCGCAGTTGGCCAGTCTTCATCATGTCCATCGGAATGCCCGTCGGATTCTTCCTCTTGTATTCAGGTATGGAAATGAGTCCTGACCCTGAATCACAAAAAGCCTTTATCTTGTCCTATATGTTGACCATGACTGGATTTTCTATGTCTAGCTTTGGTTTCTTTACCTTCCCCTACATGCTTAGAGAGGATCAAACCGATCATTGGCTAACCTACATCGAACATTCAAAAATCAGTATTCAGTCCTATTACCTCTCTAAGATTTTCCGAGTTCTTATGAACTTTATGGTTGCTATCCTAGTGACTTTCTGTGTGGGAGCTTTTGTGCGTGATGTTAAGATGCCATTATCACATTGGCTTGGTTCAGGGGCTCTTTTACTCTTGTCAAGCCTAGTCTTCCTATCCTTTGGCTTGCTCCTTGCCCAAATTAAGTCTCAACAAATCATGGCTATCGTCGGAAATATCGTCTTTCTTGGTCTTGCTATTATCGGTGGTTCTTGGATGCCAGTAACCATGTTTCCAAAATGGGTTCAGCACATTTCGGAGTGGACACCCATCTATCATATCAATCAGTTAGTAGTCAATTTCGCAAAAAAAGGGGAATTTTCATGGAAATCGCTCATTTTTATCTTGGTCTATGCTACAATAGCTACAGGCTTAGCCCTTTTTATCAAATCGTACAGAGAAAGTGACCATGTTTAGAACATACCAGAAAAATGATTTTGCTTATTTTGTTAGTCTGATTTTCCTAGTCTTCCCGATCTTAGGAGTGTTTGGTGGGGATTTCCCAGTTTGGACTTTAGGTCTGACGCTGGCCTTTACTCTGGCTTATCTCCTTATAGTGTATTTGAAAAAAGCCTATAGCAAGTGGATTCCCTTTCTGTGGTTTTACACTCTAGCTTACATTATCTTTATGTCAGTGACCTTCCAGGGTGGCATGATGTGGTTTATCTTTTTCAACGTTAATCTTCTCGTTTGGCACTTTGAGGATAGCATATCTTCTTATCGATTCTTATCCTTTCTAGCGACACTCTTGATTTTGACGTCATCATCCTTCCAACTGACAGACGATTTGAGCACCCACCTCATGTCTCTGGCTATTACTCTTTTTTCTTTGGGAATGTACTATTTTCAAAACCGTATACGTCAGGAGAGAAAGATGGAAGAAGCCCTTGCAGAGCAGAACCGGACCATTAATATCCTGTCAGCTGAAAATGAACGCAATCGTATCGGTCGTGATTTGCACGATACCTTAGGACATACCTTTGCCATGATGAGTCTTAAAACCGAGTTGGCTCTAAAACAGATGGACAAGGAGCAGTATGAAGCTGCTAGAAAGAATCTGGAAGAATTGAACCAGATTAGCCGTGACTCCATGTACGAGGTGCGTGAGATTGTTAATAAGCTCAAGTACCGAACGGTGGCAGAGGAGTTACTGGAACTTGAGCGACTCTTTGACCTATCTGATATCGTCCTGACCGTGGATAGTAGCCTTGACTTAGACAGCCTGTCACCAGTTAGTCAGTCTACCTTGTCCATGGTGCTTCGTGAACTGGCCAATAATGTCATCAAACATAGCCAGGCCGATAGCTGTCAGATTCGTCTAAGACGTGATCATGGTATTGTCCTTGAGTTTGAGGATGATGGTTGTGGCTTTGAGGAAGTCACTGGACAAGAACTACACAGTATCAGAGAGCGCCTCAGTTTGGTAGATGGAGACTTGGAAATTCTGTCTCAATCGCATCCAACCATTATTCGTGTACATTTGAAAGAGGGAGGAAAAGCATGAAATTATTAGTCGCCGAAGACCAGTCAATGTTGAGGGATGCCCTCTGCCAACTTCTCATGTTGGAAGACGATGTCGAAGAGGTCCATGCGGCCAGTGATGGTCAAGAAGCCATTGCTCTCTTGGAAAAAGAAGAAGTCGACGTAGCCATTTTAGACATTGAAATGCCAGTTAAAACAGGCCTTGATGTTCTTGAGTGGATGCGTGCCAAACATAGAGAAACGAAAGTCGTTATTGTGACCACCTTCAAACGTAAAGGCTATTTTAAACGAGCCCTTGCAGCCCAGGTGGATGCCTATGTGCTCAAAGAGCGTTCCATCAGTGACCTCATGGCGACCATCCATACCGTCCTAGCAGGTCATAAGGAATACTCACCAGAGCTTGTCGAAGGTGTCGCCTTTGACAATAATCCACTCAGCCAACGTGAACAAGAAGTCTTGGCCATGGTTGCTCAAGGATCAACCAACCAAGAAATCGCCGAAAGTCTCTTTCTCTCAAACGGGACTGTCCGAAATTACATGACAGCCATCCTGACTAAACTCGATGCAGGCAACCGAACAGAAGCCGTCCGCATTGCCAAAGAAAAAGACTGGTTGGGGTGAGGAGAAGTTTATAAAAGAAATTTTATTAATTAAAGGTCACCATATGGTGGCTTTTTTGTGGCTTATAATCTATCTAAACATTCACAAGCAAGAATGAGAGAAGTTGAAATGAGCCTCTACAGGAATATGTAGAGGCTTTGATGAATTATTGAATTGTGTCATTTTGTTTAGTGAATTAGACGGGTGGTTTTAATTTTTTCAAGTATCAAAACTATTTTCTCTTTTTCGAGAATAACACTTGGTTTCCTTTTTTAACTGCTTTATAATAGAGTAATACTAAGGTCTTCTGCTGTGATAAAGAAGGCAGATTTTAGGAGATGAGAAATTGGCTTTTTGTGTTTAGAGGACACGGTTTGTTGATTTTTTACTGTAGGAGATAGATATGGCAATGATAGAAGTGAAACATCTTCAGAAAAATTTTGTGAAGACAGTCAAGGAACCGGGGTTGAAGGGGGCTTTGCGTTCCTTTATTCATCCTGAAAAGCAGACCTTTGAAGCGGTCAAGGATTTGACCTTTGAGGTGCCCAAGGGGCAGATTCTAGGTTTTATCGGGGCAAATGGTGCTGGGAAGTCGACCACCATTAAAATGCTGACAGGAATTTTGAAACCGACATCTGGTTTTTGTCGGATTAATGGCAAGATTCCACAGGATAATCGCCAAGATTATGTCAAGGATATTGGAGTCGTTTTCGGACAACGCACCCAGCTATGGTGGGACTTGGCCCTGCAAGAAACTTACACGGTTTTGAAGGAGATTTACGATGTCCCAGACTCGCTCTTCCACAAGCGCATGGATTTTTTGAATGAAGTCTTGGATTTGAAGGACTTTATCAAGGATCCCGTGCGGACTCTTTCGCTAGGTCAACGGATGCGGGCGGATATTGCGGCTTCCTTGCTTCACAATCCCAAGGTTCTCTTTTTAGATGAGCCGACCATTGGTTTGGATGTGTCGGTCAAGGACAACATTCGTCGGGCCATTACTCAGATTAATCAGGAAGAAGAAACAACTATTCTCTTGACCACTCACGATCTGAGTGACATTGAGCAACTCTGTAATCGGATTTTTATGATTGACAAGGGGCAAGAGATTTTTGATGGAACGGTTAGCCAGCTCAAGGAAACCTTTGGAAAGATGAAGACTCTCTCTTTCGATCTGACGCCAGGTCAAAGTCATCTCGTCTCTCATTATGAGGGCCTGCCTGATATGTCCATTGATAGACAAGGAAATACTCTCAATATTGAATTCGATAGTTCCCGCTACCAGTCGGCCGATATTATCAAGCAAACCTTATCTGATTTTGAAGTTCGTGATTTGAAGATGGTAGATACGGATATTGAAGATATTATCCGTCGCTTCTATCGAAAGGAGCTCTAAGATGGTCAAATTGTGGAGACGTTATAAACCCTTTATCAATGCAGGGATTCAGGAGTTGATTACCTATCGAGTCAACTTTATTCTCTATCGGATTGGTGATGTCATGGGGGCTTTTGTCGCTTTCTATCTCTGGAAGGCTGTCTTTGACTCCTCCCAGGAGCCTTTGATTCAGGGCTTCAGTATGGCAGATATCACTCTCTACATCATCATGAGTTTTGTGACCAATCTTTTGACGAGGTCTGATAGCTCCTTTATGATTGGGGAGGAGGTCAAGGATGGCTCCATTATCATGCGCTTGCTGAGACCAGTGCATTTTGCGGCCTCTTACCTTTTCACCGAGCTTGGTTCCAAGTGGTTGATTTTCATCTCTGTTGGCCTGCCATTTTTAAGTGTCATTATTTTGATGAAAATCCTGTCTGGGCAAGGAATTGTAGAAGTGCTGGGATTAACTGTCCTTTATCTCTTTAGCTTAACTCTGGCTTATCTGATTAACTTTTTCTTTAATATCTGCTTTGGATTTTCAGCATTTGTCTTTAAAAATCTTTGGGGTTCCAATCTACTCAAGACTTCCATAGTGGCCTTTATGTCTGGAAGTTTGATTCCCTTGGCTTTCTTTCCAAAGGCGGTTTCAGCTATTCTCTCCTTCTTGCCTTTTTCATCCTTAATTTACACTCCGGTCATGATTATTGTTGGGAAATACGATGCCAGTCAGATTCTTCAAGCACTTTTGCTTCAGTTTTTCTGGCTTATAGTGATGGTGGGCTTGTCTCAGTTGATTTGGAAACGAGTCCAGTCATTTATCACTATTCAAGGAGGTTAGTATGAAAAAATATCAACGCATGCATCTGATTTTTATCAGACAATACATCAAGCAAATCATGGAATACAAGGTGGATTTTGTGGTAGGTGTGTTGGGAGTCTTTCTGACTCAAGGCCTAAACCTCTTGTTTCTCAATGTCATCTTTCAACACATCCCCTCGCTAGAAGGTTGGACCTTTCAAGAAATTGCCTTTATCTATGGATTTTCCTTAATTCCAAAGGGATTAGATCATCTCTTTTTTGACAATCTCTGGGCCTTAGGTCAACGACTAGTCCGAAAAGGGGAATTTGACAAGTATTTGACTCGTCCTATCAACCCTCTCTTTCATATTCTGGTTGAGACCTTTCAGATTGATGCCTTGGGGGAACTTTTGGTCGGTTGCATTCTATTGGGAACAACAGTATCAAGCATTGCTTGGACGCTTCCCAAATTCCTGATTTTCCTAGTCTGTATTCCATTTGCTACCTTGATTTATACTTCCTTGAAAATAGCGACAGCCAGTATCGCTTTTTGGACTAAACAGTCAGGCGCCATGATTTATATTTTTTATATGTTCAATGATTTTGCCAAGTACCCGATTTCCATTTACAATTCGCTCCTTCGTTGGTTGATCAGTTTTATCGTGCCATTTGCCTTTACGGCTTACTATCCTGCCAGTTATTTCTTGCAGGGTAAGAATGGGCTCTTTGATATCGGTGGTTTGATTCTGATTTCCCTTGTCTTCTTTTTCATTTCCCTCAAACTCTGGGATAGGGGCTTGGATGCCTACGAAAGTGCTGGCTCGTAAGGGGGAAAGTAAGACTAAAATCAAGAAAGGAACTTATGATGTTTACAATTGAAGAAGTCAAGGATGAAGATCAAAAAATGGCAGTTGTTGATGAGGTTTTAAAGGATTTGCCAGAATGGTTTGGAATACCTGAAAGCACGCAAGCCTACATCGAAGGAGCCAAAGATTTGCAAGTTTGGGCAGCCTATCAGGAGAGTGATTTGACTGGATTTGTAAGCTTGTCCTATTCTAGTGAAGAGTGTGCAGAGATTGATTGTCTCGGCGTAAAAAAAGCTCATCAAGGTAGAGGAATTGGGAGTCAATTGCTTGCTACTTTAGAAAGTGAAGCACGCAAACAAGTAGACTACCTACAGGTAAAAACAGTAGCAGAAGGCTCTAATAAAGATTATGATCGAACAATTGTCTTTTATCGAAGTGTTGGTTTTAAAAAATTAGAGATTTTTCCTCAACTTTGGGATCCCCAGAATCCTTGCCAGATTTTGATAAAGAAAATCGTTTAAAACTTCCTGACAAAAAATTGAGAGTGCCATACTATAAAAGTGTTAGCCAATTTAGCTCAGTTGGTAGAGCAAGGCACTCGTAAAGTCTAGGTTATAGGTAGATAAACGACTGAGGATTTGAAAAAATAGATATGTAGAAGATAACCGTTAAGTCTTATTCTTAGCGGTTTTTTATATTGTTTAATAGCGCTGATATTTCATTAATGATGTTTGACTTTGTGATGTTGCTAGTGCTTTAAGTTGATTGCTACTATTTTTGATGGTGTGAATGTTCTGATAATGTACCCCAGCTAACTACGAAAGTTTTTGACTCTATGTTTTTAACGCTTATTAAAAAATAAATTAATGTAGGTTAATTTTTCTTGACTTAAATTTTTTAAATGATATACTATTTTTCTGGAGAGCTAACAATTATATATAAATGTACTACTCTATTTCCTAGATAATACTTATACTCGATGAAAATCAAAGAGCAAACTAGAAAACTATCCGCAGGTTGCTCAAAGCACTGCTTTGAGGTTGTAGATAGAACTGACGAAGTCAGTAACCATACATACGCTAAGACGACGTTGACGCGGTTTGATGCGATCTTCGAAGAGTATTAGTAAAACTTTTTATAACAAATGCTAGCAAAGTTAAAGTTTACTATCTATTGGAAGTTAAATAAATATGTAAGGAATTAAAATGAAAAAAAGTACAGTATTGTCATTAACCACAGCTGCAGTTATTTTAGCAGCATATGTCCCTAATGAGGTAATCCTAGCAGATACACCTAGTTCTGAAGATTCTTTAAAAATATCTGATAAAGAAACAGTAGTAGGTAAACAAAACGAAAACAAAGAAAAACTTGAAGATATTCATAATGTTATAGAAACTTCAAAGGATACTGAAGAAAAGAAAACAACAATTATTGAGGAAAAAGAAGTTGTTAGTAAAAATCCTGTGATAGACAATAACACTAGCAATGAAGAAGCAAAAATCAAAGAAGAAAATTCCAATATTGAGGAAAAAGAAGTTGTTAGTAAAAATCCTGTGATAGACAATAACACTAGCAATGAAGAAGCAAAAATCAAAGAAGAAAATTCCAATCAATCCCAAGGAGATAAAGCGGACTCGTCTGCAAGTAAAGACCCAGAAAGTCCCAAAAAAGAGGATAAACTTGTCTATATTGCTGAATTTAAAGATAAAGAATCTGGAGAAAAAGCAATCAAGGAACTATCAAATCTTAAGAATACAAAAGTTTTATATACTTATGATAGAATTTTTAACGGTAGCGCTATTGAAACAACCAAAGATACTCTGGACATAATTAAACTAATAGAAGGTATTTCATCGGTTGAAAGGTCACAAAAAGTCCAACCTATGATGAATCATGCTAGAAAAGAAATTGGAGTTGAAGAGGCAATCGATTACCTAAAATCTATCAATGCACCATTTGGGAAAAACTTTGATGGTAGAGGTATGGTCATTTCAAATATCGATACGGGAACGGATTATAGGCATAAGGCCATGAGGATTGATGATGATGCTAAAGACTCAATGAGATTTAAAAAAGAAGACTTAAAAGGTACTGATAAAAATTTCTGGTTGAGTGATAAAATCCCTCATGCTTTCAATTATTATAATGGTGGTAAAATTACTGTAGAAAAAGCTGATGATGGAAGCGATTATTTTGATCCACATGGGATGCATATTGCAGGGATTCTTGCGGGAAATGATACTGAAAAAGATATTAAAAACTTTAACGGAATAGATGGAATTGCTCCTAATGCACAGATTTTCTCTTATAAAATGTACTCTGACGCAGGATTTGGCTTCGCAGGAGATGAAACAATGTTTCATGCTATTGAAGATTCGATCAAACACAATGTCGATGTTGTTTCGATATCATCTGGCTTTACAGGAACTGGTCTTGTAGGTGAGAAATATTGGCAAGCTATTAGAGCATTAAGAAAAGCAGGCATTCCAATGGTTGTAGCTACGGGTAACTATGCGACTTCTGCTTCAAGTTCTTCATGGGATTTAGTGGCAAATAATAATCTGAAAATGACCGACACTGGAAATGTAACACGAACTGCAGCACATGAAGATGCGATAGCAGTCGCATCTGCTAAAAATCAAACAGTTGAGTTTGATAAAGTTAACATAGGTGGAGAAAGTTTTAAATATAGAAATATAGGTGCCTTTTTCGATAAGAATAAAATCATAACAAATGAAGAAGGATCAAAAGCTTCTAGTAAATTAAAATTTGTATATATAGGCAAGGGGCAAGACAAAGATTTGATAGGATTGGATCTTAGAGGCAAAATTGCAGTAATGGATAGAATTTATACAAAGGAGTTAAAAAATGCTTTTAAACGTGCAACGGATAAGGGTGCACGTGGCATTATGGTTGTAAATACTGTAAATTACTACAATAGAGATAATTGGACAGAGCTTCCAGCTATGGGATATGAGGAGGATGAAGGAACTACTAGTCAAGTTTTTTCAATTTCAGGAGATGATGGTGTAAAGTTATGGAACATGATTAACCCTGATAAAAAAACTGAGGTTAAAAGGAATAATAAAGAAGATTTTAAAGATAAATTGGAGCAATACTATCCAATTGATATGGCAAGCTATAATTCTAATAAACCGAATGTAGGTGACGAAAAAGAGATTGACTTTAAGTTTGCACCTGACACAGACAAAGAACTGTATAAAGAAGAGATCATCGTTCCAGCAGGGTCCACATCTTGGGGACCAAGAATAGATTTACTTTTAAAACCAGATGTTTCAGCACCCGGTAAAAATATTAAATCCACTCTCAATGTCATTAATGGGAAATCAACTTATGGTTATATGTCAGGGACTAGTATGGCAACTCCAATCGTGGCAGCTTCTACTGTTTTGATTAGACCAAAATTAAAGGAAATGCTTGAAAGACCTGTGTTGAAAAATCTTAAGGGAGATGACAAAATAGATCTTACAAGTCTTACAAAAATAGCCCTACAAAATACTGCACGCCCTATGATGGATGCAACTTCTTGGAAAGAAAAAAGTCAATACTTTGCATCACCTAGACAACAGGGAGCAGGGCTAATTAATGTTGCCAATGCTTTGAGAAATGAAGTCGTAGCTACTTTTAAAAACACGGATTCTAAAGGTTTGGTAAACTCTTATGGTTCTATTTCTCTTAAAGAAATAAAAGGAGATAAAAAATATTTTACAATTAAGCTTCACAATACATCAAACAGACCTTTAACCTTTAAAGTTTCAGCATCTGCTATAACTACAGATGCTCTAACTGACAGACTCAAACTGGATGAAACATACAAAGATGAAAAATCTCCAGATGGTAAGCAAATTGTTCCAGAAATCCACCCAGAAAAAATCAAAGGAGCAAATATTACATTTGAGCATGACACTTTCACTATAGGTCCAAATTCTAGCTTTGATTTAAATGCGGTTATAAATGTTGGGGAGGCTAAAAACAAAAATAAATTTGTAGAATCATTTATTCATTTTGAGTCAGTGGAAGAAATGGAAGCTCTGAACTCCAACGGGAAGAAAATAAACTTCCAACCTTCTTTATCGATGCCTCTAATGGGATTTGCTGGGAATTGGAACCACGAACCAATCCTTGATAAATGGGCCTGGGAAGAAGGTTCAAAATCAAAAACAATGGAAGGTTATGATGATGATGGCAAACCGAAAATTCCAGGAACCTTAAATAAGGGGATTGGTGGAGAAGGTATAGATAAATTTAATCCAGCAGGAGTTATACAAAATAGAAAAGATAAAAATACAACATCCCTAGATCAAAATCCAGAATTGTTTGCTTTCAATAACGAAGGGATCAACGCACCATCATCAAGTGGTTCTAATATTGCTAAAATTTATCCTTTAGATTCAAATGGAAATCCTCAAGATGCTCAACTTGGGAGAGGATTAACACCTTCTCCACTTGTATTAAGAAGTGCAGAAGAAGGATTGATTTCAATAGTAAATACAAATAAAGAGGGAGAAAATCAAAGAGACTTAAAAGTCATTTCGAGAGAACACTTTATTAGAGGAATTTTAAACTCTAAGAGAAATGATGCAAAGGGAATCAAATCTTCTAAGCTAAAAGTTTGGAGCGACTTGAAATGGGATGGACTCATCTATAACCCTAGAGGTAGAGAAGAAAATGCACCAGAAAGCAAGGATACCAAAGATCCTGCTACTAAGATAAGAGGACAATTTGAACCGATTGCAGAAGGTCAATATTTCTATAAATTTAAATATAGATTAACTAAAGATTACCCATGGCAGGTTTCCTATATTCCTGTAAAAATTGATAATACAGCCCCTAAGATTGTTTCGGTTGATTTTTCAAATCCTGAAAAAATTAAGTTGATTACAAAGGATACTTATCACAAGGTAAAAGATCAATACAAGAATGAAACCTTATTTGCGAGAGATCAAAAAGAACATCCTGAAAAATTTGACGAGATTGCAAACGAAGTTTGGTATGCAGGCGCTGCTCTGGTTAATGAAGATGGAGAGGTTGAGAAAAATCTTGAAGTAACTTATGCAGGTGAGGGTCAAGGAAGAAATAGGAAACTAGACAAAGACGGAAATACTATTTATGAAATTAATGGTGCAGGAGATTTAAGAGGAAAAATCATTGAAGTCATTGCATTAGATGGATCTAGCAATTTCACAAAGATTCATAGAATTAAATTTGCTGATCATGCTGATGAAAAGGGGATGATTTCCTATTATCTAGTAGATCCTGATCAAGATTCATCTAAATACCAAAAGCTTGGCGAGATTTCCGAATCTAAATTTAAAAATTTAGAAAATAGAAAAGAGGATAGTCTTAAAAAAGATACAACTGAGGAAGAAAATCATCAAGAAAATGAAGAGTCTATCGAAGAAAAATCAAGCTTGACTATTCATAAAACTATTTCAACAATTAGAGATTTTGAAAGTAAAGACTTAAAGAAACTCATTAAAAAGAAATTTAGAGAAGTTGATGACTTTACAAGTGAAACTGGTAAGAGAACAGAGGAATACGATTATAAATACGATGATAAGGGAAATATCATTGCTTATGACGATGGTAGTGCCTTACAATATGAAACTGAAAAACTTGACGAAATCAAATCAAAAATTTATGGTGTTCTAAGCCCGTCTAAAGATGGACACTTTGAAATTCTTGGAAAGATAAGTAATGTTTCTAAAAATGCCAAGGTATATTACGGCAATAACTATAGATCTGTAGAAATCAAAACGACTAAGTATGATTCCCAATCAAAAACGATGACATTTGATTTATACGCTAATATTAATGATATTGTGGATGGATTAGCTTTTGCAGGAGATATGAGATTCTTTGTTAAAGATGATGATCAGATAAAAGCTGAAACTAAAATTAGAATGCCTGAAAAAAATAAGGAAACTAAAACAGAATATCCCTATACATCAAGTTATGGGAATGTAATAGAATTAGGAGAAGGTGATCTTTCAAAGAACAAACCAAACAATTTAACGGAAATGGAATCTGGTAAAATCTATTCTGATTCAGAAAAACAACAATATCTGTTAAAGGATAACATCATTCTAAGAAAAGGCTATGCACTAAAAGTGACTACCTATAATCCTGGAAAAACGGATATGTTAGAAGGAAATGGAGTTTATAGCCAGGAAGATATAGCAAAAATACAAAAGGCCAATCCTAATCTAAGAGTCCTATCAGAAAAAATAATTTATGCTGATAGTAGAAATGTTGAAGATGGAAGAAGTACTCAATCAGTATTAATGTCGGCTTTGGATGGCTTTAACATTGTAAAATATCAAGTGTTTACCTTTAAAATGAATGAAAAAGGGGAGGCAATCGATAAAGATGGAAATCTTGTAACAGATTCTTCTAAACTGGTATTATTTGGTAAAGATGATAAAGAGTATCATGGGGAGGATGATTCCAACGTAGAAGCTATAAAAGAAGATGGCTCTATGTTATTTATTGATGCAAAACCAGTAAATCTTTCAATGGACAAGAACTACTTTAATCCATCTAAATCTAATAAAATTTATGTACGAAATCCAGAATTTTATTTAAGAGGTAAGATTTCTGATAAGGGTGGTTTTAACTGGGAGTTGAGAGTTAATGAATCGGTTGTAGATAATTATTTAATCTACGGAGATTTACACATTGATAACACTAGAGATTTTAATATTAAGCTTAATGTTAAAGACGGTGACATCATGGACTGGGGAATGAAAGACTATAAAGCAAACGGATTCCCAGATAAGGTAACAGATATGGATGGAAATGTTTATCTTCAAACTGGCTATAGCGATTTGAATGCGAAAGCGGTTGGAGTACACTATCAATTTTTATATGATAATGTTAAACCAGAAGTAAACATTGATCCTAAGGGAAATACTAGTATTGAATATGCTGACGGAAAATCTGTAGTCTTTAATATCAATGATAAAAGAAATAATGGATTCGATGGTGAGATTCAAGACAAACATATTTATGTAAATGGAAAAGAATATAAATCATTTGATGATATTAAACAACTAACAGATAAGACACTAAACATTAAGATTGTTGTAAAAGATTTTGCAAGAAATACAACCGTAAAAGAATTCATTTTAAACAAAGATACGGGAGAGGTAAGCGAACTAAAACCTCATACGGTAACTGTGACCATTCAAAATGGAAAAGAAATGAGTTCAACGATAGTGTCGGAAGAAGATTTCATTTTACCTGTCTATAAGGGTGAATTAGAAAAAGGATATCAATTTGATGGCTGGGAAATTTCTGGTGTCGAAGGGAAAAAAGATGCTGGCTATGTTATTAATGTATCAAAAGATACTCTTATAAAACCTGTATTCAAGAAAATAGAGGAGAAAAAGGAGGAGGAAAATAAACCTACTTTTGATGTATCGAAAAAGAAAGATAACGTACAAGAAAATCATAGTCACTTAGATGAA
The DNA here is from genome assembly GCF_052384325.1 of Streptococcus sp. cx1. Classification (NCBI taxonomy): domain Bacteria; kingdom Bacillati; phylum Bacillota; class Bacilli; order Lactobacillales; family Streptococcaceae; genus Streptococcus; species Streptococcus sp. cx1. Next base: position 28,701 of record NZ_JBQSUN010000003.1, on the reverse strand, counting down.
AATTACAAAAAGGAGGATTTACAAAGAGAAAATCATTCACACAAATCTGATTCAACTAAGGATGTCACAGCTAAAGTTCCTGATGAAAATGATAAAAACTTTGAAAATAAGAAGGAAGTTTATCTTAATGAACCAGAGAACATAGATAATAAACATTCCAATATTGATAGTAAATCAACTACTAACAATGATAGGTTGCCAAAAACCGGAACAGTTAGCGAAGTCTTCATGTCATTAGTTGCCGGAATAATGTTTACCTTAGGTGCGTTTCTTGGATTAAAGAAAAAAGATCAAGATTAAGACAAAGCTATAGAAAAATGGTTTGTGTACTGAGATAGTGTGATGATGAAACAGTTTTGTGAAAATAGCCATTTATAACTCAATTATTTAGTTTACTTTACTATTGATACTCTTTTTGGATTTATTAATGTACTTAGTTTCGACAACTAATGAATTGATTGAAAGGGTTAGTATTGATAATATTGGTCATATTAATTAGAAAATAGAGTCTATCAAAATTTAAAGGCTAATAGAGGTGATGAGATAATTTCAAGGAATTAAGTAGCGTTTGGTTGCTTAATTCCTTTTTATTATGTGACTATTAGTCCGTTTCGCTCCGAAGGTGCGAAACAAATAAACCACCCGCTATGATTGATATGCCCCCTGTCAAGTAGACAGGTTAAATATGGCTCTTTGTCAACTGTAGTGGGTGACGAAAAGCTAACATCTAGAGAGAACCTGATAGGTTTTCTCTTTTTGTATGTTCAGAGTGATGAAAACACGCTTCCTAAAGTTAATAAAGTTTCTAAAACCGAAGCCCAGACGTTTGATGTCTTTGATAAGCTTATTGGTCCCCTCCAATTTTGCATTTGAGTAATGTGTTTCTAGTGCGTTTTTGATGTATGGTTTGTGTCTAAGGAAGGTCAAGCATAATTAAGATAAGAAAGAGAAACGATATGAAAACCACAATTTTTACATTTCACCCTCAATTAAAAACGGGCTCACGCATTAATAAAGAACTGGCAACAGCTGCTGCTGGAGCTGGTTATGATGTGCGAGATATGTACCAACTGTATCCCAATTTTGACATTGATGTCAAAACGGAGCAAAAGATTCTAGAGGTAAGTGATCGCATTGTACTCCAGTTCCCAATTTATTGGTACCAAACGCCAGCCCTCATGAAACAGTGGTTTGACGTTGTTTTTGAATACGGTTGGGCCTATGGTTCGACTGGTACTGCCTTACAAGGCAAGGAAGTCATGTTGGTAGCTAGTTTTGGAGCTGGGCAAGATGACTACACGAGAAACGGCCGCTTCCATGTAACAATTGAAGAGATTTTAAAGCCTATCACTACGATTCAGTATTTGACAGGTCTAACATTTCTGGAACCTCTTATCATAACTGGTACTTTAAACATGGATCAAGAGTTATTATCAAATAAAGTAAATAAATACCTACAAATAATATAAATAAGACATATCAACCCTCTATAAATGGAATATACTTTATTATTTTTCTGTTTCAAACAATAAAGCATCAATCAATATACTTGAATACTAGTGGATATTATTGAGTATATTTCATATTGTCCAATTAGGACAATACATAAAATTTTTCCTCTATACTTTTCCTTAGGAGAAAGATTGATGTACCGACGTTTAAGGGATTTGAGAGAAGACAATGATTTCACTCAAAAATTCGTTGCCGAAAAACTTTCGTTTACTCAACGATATTCAGGAAAGATAAGAAGCATCTGAGTTTAACTTCAGATGCTTCTTTGGTAGTTATTACATTTGGAATGAATCATGTTTAAAATGTTGATGATATATTTTCTATTTTATGTTTAAATCTTTTTCCATTTCCATTTTAAGATTTTTGATGAAGACTTGGTCACCAAAAGCTTCAGCTAGTACGGTAGCCGTATTATAGAGCTCAGCCGCTTTATCTCTGTTGTTCTCATAGAACAGATAATATTTTGCTTCAAGCATTGCTATCCCAGGTTGATAGGAATGTTGCATAATAGAATGCATGACCTCATACATTTTATCAACAATAGTTTTCATGTTTTTATAGTCATGATGCATGACATAAATCCCAGCTATAGCTGATAAAGCCCCTAATAGTTCCACATTGGATAATTCATCACCTTGCAATCTTTGTTTTATTAACTTCATTCGAAAATGCTCAATTGTAGTTTTATCATATGAAGAACCTTGACATTGTACAGAGTAATATTTTATCAACAGAAGGTCATTCAAGGTGTACTCTTCTTTTTTCAATACCTGATTCAAATAGTCTTCAAATACAATCTCAACAAGATCTTCTTTCTTCTCTTCAGAGATAAAATTCAGGGTTCTTTCAATGATATCGATGGTTAGAAGTTCGTCCTCTGGCAGGATATCAATATAGTTGTCGTAGAGGTCTTCAATATCCTGCAGTTTTTTCTTGATACGCTCGAGGTCGCCATAGACAGGAGACTTCATGAGTTTATATTTAGCCTGATAGTACTCTTCAGGAATGTCTAGTTTTGTTTCACCTAACAAATAGTTGAGGGAAACTCCCAATTTATCACTGATGTATTGCAGTTTGACAATAGTTGGTAAAGAACGCCCGAGCTCAATTCTCATCAGTTGTTTTACTGTTAATTCTTCTTCGGTATCACAAACGTGCTCACGTGTTAATCCTTGACGTTCACGTTCTTCACGAATTCTTTTTCCAATCTCGATTTTAATCTCTTCAGACATCTGTATTTCCCTTAAGTTTTAATTATATAATAATATACCTTAAAATCATGTGAATGAAAAGACTCTATGAAGCTGTCTGTGTTTCTAGTTAGAACTAAAGAGGGGAAATAAACAAATCAACCATCTAAACTGAGTGTTAGATGGTTGTGGTTTTGAATTAAGATATTTTTCGTAATCTCTTAGATTGTAGAATGGTCAGTGTAGCAAAGAGGAGCAACCACGCTAGTAGAGAAAGTGAGCTTGCTATTTGGTCTTGCCACTTAAAGCTTTCAAGCTGGCTTATAGATTTTGTGAACAATCCCATATAACTGTACTTCGTGACATTATCGAAATCTTTACTGATCCCTGAAAGCATTGGAATAAACATACTAATCATTGATACTGGAAGGCTAATTACTTGGGCAGATACTTGCGTTTTACTGATTAATCCAATGAAAAGATTAATCAGCATTATTACTATAGCTGTAGCAAGCGAGATGATAAGATAAGCACTATAATTATTTTCAATATTAAGTTCGAGTATTTTCGGAATAGCAGTTGTCATCACTAAGCTAATAAGAACTGGATAAAATAAAACTGAAAGAATATAGTTTTTACTGTTAACACCACTTAAAAACAAGGTTCTTAAAATATTTTTTTCCTTTTCTTCGGAAACAATAGTACTGATTGGATTTCCAACTGATAAACTCAAAGATAGGGCTAAACAGTTGACTAATAGATTGACTTTCATTGAGTTGTTTAGGCTACCTTGAATCTCATAGATATGTTTGTAGAGAAAGGCAAACCCTAAAGGAAGGAGAATTTGTAGGATAATGGTTTTGTTAGATTTGATAACTCGCTTTCTAAGCCATAGTAAAGATTTTAATTGGTTAAACATTAAGTTTTCCTCCTGTAAGTTGGATGAAGATGTCCTCTAAAGTTGGTTCACATGAGTGGATGGTTTGAATATCTTGAGTAGCACTAATATGATTTAATTCAGAGAAAGGAATCACTTTTTCTTGACCTGAGCAGTAGGTCACTTTTACCATTTTATTTGTATTATATTTCTGAATAAGTTCAGCAGGTTTCCCCTCTTCGACAATCTTTCCTTTATTTAAAAGTACAATCTTATCGCATAAAATGGTAGCTTCATTCATGTCATGTGTCGTCAAAAAAATGGTTGTTCCTTGTTGTTTTAGTTCTTCAATAAGAGCATGAATTGTTTGAGACGTTGATGGATCTAATCCAGAAGTAGGTTCATCAAGAAAGAGAACTTTTGGCTTGTTTATGATAGCTCTCACTAAAAGCATCCGTTGTTTCATCCCTGTAGAGAGCTTGTCTGCCAAGGTTTTACGATGGTCATAAAGACCGACACGTTTCATCAAATTGTCAATATAATCTGGTGAAACATTGTAAAGCTTTGCGAAGAATAGAAGATTGTCATAAAGTGTCAATTTTTCATAAAAACCACTATTTTCAGTGATTAAACCAATCTTTGACAAATCATCTTCTTTTAACTGAAGGGATGATTTGCCCAAAATATAAGTTTCTCCCTGACTAGGAGTGAGTTGACCTGTTAAGATATTGATTGTTGTCGTTTTACCAGAACCTGATGGCCCAAGGAAACCTAGAATTTCACCTTTTTCAACTGTGAAGTTTAGATTTTCTATTGCTTTATATTTTTGAAATTCTTTGCTTAACTGTTTTGCTACGATAAGGTTTGTCATATCTTGATTTCTCCAATTTGATTATATGAACGAGTATAAACAAAAAAATAACGAATCAAAAGGACATCTATGTCACTTTGACTCGTTACTTGTATTTAAATCTTTTTGTATTTCCATTTTTAAATTCTTGATGAAGACTTGGTCTCCAAAAGCTTCGGCTAGTACAGTAGCTGTATTATAGAGTTCGGTTGCTTTTTCTATGTTATTCTCATAATATAAATAGTATTTTGCTTCCAAAATGAGTACGGCGGGTTTGTAAGCATGTTGTAGTGTCTTATCAATAACAGTATGCATTTTATAGACAATAGTTTTCATATTTCTATAATCATGATGCATAACATAGATTCCAGCTATAGTTGACAATGCCCCAAGTAGTTCAACATTAACTAGCTCTTCCCCTTGTAATTCTTGCTTAATTAATTTATGTCTAAATTTTTCAATTCTCTCATTATCATAGTCATAATCCTGACATCGAAATGCATAGTATGAAATTAATAGAAGGTCATTTAAGGAGTATGCTTCTTTTTTCAACGCTTGAGTCAAATAGTCTTCAAATACAGATTCAATAAGACTATCTTCTTCCATAACCATAAAATTTAACGTTCTTTCAATGATATCAATAGCAAAAAGCTCGTCCTCTGGTAGAATATCAATATAGTTGTCGTAGAGTTCCTCAATATCTTTTAGCTTCTTCTTGATACGTTCGGGGTCGCCATAGACAGGAGACTTCATGAGTTTATATTTAGCCTTATAATAGTCTTCAGGAATGTCTAGTTTTGTTTCACCTAGCAAATAGTTTAGGGAAACTCCTAATTTATCACTGATATACTGCAGTTTGACAATAGTTGGTAATGAGCGACCGAGCTCAATTCTCATCAGTTGTTTGACGGTTAATTCTTCTTCGGTGTCACAAACCTGCTCTCGAGTTAGCCCTTGGTGCTCACGTTCTTCACGAATTCTTTTTCCAATCTTGATTTTAATATCTTCTGACATACATAATTCCTTATGATTTAGATTTTTAATAATAATATAACGTAAAATTGAAATAAAGTCCAAAAGCCATAATAGAAGTAGTGTATAATAAAACCTACAGGAGTTTACAATTATGAAACAATCTCAATTTGCGAGGGTGCTAGCCAGCAGATTTTCCTCTCAAATATTATTTAGAATATTAAAAATGTTATAATAGGAGATGAGAAAGGGGGAGATGATGATGAAAATTATAGCAATAAACCCTATTCCGTTTAAAAAAAGAATGATTGAATTTCTCTTTGATTATCTTTTCATTCTAGCTTATTTAGTTCTTCTGTTTTTAAGTTCGATGCTTATTTACATCATCTTTTTTAATGGTGTCCCAGAGTTTACAGAAATTCAGTCGCAGTGGCTTGTATTTTTCACCTCTGTTTTGCCAATCACGCTCCTTTTCACATTCTTGGATTATAAAAATGATGGCAGTTTTGGGAAGGTAAAAGCTGGACTTGAACTGGTCTACCAGAAAAAAACAGTGCAGGCTAGCTTGATTAGAAATGTTATCAAATTTTTACCTTGGCAACTCGGTCATGTGGGCACGATTCATGGCTTATATAGTGATTTTGATGTGGTATCCATTATCCTTTCTAATTCGGCGACTCTACTTGCAGTTTTGCTACTGGCAATGACGATATTTAGGAAAGATAAGAGGCATCTAGGAGACCTACTAGCCCGTACACAAGTGCAACTAAAAGAAGAATAGGGTAGAGATTGTTTATCCTATCCTTAAAGAAAAAGACAAACATAGTTAGGAAGTATTTGTATGAATGAGACTGTTGAGTTTACAAATCTTTGTATGGTAAGAGACGGCGATAGAGTTCTTGTTATTGATCGTAAAAAAAAGGACTGGCCAGGCATAACCTTTCCTGGTGGTCATGTCGAAGCGGGAGAATCATTTACGGAAGCAGTAATCCGTGAAGTGAAGGAAGAAACTGGCTTAAGGATTGCTTCTCCCCGGATTTGTGGAATGAAAGATTGGGTAGAAGACGGCATTCGTTATGTAGTTCTCTTTTATAAGACAGAAAAGTTTGACGGAGAATTAATATCCTCTGAAGAGGGGGAAGTCTGGTGGGAGGACCTGAAAGAATTGCCAAATCTAGACCTCTCTCTAGATATGGAGGATATGCTTCGTATCTTTCTTGAAGAAGACCTGTCTGAATTTTTCTACTACCAAGATGGAGAAGACTGGAAGTACGATTTAAAGTGAATTTGGATACTGATTCTTTTAATAATTAACTTGATAACTTTTTTTAGCAGTTAACCCAATGGTTGGCTGTTTTTCTTTGTCATAAATAAAAATTCGTCATCAATCTTGAGTTGACTTCTTAAAATGTTATAATGAGTGATATAAAACCGTATTTAAAGAAATTGAAGTAGATAGAGGAGTTGTTCAATGTCAAACTTGAATGAAAATTTGCGCATTGTCAGTGTTAGAGAAATGATGGTAGAAAGGTTAGCGATTCCTAATTATCAGAGACCGTATCGTTGGGGAACACAATCAGCACTTAGACTGATCACAGATACTTATGAGGCGTTTAAGAATAGAATTCCAGAATATCGAATGGGGTCTGTTGTACTCCACAGAGAAAACATAAATGACGCATCTTCTAAACTTAATATTGTCGACGGCCAGCAGCGCTTAACAACTCTTTCTATTCTTTTATTTGTGGTGTATGAGATACTTCAAGAGGCATCATATGCTAATCTTTCATCCTTGCTGAATGAGGAATATAATGAACTATCTAGAGAAGCGATCGTGCATAATTTCCAAATCATCAAGCGCAAGCTAAGAGAGTTTGACGGACAAGAAGTTAAAAAGTATGCTGATTATCTTCTTGATAACTGTTCTTTGGTAAAGATTATCACGAATGATGAGCAGGAAGCTTTTCAATTCTTTGACTCCCAGAATTCTCGGGGGAAGGCTCTCTCTCCACATGATTTGTTGAAATCTTATCATTTGAGAGAAATGAATGATGAATCTGAAAGTGATAAGATTGAGATCATACAAGCTTGGGAAAATAAAAATCAAAGCGAACTGGAGGATCTCTTTGCAGACAATCTCTTCCCCTTAGTGAGATGGTATAAGAACAAAAATGGCCTTCATTATTCTACTAAAGATATTCAAACTTTTAAGGGAATTAAACCTTCGAATCCCCATCATTTTGCGACTTATGCTAAAGCCTCTCATCTTTATGTGGAACGTTTTAATGCTGACAAAGTGTATGAGCTAACAACTGGAATTCCTTTGAATCAATTCCAGTTAACCCAACCCTTGATTGCTGGAAAAAGATTCTTTTCATACACTTTGCATTATGCCAACCTCTATAGAGAGATTGTGAACTTGGTCGATAGTAGATTTAATGAAGAAGAGGTCATAAAAAACGGAACTGGTGATCTCTATGTTTATAATCTCTTCATAAATATTTTGATCTTCTTTGTCGATAAATTCAGTATGAAGGAATTGACACCTGCAAGATTGTCTTTTCTACATAGATGGGCTTATTCTCTAAGATTGATCATGAAAGCAGTCTATAGAGAATCGGTAAATAAGTACGCACAAGGACAATCAGATCGTATCAATAAGGGATTGAATCTCTTTGCTTTGATTTCTGAAATGCAGGATCCGATAGGGTTGGATACCATTGTTTTAGATATTATCTCAAAGGAAGCTTTCCAGAATTCCAACGTGAATAAAAAACGCTATCAAAAACTCTATGATAAAGTATTTGGAGAGGAGGACTAGTCTAATGAGAAGTGAAAAGTATATTCAACCAGATGAATTGAATGTGGACAATGTTTTTGAAAATGTCAACTATGTCATCCCAATCTATCAACGAAATTACGCATGGAGAAAAGATGAAATTGAGCAATTGCTAATGGATATTGATGATCTTGACGAAACTAATTCAAGTAAATATTACCTTGGCAGTTTAGTGGTCAATCAAGTCCAACCTCGAGTTTATGAAGTAATCGATGGCCAGCAACGCTTAACTACTTTGTTTTTGCTTCTTCGTTATCTGGATCATCCTTCTGTAGAAAGAAATCCTTTGAAATTTGAAGCTAGAGAAAAATCGAACATCACTCTAGGTGAGATCGAAACTGTAATGGATAGTAAAGAGCCTTCTCTTTATTCAGAAGAGTTAGTAGAAGGATATGAAATAATTAAGAAATATTTCCAGAGCAAAAACGCTAATGATGATTATAAAAAACGGTTTAGAGATAAGTTTTCTACTGTAACAATCATCCGAACCCAGGTTCCTCAAAATATCGATTTGAATCACTATTTTGAGATCATGAATACTCGTGGAGAGCAATTGGAGCTCCATGAAATTGTGAAAGCAAAGATTTTGGGTGCTATCAAGTCTGAAAATGGATTCAGTGAAGAGGACAAAAAAGATAAACTAATTGCAGCTACGATTTGGGATGCTTGTGCACAAATGGACAACTATCTTCAGATGGTTCTCCCAGTAAAAATACGTGAAAAACTATTTAGTGCAAATTGGGATATGCTGAGGGTGGCTGACTTCTCAGATCTTCGTGACATTTTTAATGCAGAAAATAACAGTGATGAGACTCAATTTACCTTAAAAACTATCTTGCAAGCGCCGGATTCTACTGTGTCTAATCAAATTGATGATAGGGAAGAAGAAAATGAACGGTTTGAGTCTATCATTAACTTTCCAAATTTTCTTTTGCAGGTCAATGAAGCCATGGAGATGACTGAGACGGATCGTGATAGTGGATTAGATGATAAGCGATTCCTTGACTTATTAAAGGACAGATGGGCTAGTAAAGAAAAGGCCTTGGAGTTTATCTATGCTCTTTTGAAGTATCGGTATCTATTTGATCGTTATATTATTAAAAGAGAATATATCGGTGAATACAAGGTCGAAGGGAAATGGTCTTTACAAAAGCTCGTCATGTATGAGGATAAAAAGGGGAGAAAACCATCCTATAAATCTACTTTAGACTCAATGGATCAAGAAGAAGGAACGGATAATCAACAATTACGACTCCTAGAATCTTGCCTGCGCGTGACCTATACTTCCCCTAAGACCATGCACTGGATTGCTAGAGTCTTGACGAATGTGAATAAAGAGCAAGATGGCAAACTCCTTATCCCTACCTTAGAAAAGTATTGCTGCAAAAAAATTGAATCTTCAGATTATCGAAATCGAAGTGGATTTGGTATCGATCGGATTGTCTTTACTTATTTGGATTATCTGTTGGCGAGGGATAGAGCATCTGAATTTAGCAATTTCCAATTCCAGTTCAGAAATTCTATCGAACATTTCTTCCCTCAGCACCCTATTAACGCTGATAATTCAGTGACTGTTGAAAATAGAGATCTGTTGGGGAATCTTGCTCTCATCACTGTTTCAGCCAATTCAAAGTTTTCGAATCGGTTTCCAATTGAGAAGGTTGAGCATTTTCCAAATATAATAGAGCAAAGTCCCAAGTTGAAGGCGATGAGTGACCTGCTCAAGAAATATGATCGAAAATGGGATAATAACAGTGTCAAAGAGCACAATGCTAGCATGCTCAGTCTATTAGAAACGGAGATAGAAAAGTACAAATAAGTGTTAATCTTTTCAAAATAGTGAAAAGCTAAAAATTATAGGAAAGAAGAAAACTGTAAAGTAGAAATTGCAGTTTTTCTTTTTGATAAATTGTAAAATATAGTGCAACAAAAAAACTCATAGCGTTTCATTGGTGTAAACTGTAAGTAACCACACAAACAGAACCCGAGGAAAAACTATGAGCTACTCCCATCTTACCATAACCGACCGAATAAAGATAGAAACTTACTTGGATTTAGGTTTGAAATCTTGCCAAATTGCAAGTAAACTTGGTGTCCATAAGTCTACCATTTCAAGAGAGTTAAGACGATGCCAAAATGGTTATTCCGCCGTCTTAGCACAGGAACAGTACGACCACAGGGCTAAGCAAAAGGGTCGGAAGTCTTGTTTGACACCAAAGTTGAAAAAGAAAATTGAGAAGGGGTTAAAAGCCTCTTGGTCACCTGAACAGATTTGTGGTCGCTATCAGCTTGAACAAAAGCCAATGGTAGCTTTTAAAACCATCTATAATTGGCTCTATGCTGGTTTGATTGATCCGGATTTAAGCGTCCTGCGCCGAAAGGGAAAAAGTCGACAGCCCAAAGAAACACGTGGGACATTTAGGATTGGCACGTCGATTGCCAAACGTCTTAAAGAGGTCAGGAATCGTGAGACTTTTGGCCACTGGGAGCTCGATACTGTGGTGTCTTCCAGAGGCAAAAGTAAGGGCTGTTTAGCGAACTTTCTAGAGCGAAAAACTCGTTTTTACTTAGCTTTCAAGATACCAGATAGAACAGCCAAAGCCATGTTTTCAGCTATCGAACAACTTTGTAGGCTATTTCCAAAAGAGACTCTTAAAACCTTCACTTCAGACAGGGGAAAAGAGTTTGCCTGCTATCCTCTGGTGGAGAACTTAGGAATTCCCTTTTTCTTTGCGGACGCCTATTCTTCCTGGTAGAGAGGAAGCAATGAAAACGCAAATGGCTTACTAAGAGAATATTTCCCAAAGAAAACAGATTTAGCCGCTATCTCTGAGGAGGCTTTGAACAAAGCCTTATATGATATCAATCACCGACCGCGAAAATGTTTAGCTTACAGAACTGCTTGTGAAGCTCTAGAGGATGAGTTTGACTAAATGTTGCACTTATTCTTGCAATTTATCATTTTTAATCGAAATATGAATCTTTCGGGTGGGTCCTGGATGTGGAGTGCTAGTCTTTTGATTTTACTGGCCGCTTTTGCCTAGCCTTTTGGGATTCTTTGGGATTGCTATTGTAACCATTGGTATTATTGGAAATAGCCTGCTAACAGGCTCAGATTAAACATAAGTAAGGGACTTTCGAATGGCAAATTCGGAAGTTTTTTATTTCTATTAAAAATATTATAGAAAAATGCGACATTTTCAGACGATAGTGCTATAATGATATTAAAAGTAAGCGTTTACCGTTTTAATGTAAATCCTAGAGATATTTCCGGAAATTTTGACAGGCTTATTAATAAAGGCGAATGTATTGACTTTGAATTTTCATGAAAAATGAGTTAACATTTAATGTTACTCTAAAGAAGGAGAAGAGTCATGAATGATACTGTTTGTAAAAATTGGTTTATGCGCAAAAGTGGGAAGACTTGGGTCTACGGCTGTGCCTTGGTAAGTTTTGCAGGTTTGGCCCTGGCTGGTCCTGTCTATGCGGACCAAGTGGAACAGGCAACTGTGAGCCAAGTACCTCAAGAAGTGGTAGCTAAAACTGACCATCAAGTTACCCCTCAAGCGGAGCTTACTCCTAGCACGACCAAGGAAGTCCCCCAAGTGGTAGAGCCGAGCCCGTCTCTTGTTTCCGAATCTGCTAAAACAGCTCAAGAGAATCCCACTCAGCCTATCCCTGACCAGTCAAAAGAAGTACAAACACAGGCTAGTGAGGCTGAGAAAGTAACTAACCAAGCGCAAGAAGCCGATTTGAATCAGACCAATCAAGAACAATCTCCAGTTGTAACGAATAGCACCAGTCCTGTTCATGTGACAGAGGAAAAAACGGATTTGCCTAATAATGAAGCAGTTACCAATCTTGAAGGGATGACCGCAGACCAAAATGGTCACTGGGAAATGCAGGCTGACGGTATTCATTCAGAAGCCAAAGACAAGGGAGACTCTTTCCTTTATTCTCAATCCGAGGGCAAGAATTTTATCTATTCAACAGATGTGACCTTCAAGGAAGCTGGTGGTGCCGCTGCCCTCATTTTCCGTGGTAACAATGATAGTAGCGATAAAAATATGTACGGGGTCAACGTAGACTCTGGTAACCATAAGGTTAAGTTTTGGCGTTGGGTCAATAATCATGATATTCAACTTGTAGACGAAAAAGATGTAACACCAACTGCCGATGAAACCTACAATCTTAGAGTAGTTGCGGCTAATCAGTGGCTATCTTACTATGTCAATGATGTGCTTGTCGCAAGTACAGGTGACGCTGTTCTTCAAAAAAGTGACAAGGGTCAACCTCAAGTCCTTCCAGAAGGTTACTTTGGACTTCTTAATTGGAATGCCAATGTCATTTTCAAAAACACCCGCTATGTTAATCTTGATGATGCCAGTCTTCCTTTGATTGACAATCTTGTGGTGACCTCAAAGACAGGATCTGTTGAAAAACAAGCCCAATTCTTCTCCCAAGAACCACTTCATATCCAATATGTAGGGCATAATGCTGAGACGGTAGGCTTTGACATTACTAAGCACAATCCTAATGCTGTCATCAAGGTTGAAGATGCCAAAGGAAATGTCTACACAGATATTTCTCAATTGCCAGTGGCTGTAGGTTCCAATTACTTTACTATTGAAAGTAGTGTGACCGATTCGCTTGGTCGTCCAGTGACCTTGACCTACCGTGTCAATATCCACCGAAGACAGAGCGATGATGTCTATTACAACGAGCTTTACCGTGATCAGTATCATTATTCTGTTAAGGATGGCTGGGCTAATGACCCTAATGGCTTGGTCTTCTACAAAGGACGTTACCATCTTTTCTATCAATTTTACGATGATACCAAATGGGGTCCAATGCACTGGGCTCATGCGACCAGCCGAGACTTGCTTCATTGGGATGAAGAGCCAATTGCTTTTTATCCAGATGCAACAGGTCACATGTTCTCAGGCTCTGTCGTGGTTGATAGTACCAATAGCTCAGGTCTCTTCAAATCTCCGGAAGGCGGTCTGGTAGCTATTATCACTTCAAATGGTAATGGGCAACGGATTGAAATTGCCTATAGTGAGGACGAGGGTAGAACTTGGCAAAAATATGATAAGGTGGTTGCCGACTGGTCTCAGGACCCACTTCAAAACCAAGATTTCCGTGATCCTAAGGTCTTTCGCTGGGATAACCAATGGTTTATGGTCCTTGCTGGTGGTCCACTCCGCATTTATTCCTCACCAGATTTGAAGAACTGGCAGGTTGAAACAACCTATAAGGATTTGCATACGGAATGTCCTGACCTCTATCCAATTGTGGCCAATGATGGGGCACTCAAGTGGGTCCTCTCACGTGGTGGTCGTTCTTACAAGGTTGGAGACTTTAAACAAGTGGATGGTAAGTGGGCCTTTGTAGCTGATGAAGTTTACCAAGAACATGATGAAATCATGAATTTTGGTAAGGATTCCTATGCTGCCATGACTTACTATGTTCATGATTTTGGGACAGCTGACCATCCAAACATCCCGCAATTGACTGAAATCAACTGGATGAACACTTGGGAAGATTATTGCAATCTAGTTGCAGATACTGTTGGTCAAAAATTTAATGGTACCTTTAACCTTAACCTTGACCTTGGTTTGGTTAAATCAGGCGACCGTTACCTCTTAACACAAACACCTGTTAAGGCCTATGAAAGCCTTCGTGATACAGATAATGCCCAGTATTTTGAAAATGTCAGAGTAGCTTCTGACAATGAACTGCTTAAAGATTTCTCAGGTGATACTTATGAAGTGGTTTCTCACTTTGTACCAGGTAAGGACACGACTGCAGTTGGATTTAACCTTCGCGTCGGTGATGGTCAAGCTACAAAGGTCGTTTACGATTTAACCAAGGAAACTTTGTCTATTGACCGTAGCCAATCTGGGACAATTCTTTCTGATGCCTTTGCTAAGGTTAATAGCCAACAAGTGACTCGCAATGAAGATGGTTCTATTGATTTGCATCTTTATGTGGACCGTGCGAGTGTGGAAGTCTTTGCTAAGGGCAATACGGTAGCTGGTGCCAATCAGATTTTCCCAAGCCCAAGAGCCGTTGGAGCGAGCGTCTTGGTTGAAGGTGGTCCAGCCAAAGCAAATATTGCTATCTACCCAATTAAGAGTACTTGGACTGACAAGAAGGAAGTCACTAAGGCTGTTGCCATGAACACCACAGTTGCAGGTGATTTGACCCTCGAAGTTGGTCAAAGCAAGGACTTGCAGGTTTACCTCGCACCCGCTTCTGAAGAGCAAGATGTGACATGGACGGTCAGTGATCCAAGTTTGGTGTCATATACTGAACATGACAATAAACTTTCTCTCAAAGCTCTTCATAAAGGTCATCTCACTGTTACAGCAACCTCAGTTGAAAATCCTTCATTGACCAAGACCTTTAAGATTGCCATCACTCTCAATAATTTTGCGACCAACCTTAAAGGCTTGAAAGCTGTCACTGGTAATTGGTATATTGATGACGATACGCTTTACGATAGCAATGTCAGTGCCAATGACTTCTTCATGGCTTATGAAAGTAATGGCTTCAAGCAATTTGACTATGATATCGACGTCAAATACCAACATGGATTGGTCAACCTCTTTGTAGCTGCGGAACGTGAAGAACCAGGCCGTGCCTACTCTGTCCAATTTGCTGACAACGATACTGTACGTCTCTTCCGTTTTGGTGGTGAAACCATCGCTGAAGCTCATCTGGATAAAGCAATCAACGATGGTCAGTACCACCACGTCAAGGTTGAAAAGGGCAAGGACACCATGACAGTCTATGTCGATGGTAAGGAAGTGCTCCATCATCAATTTGATGCCGTGGATAATTACTTCAATCAAGCCCATGTAGGTGTTGGTCTTTGGGATGGAGCAGTAGAATTCAAAAATTTCTTCGTTACTGAAAAAATGACAAACACAAGTAGTGACACCACTGACGAGCCGATCAAACCTGATCCTCAACCACAACCTAGTCCAGAACCAAGTCCGGAAAATAAACCAGATGAACCTGAGCATCAACCTGAGGTTGCTCCAGAGCCTGAACCAACTGGACAAAATAATAGCCATGACAATACAAGTACAGTACCAAATCCATCTCAGGATAATACTGGTAAGGAAGAAGAAAGTAAGACTCCAGTGGAAACACCTAAGACTATTGCTCCAATAGTTGACAATCTCCTAAAAACATTTAACAAATTTAGTCTATCAACCTTCCTTGCAAGTATTGCCAAAGAAACATGGCACTTTTTGACAAAATGGTTATTCAACTAAGATCAAAACGTTGAAAAGGCTATATAAGAAGAAAAAACTTAGAAGCACTCATACTTCTAAGTTTTTTTGCTTAGAAATAGTCATGGGATGATTCAGTTCTTTTCAAAAGGTTTGATTTTGTAAGTCGCTTTATTTTAAAATCCATTAAAATACTATCTTGGGCACAATCTAAAGAGTTTTTACAACGTTCTAAATTGTGCCCTAATTATCTTTATGTTTTGTAAGCGGTGTCATATAATCTAAGTAGAAAGGTTAAAAAATGATTGATCATAAAATTATAGTAGTTTTGATAACATTACTGGCTAATCAAAATCTTTCTTTGTATGAGTTATCTGTAAAAACTCGTTGCTCAATAAAAGACGTTAGAGATTGTATCAATCAATTAACTATTTATCTTGATAACCGAGGAATAAAAATCGAGCAAGATAAAGGGAGGTATTACGTTACTGGCATACTAAACGATGAAAATATAGCGACTTTAATTGGTTCTGAAGAATTACAGCTTCCCAAAAGGATTCGTTTACAGTTAATTTACCTTTATACTTTTTGTCGGACGGATTTTGTTTCCAATTGGCACTATCAAGATTTTTTGAAGGTTAGTAAGAATACCACCTTGTCTGATATTCGTTCTTTGAGAAAGAATCTGCAAACTCATCACTTGGATATAGAATATTCTAGATCTCAAGGATACATTATACTTGGTGATGAAAAACAGAAACATTTGATGGCTTTTAAAGTCATTAATGAGTTACTAAACTCTCCTGTCGGACTTTGGGGACTTGAATATGTTATTTCTGCTTGGCCTCATGGTATTACCTTTGAGATTTTAAATAAACTTGTTCAGGATTATTCAAAAATTCTACATCTTACGCCAATTTCCGATAAGTTACAAGAATGTTTGTATGGAATAACGCTTATTTTATGTCGTTATCAAAGGAAAGTTTCCAGAGTAGTTTCAGAGGAGATAGAGGCTCCTTCTCAGATACGTAATTTGGCAGATATTTTATTGGATAATGCTTATGATTTAGGGGGATTTGATAGTAATTTTACTAGATCAGATCGCCAATATATAGCTGGGCTCTTGTCTAGTGGTTTTGAAGGAAATACCTCTGTTGATTTTAGTTATTTCCAAACTTTAACGGATCAAATTGTAGAAAAAATGGAAAGTATTACACTTTTACAATTTTCTAAGCAAGCCACGCTCAAAGATAATTTGATGAAGCATTTGATTCCAGTTTACTATCGCTTAAAATTTGGTCTTCCTAGTTCAAATGATTATACAGATAGGATAAAAGAACAGCATCCAGACTTATTTGAATTCGTTAAGGAATCCTTGGAGCCCTTGTCAAAGGTTGTAGGTCAACCTATTCCAGACAGTGAAATAGCTTACTTTGTCGTTCATTTTGGTGGTTATCTTAAGAAGAAGGAGACGACTAGAAAAAACTACAAAGCAGTTATTGTCTGTCCAAATGGTACGAGCTCTTCACTTATGATAAAGGAAAACCTACGCATTTTATTTCCGCAGGTTAGCTTTATCGGAGTTACTCGAGTTGATCGTTTGCATGAGTTTAAGGATGAAGAATTCGATTTAGTATTTTCAACAGTAAAAGTTGATACTAAAAAACCTCAGTATTTAGTATCAGTAATGATGTCTGTTGAGCAATCTTCACAATTAGTGCAATTAGTCTCAAAAGATTTTCCAGAAATGGATTCCAAAGATATTGAGCTAGAGAGGTTGCTTGAGTTGATTAAGCGATTTGCTTCAGTTTCACAAGAATCAGAATTACGCATTGCTCTGAAAAAATTTATATATGAAGAAATTCAGAGAAAGGAAGTGTTACCTTTGTTACAAGATTTAATTACGGAAAAAATGTTTCATAGAAGTTCAGAAAAAATGGGATGGAAGGACGCTATTCGAAAAGCATCTCAGCCATTGTTGGAAAGTGGCCAAATTACCGCCAACTACCCAGAAGCAATGATTGGAAAAGTCGAAGAATTTGGACCTTTCATTAATCTAGGAAAGGGAATTGCGATTCCCCATGCTAGACCCGAAGATGGTGTTAATGAAGTGGGCATGTCCATGTTGGTTTTAGACCACCCAATTTATCTGCTGGATGATCCAGCTCAAGAAATTCGTTTATTAATTTGTATTGCTGCTGTCGATAATCAGACTCACCTAAAAGCATTAAAACATCTTACGATGATTTTACGTGATAATGCTAAGGTTGAAAGATTGTTAACAGCTCAAGAGTTTAATGATATCAAAGAAATTATTCAACAGGAGGACTAAATTATGTTGAGAATTGGTACAGCGTGTGGTTCAGGACTAGGTTCTAGCTTTATGGTTCAAATGAATATCGAATCTATTCTTAGCGAACTAGGAGTGACTGGTGTTGAGGTTGAACACTATGATTTAGGTGGTGCGGATCCAAGTGCTGCGGATATTTGGATTGTTGGACGTGACTTGGAAGATTCAGCAGGACACCTAGGTGACGTAAGGGTACTAAATAGCATTATTGATATGGATGAGCTGAAAGAATTAGTAACTAAAATTTGTGAAGAAAAGGGTCTTATTTAGGAGGTTCTATCAATGATTAAGTTCTTATTAGATATTGTAAGTACACCAGCCATATTGGTGGCTTTAATTGCTATTCTAGGTTTGGTGCTTCAAAAGAAAGCATTACCAGATATTATTAAGGGTGGTATTAAAACCTTTGTAGGTTTTCTAGTTGTATCAGGTGGTGCAGGAATTATTCAAAGTTCCTTGAATCCATTCGGAACAATGTTTGAAAAAGCCTTCCATCTATCAGGAGTTGTACCAAATAATGAAGCGATTGTAGCGGTTGCCTTGACAACTTACGGCTCAGCAACAGCCATGATTATGTTTGCAGGTATGGTCTTCAATATTCTTATTGCAAGATTTACCCGCTTCAAATATATCTTTTTGACAGGTCATCATACGCTTTATATGGCATGTATGATTGCGGTTATCTTATCAGTTGCTGGATTTACTAACTTACCATTAATTTTATTGGGTGGTCTAGCTTTAGGTATTATCATGAGTCTATCGCCAGCTTTCGTTCAGAAATACATGGTTCAATTAACTGGTAATGATAAAGTTGCCTTAGGTCACTTTAGTTCATTGGGATATTGGTTAAGTGGATTTGTTGGTGGTCTTGTTGGGGATAAATCAAAATCAACAGAAGATATAAAATTCCCAAAAAGTTTAGCATTCTTACGTGATAGTACTGTAAGTATTACAATTTCAATGTCAATTATCTATCTAATCGTTGCCATTTTTGCAGGGTCAGGGTACATTGAAAAAGAATTGAGTAGTGGTACTAGTGGTTTAGTTTATGCCCTTCAATTGGCTGGACAATTTGCTGCAGGAGTATTTGTCATCCTCGCTGGTGTTCGTTTAATTTTGGGTGAAATTGTACCAGCCTTTAAGGGAATTTCTGAACGCTTGGTTCCAAATTCTAAACCAGCTCTGGACTGTCCGATTGTTTATCCATACGCTCCCAATGCGGTCTTGATTGGTTTTATCTCTAGTTTCGCTGGTGGTTTGGTAAGTATGGCCCTTATGATTGCTACTGGATCTGTTGTCATTTTGCCAGGTGTTGTTCCTCATTTCTTCTGTGGTGCAACTGCAGGGGTTATTGGTAATGCCTCAGGTGGTGTTCGTGGAGCAACAATTGGTGCCTTTTTACAAGGTGTTCTGATTAGCTTCTTGCCAGTATTCTTGATGCCTGTTCTTGGTTCTCTTGGATTCCAAGGTTCTACTTTCTCAGATGCAGACTTTGGTTTGTCAGGAATTATTCTTGGTGTTCTAAACCAAGTTGGTTCACAAGCTGGTATTATTATTGGTCTTATCGTTGTCCTTGTAGCTATGGTTGGAATTTCTCTCGTTTATAAAGCACCTGCTAAGGAGGAGTAAGCTATGGCCCTAAGTCCAAAAGAGGTACATGAATTAAAGTCTTTTGCTACCAAAATTAGATTAAATACACTGGAAACCTTGAATCATTTAGGATTTGGACATTATGGTGGAAGTCTCTCTGTCGTAGAAGTACTTGCCGTGTTATACGGAAAAGTGATGAATATGGCTCCAGAGCAATTTAAGAAGAAGGATAGAGATTACTTCGTTTTATCTAAAGGACATGCTGGTCCTGCTCTATATAGCACACTTTATTTAAAAGGATTTTTTGATAAAGACTTTCTTCATTCTTTAAATACGAATGGTACGCGACTTCCGTCACATCCAGATAGAAATCTAACTCCAGGAGTTGATATGACGACAGGCTCTTTGGGTCAAGGAATTAGCGTTGCTACTGGAATAGCTTATGGTCAAATTATAAATGATTCTCCACATTTTACATATACAATTGTTGGTGATGGTGAGTTAAATGAGGGTCAATGTTGGGAAGCAATTCAATTTGCAGCACATCATAAATTGAGAAATCTCTTGGTATTTGTTGATGATAATAAAAAACAACTTGATGGGACGACAGAGGAGGTCTGCAATCCTGGCGACTTTGTTGAGAAGTTTAAAGCCTTTGGATTTGAAACGATTCGTGTAGATGGCTCAGATATTAAGGAAATTTACGATGCGATTATTGAATTGCAATCTTCGACCTCTAACCAACCAAAGTGTATTGTCCTAGATACTGTGAAAGGACAAGGAGTTCCTGAACTTGAAACTATGACAGCTAATCATCATTTACGCCCTTCAGATGAACAAAGAGCAATGTTAGAAAAAGCAGTGTTTGACTTGCGTAAGCGGCTGGAGGATATGGTATGAAAAGAGAAGCAAAAGAAATGCGTCTAGTTTACAGAGATTTCCTACTTGATATTAATAAAAGTCATCCGGAAGTTGTTGCATTAGAAGCGGATCTATCGAGTTCAATGGGAACAAATAATTTAGGGAAAGCATTTGGCATGCGATACATTAATGGTGGAATCATGGAATCAGAGATGGTCGGCCTTTCTGCTGGTTTATCCATCCAAGGGTTTAAACCTTATTTCCATACGTTTGGACCATTTGCTTCAAGGAGAGTATTTGACCAGTTGTTTATTTCACTTGGCTATGCTCAATTAAGTGCAACTGTTATTGGATCAGACGCCGGTATTAGTGCTGAGATGAATGGTGGAACGCATATGCCTTTTGAGGAGCTTGGTCTCCTTCGCTTAGTCCCTAACGCTACGGTTTTTGAAGTTAGTGATGATATCCAATTTGAGTCAGTATTGCAACAGACTTTACATTTGAGTGGCTTAAAATATATTAGAACTATTCGGAAAAAACCATCCCCTCTATATAAAGGAGATGAAGACTTCTCTAAAGGGTATATTAATCTAAAACAAGGAAAAGATCTTACTTTGGTTTGTTGTGGAATAATGGTTGCTCCTTGTTTAGAAGTAGCGAACTCTTTAGAAAAAGAAGGTTATTCGGTTGGTGTCATTGATCTCTTTCGTGTTAAACCAATTCATCCTGAGGTAGAAACTTTGTTGTTGGATAAACCAGTACTAACTGTTGAAAATCATAATGTTATAGGTGGTTTAGGTAGTGCGATCTGTGAAATGATGGCGACCAAAGTAAATACACCAGTTTATCGACTTGGTATAAAAGAACGTTTTGGCCAAGTAGGACAACAAGATTATCTTCTTAAGGAATATGGTTTAGATAAAGATAGTATCAGACGAGAAATCCAACAGATTCTATCCTAAGTTTAGACATAGCTGAAAAAGGCAAACATCTACTAAAAGATGTTTGCCTTTTATATGTTTGAATTAGTAATCTACGGATATCGACTAATTCTCAACCAAAGATTTCTTTTGCGAGTGCTTTTCCTTTCGGAGTTGCTGCTAAGCCACCTTCAGCAGTTTCACGGAAGGCAGTTGGCATGGCTGAACCTACCTGATACATAGCGTCAACAACCTGGTCGACTGGAATGGCAGATGTGATACCTGCCAAGGCCATATCGGCAGCTACTAGGGCAAAACTTGCTCCCATAGCATTACGTTTGACACAAGGAACCTCGACCAATCCGGCTACTGGGTCGCAAATGAGTCCCAACATATTTTTTAGTACAAAGCAGATGGCCTGGCTAGCTTGGAAGGGGGTTCCACCAGCAGCTATTGTAATAGCGGCAGCAGCCATAGCAGAGGCAGAGCCAACTTCGGCCTGACATCCTCCCTCTGCTCCAGAAATTGAGGCGTTATTTGCGATGACTAGACCAAATGCGCCAGCAGTGAAGAGAAAATCTAGTTGTTGTGATTGGCTCAAGCCCAATTTTTCGATAGCTGTTGTTAGAACAGCGGGCAAACAACCTGCTGAACCAGCCGTTGGTGTGGCACAAACCAAGCCCATCTTGGCGTTAGATTCATTGACGGCCATGGCATTTCTAGCAGCCCCCAGAACAGCAGAATCAGCCAGGGTCTTTCCATTTTTGATATAAGCATCCAGTTTGGCAGCATCTCCCCCGGTTAAGCCAGTTGGTGATTTCTCAGGGGATAGACCAGCCTGAACAGACTCTATCATCACTTCAAGATTTCGAGTCATAAGAGATAGGATTTCAGGACGTTCACGTCCAGTTAGCTCTGTTTCTGTGGCAATCATGAGCTCTGCGATATTACCTTGGTAATCTCGGTCAGCTTGTTGAACCAATTCTTCAATAGTGTAAAACATGCAATCCCCCTCTTAGCTGAAAAAGTTGACATTATGTAGATGAGGAATTCTAGCAATTTCATTGACGGCCTCATCACACTGGTGCGAGTCAATTTCTATAATCATAATAGCCTTCTCACCAGCATTTTCTCGAGTGACGGTCATCTGAGCGATATTGATACCATAACGAGATAAAATATCGGTCACAAGAGCAATCATTCCTGGAACATCTTGGTGGACTATGATAAGAGTCGGTGTATTCATCTTGAGATTGACCGCAAAACCATTGAGTTCAGTTACTTGGATATTTCCTCCACCGATAGAAACACCTGTGGCAGAAATGGTTTTTTTATCATTTTTTAAGGTAATACGAGTCGTATTGGGATGCGGCGCATTACTATCCTTGTTGATTTTCCAGTAGACCTTAATGCCTTTTTCGTATGCGATATCCAGAGCGCGTGGAATGTCAGGGTCGTCGGTTTCCATACCTAAAATACCAGCTACTAGAGCTACATCAGTCCCGTGACCTCGATAGGTTTTGGCAAAGGAATTAAAGAGTTGAAATTCTACCTCAGTCGGTGTCTCACCAAAGATGGCAGAAACAATCTTGCCAATACGAACAGCTCCTGCAGTATGGCTAGAGGAAGGCCCGACCATGACAGGTCCGATGATGTCAAAAACGGATTGAAATTTTAAATTTTTCATAACACGCCTCGTTTGATTAATCTTGTATTTTCAGTATACCACGAATTAGAGCGATTAGGTATTTAAGTAAAAATCTATAGAAATAGTAAAAAAATAATCTACTTTAAGCTTTCTTTAAGGTTCAATGGATATAATAGCAGCCTATTAAGTAAGCAATACTTATTTTTCATAAATCTGAGTGGGCGGCCTGCGGGTCGCCCTTTTGTGTTTCTTTATTTATATATAGCTGGATTGTGGTAAAATAGAGCCTAAAGATTTCCAGTTAGAAAGGATATACCATGACCTACACCCATTTACTTTTCGACCTTGACCACACCCTCCTAGATTTTGACCGTGCTGAAGATTTGGCTTTGACCTACCTTCTTGAAGAGGCTGGGGTGGCTTCACGAGATCTTAAAGTTTACAAGGATCACTATATCCCCATGAATCGTTCCATGTGGGAAGATCTCAATCATGGTTTAATCACTAAGCCGGAATTGCTTCGCACGCGCTTTTCTCGTCTTTTTGAGCATTTTGGACAGGAGGTTGATGGCAGTCACTTAGCTGGCCGTTACCAGCATTTCTTGAGCCAACAGGGGCAGGAGTTGCCTCAGGCCCATGCTTTCTTATCGAATGTTAAAGACCGAGGTCACAAGATATATGCAGCAACTAATGGTGTTAGCTACATCCAACGTGGTCGTCTGCAAGCCTCAAGCATCTTGCCATTCTTCGACGATATTTTCATTTCAGATGAAGTGGGCGCCCACAAACCGTCTACTGACTTTTTTGAAAAAATTTCGGATCAGGTAAATGACTTTCATCCCGATTCGGCCCTCATGATTGGTGATAGTCTAACTGCTGATATCCAAGGTGGTAATAATGCAGGAATTGACAGCATTTGGTTTAATCCAAAAGGTTTGGTTAATGAGACTCCGGCTATTCCAACCTATCAAGTCAAAAACTACCAAGAAATCTTGACGATTTTGAGCAAATAGGCCACTTTTCAAAATTGTATTCAACCATGACTATTAAGAGCTTTTCAGCTCTTTTTTTGCTACAATGAAAGCATGAATGATCTGATTAAACATAAGTTGGAATTACTCCCAAACAACCCGGGGTGCTATCTCCACAAGGATAAATTCGGCAATATTATCTATGTCGGTAAGGCTAAAAATCTAAAAAATCGTGTGCGTAGCTATTTTCGTGGAAGCCATGATACCAAGACAGAGCTTTTGGTATCTGAGATTGCAGATTTTGAATTTATCGTAACCGAGTCCAATATTGAGGCCTTGCTTTTGGAAATTAATCTTATCCAAGAGAATATGCCTAAATTCAACATCCGCCTCAAGGATGACAAGTCTTATCCATTTATCAAGATTACTAAGGAGCTCTATCCAAGGCTCATGATTACTCGCCAGGTTAAGAAGGATGGCGGTCTCTATTTTGGTCCTTACCCAGACTCTGGTGCAGCTAATGAAATTAAGAAGCTTTTGGACCGTATTTTCCCCTTTAAGAAATGTAAAAATCCCGCCAACAAGGTCTGTTTCTATTACCATATTGGCCAATGTAATGCCCATACCATCTGTCACACCACTGAAGACTATTGGCAAGGTTTGGTTGAGGATGTCAAGAATTTCCTAAACGGTCATGATGATAAAATCGTTAATCAGCTTAAGGCCAAGATGAAGGATATGTCTGACCAGATGGAGTTTGAGCGTGCTGCGGAGTATCGTGATTTGATTGAGGCAGTATCGACGCTCAGGACTAAGCAAAGGGTTATCCGTCAGGACATGC
Organism: Streptococcus sp. cx1; assembly: GCF_052384325.1. Classification (NCBI taxonomy): domain Bacteria; kingdom Bacillati; phylum Bacillota; class Bacilli; order Lactobacillales; family Streptococcaceae; genus Streptococcus; species Streptococcus sp. cx1. The sequence continues at coordinate 4,036 of NZ_JBQSUN010000003.1, read as the reverse complement.
AGGACCGTGATATCTTCGGTTACTACGTGGACAAGGGGTGGATGTGTGTTCAGGTTTTCTTTGTTCGCCAAGGGAAACTCATTCAGCGTGATGTCAATATGTTCCCATATTATAATGATGCTGAGGAAGATTTTCTAACTTATATGGGTCAATTTTACCTGGATAGTCGGCATCTCAAGCCTAGGGAAATTTTTATTCCTGGAGACATTGATCAAGAGTCTGTCGAAGCTCTGGTCGGAGATGAAGTCAAGGTTTTTAAACCACAAAGAGGCGAGAAAAAGCAGTTGGTTAATCTGGCGACGAAAAATGCCCGAGTCAGTTTGACCCAAAAATTTGATCTCCTCGAAAAAGACTTGGCTAAGACCCAAGGAGCTATTGAAAATCTAGGCAAACTCATGGGGATTCCGACACCGGTCCGTATCGAGTCTTTCGATAACTCTAATATCATGGGAACTAGCCCTGTCTCTGCCATGGTTGTCTTTGAAAATGGTAAACCTAATAAAAAAGAGTACCGCAAATATAAGATTAAGACTGTTGAAGGCCCTGATGATTATGCCAGTATGCGTGAGGTCATTCGTCGTCGCTATAGTCGTGTCAAACGAGATGGTTTAACGCCACCAGACCTCATTATCATGGATGGTGGTCAAGGTCAGGTCAATGTCGCCAAGGACGTCCTTCGTAATGAGCTGAATCTATCTATCCCAGTTGCAGGTCTTCAGAAAAATGACAAGCACCAAACCAATGAATTGCTCTTTGGGGATCCTTTGCGAGTCATTGATTTGCCACGTCAATCCGAGGAGTTTTTCCTCCTTCACCGCATTCAGGATGAAGTTCACCGCTTTGCCATCACCTTCCATCGTCAAGTCCGTAGTAAGAATAGTTTCAGTTCTAAACTTGATGGCGTGGAGGGGTTAGGACCTAAGCGCAAACAAAAACTCCTCAAACACTTCAAGTCTATGACAGCTATCCAAAAAGCTACTGTTGAGGATATCCATTCCCTTGGCATTCCAGAAAAAGTAGCAGAGGCTCTGTTAGATAAATTAAATGATAACAATTAAGTTAGACTTTTCAAGTAACTCAGAAAAACTTGGTAGGGTGATTGATAATTCAATGATTTCCTAGGAATTCTATTTCTTGAGAGTGGGACAGAAATCGGTAATTCGTTAGAATTCGATTTCGTCGTCCCACCTCCGCACAGTTGAGTAGGGCAGTAAAAGCTGATGAAATCAGCGTAGTAGAGCCCACTCAACCACTGCGTCTTGCTCGACAATCCAAAAACAATAAAGAGGCTAGGACTTTTGTCCCAGCCTCATAATTTTGAGAAATATTAGTAAAATCCATTTGATGTCGAGAAAGAGAATGACAAACAAGTGATTGTCTTGCCTGAAGAGACGAAGGAACGGATAACGGGTGATTTGTTTGAGGGACTTTATCGGAAACGACAGATTGGATTTGGAAAACTCTTCAAGACTATCAAGAAAGAATTAGACTTAGATGATGTCGAAGATGGTAATCTTGTTCAGACTGGAGAGGATAGTCAAGAAGTATCGCGAGGTCAGGAAATTGTAGCCGTTTGGAATTGGCAGAGAAAGAATTATTTTTTACAGTTACTAAGAAATATGTTAGTCAGTTTTATTATTAGGTGTATTTAATTTGCTGTAGTAATTGACAATTACGGCTGATAAGCATCCAAAAAAAATAAGTCCATATACAGTTAAAAAGACGCTAGTAATACGTCCGATTAGAGTAGTAGCTAGTATATCTCCGTAACCTACTGTTGTTGATGTGACAAAAGCATACCATAGTCCATCCCAGTAATTACTTATTTGAGGTTCAACTAATAAAAGTATTCCTCCTGAAATAAAAATAAAACTTACAAAACTTGTCAAAAATTGATTAAAACCTGTAACTTTTATAATATGAAATAGAGTATTTAAACGTTTCATTTGGTTCTCCTTTGTTATAGTGTTAATGAAAATTATAGCATACAAAAAGTGTCTAAATATGTATTTTAGAAACTTTTTATATTAATTTTTATTATGTTTTCTTGATAGTAAGCCTCTATCGTTACAAGCTCGTTTGTGGTAAGATGAGTATAGGTCATTTATCTTAGTTCCTTTCAGACAAATGTGGTGTTTATCTGAGCCTAACATAGATGGCTTTTTCTGTCTAGCTTCGTTTTACAAATTGGGTTATTTATTCTTCATAAGATTTGAAGGGTTGATCTTTTTTAGGGTATCGCGTCGGTGTGATTGACAGTCCCATCTTGTCTTTTTCGTGTAGCAATTCAATGACTAGGGAAACCATGATCAGTACCATGATGAGTGAAAATGGAAAGGCTACGATAATCAGCGTATTTTGCAAGGCTACTAAGCCCCCTGAAAGAAGTAAGACGATGGCAATAGTCGCAAGGAGTACGCCCCAGAAGATTTTAAGGTTATTCTTTGGTTTGAGATTCCCATCATCAGAGAGCATAGCTAGCACATAGGTCGCAGAGTCTGCTGACGTGATAAAGAAGGTAATGATCAAGATGATGGCAACAACGGAGGCAATAAAACCAAATGGCAGTTGACTGAAGGTTGCAAACAAGGTCTGCTCACTTGGAAACTGTGTTAAATCTACATTTCCAAGTGATTGAACATGCGTTGAAAGTGTTCCAAAGGTAGAAAACCATAAAAAGCTTAATACAGTCGGTGCTAATAAGACGATGGATAGAAATTGTCTGATACTACGTCCTTTAGAAATTCTGGCAATAAAAACTCCCACGAATGGTGACCAAGAAATCCACCAAGCCCAATAGAAAATCGTCCAAGTATTGATCCAGTCACGATTGTATTGACCAAAGGAACCAGCACTGAAACTCATACGGAAGAAATTGGAAATATACAGTCCGATACTATCGGTCAAGGTATTAAAAATCTGGACTGTGGGACCGATGATTATGGTGATGGCGAGTAGTCCAATCGCTAAAATAAGATTGGTGTTTGATAAGATTTTTACCCCTTTTCCAAGACCAGAAAGGGCTGAAATGGTAAAGAGGATGGTTGTGATAATGATGATAATAACTTGCACAAGGGCATTGTTTGGAATACCAAAGAGGTAGTTGAGTCCCCCATTGATTTGGGCTGCCCCAAAACCAAGAGTGGTTGCCACCCCGATAACAGTAGCGACCACTGTAATCGTATCTACGATCTTACCAAGGATACCGTTTGTTTTTTTACCAAACAAGGGCTTTAAGGTAACCGATAAAAGATATTTCTCTTTTTTTCGGAAACCAAAGTAGGCGAGGGCCAGGGCGATTAAAGCATATATTGCCCAGGCATGGATGCCCCAGTGAAAGAAAGTGTAACGGAAAGCATCGGCTAAGGCTTCCTGCGACCCTGGGGTAGCTCGTACCGTTGAAATGGCATAATGGGATAAGGGCTCTGCGGCACCGTAGAAGACAAGGCCGATTCCCATTCCAGCAGAAAATATCATGGCAATCCAAGAGATAGTAGAGTGTTCAGGCACCGAATTGGGTTCCCCCAGTTTGATTTGCCCAACGGGACTAACCAGGAAAAAGCCACAAAGTAGAACGATTGACGTGACCAGTAATAAGTAAAACCAGCCAAGTTTATCTGAAATAACTTCCCTTAGTTGTTCTGACCAAACTTGGTAGCCGTCAGGCATAACAATACCAAGAAGGACGAGGATAGCCAGTAGCACAAAAGAGGTTTTTAAGACCGGCGTTAAATTTTTAGTTGACATAAAGTCTCCTTTCATTCTCTACCATTATATCAAAAATGATAAAAACTTAAAAATGAGGGGAGATTAGATAACACCCAGCTAGTTATAATTTTTAGTTGATTAACTAGAGACGTTTAAGAACCTAAATTGTCAAATTAAGTTAGACTTTTCAAGTAACTCAGAAAAACTTGGTAGGGTGATTGATAATTCAATGATTTCCTAGGAATTCTATTTCTTGAGAGTGGGACAGAAATCGGTAATTCGTTAGAATTCGATTTCGTCGTCCCACCTCCGCACAGTTGAGTAGGGC